>JAATFD010000051.1 GCA_015655375.1 Actinomycetales bacterium
CGTGCGAGCGCTCGGCCCTCGACAGTGGTACCGGTGTTGGCGGTGATCGAGGTCAACGCCATGATGGTTCCGACGAAGCTGGTGTCCGTGCCCAGCGTGGCGGAACTAGTGACCTGCCAGAACACGTTGCAGCTCTGTGCACCGTTGACGAGTACGACGCTGCTGCCAGAGGCGGTGGTCAGGCTTGAACCGATCTGGAAGATGAACACCGCATTGGGGTCGCCTTGCGCATCAAGGGTCAGCGGCCCGGTGATCAGGATGGAACTGGGAGCCTTGTACACCCCCGGAGTCAGCGTCCGGCCGCCGATATCATCGGCGATATCGGAGTCCGGAGCCTGCCCGGCGGCATCGTCGTAGGCAATAGTGAGGTCGGACTGGGCCTGGAGTGCCTCGGAATCACCAGCGTGGACGGAAGCGCCGGCCAAGAGAATGCCGGGTGGGAAGCCACTGATGGCGGTACCGGGGTTCACACCGAGGTCACTGCTCAGCACGCTTGAACCGGTGTTGGTGACCGACTGCCCGCCGAGGACCGAGTAGGAGCCCGCTGTACCAAGATCCACCGCGGTGCCGATCGCCTGTGCCGATTGAGTCGCGAGCAACAAAGCAAGTGCCCCCGTCAGGGCCACGGCAACGCCGGCAGAGGTGCGAAGAGAGCGAACAAACTGTTCAGATGGTCGAGAATGCTGGAAAAAATGACTTCGCATCGAAGCCTCCCCAAGAAGCCCCGAATCGCGGGGTGCGAGCAAATCGCGGAGGTGCGATCACAAATGACCGAATTTCTTTCAGGGTTACGCCCCATCGAGCCGTTTTCCTAGGGAAACTACGGAAATCCCCTATTTGCCTGCCGTTGAGCGACAAGCCAGCGTTGGACACTTCCAGGCAAATGTCCGATGGCCTGAGCAACGGCCACGCCAGGTGATATGCGGTTTCCTGCTGTCATGGATTCTGCAGTAAAGAACCGTCGGCGGGTTAGGCGCTCTGCCTTTGGATCGCGAAGATGCTGATTTTCTATGACGCATATATTCGCAGCTGGAACGTAGTTTGATAGGTTTTCTTTTGGTTGCCTCCGACTCGGGCTGCTCCTTCGGTGAATCGAGTCAAGGGTGCACGCCAAATCACACACCCGAAATGAGGGGGCCGTCGTTGACAGACTCAACTCTCATGGCAGGAAACGTCCATCATCGTCGTCGCTTCCGTCTTCAATATCGCTGGAGTCGGTATCGCATTCACATACTGGACTTCCCCCGATAGCCGAAAAGGAACCGCGACGACAGATGAACACGTGACCTTTAGCGTCACCGCTGCGGCAGCCAAGAGCCCCGCACCGGCTCCGGGCGATGCCCCACCGATCGTGGCGTTCACAGTCACCACCCCGGGTAGGACCGCGCAATACCTCACGAAGGTGACGGTCTCATTGACCGAAGACACCGGGGCGGCTTGGGTACCGCCGGACTGACGGCGACATCGATGGCTTCACCACCGCCATCACTGCTTCTCTGGTCTCCGGAGACATTCCTGGCGACGGAACGATTCCAGACATCGCCACAGTGACAATGCTCAACATGGCGACGAACCGGGATGCCCACCAAGTCGAACGCCTCGGGTTAGGCGCCGCTTCTATGAGGGTTGCAGCAGGAACAGGCCAGTCCGGCGGCTCCACGATCGAGATCACCTCCAACGGCAGGCCGACATTCAGCACCACGCACGTGAGTGACGGCTTCAGACTGGACAGCCCCCAGCGGATCCTGGTGGGCTCGGGTCGCCTGTTGAACCGACTCACGAAGAACGTGTTGGAGACCGCCCTGGAGACGGAGGAGACCCGAGCACCTGGGCCACGAGCACGGCGGCACCTCGGCGGGGCTCGAACATATGCAACGAGTGGCGGGCGAAGACTGCGCTCACGGACATCGGCCAGATCGTGCTGTCCCTGACCGCCCGGAGGTTGACGACCAGAAAGGTCGCGGCGCACTTCAGCGAGGTCTACGGGGCCAAGGTCTCCAAGGACACGATCTCGAAGATCACCGACGCGGTCACTGATGAGATGACCTAATGGTGTAATTGGCCCTTGGCCTGCGGGCGGTTTCTCACGAACGTTGCGAATCGGTTGTCGCATCTATCGTCTCATCAGTCGCGTGGCTGACCGGTCGCTGAGGATCAGATGGAGTCGATCGTCGAGTTCCGCAATGACGTCCCGGAGACGCTGATCTGCGAACTGATCAAGGCCAGTTTCTTTCGGAAAGTACTGCCGGAGGAGCCCATTGGTGTTCTCGTTGGTCCCGCGCTGCCATGGTAAATGAGGATCGGCGAAGTAAACCTTCACGCCGTTGTCGTGTTCGATTCGTTCGTGGTGGAACATCTCATTGCCTTGATCCCAAGTCGGCCCCCGCCGCAGCCGAGATGGGAGGGTGAGGAGAGCGGCGATGAGAGCATCGCCCACGATATGTGTGGACCGCCCGCCTCGAATGGGGACCAGCCAGCATGCTGAGGCTCTTGCGCTCCACGAGCGTCGCGATCACCGAGCGCTGCTCGGCGCCGATTCGTTCTACGCGGCCGCCATTCGGCCACCGTCACTGGAGCCCGTCAGGTCGGGCAAGGTCGAAATATCACCTACACGTGGAACAGATTCGGTTGTGAACGGCTGTGGACGAGGAGTAGGCTCGACGTAACGAGCTAAAGATCCGCCTGCGGCCGCTCCTTTGACTTGCCGCTTTTGCACACCACGATCCCTTTATAGGGTCGCCGTATGCACGTGCACATTGTCGTGCCATCGCTCACATCATGCGCCATCAGGCATTGGAGTATCCCATGACTAGATTGCGACTAAGCTCAGGGAGAAAACCACTAGCTCTGGGAGCAACAATGCTCCTCGCCCTTGGCTTCATCACTATTTCCCGGAGTGCTATTGCCTCAGAGTCCAACGATTCTCCTGTCGAAACAAGCGATCCCCCCACGGTCACAGTAGAACGGGAAGAATCTGACGCCTCGACTGAGCATGACCAAGCTGTCGCCCCTCTCGCAGCCTCCTACCCCGAACCAACATTTTCTCCTTCCTCGGTCACCACCGACGTGCGTCAGACCGGGCCGGTGGTGCTGACAGTCACTGGTGTGGATGAGATCCCCGATGACCAGGTCTTCTTGGTGCAGCTCAGTCCACCGGGAGAGCCGTGGGAGACAGTCGCGACTACGACGATCGGTGCCATCAAGGCCGCGGGCTCAACGGTGAGTATTCCTCGCGACGAGCTGCAGACGGTGAACAACTACTACGTTCAGCTATCGAACTGGGGGGTCTCTCCGGACTACTACGGCACCCTCGTGACACCACAAGTGGCGATCAATGTCGTCGAACTTCCCATGCCCTCGCTGGCACAGAGTGAGTTCCTCGTCGATCAAGCCTCTCCCACGGCCGTAGAACTGCAGATGGTTGACTACGAGAGCTACCCTGACGACCAAATGTTCACGGTCAACATCGGTCAAGCCGGAACTGGATGGCAAATGGTGGCTCAGCCAACGGTTGCCGAGTTGCGAGCAAACAATGGGAAGATCACTATTCCCGCCACTAACTTCCCCTCACCCGGCTCATACAACGTCGAGGTGACGAACTGGGGACTCTCATCCAACTACTATCCGGGACTCATTGTCCTCGGAGCAGGAATCCTCGTCGGCGACGTTTCAGCGCCCGCCTTGGTGCAGTCGCAATTCTTTGTCGACGAGACGACCCCAGTCGCATCGGTCACCTTGACCGTGACGAATCTGGGCACCGCTGTCCCAGACGATCAGTTGATCAACGTTCAGTACGGTCCTCGTGGGGAGGACTCCGGATGGCTACCCGTGACCCAGATGACCATGGGAGCGTTACGGGCCGCAGGAGGGCAGATCGTGATCTCCGGCGACAAGATCGCTGCTCCCGGGCTGTATGACGTAGAAATAACGAACTGGGGGATGTCTCCGAATTACTATCCAAGTGACTTCATTCTCTACGCCGAGATCTCCGTGGGACAATTTCCCCCGCCTCAGTTCGTAGAGGACATCACATACACCTACGAAGACTCCACGCCGGACGTGCAACTCCACGTTGAGGACCTCGCTGACCTGCCAGACGATCAGGTATTGAACCTGCAAATCGGTTTGTCTGGCTCGACCAGCGGATGGCAGGACATCGGCACGGTCACTCTGGCGGAGTTGAGGGCGTCCGCCGGCACGCTGACCGTTCCTCGCAGCTTCCTTGGCGACGTGGGTGTGTACCATGTGCAGCTGACCAACTGGGGAATGTCACCTGATTACTATCCGGAGATCTTCACTGCGGGCACTGCCATCAATGTCGTGGAATCTCCCCTGCTGTCTTTCACTGACGAAGAGGGAGAAACCATCACCACCCAGGAGGCCGCCGCAGACAAGGATGCGACTGTGAACGTGGCCCTTACAGGTTACGTCCCAGCTGGAGCCAAATTGGTCGTCACCGTGATGGATGGAACCTCCGTCGTTTACAGCTCCCCTGCGACCATCACGGCTGAACAGTCCGCGACCGGGCAGTACAGCTTCGAAATTCCAGGGAAGTATCTCAAGGCGGAGTACGGCACGCCGAGCCCGAAGCTCACAGTGGTTGCGTCATTGGAGTTGCCTGAGGAACTTGCAGAAGCCACAGTCAACGACGCCGAGCTCGAACTAACGGTGGTCGCAACCACTCCCGCCAGCGGCGTGGTGGTCGCAACCACTCCCGCTAGCGGCGTGGCGGAGCTGGCGAAGACGGGTTCGACCGCGCTGGTTCTGCTCTGCTCGGCCATCGCCCTCATGGGTATCGGGCTGAGCCTCCGCAAGTACGCTCTGCGGTGAACACATGTGGTGGGGGGCCCTTCGCGGATTTCGCGGAGGAGCCCCACCACACTGCTAGTGGTCGTCTTTGAAGACTTCTGAGGGTTGGCCTTGGCGAGGACCTCTTCGGCGGGCTTGAATACTCCGTCTCGGATGGCCTGGCGTTCGGCGATACCTAACTAGACCTCGACGAGGCTTATTCAGGAGGCGTGGGTCGGGGTGAAGCTGACCATGATGCCCTCGTTGGCCTCCTGCCGGCAGTGGTGAGGCTTGAGCGCCGCGGGTGATCTGCCCGGCCGCTGGGGGTCTGCTGTGAGATTGGTTGACTCTGAGATTGCGTACTGGAGGCAGCGTGCGGGGGATGCTGATCATGCCGAGGTACGCAGATGAGCCATGGCGTCATGAGAAGAGCCGATTCGGTATCCACCGGAAGACAGAATGGGTGAGGACGCGGCGCTCAGCGTGATCGTCTGCGCATGCGCGACAGTCCCGAACCTCCTGCCCGGGCCGAGGCACTGGGCCGAGACATGGCACGGCTACGCGTGACCCGAGCAGGTGTCGATGCTGGGCGTTCCCGCGATGCGATCTTGCGTCCAGGCGACGAGATCGTCGGGGAGTCCCGACTCGTCGTCGAGGACGCCCATGTGGGTATATCCCGGATACTCCTGGTACTCGACCGGTTGCCCGGACGCGCAGAGCTTCGTGACATAGTCGTCCTGCAGTGACGCTGGGATGACCTCGTCCGCGGATCCCCAGGCAATCAATAGTGGAACGTCGAATGGCCCAGTCGCCTCGTTCTCCCGCAGGCGCTCCCCGGCTGCTCCCCCGACGAGGTCCGATACGTACAGGGGCTGGTCATCGGACAGCGCCATGGAGCTTAAGACTGAGACCAGGAGGCTCGAGTTCGCCGCACACCGTGTCGCGTACTCGTAAACGAGTCCACGACCTGCAGGCGCAACATAGTCAGAGATCGACACATCGGGATAGGTGAGGCTGTAAGGGACGAGGACCCATGAGGCGATCACACCGAGCGGCCCCTGGATGCCCTTCTTCTGAATGACGTTCGCGAGCGCCCAGGGATCCGCCACCGGCGACAAGGCGGCGACCCCGAGAACGTTGAGCTCCGGTGCGTATGCTGGGGCGAGCTTCGCGGTCCACAGCGCGGCATGACCTCCTTGCGAGTGTCCCCAGATCACCACGTTGGTAGAGAGCTCAGCGCTCTGGAGCTGACGGGCAGCGCGCACCGCGTCGAGCGTCGAACGCCCTTCGCCTTCTCCAATGAGGTAGGGGAAGTCTCCCTCTGCACCTTGGCCGGTGTAATCCGTTGCGACGACCGCCCACCCGTTGCTGATGGCCTCGTCGACCGCGGGGACGCCCTGAATCTCAAACATGTCAGTGATCAGGCTCGGTGCGCAGGAACGCGCGACTCCAGTGGTTCCGTGATCCCACGCGATCACGGTTCGTGGCGAGTCCTGCGCTTGATCGGGAAGGACCACGATCGCACTCGCGACGGCGGGATCACCGTCAGAGCCGCTCGTCGTGTAGAGAATGCGAGTCACCGTCGCCCCCGTCGGCGGCGTCCCCGGCCAGGGCGAGGATCGCAGGAGCGTGCCGGCCTCGTGTGGAAGGTCCGAAGGCGTGGAGTAGAACGCGTCGAGCACCGGCTCTCCTCTGCGCAACGCATGACTAGCGGCACCTGCCCCGACGGCGAGGGCGAGCACGACTGCGGCCATGACCCAGCGGATCGCGTCGGTTCTTGGGCCATCACGGCGCACCGGATTGACTCGAGCCCGGCGATGACGAATGACAAGCTGTCGAACGCCACGCCAGAGCAATGAGGCACCGAAAGCGAGCGTGCGCAGACCGAAGAGCACTGCGACGACGATGAGCGTCGCATCCGGCCACAGCAGAGCAAGCGCCCCAAACATGATCTCTGCGACACCGACCGCGCCAGCGAGTACCCGGCTACTCAGCCGGCCTCGCAGTACGCCCGCCAGCCGACCGACACCAGAGGCGATGAGGACGATCGCGAGGAACCCGGGCAGCAGCTGAATACTATGGCCGAGCCAGGCGAGCACCAGGATTCCGGCCGCGATCCATGCGACTCCGAATAAGACATCCCACCAGCGCAGAGCCTGACGGCATGTGACGAGTTCGAGTACCCCAGTGACGAGACAGCTCACACCGATGTAGACGCCGAGCAGCGTGAGCGAGGTCAACGGACGACCCACGATCACGACGCCGAGTGCCAGCAACATCGCTCCCGCCGGCAGCACCAACCACACCGGTGCACCCCCCAGAAGAAGCGGCATCGCAGCAAGTCGATCTCGAAGCCGACGGGTCTGGCCCTTAGAACACTCCCTCATGTCGTCATCGTATCGGCGCGCAACAGAGCAGGAACAAGCCCCGCCTGGTCGTGCTGTCTTCCGCGACCTGGCTGGAGCGAGATTTTCCGAAGGGCTCGCCTGCGACAAAATGTCGCTGCACACCGGAGCGCCTCCGTTCTCCTGCTCCAACAGCCGCTTCCGACGACGGAGGTTTTTTCACCTTCTCATTCTCCACACGCGTCACCTCCGGTCGAAAGCCCTCCTTGACACGCGAACGACGAACCCATCTATCGACCGATCCTGGACGGGATCCGATGCCTTTCGCGATCTGCTCGATCGTGACACCGGGATCACGACTCAATACGACACGAACCACGCCGCCACGGAACTCCTTCAGATACGGACCAGGCGTATGGCATCCTTCCAGGCCAGTAAAATCAGCCAGACCAGATCCACCGTTTTCCTGACACACCCTGCAGCAGTCCCAGCCGCTGTGCCGGACGGTGTAACGGTGGGACAATGATGGCCATGAGCGACGGAAACATTGTGGGAGTGCTGGCGCGGGTATACGTGGATAACCTGGAGTCTGCGCTGCCGCTCTACGAGCAACTCACCAGGGATACCAGCCCGCATCTGTTCGACTACGGGAGTGTGCGATTGGCGAAAATCGGCGTGTTCTTGCTTGTCGAGGGAGCCGACGCCGAGGTGCGTTCCCACGCCGCGACCGTCAACGTCAAAGACATTCATCTGGTCGTTGATGCTGTGATCGCGGCGGGCGGGGAACTCCTGGAAGGTCCGGCAGCTGGACCGAACGGCGCCCGCCTGATCGCCCGGCATCCTGACGGCAACATCGTCGAATACATTGAGGTCGCTGAGCAAAGGTGACTTCGTCGAAGCACTCTCACGAAGTAGCTGGCTGCGCGATCGTGTCCGGCGTGATCGCGCAGGCATCGACAGCGCCGCCTGTCAGACGAGACGCAGCCACAGGTCTGGCCACCGCAGGCAGCAGGCTGAGTGGATCATCAGCGGCTAGGGTGAGCACTTCTCGGGAGCCATGAACGTGCCGTGATGCGGCAGCGGTCCCGCGATGGAGGCCAGCACGGCGCGACGCGTGCGACTGCTTTCGGCAGCACCGAGAGCCAGCGCCATCGTGGAATACGTCCGTACCTGCGCTCTCCCAATTACCGGCTCTCCTGGGAGTGAACTGCTTTGGGTTTGGTGGGGGCTCCTGACTTTGGAAACGAGGGTGGAGTCATGGGAGCAGCGCAGGGATCTGGTGGGTGGACGGGGTGTCGGTATTCGCCGGAGGAGAAGGCCGCTGCGGTCCGGATGGTCAGAACG
>JAATFD010000031.1 GCA_015655375.1 Actinomycetales bacterium
GTCCAGTTGATGGCTCCGCCGGTGAACATCTGGTAGCAGCTGGTCGTCGTGGGGCAGATTTCGTTTCCGGTGGGTGTTCCGAGGATGCCGGAGGCGCCGTTCAGTGCGGTCCATCGGTTGTTGATGGCCCCAACCACCTTGAAGGAAGTTGTTGGAGACCCGAACCAATCCGAATAGAAGACCCAGAAGTTCCGGTTCCCGTAGGCAGAGCAGGAGTTCCCCGTGCCGTAGAGATTGCTCAGGGCAGCACTGTTCGGGGTGTAGGGCGTGTAGATGTAGAGCAGACGCGTGGCGTCGTTCTCAATGGTGACGCTCTTGGTCCCGCACGAGGTGTTGGGGTTGTACAGAATGTTGTTCGACCCGATTCTGTAGGCGTACCAGCTCGGGTGCTGTTCATAGATCTGGAACTGACGTGCTGCGTAATAGACCTGGTAGACGAAGCCTGCGTAGGACGAGTCGCACGCCGCAGTATCCGGGCAGCCCATCCCCGTCGCCGACGTGTAGGAAGACTTGCTCGGAGAGGTACTCGTCACCAGACCCTGCTCTTTTTGCAGGAGGACGAGGAGGACCTTCTGGCTGATCCCGCAGGATTGTCCGACACTCGCGATGATCTGGGCCGCGGTGAGAGTTCCGGCCGACAACCCCGAGCAGTAGGAGTCTCCCGAGATCGAGGGCACCGACTGCGAGTAATCCTTCAGGCAGGCCACACCGTTGGTGCTCTTGCACGTTGAGACTTTCCCATTGAGGAACTGCTGGACCTGGTCGGCGCTCAACGCGGCGGAGTCGAAGAAGTTCGCGTCGGAGATGATGTTGCCGGCCTCGAAGTCGGCTCCGTCGGCGGCCATCGTGCTGCCAGTGGGGATTGCCAGCGTCAGGATGGTGACGAGCGCACCGAGGGCGGCCAGGAGCAGAGTGGGCCGCCGTGGATCCGTGGCGGCGCGGGGGCGGGAAAGTCGTGTCATGGGATGGTCACCTCGACGGGATCGGACGTTGCGGTGGTCGTATCGGAGGAATAGGAGAGCACCAGAGTCCACGTACCTGAGGAGAGCTCAGCCTCGGTGGTCCCACAGTTTGTCGAGCCGGTCGCACCATGGCCTGCCGTCGTGGCCGAAACGGTCCGGGAACCCCGTGTTGCGGTCAGCGTGCAGGTCCCGGAGTCCTCGGTCACGCCCGGGATCAGTCCGGAGGCGTAACCGGTCGTCCCATTCACGCCGGAGGTGACCAAGGTCAGGGATGAAGTGGTTGGAGTGGATTCACCAGCTGATCCGTTCTCCTGACCGTCTCCTTGGTCATTGCCTTGACCAGAGCCATCCTCGCTGCCGTGGGAGGAACCGGTGGAATCCGGATCGGATTGCTCCCCGCCGGGCATAGCTGGATCATCGTCGCTCGGGGCGAGCGAAGCGGACGGATTGACGGAGGACGACGAACTCGACGTGGCTCCATCCGGGGACGCCGACGATGCGGTGCCCGTGCTATCGGTGCAGGCCGACAACGCGAGAGATGATGCGACGAGGAGCGCGACGCATGGGAGTGCTCGTGCTGTGTACACATCTCGCAGTGTAGAAGATGTCAAGGTCAGACGCTGTTCAGCTCTGAGCCGGTTTTGGTCGGGTAGCATCGGCGGGGTGAGCGGGCGCTTCCGGCCCCGTTTGTGGATCGGACGGACGACCAACGGAGAGTGTCGCAATGAGTCAGGTGCAGGCTACGGCCGCCGTCAGCGAAGTGGCATTGACGCAGTGGACACCCGTCCAACGTGTTGTCTTCCCCGACGGGGAGGACATGTCATTGTGGCCGCTCTACGTCGATTGGGGCACGGCGCCTTCGAGTGCAGCCTTGAGCGCGATGACCGAGGACGACGTCAATCCTGCCTTTCTCATGTCGCGGGGTCCCCACCGGCCGCCGCGAGAGTTCACCCGACGGTCAATCCGCGTCGAGGAGGGTGATCGCCTTTCCTTGGCGACCTATTTTAACGGCTTTCCCGCCGCCTACTGGCAGCATTGGACCGATGTCAGGCGTGTCCGTTTCGACATCGAGCTCAAGGGACGGGCGAGCGTCGCGATGCTGCGGTCGAGTGCTCGTGGGACCTTCACGACAGTTGCGGTCCGGTCGGGCGAGGGAGTTTTGTCTTTCGAGTTGCCGTTGGACCGTTTCGGCGATGGCGGGTGGCTGTGGCCCGAGATTGAGGCCACGGAGGGAGCCACGACAGTGGTTCGCGCCAGCTGGAGCGTGCCCGGAACCAAGCGAGCACGCACGACCCGGGCGACGATCGCGATGACGACCTTCAACATGCCCGATGAATGCCTCAAACAGGCTCGCCGATTCCTCAGCGAGCCTGAGGTCTTTGGTCGTCTGGCCGAGGTCCTCATCATGGACCAGGGAACCCGCCACGTCGTTGACGAACCCGACTACGAGGAGGTCAACGCGGCTCTGGGTGGGAAACTGCGCGTCATCGAGCAACCGAACCTTGGCGGATCCGGTGGGTACTCCCGTGGGATGTCTGAGATGCTCGCAAAGCCGGGATCCGATTATGTGATCCTTCTCGACGATGATGCCGAGATCGAGACGGAGGGCGCGCTGCGCGCAATCAATTTCGCCGATCACTGCTTGCGTCCGACAATCGTGGGCGGCCAGATGCTTAACCTCCATGAACGTACGATCCTGCACTCTATGGGCGAGACGGTCGACTCCTACCGTTTCTGGTGGGATTCCGTGTCGGGGGACGTTGCCGAGATTGATCTTGCTCAGCGCACGATCCGCACGGATCCAGCACTCAACCGGCGCGTTGACGTTCGCTACAACGGATGGTGGATGTGTCTGATCCCCAAGACCGTCGCGTCCGAGATCGGCTTGTCCCTTCCCTTCTTCATCAAGTGGGACGACGCAGAGTACGGCTTGCGCGCCGCGGAGCAGGGGTTTCCGACGGTCTCTATGCCGGGTGTGGCAGTGTGGCACGTGCCGTGGACGGAGAAGGATGATGGGTTGGACTGGCAGGCTTACTTTCATCAGCGCAACCGGTGGGTCTCGGCGCTTCTGCATTCTCCTTATCCTCGTGGGGGCGGCTTCCCGAAGTCATCCTTTGCAGTTGACGTGAAGCACCTGCTGTCGCTTCAGTACTACCCGGAGAGCCTGCGCTTGCAGGCCCTTGAGGACGTTCTCAAGGGGCCCGACCACTTGTTCCCAACTCTGCTCACGCGCGCCGATGAGGCGCGGTCTCGAGCCCGCGATTTCGACGATGGCCAGTTGATCTCCGATGCTGCAAATTTTCCTGAGGCGCGTCGCGCGAATCCGGTCAAAGGTGGCAAAGCGCCCTCGAAGCCGCGCAACATGGTCTCCTTCGGTGTGAAGGCCGTGACCGGAGCTCTGCGTCAGCTGCACGCGCCGGATGATCTAGCCCGGACACATCCCCAAGAGGTCGTTGCCAACACTGACGCGCGGTGGTGGAGATTGTCGAACCTCGATTCAGCGCTCGTTTCGAACGCGGCGGGGTCTGGTGCATGGTTCTACAAGAGAGACAATGTGCGCTTTCGGGTGGACCTCCGTCGGTGTCTGCACCTGTACAGTGAACTGGTCACTCATTGGGACCGCCTGGCGGAGGAGTACCGCGCGGCTTTGACGGATGTGACGTCGCCCGAGGCGTGGAGTTCTGTATTTGAACGGTGAGGACCGAATCCGTGAGGTGCGAAAGTCGAACTGACCAGGGCATTGCTGCCCGGAGGAGCTGACTGGTTTGGATTCATCGTGGTGGGACGTCGTTGTCCCGATGATCGTCGCGGTTCTTGTGCTGGCTGTTCCCGGGTTCGTGGTCGGTGCCGCCTCGGGTGCCTCCACACGGGTGAAGGTGATCGGTGCACCGCTCGTCTCCGTGACCTGCGTGGCCGTTGGGGCGATCGTTGCCGACCTTGTCGGACTGCCCTGGGGCGTGGTTGCTGTTCTCCTCGTGACGGTGGTGCTGTCGCTGTTGGCCCTTCTCCTGCGGATTCGCCGACCGCGCCCTGCCGACCCTCGGCAAAGCAATTGGTCCGGGCAGTGGGGGTGGACCCTGCTTGCGCTCGTCGTTGGGGGCGCCGTTCAAGGAGTGCGGATGACCCGCGCCATGGGATCTTCTTCGGCGATCTCACAGACCTATGATGCGACGTTCCACCTCAATCTCATCCGGTGGATCCTCGACACGAGATCGGGCTCCTCGCTTCATGCGAAGATCTCGTCGATCGATTCCGGTCAGGGCTTCTACCCCGCAGCTTGGCATGACGTGGTCTCGTTGATCGTCCAAACGACGCACGCGGGGATTCCCGAGGCTGCCAACGCAATGTCTCTGGCGATCTCGACGGTGCTCTGGCCACTTGGCGTCGCCGTGTTGTGTGGAGTGCTTGCTCGCTCATGGACGTTCGCCGCGGCCGGCGCCCTCCTGGCGGGGGCCTTTCCTCAGATGCCGAATCTCCTGACGTGGTTCGGCGTTCTCTACCCGAACATCCTCGGATATGCGCTCCTGCCGTTCGTCCTGGCGCTTCTGGTTCTGGCCCTCCTCCCGCGCACCGGCCTGCCACGCCGTCAGGCCTGGGCTTTTCTGCTGGTGGGTGCTCCTGGTCTGGCCTTGGCCCACCCCAGCGCGGTCTTCTCGGTCTTCGTCCTGTCGTTCCCGCTCGTCGCCCAGGCGGCCATTGAATGGTGTGCTTCAGCGACGAGGAGACGGCCACGTCCTGTGCGGTGGATTGCTGGTGTCACCGGATTGGGGGGTGTTGTCGTTCTCTTTTTCGGTCTTGACCGACTGAGCATGAAGATCGAGCTCGTGCGTGAGATGCGACAGTCGGATTCTTTCTGGACGGCGTCCAGTGGACTTGTCAATGCGATCGGCCGGTTCATCGGGACGAATACGGGATATATGACTCAAGGGTCAGGATGGGTCCCGTGGATTCTGGCGCCTCTGGTTCTTGTGGGCATGGTGCGAGCGCTGTGGATGCCTCTGGCGCGCTGGCTTCCGTTCGCTTACATCATTTCGGGCGCGCTCTTCACCATTGCGCTATCTGGGAGCCCGGAGATGCGGGCCTATTTCACGGGTCCATGGTACGGGGATACCCAGCGTTTGGTCGCATTGGTTGGGATCACACAGGTTCCCTTGTTGGTCGTCGGGATCCGTGCGGTGTGTGAGGGAATCGGTTGGCTCTTCGCGAGACAGTGGACAGGACGAGCGTCCCGGTGGGCGGGGAGGCTTTTTGTTGGCGGTGTCTGCGTGGTCTTCGTGATCGCGCAGGTGGGAGCCAACCTCGGGCGATCCTTCGACTCGATCCGTGCTTCGTGGACGTTCCAGTCTGCCGAGAATCCCGAAGCATTGCTGTCACAGGATGAGTACCGTCTGCTTGAGCGCCTGCCTGAGGACGTGCCCGCTGATGACACCCTTATCGGAAACCCTTGGAACGGTTCTGCACTTGCCTTGGCTTTGGGCGATCGCATGATGGTTTTTCCTCATGTCGTCACCGACAACGATGAGGAGGCCGATTTCGTGGCGGAGTATCTGGACCAAGCGAAGTCTCTTCCATCCGTATGCGAGATGACCGATAGCCTTCGTATCCGCTACGTCCTCGATTTTGGTCGGGATTACCTGTGGGGTCAGGATCCCCGCTCAGCCGGATACCAGGGCCTGGACGGACTGGTGGAGGACGGAGTCGCGACTGTGGTTGACCAAGAGGGCGAGGCCCGATTGTTGGAGATCACGGCCTGTGCACAGCCGTGACGCGGCCCGCTTTCAGCCGCACCCTCTAGGCTTGCGTCCATGACCACAGAGAACGTGACGGCGGTGGTCGTCGCCTGGAACCGGGCGACGATCCTGTCCGACACCCTTGACGCCTTGGAGCGGCAGACACGCCCCCTTGATGGTCTGGTCGTCGTCGACAACGCGTCCATGGATGCCACTCCCGTGGTCATTGCTGCTCATCGTGGCGTGACCCGTGTCGTGCGGATGCCGGTCAATACCGGTGGAGCGGGTGGGTTCGCTGCGGGCATTGCCGCTGCATTGGACACGGGCACCGACCTCGTGTGGATCATGGACGACGACACTGTTCCCCAACCCGATGCCCTCGAGCGCCTCCTGGAGGCTCGTGCCGGTTATCGGGGCACACCCGCGGTGTTGGCCTGCCGGGCCGACTGGGTCGACGGACGCGAGCATCCGATGAACCGACCGCGTGCCCGCCCGTGGCTCGAGCGGGATCAGCGGCTCCACGCCGAAGAGATCGGGACTCAGGCGGTGCGCACGTGTTCCTTCGTCGCGGCGCTCCTCGATGCCCGAGCGATCCACGAGGACGGGTTGCCGATGGCGGACTTCTTCTTGTGGAACGACGACTTTGAGTACACCGGACGCCTGCTGCGCCATCGGGTCGGCCTCTATGTGCCGGCGGCGCGTGTGGAACATCGGACCGCCGCCTTCGGCAACTCGACGGCCGATCCGGGGGATCGCTTCGTCAACGAGGTGCGCAACAAGGTGTGGACCTTCACGCGTACACACTCCTTCAATGCACTGGACACGGCGTCCTTCGCCGCTGCCACGCTCGCCCGATGGGCTGCCTTGATCGCCCGTTCCTCGCAGCGTGGCGCGATGATCTCCCGGTTGGTGGAGGGGTTGAAGGAGGGGGCGCGTCCGCCTCATCCGACGTGGCGCGTCCTGCGCGACACCCCGGTGGGGGCAGAGGTCATGAGCGTCGAGAGCGGGGCGGGCCGTGTCTGAGTTCAGTGTTCTTCTCCCCGTCTATTGGGGTGACGACCCTGCTCATTTCGAGCGCGCCTTGAGATCGATCGGCGCCGAGCAGACCCTGACTCCGGCGCAGATCGTCGTCGTCTGTGATGGTCCTGTCCAGGGAGAGATCGACGATCTGCTCATTCGCGCAGGCACCGGGGCCACACCCGAGCTAACCGGTGGGGCTCCGGTGAGCGTCGTGCGCCTGGAGCACAACGTCGGGCTCGGCCCCGCTCTCAATGAGGGACTGAGTGCCTGCGAGTACGACATCGTCGCGCGTGCGGATTCCGATGACATCTCGCTGCCGCATCGCTTCGAGGACCAGCTTGCTCACATGGATTGGGGCTGCGACATCGTCGGATGCTCCGTCGCCGAATTCGAGGACGACGAGCATCACATCGGGATGGTCCGGAGGATGCCGCGCACCTCGGGCGACGTGCGGACCGCGATCGGATTCCGCGACCCGTTCAACCACCCGACCGTCGTCTATCGGGCCAGTGCCGTCGAAGCGGTGGGAGGCTACGAGGATCTCCCCCACATGGAGGACTACTGGTTGTTCTCCCGCATGATCGCCGCTGGTCAGCGAGGATGCAACCTGGATGATGCGCTGGTCCTGTACAGAGTCGGCGCAGGGGCGTACCAGCGCCGTGGCGGGACTGTCATGCTGCGCTCCGAGCTCGACCTCCAACGACGCATGCACGGGCTCGGGTTGATCTCCAGCACCGAGTTGATTCGCAATGTCTTGGTGCGGGGCGGATACCGTCTGATGCCGACGGCGGTGCGCCGCACGGCCTACCGCCTGGTGGGCGCACGACGTTGGTTCCGCGCGTAACGCGCCGCACACCGGCTTGAATCGCGTGCGTGGGACAGTCGCCTACACTGGGCCGAGTCAAAACTTGGAGGAGACGTCTCGTGAACTATGACCTGGTTGTTGTCGGGTCGGGCTTGTTCGGCCTGACGGTGGCTGAGCGTTGTGCGAAGAAATGGGGCCTGCGCGTCGCCGTGGTCGAGCGCCGTGATCACATCGGTGGCAATGCCTACTCGGAAATCGAACCGGCGACGGGCATCGAGGTCCACCGCTACGGTGCGCACCTGTTCCACACCTCCAATGAGCGTGTGTGGGAGTACGTCAACGAATTCACGAGCTTCACCAACTACGTCCACCACGTATGGACGACGGTGGGCGGGGTCGTCTATCCGATGCCCGTCAACCTGGGCACGATCAACGAGTTCTTCCACCAGGCGATGGGGCCGGACGAGGCCCGCAAGCTGATCGCCTCGCAAGCGGCCGAGGTCTCCGGATCGGACGTGGCGGACTTCGAGTCGAAGGGGATCTCCCTGGTGGGACGTCCCCTCTTCGAGGCGTTCTTCAAGAACTACACGGCCAAGCAGTGGCAGACGGATCCGAAGGATCTTCCGGCCTCGATCATCTCCCGCTTGCCGGTGCGCTACAACTACGACAACCGCTACTTCAACGACGCCTACGAGGGACTGCCGGTCAACGGCTACACGGCGTGGCTGTCGAACATGGTCGGCTCCGATCTTATTGATGTCTTCCTCGACACGGACTTCTTCGACGAGTCCCAGCCGATCAACAAGGCGGCGACCATCGGTGGCGTGCCCGTCGTCTACACCGGTCCGGTCGATCGCTACTTCGACTACTCCGAGGGCGACCTGCACTGGCGTACCGTCGAGTTCGAGCAGGAAGTCGTCGACACGGGGGACTTCCAGGGCTGCTCGGTGATGAACTATGGGGATCTGGACGTGCCCTACACGCGGATCATCGAGTTCCGTCACTTCCACCCCGAGCGCGACTACCAGAAGGAGCGCTCCGTGATCTTCCGCGAGTTCTCCCGCTTCGCCAACCATGACGACGAGCCCTATTACCCAATCAACACGGCAGAGGACCGGGCTCGCGTGGATGCCTACCGCGAGCGGACGGAGGAAGAGCCGCAGGTCTTCTTCGGCGGCCGGCTGGGGACGTACAAATACCTCGACATGCACATGGCGATCGCCTCGGCGCTGACCATGGTCGACAACGAGCTTGCTCCGGTCTTCGACGGAAAGGCTCACGTGTGAGCGTGGCGCTCGCCGATCAGCCCTTCAAACGGCCGGGGACTTCCCGTGGGCTCATCGAGGTCGTCAAACAGCCGTATCTCACCTCGCTCATCGTCCACAAGGAGCTGAGGCAGCGCTACCGGGGCTCCATCTTCGGGATGATCTGGAGCTACGTGAAGCCCGCGACGCAGTTCATCGTGTTCTACGTTGCCATGGGCATGTTCATGGGCATGAACAAGAACATTGACAACTACGTCATCTACTTGTTCTCGGGGATTGTGGCCGTCAATTATTTCTCCGAGGCCTTCGGTAACTCGACGCGCTCGATCGTGGGGAACGCGCCTCTGGTCAAGAAGATCTACCTTCCGCGTGAGCTTTTCCCCGTCTCGTCCCTGTGGGTCGCCTTCGTCCACTTTCTTCCGCAGGCCGTGATCCTCATCATCGGCTGTTTCGTGGTGGGATGGCATCCGACATGGCTGCAGATCGGCGCGATCTTGCTGGGATTCATCATCATCTCGGTCTTTGCCCTGGGCCTGGGGCTGATTTTCGGCGCGATCAACGTCTTCTATCGGGACGCGGAGAATTTCGTCGATCTGATCATGATGGTCGTCACGTGGGTCTCCCCGGTGTTCTACCAGTGGCAGATGGTGCGCGACGTGCTACTTCCTCCCCTTCACGGGATTGGCTGGTACCTCTATCAAGCCAACCCGATCGCCGTCGTGGTGGAGTTGTTCCACTACGGATTCTGGGACTCAACGGTTCCAGCAGAGATCTCCGCTGCGTCGATGCTCCCTCGGCTGGCGCAGTGGAGTGCGATTTCCCTGGTGATCGCCGTCATTGTGTTGGCCATCGGCGAGTTCGTCTTCCGACGGCTCGATCCCAAGTTCGCTCAGGAGCTGTGATGGCGATTCCAGTCATCAAGGTCGAGGACGTGGTCAAGGACTTCACTCTTCACAACGCCCACACCCTCAAGGATCGCCTCGTCTGGACACTGACGGGGCGGGGCGATCAGCTGTCCAGTCAGTTCCGCGCCCTTGACCACGTCTCCTTCGAGGTTGAGCGGGGGGACTCCATCGGCCTAATCGGATTCAATGGGTCCGGCAAGTCGACGATGCTCAAGCTGATCTCGGGGGTCATGCAACCCAGCGAGGGCAACGTCTTCTACCGAGGGCGCATGGCCGGCCTCATCGAGGTCGGGGCCGGATTCCACCCGGATCTGACCGGGCGGGAGAACGTCTTCCTCAACGGCGCGATCCTCGGGATGACGAAAGAGGAGATCGATGCCGCCTTTGACGCGATCGTCGCCTTCTCCGAGATTGAGGACTTCATCGACACCGAGGTCAAGTTCTATTCCTCGGGCATGTTCCTGCGTCTGGCCTTCTCCGTTGCGGTGCACACGAAGCCGGAGATCTTCCTGGTCGACGAGATCCTCGCAGTGGGCGACGAGCCCTTCCAGCACAAGTGCATTGCTCGAATCCGGGAAATGCAGGATGGTGGGTGTTCCCTGGTCATCGTCAGCCACGATCTCGGCATGATTGAGCAGTTGTGCAATCGCGGGATCCTGCTCGACCACGGGCATCTGCAGGTGGACGGGACGGCCGAGGAGGCAGTGAGGGCGCTGCGGGGCGAGTGATGTCTGAGGCTGATTCTCAGCGGACGAATTGCCTTCTGCCAGCGGATATGCAGGCCGCGTAGGGCCTGCCTCCAGATGATTCCGTGACACTCGGTGAGTGTTCCCTGAACCAGGGGACTGCTTGTCGTTTGGAAGGACATCTGCACATGCGTCGGTTCAGGATCTCGAACATCCTCCTCGACCCCACTCCTCAGTTCATCGCTGCTTCCACTTTGCTGACCCGTTCGACGGCGCCGATCGAGCAGGGCGAGGATCCCAGTGTTCGACGACTGCGCGGTCCTGGAACGCATGACTTCACGACGTTCTTCAATGCGCTGTCGGTGGAGAAGTGGCGACGCTACACGGTGGCCCGCGGTTTCCATCTTCATCTGGAGGTCAGGGGAGCGGCCGCCACGGTGACCCAGACCCGGGCGGACACCTACACCTGGGAATCCGAGCGGGTGGTGGGCAACGCCATCGAGGTTCCTGTAAGTGAGGACTGGCACGACGTCGACCTCGACCTTGTCGTCTCCCGTCACGATGTGCTGGTGGGATTCGTCTGTGAGACGGCTGGCGACGTCGAGGTCCGCAATGGCTTCTACTCCACGGACGTCGAGGACTCCGAGATTCGCCCCGTCGAGTTGGCGTTGTGCACGACGACGTTCAAAAAAGAGCGCTATGTCGAGCAGACCATTGCCCTTGTCAAGGAAGAGATCTTGGGGAGTTCCGATCCGATCGCAGACCACGTCCATTTCCATGTCGTGGACAATGGCCGGACCCTGGATCCGGACGCCTTGGAGGGCCCGGGGGTCAGTGTCCATCCGAACAAGAACCTCGGAGGAGCCGGCGGGTTCGCCCGCGGGATGATTGAGGCGATGGAGCAGACCCCGAAGGCGACCCACGTCCTGCTGATGGACGACGACATCGCTCTCAGTCCGCAGAGCATCATCCGGACCTACAACCTGCTATCGATCGCGAACGAGGAATACTCGCAGGCATTCATCTCCGGCATGATGATGAGTCTGGATGAGCCTGCGCTGCGGTGGGAGGACCTTGGTTATGTGACCTTCAACGGGGCGTGTGCTCCGTTGAAGTGGCCGGCGAACATGGGGTTGCTCCACGAGGCAGTGCTCAACGAGTCCTTCGAGCCTCCCTCATACATGCCCGGATGCGGGGATATGGTCCAGACCTATGCGGCGTGGTGGTACTGCGTGATTCCCATGGCCACGATCGAGCGTGAGGGGCTGCCGCTTCCGATTTTCGTGCGCTGCGATGACGTGGAATACGGACTGCGCGTCAAGCCGAAGTTCATGACGATGAATGGGATCGGCGTGTGGCACCTGCCTTTCAACATGCGGTATAGCGCGGCGGTCGAGCGCTATCAGATGATGCGCAATTCGTTCATCGCTCAGGCGACGACCGGGATTGCGCCGATGTCGGACTTCACCAAGGAGCTGTACCGTAACGTCCACCTGGAACTCAAGAAGTTCAACTACGACAACGCCGAACTGGCTGTGCAAGGCTTCGAGGACTTCCTCAGGGGGCCGGAGTTCATCTCGCGTCCCGTGTCGGAGAAATCCTTCCTAGAGGCCAACGATCATGCTGAGCACCTCGTCAGCCTGCCCGAGCTGCGCGAGCAGGCACAGGCGGAGGGAATTACCTGTGACGAGGATCTGACAAGCCTGGATGTCATCTGGGATCCCCGTCGATCCCTGCTCGAGCGCATTGAGGATTTCATCACGTTCAACGGTCAACGTTTCGGTGCCGGATATGTGCGCAAGGACACCGATCCGGCGGTCATCGATTATCTGGGATGGGCCTACCCAGCGGGAAAGATCCGGAGGCGCTCGACCTTGGTCGTCATTGACCTCCCTCACCACAAGGGTGCGATCCGTCACCTCGACCGGGCGCGCTTCAAGGCGACATGGGAACGGTTCAAGCGGGACATGAAGTTCTACAAGCAGAACAAGGAACGACTGGATCGTGAGTACTCGGCCGCGAGGGCGTCATTGACATCAGTGGCGCACTGGAAGAAGGAGCTCGGCTTGGCGACCTTCTCTGTGAGGGACTGAGGAAGAGACGGAGGCTCGCGCCCTTGCCCCTGTCCGGTATGCGCCCAAGGGTCGATCTACAGCTTCGTTCTGTACACTTCCCGGTGCGTGCGTGCCGTTTCGCGGCCCGCCTAACTTCGGAAGGACCTCGCTGCATGCCACAGTTCAAGATCGCCAACGTTCTTCTCGACTCGACACCGCAATTTGTGGCGGCGCCGACGTTGCTGTGTCGGTCCTCGGTGCCCTTTGTTCGCGACGAGGAATCCGGAGTGTGGACACTGGGCGGTCCGGGCACGCATGACTTCACGACGTTCTTCAATGGCCTCTCGGTGGAGAAATGGCGGCGTTACACAGTGGCGAAGGCGTTCCACCTGCATCTCGAACTGAGCGGAGCCTCCGCCACGGTGACCCAGACGCGGGCGGATTCCTTCACGTGGTACTCCGATCCGGTCAAGGGAACTACGGTCGAGGTCCCTGCCGGTGAGGACTGGCACGAGATCGATCTCGATTTGGTCGTCACGGATGCGGACGTCGTCGTCGGTTTCACAATCGAGACACAGGGCCCGGTCGGGATCCGCAACGGTTTCTACTCCACGGACGTTGAGGAATCGGAGATCCGCCCGGTCGAACTCGCCTTGAGCACGACGACGTTCAAGAAGGAAGAATTCATCGAGCGCAACGTCGCCTTGGTCAAGGAGCGAATCCTCGCGAGCTCCGAGCCACTCGCCAGTCACTTCCAGATGTACGTCGTCGACAACGGACGCACGCTCGATCCTGCGGCCTTGGACGGGCCGGGCGTCACCGTCTATCCCAATGACAACGTCGGCGGATCCGGTGGTTTTGCACGGGGCATGATCGAGGCGATGGAGCGGACGCCGAAGGCGACCCACATCCTGTTGATGGATGACGACGTGGAGATCGCGCCGGAGAGCATCATCCGGACGTTCAACCTGCTGGCGATCGTCAACGACGAGTACGCCGGGGCCTTCGTCTCCGGGATGATGATGAGCCTGGATGAGCCTGCGCTGCGGTGGGAGGACCTAGGGTACGTCACCGCCCAGGGTGAATATGCGCCCTTGAAATGGCCCGCGAACATGGGGCTTCTCCATGACGCCGTGCTCAACGAGTCGTATGAGATCCCAGTGGGCCAACCAGGTTATGAGGACACAGCGCGGCACTATGCGTCATGGTGGTACTGCGTCATCCCGATGGAGACTGTCAACCGAGCAGGATTGCCATTGCCGATCTTCGTGCGTGGTGATGACGTGGAATACAGCTTGCGTGTGCGACCGAAATTCATCACGATGAATGGCATCGGGGTATGGCACATGCCGTTCCCCATGCGGTACAGCGCAGCGGTCGAACGGTATCAGGTGATCCGAAATTCCTTCATCGCGCAGGCGACGACGGGGATCGCCGGCGAAGCCGATTTCACTGCACGTCTGCGGCGCGTGGTACAGCTGGAACTGAAGAAGTTCAATTACGACAATGCCGAGCTTGCCCTCGGCGGGTTTGAGGATTTTCTCAAAGGGCCCGGTTTCATCAGCCGTCGGGTCGCGGAGTCGAGCTTCATGGATGCCAACAAGCGTGCAGAGAAGCTGATCCCGGTCGAGCAGATGCGTGTGGAGGCGGACCGGGAAGGAATCGACCTGGAGAACGGGCTCTCGAGCCTTGAGCGTGGGTGGGACTTCCATCGCTCATTGATCGAGCGTGCAGAGGACCTAGCGACTTTCAACGGTCAGCGTTTCGACCCCGGGTACGTCAAGAAGGGGAGGGTTGCCGTCATCGACGCGGCCGGTTGGCTCTATCCGGCCGGTCAGATCCGCCGCGCGGACACCATCGTGGCGATCGATCTGCCCAATCACAAGGGCGTCATCCGTCACATCGACCGGGAGCGCTTCACACACGTGTGGACCCGTTACAAGAGGGACATGAAATTCTACAAGGCGAACAGAGAACGTCTGAACCGTGAGTATGCGGCCGCCCGCTCGACCCTGACGTCAGTGATGTATTGGAAGAAGTACCTTGGCCTGGACAAGTCGGCGACCGACTGAAGCGTGTTGCGTCACGGCGCGGTGAGGTCCACGACCTCGATGCTGATGATGGGGTGCTCGGTTGCCTGCACCACGTGAGATGCGAGCGATCAGCCGAAGTCGTAGGCGCGTGGGCAAGAACCAGGGAGTCCGGACTCCATTGGCGACCAGCGACTCGTCGAGGAACCGCTTGCCTTGCGGTACTCAACCTGCTCCCCACAGTCACGACACGCGTGACGACAACTGCCCACGCACAACAACGCTGATCGCAGTCAAGTGGTCCGCTCAGTCTTGAAGGTGGATATGGAGCATCTTCATGGCGTCGGGCAGCTCGAATCCGGTCCTCCGGATCTTGGCGAGATCGAGTGCGCTGTTGAGCGGCCTCGGTGCGATTCCCTGCCGACCGGCGTAATACTGCTCAGTGGAGACCGGCGTGACGGCAGCGGGATTCGCGCCGACCTCGGCGTAGACAACCTTGGCAATGTCGGCCCAGCTCTGCCGTGGACCCGAGTTCGTCACGTTGTACGTCCCGTAGGGGGCTCCGGTGTCGAGCAGATGTCTGATGGCCTTCGCCAGAGTGCTGGTGAAGGTGAGCCGACCGATCTGATCGTCAACGACCGTTGGCTTGACGCCGCGGCGGGCGAGGCCCGCCATGGTGGACACGAAGTTGAGGCCGTCCCCAATGACCCAGCTGGTGCGGATGATGTAGTGGGCCGATAACGTGGCCGTGATCTGATCTGCGGCAGCCTTGGTCTGTCCGTAGACGCCGAGTGGACTACATGGTTCATCCTCATCGTGGACGGGTACGGACCCATCGAAGACATAATCGCTGGAGATGCTCACCAAAGTCGCTTGGTGTTCTCGGGCGATGTCGACCAGTTGACGGGTCGCGTCCACGTTCACCTGCCAGGCTGCTCGACGGCCTTCCGGGGTCTCCGCATCATCAACCTTCGTAAAGGCGGCCGCATTGATGATCACTGCGATGTTTGACCAGTCGAAATCGTCCACCAGCGTCTCACTGCTCAGATCGAGGACGGAACGGTCAACGTACTCGGCAGCGTCGCCCAACTCCTCCTTCAATGCGCGACCGAGCTGCCCGCCCATCCCAATGACGAGCGCGACGCGCGGAGCCAGCGGATGCACCTCAGGAAGGAATGGATGGTTTCGATCCTTTTCGGAAAGCTCAGCCTCAGCCAGAGGGATCGGCCACGGAATGTCCAGGGTGGGGTCGGCGAGGTTCACGAACGAGTATTGGTCGAGTTTGTCCAATGACCAGTGGTCGTTGACGAGGTATGTGTATGCCGTGTCATCCACGAGCGTCTGGAAAGCGTTGCCGATTCCGCGTGGCACGAAGATCGCCTGATCCGGACGCAGGATCTGTGTGTGCACGACCCCGAAGGCCGGGCCCCGCCGCAGATCGACCCACGCTCCGAAGATCGCGCCTGTCGCCACCGAGATGTACTTGTCCCAGGGCTCCGCGTGGATACCACGAGTCGTGCCACGGGTCGCGTTGAACGAGATGTTGTTCTGCACCGGTCCAAAGTCCGGTAGCCCGAGGGCCGTCTGCTTCGCGCGCTGCCAGTTCTCTTTGAACCAGCCCCGGTTGTCACCGTGCACCGGCAGGTCGAAGACCACGAGACCGGGAATATCGGTCGTCGTGGCCTTCAGCTCGCGTTCATAGCGCAATCCTTTACTCACGTTCAGTCTCTTCTCGCCGCTGTCATCGCGTTGTCCGGTCATTGTCCGACTCGCGCATATCGCTCTTCGACCTCGTCCTTCTGTGCCTGCCACCATTCCCGGTGAGTGGAGTACCAGTCGATGGTGTCGGCCAGGCCGGAACGAAAATCAGTGAATGTCGGTTGCCAGCCGAGCTCCGTGCGCAGCTTCGTCGAGTCGATGGCATATCTCATGTCATGGCCGGGGCGGTCATTGACGTGGTCAAAATCGTGGGGGTTCTTGCCCATCAACTCGAGGATGAGTTCGATCACGGTCTTGTTGTTCTTCTCGCCATTGGCACCGATCAGATAGGTCTCGCCGATGCGTCCCTCTTCCAACACCGTGAGCACCGCCGAGGAATGGTCATTCGTGTGGATCCAGTCTCGGACATTGAGCCCGGTCCCGTAGAGTTTCGGGCGGATGCCCGAAAGCACATTGGTGATCTGCCGGGGGATGAACTTCTCAATGTGCTGATACGGACCGTAATTGTTCGAGCAGTTGGAGATTGTTGCTTGCACCCCGAATGAGCGAATCCAGGCGCGCACCAGCAGATCGCTGCCCGCCTTCGTGGACGAATACGGCGAAGAGGGATTGTACGCGGTGTGCTCCGTGAACCGGTTCGGGTCATCCAGTTCGAGGTCGCCGTAGACCTCGTCCGTCGAGATGTGGTGAAAGCGGACTCCATGACGGCGCACGGCCTCGAGAAGCGTGTACGTGCCGATGAGGTTGGTGTCGATGAACGGCCGCGGGTTCTGCAGAGAATTGTCGTTGTGTGATTCGGCCGCATAGTGCACCACGGCATCTGCCTTGGCCACCAGTGAGTCAACCAGATCGGCGTCGGCGATGTCCCCGTGGACGAACGCGACCCGATCCTCGGGCAGCCCCGACAGGTTCTGGAGGTTTCCGGCGTAGGTGAGCTTGTCCAGCACCGTCACGTGCCACTGCGGACGCTCGGCCACAACATGATGCACGAAATTCGATCCAATGAACCCTGCACCACCGGTCACAATCACTTCAACCATGATGTCCATCCTACCGAGAAGGCCTGGGGCCACTCCCATGCGCCACCCAAACCGACCCGACTTGTATGCGAGGATGAGGCCATGCGTGGCATCATCCTCGCCGGCGGCACCGGCTCCAGACTGCATCCGATCACCTATGGCATAAGCAAGCAGCTGGTTCCTGTCTACGACAAGCCCATGATCTACTACCCGTTGTCGACTCTGATCCTCGCCGGCATTCGCGACATTCTGATCATCACCACGCCTCACGATGTCGAACAGTTCCAGCGTCTGCTCGGCGATGGTTCCCGGTTCGGCATCAACCTCTCGTACACCGTCCAGCCCTCACCGGATGGACTGGCCCAGGCATTCATCCTGGGCGAGCAGCACGTCGGCGACGATGACGTCGCTCTGGTGCTGGGTGACAACATTTTCTACGGCGCGGGTCTCGGCACGCAGCTCAAACGCTTCGACGACCTTCGCGGTGCCGCCGTGTTCGGGTACTGGGTCTCAGATCCCGCGGCCTACGGAGTCGTCGAGTTCGACGACGACGGTCGGGCCATCAGCCTGGAAGAGAAGCCGCAGCATCCGACGAGCAATTACGCGGTGCCGGGACTCTACTTTTACGACAATCAGGTCGTCGAGATTGCCAAGGCCCTGCATCCATCGGCCCGGGGTGAACTCGAGATCACGGATCTCAATCGGAGCTATCTCGAACGTGGAGAGCTGCAGGTCGAGATTCTTCCCCGCGGCACCGCCTGGCTGGATACAGGCACATTTGACAGCCTGAACGACGCCACCAATTTCATCCGGACGGTGCAGGCCCGGCAAGGACTCATGATCGGCTCACCGGAGGAAACAGCGTGGCGCCAGGGCTTCCTCACTGACGATGATCTCCGCCGTGTCGCTGAACCCTTGGTCAAGAGCGGTTATGGCAGGCACTTGCTTGGCCTTCTCCGAGGCCACTCACACTGATTCGGATTGCGATGACAACGACTCCCTTCGTCCACTTCCTGCTCCCCTACTACGGCTCGGTCGACTACCTCCAGGAGACTGTGAGGTCTGTGCGTCAGCAGGAAGGCGACTGGCGTCTGACGATCGTTGACGATCAAAGCCCCTACGGGGATGTCCGGCCTTGGTTGGACGACCTAGAAGACTCCCGCATCGAATACTTGCGCAATCAGGACAACCTCGGTCTGACGAGGAACTTCCAGCGCTGCTTGAGTCTGGCAGTCGGCGAGTATTCTGTTTTCTTGGGCGATGACGACCGTCTGCTCCCCGGTTACGTTGCGTTGCTCCAACGCGCTCACGGCCAGTTCTCTTTTGACGTGTTTCAACCCACCGTTGCCATCATCGACGAGCAGGGTGCGCGCGTCTCGCCATTGCCGGACCGGATCAAATCCGCATTGCGGCCCAAGGGGAACGGATTTCACACTAGGTCCGGCGACAAGGCGACCGCACGCCTGCTCACTGGGAATTGGACGTATTTCCCTTCTATCGCGTGGCGGACAGCTCAGATCCAGAAGTTCGGCTTCAGTGACCAATTGCTGGTCACTATTGATTTGGGATTGCTGCTCAATGTGCTCGCGAGCGATTCGACTCTTGCCGTCCACAATGGGATGCCCGTCTTCGAATACCGTCGGCACGCTGAGTCTGTCTCGTCCCAGCAAGCGGACGATGGACCCCGTTTCGACGAGGAACGCCAATTCTTTCGCGCGCAACGGGAACGGTTCACCACACTCAGGTGGACACGCAGCGCACGTGCGGCACAGGCACACGTCACGTCTCGTGCATACGCGCTGCTTTCACTGCTTAGAGGCGGCACTCACCTCAGCGTGTCAACGCGCCGCTCCCTGTGGCAGGCCGTCGTCGGACGCTGACCTGATCCTGGCGAACGCCCATACTCCTGCCAGAATCGCCCCGATCAGGGGCCCGATACCGAGGGCCAGTGCGGTTCTCGCGATCAGCTCGATCGGCGTGAAAAAAAGCCCGATCGTGATCGCTGCTGTCACAGCCCAGGACGCGAGGTATGCGCGCTGACTCCCGGACGCCAGGGCTGTAGCGCCCGTCTCCGTTTGTACCGCGAGTCCCACGGCGCTGAGAGTGATCCAGAAGAACGTTCTCGCCGAAGCCCCATACGTCTCTCCGAACAGGAGTCCCAGCAGTTCCGGGCCGAGCCAGCCAGCGAGACCTGCGACCACCACCCCGAGGGCGAGCGTTCCAACGATTGCGGCCATCAGTCGGCTGATCATTCGCTTACCGAGCCGGACGAAATGACCCACCAACGCACTTTGAAAGGAAGCCAAGGGCATCATCAGCGGTGCGCGGGTGATCGTGATCAACAGGATCAGCGTGCCGACCGCAGCAGGGTCATCGTGCCGCCCCGCCACAGAGATCACAACTGGGATTCCGGTGGTCAACACCCCGGTCAGCAGCGTGGCCATCCCCACGGTCATGAAGCGCAGACTCTGGGACCGCCATGCTCCTGAATCACTCCAACGAGGCAAGCGCAGCCGCAGTCTGGGGAGCAGCAGCAGCCAAGCGGCGAACGGGACGACGGCGAAGACGAACAACACACTCACCGTCATCTGGCTGCCCCAGACCGCGGCGACGACGAACAGCAGGAAACGCGTGCTGGCCTCGAGGATGAGCACGTACGCGAATTCCTGCATTCGGCCCATGCCCGCCAGAAGGCCGCAGATCAGCATCTCTCCGGCAATGAAGAATCCGGCCGGGAC
>JAATFD010000026.1 GCA_015655375.1 Actinomycetales bacterium
AACGTCGACCTCGTGACGCTGGGCCTCAACCTATTCAGCCAGGGGATCGACCCTGGCATCGACTTCTCCGGCGTCGACGAGGTTCGCCGCGTCGTCGAGCACTGTACCCAGATGTCGACCGCGCCGCGCATGCCCTACGTCGGCGACCTCGTCTACACATCCTTCTCGGGGTCTCACCAGGATGCGATCAAGAAGGGTTTTGCCGCCAGGGCCGAGAAAGTCGAGGAAGCCGGCTCCGAGGGCGCGGTCGTCTGGGAGCTTCCCTACCTGCCGATCGATCCGCACGACGTGGGCCGTTCCTACGAGGCCGTCGTGCGCGTCAACTCGCAGTCGGGCAAGGGCGGGATCGCCTACCTCATGTCGACAACACACAGCGTGGATCTTCCGCGCCGCCTTCAGATCGAGTTCTCTCGCTTGGTCCAGCGGCACACGGACACCTACGGGGGCGAGATCGACGCCGACACGTTGTGGATGATCTTCGCCGACGAGTACCTGCCGACTGCCGCGGCCGAGGGACTGACTCCCTGGGGGCGTTTCGAGCTGGGAGCCTCGCAGGTGTCCAGCCACGGTGAGGACGAGCACGTCGAGCTGCATGCGACGCTGCGCGACGGGGGAGTACCGGTCGAGATCGATGCGGAAGGATCCGGGCCGATCGATGCATTCGTCTCCGCTTTGCACGATTTCGACCTTGATGTGCGAATCCTCGACTACTCCGAGCACGCGATGAGCCAGGGACGCGATGCCCGGGCGGCCTCGTACGTCGAGGCGGCGGTCGACGGCCAGATCGTCTGGGGCGTCGGCATCGATTCCTCGATTGCACGCGCGACCTACAAGGCGGTGATTTCCGCGGTCAACCGCGCCCTGCGCTGACAACCGGAGCCCGTCGGGGCACGCCCCTTCGGGCCTCAGAGGTCATGACACATCACAGCTGAGGGCGTGCTTCGGGGAGGCCATCGGGGTCGGGGTGTGGCGATGGCTCGTTTCGCCCGTGGCGATTAACCTCCGCCCGGCCCAGTGTCAATCCGGCCGCGGCCTCGCCCCGGTGCGACAATGTCGAGGTGTTGAGGACCTATCGGGATGAAGCCGTCGTCCTGCGCACCCACAAGCTGGGTGAGGCCGATCGCATCATCACGCTCCTCACTCGCGATAACGGCCAGGTCAGGGCGGTCGCCAAGGGCGTGCGGCGCACGACCTCGAAACTCGGTGCGCGCGTCGAGCCCTTCTCCATCATCGATGTGCTCCTGCACCGCGGGCGCAGCCTCGACATCATCACCCAGGTCGAGACGATCACCTCCCACAGCCGCGCACTGGCCGAGGACTATGACCTCTACACTCCGGGGACCGTCATGGTCGAGACCGCCGAGCGCCTGACCCGCGAGGCCGAGGAAGGCTCCCACGCCCAATACCTCCTCCTGGTCGGTGCGCTCAACGCGCTCGCCCGACGGCGCCATGCCCCGATGCTCGTCCTCGATTCCTACCTGCTGCGCGCCCTCGCCATCGCCGGCTGGGCACCCTCATGCTTCGACTGCGCGGTGTGCGGGGCGTCGGGCCCTCACGCGAACTTCTCCATTCCCGAGGGTGGGGCGGTATGTGAGGACTGCCGTCCGGCCGGGTCCGCGGCGCCCTCATCGGATGCCATGCGACTGCTCGGCGATCTGCTGAGCGGGGATTGGACCGAGGCCGAGGCGACGGACCGCTACTGCCGTGTCGAGGTCGTCGGCCTCGTCTCCGCCTACACCCAATGGCACCTCGAGCGTCGGTTGCGGTCCCTCCAGGTGCTCGAGAGTTCGAGGAGCTGACGATGGGTCAGAAGGACCAGGACATCGCAGCTGGTGACGGTGCGGACGGTGCCCACCGGCTCTCCCTCACCCCCATGGACCGGGCGCCCAGTGACCCGGCCTCTCCCGTTCTCGGACCCCGGCAATGGGACCATGAGGCGCCGCACTTCTCCCGCGGCGAGGTCCCCACCCACGTCGCTCTCGTGATGGACGGGAACGGGAGGTGGGCGAATTCCCGGGGGCTGCCACGCACCGACGGCCACCGGGCGGGGGAATACGCCCTGCTCGACACGATTGCGGGAGCGATCGACGCGGGAGTCCGGTACCTCTCCGTCTACACGTTCTCGACTGAGAACTGGAAGCGTTCGCCGGCCGAGGTCCGTTTCATCATGCATTATGCGACCGATGTGCTCCGACGTCGGACCGGTCTACTCGACCACTGGGGTGTGCGGGTGCGCTGGTCCGGTCGTGAACCCCGACTCTGGAAGTCTGTCGTCCATGCACTCCAGGAGGCCGAGCGGGTGACGCGTGCCAACACGACGATCGACCTCGTCATGTGCGTCAACTATGGGGGGCGCGCGGAGATCGCCGACGCCGCTCGCTCGATCGCCCGCGAGGTCGCCGCCGGTCGGATGAGCCCGAGCGGGGTGACCGAGCGGAGTTTTGCCCGCCACCTCTATCTACCGGACATCCCCGACGTCGATCTGATGGTCAGGACCTCGGGAGAACAGCGGATCTCGAATTATCTTCTGTGGCAACTGGCCTACGCGGAGATGATGTTCGTCGACACCCCGTGGCCGGCCTTCGACCGGGAAACGCTGTGGGACTGCTTGCTGGCCTACGCGGGCCGTGACCGTCGCTTCGGAGGCGCACAGGATCGGATTTCCCGGACTGTCGACTGACTGTCCTACGCTGTCGCGACAGTTCCATCTTCTGCGGGACAGGTCGATCGCCGAAACCGTGAAAAGAAACAATGTCGGCAATTGACGAGGGGAGCGAGGTCCCGGGCCTGGCGCCGTGCAGCGTGGATCGGGAGCTTGGAACCGATTCATGACGAGTGATCAGGCCGCGAAGACAGAGCTCAGTGACCATCCCAGTGACCCGAGGACGCGCGAAGAGGGTGGTGAGAGCCGGCCCGGACTGGATCGCTGGGTCTTCGGCGCGACAGCCATTCTGGTACTTGCCTTCCTGACCTGGGGCGTCGTGAGTCCCGAGGGCCTCGGTGCGGTCGCATCCTCCGCCCTGAGTATCGTCATCACGGACTTCGGATGGCTCTTCGTCATCGCGGACACCGTGTTCGTCATCTTCATCCTCGTCGTGGCATTCAGCCGCTTCGGCCGGATTCCACTGGGCGAGGACGGAGAGACCCCGCAGTTCCGCACTTCGTCGTGGATCGCGATGATGTTCGCGGCGGGGATGGGCATCGGATTGGTGTTCTACGGGGTGGGGGAGCCTCTGTTCTTCTACGTCTCGCCCCCTCCAGGAACGGCGGATGCCGAGACCTCCGACGCAATCAGCACCGCGATGGGGACGTCGATGTTCCACTGGACCCTCTATCCCTGGGCGATGTGCGCGGTCATGGGACTCGGGATGGCTTATGGAACCTACCGACTCGGCCGTTCACGGCTGTTCTCCTCGATGTTTGTGGGGTTGTTCGGTCCGCGTGTCGTCAACGGTGTCGGTGGTCGCGTCATCAACGTGTTGCCGTCATCGTCTTCGTCGGCGGGCCCACGCTGTTCATCCTCAACATCCTGGCGACCTCAGTGGGTTCCTTCATCGGTGATCTGCCGCGGATGGCCTCGCAGACGGCAGCCAGTGGCGACGCGTCGATCACCGTATGGATGTCGAACTGGACCATCTTCTTCTGGGCGTGGTGGATCTCCTGGTGTCCCTTCGTGGGTCTGTTCATCGCGAGGATCTCCCGAGGGCGTACGATCCGCCAGTTCGTCACGGGCGTGCTCCTGGTTCCCTCTCTGGTGTCGCTGGTCTGGTTCGCCATCCTCGGTGGCGGCGCCATCGGGGTTCTTGAGCGTGCTCGTGCCCAGGGCGGGGACGCCGGACTTCTGACCACATCGGAGGATGGCTCCGTCACTGTCAACTTCGATGCGGTCCTCTTCAACTTCCTCGACGCACTTCCCGTTCCCATGTGGGTGACGCTGGCATTGACGGTTCTGTGTGTCGTCCTGGTCGCGATCTTCTTCGTGACGGGTGCCGATTCCGCGTCGATCGTCATGGCGGGTCTCACCGAGAAAGGGGCAGAGAAACCCTCACGCTGGAACGTGGTCTTCTGGGGAGCGGCGACCGGCAGTGTGGCGGCGGTGATGCTTCTGGCGGGCGGTGACCACCCCGACGAGGCACTCAACGGGTTGAAGAACATCACGATCGTGACGGCGCTGCCCTTTGTCGTCGTCATGCTCGTGCTGTGTGTGTCGATCTGGAAGGATCTGTCCGTCGACCCGATGATCATCCAGAACAGATTGGCGCGTGACGTGCTCGAGCGGACGGTCGCGACGGCCGTCGAACGCCACAATGGAGAGCCTTTCGAACTCAGTATCCACGGAACGATCACGTCGCTCGAGGAAGCTGAATTCCGTCAATGGTGGCGCCGACACCAGCGGGTCGTCCGGACTCTCCGCGCAATCGGATCGGCTCCGAACCGTGCTCGCGCTCTGGTGAGACGGCGCCGGGAAACCGACTGATCGGCCGAGTCCGGTGAGGACCGGCTCGAGGGGAGCGGACTCGTCGGGCTGAAGGGGCAGGGGAGAACATCCGTTTCGGACACCGCCGAGGGGGCCACCCAGCGACAGCGACGTGGTCCCGGGTTCCGATGAACGGAGCCCGGGACCACGTCGGGAGGCGGAGTGGGGATCAGCGGGCTGCGTCCGCGGGGGAAGCGGCGGAATCGCCCTCGTGATGGGAGCGGTGGTGCCACACGTAGACGCCGATCCCGACGAGGACAAGGACGATGGCGGCCCAGGCCCACGGACTTCCTGCGACGGCGGCGAGAACGGCCATCCACACGGCGAGCATCCCGAGCCCGTAGAGGAAGGCCCATGCAAGACACCCGGGGATCATTGCCAAGGTGTACGTGCGCCACTTGAGGCGAACGACGCCTGATCCGGCGTTGACCGCAGTCTGGACGCCGACAGTGAGGAAGCACAGGGGAATGATGATGAGCCCCCATCGCTCCAACAGGGCCGCGCCTCTGTGGGGGACCGGGCCGTCGAACCAGCGGGCAATGCGTCCGCGGAATCCCTCACGATCGGCACCGGTCAACACGCCGCGTGCGGCAAGTCGGCCGAGCCAATAGGTTCCCTGGGCGCGGAAGAAAACCACGAAGAACAGGAAGACGATCAGAGGTGCTCCGGAGGAGGCCCAGTCGGGTGCCGGCATGACAGTCAGTTCTCTCCCCGTGCGCTGGGGGCGCCAGTGCTGACCGATGGGGGAGTCCCTGCCGTTTCGGCGGCCAGCTCTGCGGTGCAGTCGGCGCACAGACCGAACAACTCAATCGAGTGCTCGACGGCGGTGTAGCCGTGGGAGCGGGCGATCTCGGTCACCCAGGACTCGACGTCGGCCATCGAGATCTCCTCGGTGTGTCCGCAGTTTCGGCAGACCAGATGATGGTGATGCCCATGTGCCGCGCACAGGCGGTAGAGGCATTCGCCATCGGCCGCGCGCAGGACGTCGACCTCATCCGACTCGGACAGGGATTGGAGATTGCGGTAGACCGTGGCGAGGCCGACGCGGTGTCCCTGGCGTTGAAGATCGTCGAAGATCTGTTGGGCCGAGCGGAAGTCGTCGAGGCGTTCAAGTTCCTCGTAGACCGACTGACGCTGGCGCGTCATGCGCTGCACGGTTCCTCCCATCGCCGACGGGTCACCATGACCCGCTGCTGGATCGGACGCTCGGGTCGGGGCCTCGTGCCGTCATTTTCTGACATGAGATCCGTATCACGGCGAGCGGCCGGCCCTCAGTGTACACAGCAGAATCCTGTCGTCCGTGTGAGCCGAGGCACGTCAGGATCGAGCTCGAGAAGGGCTCGGAGCCCGTGTCTCCATCGCGATTTCTCGCTGCGGAAGAGCCTACGCACGCTTTTGACAATGCTTCTCATTAAGAATAGCCTATCCAGCGCTGCTGTGAGGCAGCGGTCGCCGTTGGAGGCGACCCGATCACTAGATGAGGTATCGATGAACACACGATTTGCTCCAACCACGGCGGCCGTGGGCGCCTTGGCCATCATCGGGCTCTCCGCCTGCGCGACCTCCACGGGCGCGCAGTCCGCGGCCGACGAATCGAGCAGTGCGAGCGCCTCGACCCTTGCACCGTCGACTGTGGTGATCGTCGCCTCCACGAATGTCTGGGGCGACATCGCCTCGACGATCGGCGGCGACAAGGTCGAGGTCACGAGCCTCATCTCCGACCCCGATCAGGATCCTCACGAATACGAGGCGAACTCGCGCAACCAGCTGGCGCTGTCCTCCGCCCAGATCGTCATCGAGAACGGTGGCGGCTACGACGACTTCGTCGACACGATGCTCTCCTCGGCGAAGAACACCTCGGCGGAGGTCATCAACGCGGTCGACATCTCGGGGTTCGCGGCTTCCGAGGGCGATGAACTCAATGAGCACGTCTGGTACGACTACGGCACGGTCGCCAAGGTGGCCGATGCGATCTCGGCGGCTCTGACCACGGCCGATCCGGCCGATGCGGAGACCTTCACCCAGAATGCGACGACCTTCAAGCAGGGCCTCGACACCCTCAACGACTCGGCCGCGAAGGTGAAGGCCGCGCATGCGGGTGCGGGAGTCGCGATCACCGAGCCCGTTCCGCTCTACCTTCTGGAGAACATGGGTCTGGACAACAAGACTCCCGGTGAGTTCTCCGAGGCGATCGAGGAGGAGACCGACGTGCCGGCCGACGTGCTCAAGGAGACGACCGACCTGTTCGCCAACCACGAGGTTTCCGTGCTCGTCTACAACGAACAGACCTCCGGTCCCCAGACCGAGGCCGTCCTGACGGCAGCGAAGGACGCCAACGTCGCCGTCGTCCCCGTTCAGGAGACCCTCCCCGAGGGGACCGACTACCTGGGCTGGCAGAGCACGATCATCGACGAGATCTCCCAGGCGCTCCAGGGCTGATCCACTAGCATTGCCGACACGCCACGACGGTCGCGGCACCTCCACATCGGGGGCCGCGACCGTCGTGGCGTGAGCGCTCCACCGGGGCCGACCCCGCGAGCGCAGGCTCCATCTCAAGGAGGTTTCGTGTCCGACATCGCGCAGACGGGATCATCGTCGCTGGCGACGCCCGATCCGTCGTCGGGAGATCCCGCACAGGCACCGGTCCTGAGTCTGAGGGGGGCGACCCTGACGCTCGGCGGGCGCACCCTCTGGTCCGACCTCGACCTGGAGGTTGCACCGGGGGAGTTCATCGCCGTTCTCGGCGCCAATGGAACGGGAAAGACCAGCCTCCTGCGCACGGTTCTGGGCGAGCACGACCTCGACTCGGGGTCGATGAGGTTCCTCGGCGCCGAGCTGCGTCGAGGCAATCACCGGATCGGATACGTGCCTCAGCAACGTCTGTCGGACCAGGACCTGCCGGTTCGCGCTCGCGACCTGGTGACAATGGGAATCGACGGGCACCGGTGGGGAACGGGTCTGCCCTCTGCTCGGCGACGGGCCCGTGTCGACGAGTTGCTCGACTCGGTGGGGGCCCGGCACCTGGCCGGCATGCGGATCGGGCTGCTCTCCGGCGGTGAGCAGCAGCGGGTCCGGATGGCGCAGGCACTGGCTGGTGACCCGAAGCTCGTCTTGGCCGACGAGCCCTTCCTCTCTCTCGATCTGCGCAGACAGGGTGAGATCTCTGCCCTCATCGAGGACAAGCGCCGGCAACTGGGATTTGCGGTGCTGCTCGTCACCCATGACGTCAATCCGATCCTCGATGTCGTCGACCGCGTCCTCTATCTGGCCGAGGGCAGCGCGAAGCTGGGAACCCCCGACGAGGTCCTGCGTTCCGACGTTCTCACCGATCTCTATCACTCTCCGGTCGAGGTGATCCGGCAGGCCGGGCGCGTCCTCGTCGTCGGGATCCCCGAGTCGCCACAGGACGCCCAAGCCCATCACGAGGAGGCCCACCGATGACATCTCTGCTCCTTCCGGCGGGGAACGCGTGGTGGAACGACATCGTCAACTTCTCCGACTACGGGGACCTGGTCGTCCTTCTGCGCAACTCGATCCTTGCCGGTGCGGTTCTGGCGGTCATCGGTGGCCTGATCGCCGTCTTCGTCGTCCAACGCGACATGGCCTTCGCCGTGCACGGCATCTCCGAGCTGTCCTTCTCCGGGGGTGCTGCGGGGCTGCTGCTGGGTATCGGCGTCGTGCCGGGGGCACTGCTCGGCTCGATGCTCGCGGCGTTGTTGATCGGGTTGATGGGGACCAAGGAACGGGAGCGGAACTCGGCGATCGCGGTCATCATGCCGTTCGGCCTGGGCCTGGGAATCCTCTTCCTCAGTCTGGCTCCGGGACGCACGGCCAATAAATTCGGCCTGCTGACGGGCCAGATCGTCGCGATCGACGATCCGCAGCTCACGGCGATGACGATGATTGCGGCCATCACGCTGGTCGGGATTCTTCTGATCTGGCGCCCGCTGTCCTTCGCGAGCCTCGATCCGCAGGTTGCACGTGCGCGGGGGCTGCCGATGATGGGCCTGTCCCTGGCCTTCATGGCATTGCTCGGGCTCACCGTGGCCGTCAGCGTCCAGATCGTCGGCGCCCTGCTGGTCATGTCGGTCCTTGTCACGCCGGCCGCGGCGGCGATGCGGCTGTCGGCCTCGCCCGTCGTTGTCCCGATCCTTTCCGTGGTCTTTGCCCTCGTCTCGGTGGTCGGGGGGATCCTGCTCGCTCTGGGATCCGCGGTCCCGATCAGCCCCTTCGTCACGACGATCTCGTTCATCATCTACGTCATCGCGCGTGTCGTCGAACGGCTGCGGGCCGACGTCCGCCACTGAGCGGGTGATCCGATCTGGGGCTGGCCGATGACGCGCCGTGCATGTCCCGTGGGCCTCGGACGGCGCGGTCGGCCGACGCCGGTAGAATCGCTCACGATGCGCCGCGCCAGCCAGGTGCGGCGACCCATACAAGGAGCACACAGTGGTACAGGGAGCGTCCCGCCTCGATTCCGTCATCAGCCTGGCCAAACGGCGAGGTTTCGTCTTTCCCTCCGGTGAGATCTACGGCGGTACCCGTTCCGCGTGGGACTACGGCCCTCTGGGCGTCGAGCTCAAGGAGAACATCAAGCGCGAGTGGTGGAGCCGCATCGTGCGCCGTCGCGAAGACGTCGTCGGTCTGGATTCCGCCGTCATCCTGCCGCGCAAGGTGTGGGAGGCCTCCGGCCACGTCACCGCGTTCACGGACCCGCTCATCGAGTGCCTGAGCTGCCACAAGCGTCTGCGCGAGGACGATCTGATCGAGGCCTACGCCACCAAGCACGGTGTCTCTGAGGATGACGTGTCGCTCTCCGATGTGCCCTGCCCGAACTGTGGGGTGCGCGGACAGTGGACCCAGCCCAAGCCGTTCTCCGGACTGCTCAAGACCTACCTCGGTCCCGTTGACGACGAAGCAGGCCTGCACTACCTGCGTCCCGAGACCGCCCAGGGCATCTTCACGCAGTTCGCCAACGTCATGGCGGCTTCGCGCAAGAGACCCCCGTTCGGGATCGGCCAGATCGGCAAATCCTTCCGCAACGAGATCACTCCCGGGAACTTCATCTTCCGGACCCGTGAGTTCGAGCAGATGGAACTCGAGTTCTTCGTCAAGCCCGGTACCGACGAAGAATGGCACCAGTACTGGATCGACGAGCGCTTCGCTTGGTACACGGACCTCGGGATCGACCCGGAGCACCTGCGCCTGTACGAACACCCGAAGGAGAAGCTCTCCCACTACTCCAAACGCACCGTCGACATCGAGTACACGTTCGGATTCCAGGGGTCGCAGTGGGGCGAACTCGAGGGCATCGCGAACCGCACGGATTACGATCTGTCGGTCCACGCGGCGGCCTCGGGCCAGAAGCTTGACTACTTCGATCAGGCCAGCGGGGAGCGGTGGACGCCCTACGTCATCGAGCCCTCTGCCGGTCTGACCCGCTCGCTCATGGCCTTCCTCGTTGACGCCTACACCGAGGACGAGGCGCCCAACGCGAAAGGTGGGGTCGACAAGAGGACGGTTCTGCGCCTGGACAAGAGGCTCTCGCCGGTCAAGGTCGCGATCTTCCCGCTCTCGCGCAAGGATGAACTGACCGGACCCGCCCGCGAGCTCGCCCAGGACCTGCGCGGTCTGTGGAACGTCGACTATGACGACGCGGGTGCCGTGGGTCGCCGCTATCGTCGTCAGGACGAGGTCGGAACCCCCTACTGCGTGACCTATGACTTCGACTCGGTCGAGGATCACGCGGTGACGGTGCGCGATCGTGACACGATGGAACAGGTGCGTGTTCCCCTCGATGAGGTCCGCACCTGGCTCATCGAGCATCTGGGGGCCTGCTGAGTGGTCGATCCGCTTCTCCGTCGCAGCGACCCGGCCCCCGTCCTGGAGGTTGGGCCGCTGCGTCTGTGGTCCCCGGTCATCCTTGCGCCGATGGCCGGGGTGACCGACGCGCCGTTCCGCAGGCTCTGCCGCCTCTTCGGCGAGCACGGACTGCCGACGGGACTGCGCCCGCAGGACGAGGCCAGCCAACGCATGATGGAGCCCACTGCGGACGTCGTCGAAACGCTGAACGGCGGGACCAGCGTGCGCGGCCTCGATGCACCCGCGGGTCTGTACGTGACGGAGATGGTCACGTCGCGAGCCCTCGTCGAACGCAATGCGGAGACGATGCGGATGGTGCGCACCGATCCGAGTGAGCGCGTGCGTTCGATCCAGCTCTACGGCGTGGATCCCCGAATCATGGCCGAGGCGACGCGAATCCTCGTCGAAGAGGACTTGGCGGACCATATCGACCTGAACTTCGGGTGCCCGGTCCCCAAGGTCACCCGCAAGGGCGGGGGAGCGGCCCTGCCGTGGAAGCGCGACCTGTTGGAGGACCTGTTGCGCGCCGTCGTCGGCGCGGCGGATGCTACTGGCCGAGCAGCCGGACGCGAGGTTCCAGTCACGATGAAGATGCGGATTGGTATCGACGACGAGCACCTGACCTATCTCGATGCCGCCCGGATCGCGCAGCGCAGCGGAATCGCCGGGATCGGTCTGCACGCGCGCACCCAGGCCCAACATTATTCGGGTCGCGCCGATTGGACGGCGATCGCCCGTCTGCGCGACGAGGTGTCGGTGCCGGTCTTCGGAAACGGCGATGTCTTCTCCGGCGAAGATGCCGTGGCGATGATCGATCAGACGGGCTGCGATGCGGTCGTCGTTGGTCGCGGATGCCAGGGCAGGCCGTGGCTCTTCCGCGACCTCGTCGCCGCTACCCACGGGGAGTCGATTCCTGCAGGTCCGAATCTGCGCGAGGTCGTGCATATCATCGAAACCCACGCAGCCTGGACCGTCGAGGACCAGGGCGATGAGCTTCATGGGATGCGTGAGATGCGCAAACACATCGGGTGGTATCTGCGCGGTTTCGCTGTGGGCGGTCCGGCGCGGCGGGACCTCAACCTGGTCTCGACACTGGAGGAGCTGCATGAGCGGTTGGGCGCCCTCGACCTCGACCAGGGTTTTCCGGAGGCAGCTGAGGGGCCACGAGGGCGTGCGGGCGGGGTCAAGACTCCGCATTTACCCGACGGCTGGCTGGATTCGCCCTATCTGGGAGAGGCGGAGCGTTCGCAATTGCATCTGGCGGAACTGGGGGTCTCCGGTGGCTGATCAGGGAAACCCAGGCCGTCCGCACGGCGGGCGCGTGCCGCACGAGGCAGCGAATTCGTCCTCGAAGATGGTTGCGATCGGGCGTGATCCTCGGGGTCCGCGTGGAAGTGTGATCCTCGGTGGGTCCGCGCGCATCATCGTGCCCGTCACTGCGGCGACGCTGGAGAGCGCGCGCGCCGAGGTCGAGGCTCTGGCTGGGCACCCGCATGATCTGATCGAGTGGCGAGTGGACCGATTGTCAGCTTTCGCGGACTCGAGTGCGAGCCGTGGTGCGACGGAGGGAGGGGAGGTTTCGAGGGAGGCTTCCGTGGAGACGGGATTGGAGTCGCTGCTCAGCGCCGCCGACCGCCCCGTCCTCGCAACCGTGCGGACCATTCACGAGGGCGGGGGAGCGGATGTGTCCGATGCGGAGTACGTCCGACTCATTGCACAGCTGTCGACGTGGGCCGACGCCGTCGACGTCGAGGTCAGTCGCCGGGGTGCGAGCACGCTGATCGAGGTCGCCCACGCGCGGGACGCCCGGGTCGTTGCCTCACACCATGACTTTTCGGGCACGCCGTCCTATGAGCAGATCGTCGGGATCTTCCATCGGATGGAGTCGGTGGGAGCGGATGTCGCGAAGGTCGCCTACTGGGCGAACGGCCCCGACAACCTGATCGACGTCATGAACGCCCAGATGTGGGCGCGTGAGGGGCTGCGAATTCCGGTCATCGGGATCTCGATGGGCGTGCCCGGCGCGATCAGTCGGATCGCCGGATCGGCGCTCGGCTCGTCCGCGACCTTCGCGACGGTCGGTGCGGCAAGCGCTCCCGGTCAGTTCAGCGCCGAACAGGTCCGTGAGGCGCTGGACCTCATGGAGGCGTGAGCAGGAGACCTCACGCGTGGATTTCGGGCGCACGAACCGGACCTGGCTAGGATCGTGACCTGGGTCGGCGGTCTGCTCGCACGGGATTGGGGCGGGGGGACCGCGAAGCCGAGATGCGAGAGAACGGAGCATTATATGCCGGGGACGGTTTCCGTGTGGGTCGATGGGCGGTCTGCCAGCGGGGGCGACGGCGATCTGGCTGCCGGGGTCGAGACCATCCACGTCAATGACGAGCGGTCGCGGACGGTCAGCGTCTATGACCTCGCGGTTCAACGCGGCGACGGCATCTTCGAGGCGACCAGCGTGTGGCGGGGAATCCCGTTGTCGCTCGAGTCTCACCTGCGTCGCCTGCAACACAGCGCGCGGATACTGGATCTTCCGGCCTTCCGGCTCGATGTCATTCGCGAGGGCGTCGCAGCCGCGATCGATCGGTACACGGAGCTGTTCACTCCGGCCGACGACGAGGAACAGATGCTCAAGATCCTGATCAGCCGCGGATCCGACCCTCAGCTGGCCGGCGGGCGTGAACTCGACCCCGGGATCCCACATGTGTGGATTCTGGTCGACCATCGCGACCCCGACGCGCGCGACCCGCAACCTCAGCGGTTGATCACCCTGCCGAAGGGAGTGTCCGCCGAGGCGCCCCGGGAGAATCCCTGGATGCTGTGGGGCGCCAAGACCCTGTCCTATGCGATGAACAAGGCCGTCTATCGCGAATGCGGCCGGCGGGACGCCGACACAGCGATCTTCACGTCGACTGAGGGCTTGATGTTGGAGTGTCCGACCTCGTCGGTGGTCTTCCGTGTCGGGGATCGCTTCTTCACGCCGGAGCCGACGCTGGGGATCCTCTGGGGGACCACCCAGCGTGAGTTCTTCGCGTTCGTGCGCGCTCAGGGATTCACGTGCGAGTACGGCCGCTATCCGATCGAGAAGTTAGGGGAGGCGGACGCGATCTGGACGATGTCCTCCTCCGTCGCGCATCCTGTGGTCGCCTACGAGGGCGTCGAGATCGCCTCGGACCCGGATCTGGCGGCCGAGGCGAATCTCTTCGCGCGCGACCACCACGAGAAGATCGCGGCGGAGTCCCTGGCCGAGCTTGATCGATTCCAGTTCTGAGGCTCCGGGTGCCGTCGCCGCGCAGCATTGACTCCGTACTCGTCCCGACCTACGCCCGAGGGGATTCGGGAAATGACGGCGGGTCATGGGCAGGTCGATTGTTGACGAGCGCCATCCTCTGGCGGCACTGCTCCCGGGTTGTTTCCCCGATCATCGTCCACAGGAAGCTGCGGGAGAACAGCGTCCGCTCACCTGTGCTCTCGGCGGATGAGGTCATCCACGCATTCGCCGCTCGTGGCGAAACCACTGTCGTTCATGTCCTCAGTCATGGAAGTGTTCTTCGCGGGGCCGGACGATTGCCGTCTCGAACCACGCACAGGTCTCGGGTCGGACGACGGTGGGTTGCCCGTCTTGTGCCTCGGCCTGACCCGAGGACACCATCAACCGATGCTGCTCGGGCACGATCACTGCCTCATCCGACGTGTTAAGGACGACCAGGACACCGGAGCAGATGTGGACGGCGACGCCCTCGTGGGCCCACTCGAGTGCGTTGACGAAACCTAGGGATCCCGATCCGATCGACCGCTCGACCCGGATCCGCAGAGCCTCGGCCAGCAATCGGACGCCACTGCGAGTGGTGGAATCAGGTCCCCACGTCCGCCGGTGCTCGGGTGGAGCGTCGCGATCGAGATGACCGCCCAGGGCTCCGAAGGGGACGTGGACCGCACCCGGCAGCGAAAGAACGAACAGGGCCATCGCCCGGCGGCGTGCGCGGGGTGCGCCATCGGCCCAGGACCCGGTGGGGATGTCCTCGTCGAGACCGGCGTGGCGGGTGTCGGCCCACTGCCAGACGGCGACCTGTCCCAGAGGATCCCGCCTTTCGAGGGCGAAGCGGACACGGTCGTGCAGTGTGCGTGCGTCCCAGGAGGCGGTGATGAGGGCGTCATCGAGGAGATGGTGGAACCAGTCCTCCTCGAGGTGACGGGTCAAGGCCGCCTCGTCGTACGCGTGAGCCTCGGCGGTGAGGATCGGGCCGGAGTCGAAGTCGGCCAGCTCCGCGTGCTCGAGGCGCACCAGCCGGCTGAAACGTCGGGCTGCCTCGGTGGTCCTGCGACGGTCCGCCTTCGAGCGCGGGGGTGGGCCCTCGTCGATGAGACCGAGGTCGATGCCGTCGGCTCCGGCCTTGAGCGCTGCCCGGGTGCGCACGACCAGCGCTGAGGTTCCGTCCTCGAGGCCGGTGAATGCCCGAGCACCCGTCGGATCCACTCCCGCACCCGACAGCCGGACCACCGCTGAGAGTCCAGCCCGGTGCACGCGGGTGATGAAATGCTCGAGCGCCGAATCGCCCAGCGCAAGGTCGGAGTGGGAGGGCCGCACGATGATTCCCGTGAAGCCCACGCGAGCAAGGTTTATGACGAGGTCTTCCAGATGGGCGAGTTCGGCATCGTCGAGCTCGCCACCGATGTCGCAGAGCACAGCCCGCCTCCACCACGGGAATGGTCCGTGCTGGACACGATGGACCAGAGTCGTCGTGACGGTCGTGTGAGGCACGGATGTGGAATCGGGCACGTTGTCATTGTCCACCACTCGAGAGCATGGCGTGGAACCATCGGTGACTGGCGGAGATTGCCCTGGTCGGCCCGGGGTAGGCTGGCGAACGTGACAGTGGTGCCCATCCCCGAGAAGCGGGGCGTTCACGCGGAGCCGGATACCCCTTCGGGTGCCTACACCCCGGCTGATCGTGCTCGTTACGTCAGCGAGGCGCGGAAGAATCCCGCGCGTACCGACTTCGAGCGCGATCGTGCGCGCGTTCTCCACTCGTCGGCGCTGCGGAGGCTGGGGGAGAAGACCCAGGTGCTCGGGCCGTCCTCGAATGACTTCGTGCGCACCCGCCTCACCCATTCGCTCGAGGTCGCTCAGGTCGGGCGGGAGCTCGGCAAGGAGATCGGGGCCGATCCCGACGTCGTGGATGCGGCCTGTCTGTCCCATGACCTCGGCCATCCGCCGTTCGGCCACAATGGGGAGCGCGTCCTCGACGAACTGGCCGCCGACTGCGGTGGGTTCGAGGGCAATGCTCAGACCTTGCGTATCGTCACGCGGTTGGAACCGAAAGTCCTCTCCCCGACCGGGGGACCCGCCGGGCTGAATCTCACGCGCGCGACGCTCGATGCGATTGCAAAGTATCCCTGGCTGAAGAGCCTGGGCCCGAACGCCGAGAAGTCACGGCGCAAGTATTCGGTCTACACCGACGATGCTCCCGTCTTCGACTGGGTCCGCGAGGGCGCTCCGACGGGCCGACGATGCCTGGAAGCGCAGATCATGGACCTCTCCGATGACATCGCATACTCCGTTCACGATGTCGAGGATGCGGTCGCGACCGGAAAGATGTCTCTGACACGGCTGCCTGAGTCCGGCGAGGTTGAGGCCATCATCGAGTCGACGCTCAGTTGGTATGGCGAGGGCGTGTCGACCGAGGACCTCGAGGACGCTTTGCAGCGCTTGATCGCGCTGCCCGTGTGGCTCGATGACTTCACCGGGTCATACGCGGACATGGCGCATCTCAAGGATCTGACGAGTCAGTTGATCGGTCGGTTCTGCGCCTCGACCGTGCGGGCGACGACGCAGAAGTTCGGGGCGGGCCCGCATTCCCGGTTTCGCGCCGACCTCGTCATCCCCGTCGAGACCCGTGCGGAGATCCAGGTCCTCAAGGGTATGGCCGTCCATTACGTGATGACTCCGCGCGAGTCCGAGCCGGTCTACTACCAACAGCGTCAGTTGCTCGCGGATCTCGTCGAGGCGCTTCTCGAGGCCGGTCCCTCCGCGTTGGAGGAGCCATTCGCCACCGCTTGGCGCGAATCCGAGGACGATGCGGGCACGTTGCGTGCCGTCATCGATCAGGTGGCGACGCTGACCGATCCGTCGGCCTCACGCTGGCATGCGCGGTGGTGCGGGATGCTGTCTTCCCAGCTGTGAGACGGAGTCTCCGCGGCACCCGAGTGAGTGGGATGTGGAGTTCGCCATTGGCGCATTCACAGATTCGGGTCGAGCGGGGGCCGGGCCGTGCCCCGCAGATAGACTGTGCGCCATGGCTGGACTGATCCGACGTGAGGACATCGCGGCAGTGCGCGATGCCATTCGGATCGAGGACATCGTCGGTGAGCATGTCGCTTTGAAACCCGCTGGTGTCGGCTCCCTGAAGGGGCTGTGTCCTTTCCATGACGAGCGCACGCCGTCCTTCCACGTTCGCCCTCAGCTGGGCCTGTGGCACTGCTTCGGGTGCGGCGAGGGCGGAGACGTCATCAGCTTCGTCCAGAAGATCGATTCCTTGGGCTTCTCCGAGGCGGTCGAGATGCTCGCCCAGCGTGCGGGCATCGCCTTGCATTACGAAGAGGGTGGGCGCCAGGTCCACCACGAGGAGCCGGGTAAGCGCCAGCGTCTGCTCGACGCCCACCGTGTGGCCGAGGAGTACTACCAGACCCAGTTGGCGACCCCTGAGGCCCACCTCGGGCGTGCCTTCCTGGCAGGTCGGGGCTTCACCGAGGCCATGTCGCGTCACTTCGGCGTCGGCTACTCGCCGAAGGGGTGGGATCATCTGACCCGCCACCTGCGCTCCCGTGGTTTTACGGATGCTGAGATCCAAGCTGCCGGCCTCGCCTCGCAGGGCAGCCGTGGCCTCTATGACCGTTTTCGCGGCCGGCTGGTGTGGCCGATCCATGACATCACGGGGGCGACCGTCGGTTTCGGCGCGCGTCGCCTGGACGAGGACGAGGACTCCCCGAAATACCTCAACACCCCTGAGACTGCGATCTACAAGAAGTCCCAGGTCCTCTATGGGCTTGACCTCGCCAAGAAGGACATCACCCGCCAGCGCAAGATTGTCATCGTCGAGGGCTACACGGACGTCATGGCCGCCCACGTCGCCGGAGAGACGACGGCGGTGGCGACATGCGGAACAGCCTTCGGGTCCGACCACGTTCGCATTGTGCGCCGTCTGCTGGGCGACGCCGCGGACCCGGCTGCGGGAGTCGTCCTGTCTTCGGGGCGGGCGCACGGCGGCGAGGTCATCTTCACTTTCGATGGCGATGCTGCTGGGCAGAAGGCAGCGCTGCGTGCGTTCAATGAGGATCAGAACTTTGCCTCGCAGACCTTTGTCGCCGTGGAGAAATCCGGCATGGACCCGTGTGAGCTGCGCATGGCGCGCGGCGATCAGGCGGTGCTCACATTGGTGGCGTCGCGTACGCCGCTGTTCCAGTTCGTCATCCGCTCCGTCCTCGCCCAGGTCGACCTCTCCACGGCGGAAGGCCGGGTCGCCGCCCTGCGGGGGGCGACCCCCGTGGTTGCGGGGATCAAGGACCGGGCGTTGCGCCGCGAGTACACGCGGTCGCTGGCAGGGTGGCTGGGGATGGACGTGCCCGAGGTCTCCCGCGCTGTCCATCAGGCCGAACGAGGGCGCCGCACTGAGGGCGGGCCTGGATACGCCGGGCCGAGCATGCCCAGCGGCCGTGGGGGAATCGACGGCGCCGAGCCGATGGCCGGTGCCGGTCGGCCGGGTCCGGCGCGCAGGCGTGGCCCCGAGGACCCGGTGGCCCGAGTCGAGCGGTTGGCTCTGGAAGCGTTGCTGCAACGGCCGATGGACGTCATTGGGACGGGATTCGAGGACCTCGACGGTGCCTCCTTCACCGTCCCGTCCTATCGCGCGGTCCACGACGCAGTGCGCGCGGTCGGAGGGCTTGATGCCTTCGTCCAGGTGCTCGGTGCAGCGGAACAACGACTCGGTACAGGCGAGGAGGCAACGCGGGCGGCGACACGATCCTTCGACGAGGACGTGCGCGAGACCGCCGGCGAGATCGTCGGGGGGATCGTCACCGAGTTGGCGGTCGCGCCTCTGCCCCAGGACAAGGCCGACGGAATGCGCGCCTACTCACGCGGGGTGATGACGGCGCTCGTGCGGATGGACCTCACCCGGCGCACCGGTGAGGTGCGAGCCCGGGTCCAACGCATGGATCCGGACGATCCTGAGTACCAGAAGACATTCCAGGAGCTCATCGGTCTGGAAGAACGGCGCCAGGCTCTGGCCCAGACCGAATAGTGAGTGGGTCGGAGCGGCACTCGGCTGCGTCTGCTCCAAACGGTGAGAGTCCATAGCTGCCCGACGTCGCCGACTAGGTAGCCATTGCTGCTCATCGGTATCCGAACACGTCGGTGGAGGCCCGGAGAGCTGCGCTGACGAGGTCGTGAGTGCTGAAGGAAATCGATCGGTCGTTTCCTCTCTCGACGATTCGGGGGTCCCGCTCTTCGATCCGCGGAAGACCTCCTCGGGCTGATCGGCTATGGTGGTCCTGTGACACTCTCTCTGTGTTGTTGTCGCTGACCGTTGACGGCCAGCGCGCTCGGTTGCGCTGACTTGTCGGCTCCGTCCTGTGAGGCCTGACGGCCCCGGCGGAGCATTCCGGTCGGATCCGCGACACACAGATCTCGGACAGGCCCGAATTCCCATTCCTCGGGTGAGACGCCACCGTGTCCAGCACGTGCGGCGGTCACGTCGACCTTGTGAGGGACGCGATCCGGCCGGAACCCACCCACTGATCTTCTGGAGGATTCCCATGCCCACGTCCACTCGTCTCACGTCCATGCCCGAGGCCGTCTCCGTATCCACCCAGGCAACCGCTGTCCCCACCGCCCCGCTGACCGCCATCGCGACGGACATCCACCGCACGATGACCTATGCCGACCACGTCACCGACCTGATCGGCGGTACACCCTTGGTCCGCCTGCATCACGTCACCGAGGGAATCGCTGCGACCGTCCTCATCAAGGTCGAGTACTTCAACCCCGGTGGGTCTGCGAAAGATCGCATTGCGTCGCGTATCATCGCGGACGCGGAGCGGAAAGGCCAGCTGCGCCCAGGCGGTACCATCGTGGAACCGACCTCGGGCAACACCGGCGTCGGCTTGGCCTTGGTCGCACAGAAACGCGGGTATCGCACCGTCTTCGTCGTGCCGGACAAGGTCGGTGCCGAGAAGCGCAACGTTCTACGGGCCTACGGCGCCCAGGTGGTCGTCGCTCCGACCGCAGTCACCCCGGACGACCCGCGCTCCTACTACTCGGTGGCCCGTTTGCTCGAGGCCTCGATTCCCGGTGCCTACGTTCCCAACCAGTACGACAACCCGAACGGCCCGGCCGCGCACTATGCGACGACGGGACCGGAGATCTGGCGCGACACAGCGGGAAAGATCACTCATCTAGTCGCGGGCGTTGGCACCGGCGGAACGATCACGGGGACAGGTCGTTACCTCCACAACGTCTCCGACGGGCTCGTGCAGGTCATCGGTGCCGACCCCGAAGGCTCGATCTATTCGGGTGGCCCAGTCCACGGATATGACGTCGAGGGCGTGGGGGAGGACTTCTGGCCGGGCACCTACGACCGCACCGTGCCCGATCGAATCGAGCGGGTCGACGACGCCGAGTCCTTCGCCATGACTCGCCGTCTGGCGCGCGAGGAAGGCCTGCTGGTCGGCGGCTCTTCGGGAATGGCGGTCGCAGTGGCTCTACGCGTGGCGCGCGAGCTTTCCAAGGAGGCGGTGGTGGTCGTCATCGCTCCTGACTCCGGGCGAGGCTACCTCGACAAGATCTTCTCCGACGACTGGATGAGTGGGCATGGTCACTTTGGGTCGCATTCCATGGACGAGGTCGGAACAACAGCCGGGCCCGGGGACGTGTCCGGCAGCGCAGCGGCGGCCGGCGATCGTGTCGACTGGATGCCGTGGGAGGCGCTTGACGCCTTGGAGTTGCCTCCCCAGTGAGCTCCCGGTCGTGGCGGGCGGAACCTGAGCGTTGGTGCTCACCTCGCCCGTCCACCCCTGGCTGTCGTTTTCAGTCGTCGAGGATGTTGAGCGCGACTGCGATCGGAACGTCGCCGGAGTTGAAGCGGATCGTCCGATGGACCGTCGCAGGCTCGTCGAGGGCGAGCACGATCGTCTGGGCGACGTCCGCCCGATCGACAGACGTTGATTGTGTGGCGTCGACGTCGATGAGGCCGGTCGGCGCGCCCAGGGTCAACGCGCTCGGCGCGAGGATCGTCCAGTCCAGATCGGTATTGCGCAGATAGACATCGGCGGCGGCCTTCGCCTCGGCGTAGGAAAAGAACGGATCGTCCTCGGGAACTCCGTGGTCCGGTCCTGCGCCGAAGTAGGACACCATGAGGAACCGAGTGATCCCGACGTGGGTGGTGGCGTTGATCGTGCGGATCGCTGCGTCGCGATCGACCGCATAGGTGCGGGCTGCGTCTCCGCCGCCGGCTCCCGCCGACCAGATGACCGCGTCGTGGCCCGCGAGCAGAGAACCGATCTCGGCCTCGTCCAGGGCCTCCAGGTCGGCGACGATGGGCGTCGCGCCGGCGCGTTCGACGTCTGACGCCTGTGCAGGATTGCGGATGATGGCGCTGACGCCGTAGCCGGACTCGACGAGCGAGGGCTCGGCGAGAAGGGCGACCTTTCCGTGTCCCCCGATGAGTGCAACGCGTGGCATGAGTGGCTCCTTCGACTCCAAGCGGTTGATACCCGTCCAACGCTACGGCCTGGGACGACGCCCGGCGCGCGGTGAGCCCGTTCCAGTCCTCGCCCGTAGTCACGGCCTCACGCAGCTGGACGCGGGGTCCCGTCCGCAGCGGGGAATACCGGTAGATCCGCGCGTCCACCGCGATGGTGAGGATCGTCCTCGCGGATGGCGAGTCGTTCGGTCATGACGGTACGAGCCGGAAGCCGATGCCGTTCGCGCGGTGTCACCGCGTGACGGGCTGCCTCGGCCCACCAGCGCTGACGTGATCCCATGAGAGGAGGCCAGATGACTGCCCTCGCGCTCATTCCTGCCCTTCCTTTCGTTCGGGCACTCTAAACTCCGCCTCAGACACGCTGCACCGCTGCCGAGGCGGGACGCTCCTTTTCAGGAGATCTCATGGATTCCCCCCATGGACTGGGATGCCATTGCTCTGTCTTTTTCCCAGACCGCCGATCTTGACGCTGACCAGCGCTGGTCGACATGGGAGCAGACCGCCTGCGAGTCCGACACCATGGGCGCGCCCCAGCGTCCGACCTCGTTCGGATGTGCCATCGCCTGCGAAGAGACACTGCCATATGGAGGCGAGGAAAAGCACGACCGCGAGGAGCGCATCAACCTGGATCTCTGCACGGGGACGGTCGGGCCGTTGCCATCCGATGTCCTCGATTCCTCCTCGCACACGCGCACACGTCATGAGAGCGTCGTCGCCGGGCGACCTGTCGCCTCCGTCTCCAGGGGGAGAAGAGCCGGACGGTCTTTCCCTTTTGCCCCCGACCTGTGAGCTGGAAGTCATCGTGTTACACAGTCTCGGATCGCGCAGTTTTCCTGTGCATGGCAAACCCAAGACCGACACTTTCCCATGCCAGTGCGTTCTCATCTGAGAGGACGTCGAGTCGGGCGGACACGTCACTCGTGACACGGAGGAGAAGTTCATGCGAGCAATTCGACGGATCGGACGAGTGAGCCTCCTCCTTGTTGCAGGAGCTCTCGGCCTCGGTGCGTGCTCAGGGTCGACATCTGGCGGTGCCACTCAAGCAGGGACGTCTTCCGATGCAGACTCATCGGCCGATTCATTGACGACAATCACCGTCGGATTCAATTCTGGTCCCTACGAGCAGATGTTCACCGAGGGGATCGAACCCATTCTCGAATCTGAGGGCTACACGCTGAAGACCCAGTCCTTCTCCGACGGGATCCAGGTCAACCAAGCGCTCAATGATGGCGAGATCCAAGCCAATATCATGCAACACCAGGTGTACCTCGACTACGTCAATCAGCAGCGCGGATTCTCGAATGTCTCCCTCGTTCAAGTACCCGGACCTCCGATGGGCCTCTTCGCGGGGAAGTCCGATTCGCCGGAGCCTGCCGATGGCGCGTCGGTTGCTCTCCCGAACGAGCCGTCGAATCTTTACCGCGCTTTGCTCCTTCTCCAGGACGCAGGATGGATCACGGTCTCAGAGTCAATCGATTCCGGGACGGCTTCTCTCAACGACGTCACTTCCAACCCGCACGATCTCAAGCTGACTCTGTTGGAGAACTCCCAAGCTGTGCGTTCTCTTGAGGACCTTGACTATGCCGTCGTCCAGGGCAATTTCGTTGTGTCTGCAGGACTCGATCTGACCTCCGCCATCAAGTTGGAGGATCTCCAGGATGAATTCTCAGTGATCGTCGCAGTGGCGGATGGCAACACCGAAACTGCGTGGGCAAAAGCGATTGTTGAGGCTTACCAGTCGCAAGAATTTGCCGACTACATCCATTCCAATTCACAGTACGACGGGTACCACTTGCCCTCTTACATGGACAGCGAGTGACCGATGCAACCGACCGGAGAGACATCATGTCATCCACTCATTCCATTCGCCACGCAGTAGTGAGCGTGGTCGCTGCGATCTCAGCCTTCGCCCTCGTCGGCTGCTCGACAGGGGGATCCTCGTCCGCTCAGTCATCGGGTGCGAGTGCGGATCCGTCGACCACGACGATCACTGTTGGCTTCACCGCAGGTCCCTATGAGGACGAGTGGAACGATGCGATCGCGCCTCAGCTGGAAAAGAAAGGCTACACGGTCAAGACGCAATCCTTCACCGATTACATCCAGGCCGACGCCGCCCTCGCTGAGGGATCGATTCAGGCGAACATCATTCAGCACACGACGTACCTCGATTATGTCAATGGCCAACGCGGATTCTCCAATGAGCCGCTCGTCCAGGTGCCTGGCCCGCCGATGGGTCTCTTCGCCGGGAAGTCATCATCGCTGGATGTGGCGGACGGGGCAAGTGTGGCCGTCCCCTCCGATCCATCGAACCTCTATCGGGCGCTCCTGCTGTTGCAGAAGGCTGGGTGGATCACGGTCTCGGACACCATTGATTCGGGAACGGCATCACTCAATGACATCACGGCGAACCCGCACAACCTGTCCATCACCCTGATGGATTCCTCCCAGGGAATCAGGGCTCTGCAGGATCTCGATTATGGCGTGGTGCAGGGGAACTTCGCGGTCTCCGCAGGCCTGGATCTGACTTCGGCACTGTCCCTGGAGACACTGGAGGATCGATTCAAAGTGGTTGTTGCCGTGGGACAGGACCAGAGCTCGACCCAATGGGCGACGGACATTGTCGAGGCGTATCACTCGTCCGAGTTCACGGACTACATTCGCTCGGACGATCGCTACAAGGGCTACGATCTCCCCGACTATTTCGGTGCGGAGTCGGGTCAGTGAGTTTCAGGGTGCCCACGTCGGGAGTCAGCGACGTCAACGACCAGGTCGGTGTGGACCCCGAACATGCGATCCGCTTCGTCGGCGTCAGCAAGGACTTCGGCTCCGGGGCCCATTCGGTCCATGCGGTGCGGGACGTCTCCCTGGACGTCGTGAGTGGTGGGGTCCAGGGCGTGATCGGCTATTCCGGCGCGGGCAAATCCACATTGATCCGCATGGTGAATGGTCTGGAGATCCCGACCTCGGGACGGGTGTGGGTTGAGGGAAGTCAGGTCAGCGCTGCCCGTGGGAAGGCGCTGCGGGATCTGCGGAAGACCACCGCGATGATCTTCCAACATTTCAACCTGCTCGAGACGCTGACGGTCGCGCAGAACGTGGCACTGCCGTTGATGCTTGACGGCGTGGATTCCGCGACTCGGACCTCTCGGACACGTGAGGTCCTCGATTTTGTCGGCCTGGGGGATCGGGCGGATCACCATCCCGCCCAACTCTCCGGCGGGCAGAAGCAACGGGTCGGTATCGCCCGCGCCCTGACTCGCAACCCGTCGATCCTGTTGTGCGACGAGGCGACGAGCGCCCTCGACCCAGCGACAACCGCTCAGATCGTCTCCCTGTTGCGTCGCGTCAACGCGGAACTGGGGACGACGATCCTGGTCGTCACCCATGAGATGGACGTCATCAAGGATCTGTGTGACCGCGTTGCGGTCATGGAGGACGGGCGCATCATCGAGCGCGGCGACGTCATGGACATCTTCACGGCACCCACGCACCCGACAACCGAGCGCTTTGTCGAGACTGTCGTTCCGCGCAGACCTCCGTCCAGCCTGATCGAGCAACCGGCCGAAGGGGAAGTGTGGACCCTCGTGTACTCCGGCGAGGAGGCGGGCCGTCCGCTGCTGTCCCGTCTGGTCAGCGAGGTCGGAGTCGAGTTCAACATCCTCGCGGCCACGGTCACCGAGATCCACGCGCAGCCCGTGGGCTACATGGTCGTGCGGGTGACTGGATCCGCTGACGCCTTGGAGAGAGGGCGAGCCGAGCTCGCCGATCATGGTGTCTTCGCCACCATTCAGCACGAGGAAGAGGCCGGACGATGACAATGATTGGCATTGTCCCGCTGCACCAATTCTTGGATGCGATTGTCCAGACGCTCTACATGGTCTTCGCGTCCCTGGCCATCGGCGCGGTGCTCGGGATCATCCTCGGCGTCGTTCTGGTCGTGACGCGTCCGGGAGGAGTGCTCTCGAATCGGCTCGTCTTCGGCGTCCTCAACCCGATCATCAACATCGTGAGGTCGGTGCCGTTCATCATCCTCATGGTTGCGGTTCTTCCGTTCACCCGACTGTTGGTGGGCACCACCGTCGGAACGAACGCCGCCATCGTCCCGCTGGTGATCTACGTCGGCCCCTACATTGCGCGCTTGGTCGAGAACTCGCTCCTCGAGGTCCCCCAGGGAATCATCGAGGCCGCGCAATCCATGGGAGCAACGTCGTGGCAGATCATCCGCCGGTTCCTTATTCCCGAGGCACGGGCCTCGTTGATTCTGTCGTTGACCACCGCGACGATCGGATTGATCGGAGCCACCGCGATGGCGGGCACTATTGGAGCCGGCGGTCTGGGCGACCTCGCGATCACCTATGGCTATCAGCGTTTCGACACGGTTGTCATGGTTGTCACCGTTGTGGTCCTCGTCGTCATCGTTCAGCTCATCCAGGGACTGGGCAACGTCCTCGCCCGTCGATTCCGAGCACAGTGATGGTCACTTCGGCGCGAGTGCGTGCCCTCGGGCAGAACTTTTTCGATCGTCTTGACCGGCAAGTGGCCAGTGCGCGAGCCACCGGCAGAGACATCCTCGATCTGTCCAAGGGCAACCCGGACCTTGCGACGCCACCCCACATCGTCGAGGCACTCCGACAGGCTGTCGGACTGTCCGAGAACCAGGCGTACCCACCCTTCCGTTCCAAGAGATCGGTCCGCGAGGCAATCGCGTTGCGCTACCGCGAGGACTATGGCATCGATCTTGATCCCGACACCCAGGTGACGGCCTTTCACGGGGCCCATGAAGCATTGATGGCGCTTCCGCAGGCGCTGCTCAATCCCGGCGATGAGTTGATCGTCGCTGATCCGTGTTACCCGCCCTACCTCGATGCGGCCAGACTGGCGGGCGTTCGAGTGAGGCGTCTGCCCGTGGAGGAGACCGCAGGTTTCCTTCCAGAGGTGACTCGGCCCGACGTTGTGGGGGACGCGGGTGTCATCCTTCTCAACTACCCGAACAATCCGACCGGAGCGGTTGCGGATGAGGGATTCTGGGCCGCCGTGGTGGCGGCCGCCGGGCCGGCGCGCGCGATCGTCGTCAACGACTTCGCCTACAGCAGTCTGGACTTTGGCCGTCAACGGGCCGTATCCGTCTTTTCGGCGGATCCGAATGCGGACCTCAGCCTTGAAATCGGAACGCTGTCGAAGACCTATTCGATGGCGGGCTGGCGTTTTGGATATGCCGTGGGAAATGCCGATGCCATTGACGCGCTCGTTCGCTATCAAACCGTCGTGTATTCGACGATTTTCGGTGCGGTTCAAGATGCAGCGGAGGTCGCGTTGCGATCGGACCAGTCCTCGGCGAGGGCGATCGCTGAGGAATATCGCGTTCGGCGCGACGCCGTCGCGGTCATTCTGCGAGAGGGCGGATGGCACGTGGGCGAGCCGAAGGGGACGTTCTTCCTGTGGGTGCATTCTCCTCGTGGCTGTGACGGAGAGACCTTGGCCGGACATTTGCTGGATGATGCCGGTGTTGTCGTGGCTCCAGGAATTGGATTTGGCGAGGCCGGGCGTGACTGGGTTCGGATCAGTTTGGTTCACGATCGACCAACGCTTGAGCATGCGGCGCACAGACTGGCGGACTGGCTGAGAGTAGCCGGTGAGGATGCGTACACAGATGAATGAAACACAGGAGAACTCCACCGGGCGTGGGACGGGATCGGCCGAACTGACTCGTCGGGCGAGGTGTATTCCGCAGCTCATTCACGACGAGCCAGGCCTGGTCGCCCACTCCGGTCCGCAGCAATATGTCTTCAGGCCCGGCGCTTATGACGATCTGCCACGGTTGCTTCGCGTGGGTGGGTATTCGCGAGTGGCGATCCTCCATGGTCGGATCGGCTGGTCAAAGGCACGGGTCTATCTGCCGGATTCGAGTGACCTCGTCGGGCCGAATGGGTCGATTCTCGACATTCCCTTCTCGGGTGAATGCTGCATCGAGGAGATCGAGCGTGTACGGGCGCTGGTGGTGGATCGCGACATCCACGCGATTCTTGCTATCGGTGGCGGCAAGGTCCTGGACACGGCGAAGGCGGCGGGACTGAGGGCCGGAGATATCCCGGTCATTCTCCTGCCGACACTTGCCTCGAATTGCTCAGCGTGGGCATGTCTGAGCGTCCTCTACGAGGCAGACGGGACGCCCGTCGGCCACGAAGTCCATCCCACCCAGGTCGCCGCGGTCGTCATCGATCCGCGCGTCCTCGTTGATTCGCCCGTTGAGTATTTGCGGGCCGGAATCGCTGACACCCTGGCCAAGTGGTACGAGTGCTCGGGGGCGCTCGACGATGCTCCCTCCTGGGACCTGTCGGCGGGACTTGCCCGCCACGCGGCGCTCCAATGCCGGAATCTGCTCACCGCACACGGGGTCGCTGCCCTGCGAGACCTCGAAGCGGAACGGGCCACGGACTCGTTGCTGACCGTCTTCCAGGTCAACATTCAGATCGCTGGCCTCGTCGGCAGCTTTGGCGGCGCCTATGGGCGAGCGACGGCCGCCCACGCGATTCACGATGGACTGTCTGTCTTGCCCTCTCAACAGGGGGCGCTCCACGGCATCAAGGTGGCCTATGGGACCTTGGTCCAGCTGGCCCTCGAGAATCGCTGGGAGGAGCTCGATGAGCTCGACTCGCTCTACGATGAACTCGGGCTTCCTCACAGCTTGGACGAACTTGGTGTCACCGAGGAGAGTGACGAGGCGATCGCCACGATCGCTCGTGTTGCCACCCTCCCGATGAAGACGATTCATCAGTTGGCTGGTCGCACCCGACCGGTTGCAGAAAAGGAGGTCGACACCGCGATCCGGGCCCTGGAGGACCACGAGCGGGAGCGCGTATCGTCGACGGCCTTGGTGCCGGTGGCATCGTCCGTTCCCGTGCCACTTGCACATCCCGGGATCTGAGGCCCGGGGAAAGATGACCCGCGGGTCTGCACCCGTTACCCATTCAGGAGGACATGTCATGGCAGAAGTCGAGAGCTTCACGCTGGATCACACCGCAGTCAAGGCGCCCTATGTGCGTCTGATCACCCGTGAACAGGGGCCGTCGGGGGACACGATCTCGAACTTCGATCTGAGATTGGTCCAGCCCAACGAGAACGCGATTCCCACCGCCGGTCTGCACACGATCGAGCACTTGCTCGCCAGTCTGTTGCGTGACCGCATGGACGGTGTCATCGACTGCTCGCCCTTCGGCTGCCGTACCGGTTTCCACTTGATCACGTGGGGCGAGCCGTCCGTGGAGACTGTCACGCGAGCGTTGACCGGGTCACTGCAGGCCATCGCCGATGAGGTCACCTGGGAAGATGTGCCAGGCGTCGATATTACGAGCTGCGGGAACTATCGCGACCACAGCCTGTTCTCGGCCAAGGAATGGTCGAAGCTCATTCTCAGTAAGGGCATCTCCACGGATCCGTTCGTGCGCACGCCATTGGCCGATTGAGAACAAGGCGAGGATCCCGATGACGAACTCGACCGACCCGGTGCTCGACGCTTCGGGCCACTCCACGAGTGCTCCCGACGCCGAAGCGCTTCTGGATCCTTTTGCGGTGCTCTCCGGCGAAGTCGTCCTCGTCACGGGTGGGCGCCAGGGGATCGGGGAGGCGGTGCGTGATGCATTCCTCGCTCATGGGGCGCGGGTGGTCGCGGCGGACCTGGCCTGGGAGGATCCGATTCCGGTGCGTGACGAGGCCGGATACTGGCGGGTTCACGTTGACGTGTCCGACGAGCAATCGGTCGATGGGCTCGTCAGCGCCGTCGAGGCCGACTCCGGCCTGGGGACCGTCGGCGTCCTCGTCAACTGCGCAGGGACCTCGACGATGTCGCGTGTCGTGGACACGAGCGTGTACGACTGGCAGATCGACCAAGATGTCAACGCCAGGGGATCGTTTGTGGTCGCGCGGGCTGTCGCCCGGGGTCTTGAGGCGGTCGGCCGACCCGGTCGGATCATCCTCATTGCCTCACAGGCTGCGAAGAACGGGTATCGCTGCATGGGCGCTTATGTCGCGTCCAAGCACGCGGTGCTGGGGCTGACGAAGACGCTTGCCCTCGAGGAGGCGCCCTTCGGGATCACCGTGAACGCGGTGTGCCCGGGGATCATTGAGACCGCGATGAAACGACGCGAACGGGTCGAGGGCGGCGCACTGCGGGGAATGAGCGTGGAGGAGATCGAGGCGGAGGACAACTCTCAGGTGCCGTTGGGACGGACGGGAACCCCGCAGGACGTGGCAGGCGTGGCGCTGTTCCTTGCGTCCTCGTTGGGGTCCTATCTGACGGGGCAGGGGATCAACGTCACGGGCGGCATGACGATGCAGTGATCTGCGGATCGGACCTGGAGGGATCGGTTTGCCGATGTCGCATTCGCTCGGTTCGTCACGCCCCGGTCATTGCAGACAGGTCCACGTCGAGGACGGCGCGCTCGCCCTCGGCCTCGACGATGACCAACATCGACGCGGGGACTCGGAACACGTGGAAGAACCGGAATGCATGGGTCGCGGAGGAGCGCCAGGGCAACCAGTGGTCGACGCATCCGTACTCCCGGTCCTCCGGGTTGCCGGCCGAGTCCGCCTCCATTGATCCCTCGAGCTCGGTCGATCCGAGGAGGTCGGCGTCCATGCGAGCCAGGCCGGCGATGAAGCGCACCCGTGTCGGGCGCATGCTCGTGTTGCGAACACGGATCGCGAGGTCGACGTCGCCGCCGCCCAGCCAGCGGGCCGAGGTCGCCCGAGCAGTGAGCGTCATGTGTGTCTCCCTTCTCAGCTTGTCATCCCGAGGAGCAGGTTGACGACTGAAGCGAGGACCCCGGTCCCGTAGACATAAGCGAGCAGGGAGTGTTGCAGAGCGAGGCGTCGGAAGGCGCTGGTGGTGAGCGCCGTGTCGGCCACCTGATACGTCATTCCGATGCCGAAGGCGACGTAGGCGAAGTCAATGTAGGGCGGTGGTTCGTTCGTGGGCTGGAACTCCACGCCGCCGACGGGATCGGCGTAGTACTCGCGGGCGTACCGCAGCGTGAAGAGAGTGTGGACGAGGAACCACGAGCAGGTCACGCCGACGAAGGCGATGAGTCCGGTGATGATCTGGGAGTGTTTGTCGTCGTTGCTGGCCGAGATCACCAGCAGGATCACCGCAGCAAGGCTGATGAGTGTGGCGACGATGACGAGGACCTCCGAGGTCCTGAGCCCCGGATCCTCACGTCGGGCGTGAAGGCGCGTGCTGGGGCCGTCCATGCGCAGCACGATCACCCACACCATGACGCTGTAGACAGCTGCGGCAGCGGTCCATCCCACGACGATGCTGGCGAGCCAATTGGTGGCGAATGACGCGATGGCCGCTGCAACGATGCCGATGGCGCACATCGCTGTCAGCCGTGTTCCCGCTGAATCGCGGATAGGACCCCGTGGGTGATTCACCGTTCGATCATGCGCTTGAGAGGACATCGAAGCCAAACCTGGAAGCCAGGCTTTTGCCTCTCTCGAGACAGCTATCCTTGATCTGCCCCGATAGCTCAGTCGGTCAGAGCAGCGGACTCATAATCCGTCGGTCCCGGGTTCAAGCCCCGGTCGGGGCACTGTGTTCACGACCGCTCAAGGGCTATTCGCAGGCAACGCCGTCACCATCGCGATCGAGTCCTGAGCGGTCACCAGGAGACCCTCGATGAAGAGGAGCCGCTCGCGTCGACATGGCCCTGTGGCTGTGAGGTCGCTGACACAGTTTCCGTCACTGTCGGAGCAGGCGCAGGACGTTCCGTGATGGTGATGGTGGGCGTCGGTGATGCAGTAGTGGGCGCGGTGTCTTCTTTCGAGGTTCGGAGCCTTCGGCTTGTCATTCCCTCCGTCTTTTGGAGTTGAGCAAGCCGATCACTCGTCAATGCAAAGGAATAGCACGAAAGTGCGCTTCGACGCGACATGGCTACGCTGGAACGCATGGCCAAGCAATCCCGTGTCCCTGACGCCCTCGTTCGCTTCCTGCCACGAGGGGATCATCGTGCCCAGGCGCTCGCGGTGGACCACGACCGCTGGCTCGTCGCGGCGCGTTACGCCTTGATCCTGGTGGGCGCCGAGGGCGTCGAGGACTCTGGCATGTGGTATGAGGTCCAGCACGTGCGCTGGGAAGGCGAGACACAGCTTCTGCGGGTCGCCTGGGTCGATCCCGGGCGCACTCCGTTGGAGGTTCGCACCGAGACCACGGAACCCTCGGACTTCATGGCTGACGTCACCGCGAAGGTCACGCACGCCCTCGTGGTTCAGAAGACTGCTATCACAGACATCGGGACCCGGGTGACGGCTTCGGTGCGCCGCCGCGAGGATGACGAGCTGTTCTCGACGCTGGTTGCGGACGGACCCCTGGACGCGCAGGGTAAGACGCTCGCGGACGAGCTTGAGCGCACGGTGCGCGAGGGCGTCGGCCTCGAGTGATCCCGGAATGAGTCGGGGACCACGCCGGTAGGATTTGCCCGGCTCGGACCGGCCTCGGTACTATCGTTCACGCACGCATTCCCGCGTAGCTCAACGGCAGAGCATCCGACTGTTAATCGGACGGTTACTGGTTCGAATCCAGTCGCGGGAGCCAGATGTCCTCAATCCCCTAAGGATTGGGGACTTTTTGCTGCTCGCTCACGCGTGACGGAGACGCCTGCGTCGGGAATCAGTTCGTCGCCGGTACCGCGCTCAGTCCGCTGTCTCCGAGGTCGAGCCAGGTCTGGACGTCCTCGGAGATCATCTGGACCCCGATGGCCCGCACCGCCGTGGAGTCCGAGGTGAAGAGATCGAGGTCTGCGCCGAGAATGTCGGTGTCGACCCCTGCGGCGTCGATGGCGTTGAGCCGGCATCGCTGCTCGCGGGTGTCTGCAACACCGACCGCCAGGACCGACGTCGCGCGCGTCAGCAGGACGTCCGACCTCGTGGAAGCATCCTGGATCGCATTGTCGACGACCTGGAGACTCGGTAGCGTCTGGGCTGCGCAGTCCCACGTCCGCACGGCTTCGGAGAGCTGCTCAGACGAGGAAACGTCATCGGAGTCTGATGGCAGGGGAGAGGGTGAGGGCGTCGATGCCGCGCCCCCATCGAGGTTCCATCCCGCATTCTGTCCGGCGTTGGCGCTCGTGACGCTTGCAGACGAGGACGACTCCGGTGACGACTGGGCTCCGGCTTCCGCTCCGAATGACATCGCCCGAGAGGCCCCTGTTAGCGCCACACGCATTCGCTCGATCGCGGCGTTGACCTGGTCGGATCCGTCCTCGATCGTGACGCCGTAGGCGGCGGCCAGCTTCTCGGCAGAAGCCAGGCGGCCGGTTGCAACGGCGGCGATCCCTCGCGCCTCGTCGCCGGAAATGTCCCGGTCCGAAGCAACCGCCTCGAGGTCGCGCGTCGCACTGGCGGCCAACCATGCGGCCAGGGTCGAGGGATCGACTGGAGCATCTGCGACGGGAGCAGGGGACTCGGCCCCCTCGGGAGTCTCTCCGTTCCAGGGATCCCACAGCCCGCCCAAAGCTGTCAGCCGGGTTGTGGAGTCCGCGGCCAGTGAATCCAGTGCGCTCCGGCACTGTTCGCAGGCCGTGGCCTTCGCGGACAGCTCTTCTGCGCGGCTCGCGGCGGCAGCGTCGGTGCGAGCCGCGACGTCGCGGATCCGGGCCAGTCCGGTCAGCGTGGGCAGGGATCCCGGCGCCGTCGCCACATGGACGTTGCATCCGCTCAACAGCCCGACGACGGCCACGAGGCCCACCGCAGCGATGGACGTGCGCATCCGCAGGCGAGGTGCACGCGAACTGGGAGGGGTTGGCGAAGACTGGGCTGGACTCACCCCCTGATCATCCCATGCTGCTCCGGGTACGATGGCGCCTGCGCCCGTGTCGGTCCGGAAGACGTGATTCTCCGGGCGTGGCTCGGGGACGACAATCGATCGACAAGAGGAGAGAGACCGTGGCTGCATCGGAGGAATCTGCGGAACTTCGCTCCCTGCTGGAGGATTCCGTCACCGGCACCGGACTCGAACTGGAATCCGTGGTCCTCAATCCACGGACAAATCCTCCTCTGCTGACGGTCACTGTCGATGCGCCGGAGGGGTCACGGGGCGTGGACTCAGACACATTGGCCGAGGCCTCGCGCGCGGTCTCTGCCACACTCGACAAGGCCGACCCGATCGATTCGGAGTACCTGCTCGAGGTCTCAACCCCCGGAGCTGAGCGGGAGTTGACCGAGCCACGCCACTGGCGGCGTGAGATCGGTCGCTTGATCCGAGTCAAGCTGCGCGAGGGAGGAACGGTGACGGGGCGTCTTACGGAGGCCACTGACGAGACCGCCACGCTCAAGGTCGACGGCGAGCCGACTACCATCTCTTACGCACATGTGAAGAAGGCGCGTCCTCGCGTTGAATTCGGCTCGAAGGAGTGAAGCGACCGTGGAAATCGACATGACGGCCCTGCGCGTGGTGGAGCAGGAGAAGGGCGTCGATCTCGAGACCTTGGTCGACGCCATTGAGGAGGCCTTGCTCAAGGCTTATCACAACATCCCTGGTGCGATCTCTCGCGCGCGCATCGAGATCGACCGGCGCACCGGCCGCATCACGGTGATGGCCACCGAGGAAGACGACGATGGAAATCCCATTGGGGAGTTCGACGACACTCCCTCGAACTTCGGACGGATCGCTCAAGCGACGGCGCGTTCGGTCATCGCTCAGCGTCTTCGCGACGCGGACGACGCCCGAGTGCTCGGTGACTTCGCCTCCAAGACAGGCCAAATCGTCACTGGAATCGTCCAGCAGACCCGCGAGGGGCGCGTGACCCTGGTGAGGCTCTCCGACGATTTCGAGGCGATCCTGCCGGACTCGGAGAAGGCTGCCGGCGAGCAGTATCACCACGGCGATCGGATCCGTGCCTACGTCGTGTCCGTTGAGCGCACCGAGCACGGGGCCCGTATCACTTTGTCGCGCACTCACCCCGGACTGGTTGTCGGGCTCTTCCAGCGCGAGGTTCCCGAGATCCAGGACGGCCTCGTCGCCATCAAGGCGATCGCCCGCGAGGCCGGGCACCGCACGAAGATCGCAGTGTCGGCCGAGCGTGATGGCGTCAACGCCAAGGGTGCGTGCATCGGCCCGATGGGCTCGCGCGTGCGCACCGTGATGACTGAGCTCAACGGGGAGAAGATCGACATCGTCGATTGGTCCGCAGACCCCGCTCATTTCGTTGCCAATGCATTGTCGCCTGCGCGCGTCAATCGTGTCGTCGTGCATTCGGTCGAGAACCGCACTGCCACGGCGATCGTCCCAGACTTCCAGCTCTCGCTGGCGATCGGCAAAGAGGGCCAGAATGCCCGCCTTGCTGCGCGCCTGACGAACTTCCACATTGACATCCACTCCGACACCGAGACCGGGGACGACGCGCGTGCTTCGCGCACCTCGATGCCCGATGACGTGATCAGTCGCTCACAGGCGCCCGACGTTGATCCCGACACACTCGGCTAGACTGGGCGGGTCGTCGCGTCGCGCGGATGCAGGCGGGACCGGGAAGAATTTGATTCCTGGGCCGGTCCGTACCTGCGTAGGATGCGGCTCACGGGCCTCGCGAGCGGACCTTGTCCGCATCGTCGCGGCCCCCGACGGGTCCGCTTCGGTGGACCTCACTGGTGATCGTCCCGGCCGGGGCGCATGGATCCATCCGGATTCCAGATGCGTCTCGCGTGCCCGCTCCCGGCGGGCCTTGGTCCGCGCTCTCCGCCTTTCCCACGATGTGGGTGAGACCGTGTGGGAGGACCTGGCGGGAATGATCGGACCGACAGTAGTGCGCTCGTCGCACTGGACAACAAGTAATGGAAGCGGGTTGGAAGCCGATGGGCACCCGATGAGTACCCAGCGATGAGCTGCCAGCAAGATCAGTAATCCCGCCTCCCGTTCGGAGGCGGATCCGAACAGGAGAAATGTGGCAAAGTTGCGTGTCCACGAGCTCGCCAAGGAGCTCGGAATCACCAGCAAGGAACTCTTGACGTACCTCCGTGACAACGGTGAGTTCGTCAAGGCATCGGGCTCTGCTCTTGAGCCCCCAGTCGTGCGTTCAGTGCGCGAGCACTACCACGCGTCGGCACCAGAGAAGTCTTCGACTGCGCAGAAGCCGAGCACAGCCAAGGGCGGAGAGAGCAAGCCGGGCCACGTGCCTATGCCGCATGCTCCTCGTCCGGCGGCACGCCCAAGTGAGCATCAGGCTCCTCAGAGCGACTCGCGGTCCTCGAGTAGTCCGCACCCCAGTGTGGATCACCCGGAGCCGGGTGAGCGTCACGAGGACAGTGAGCACCACAGCGCGCCGCGTCAGGCCCCCGGCCCGGAGCCCGCGCATTCCCAAAGCCAGCAGCCTGAGCGCCAGCAGCATCCGGCACCCGGCCCGCATCCGGCCGGCACCGAACGCGCCCAGGGGTCTTCCCATGGGCGCCCAGGGCCCCGTCCCGCTCCGCGTTCGGCTGGTCCGCGTCCGGGCAACAACCCCTATGCGTCAAGCCAGGGAATGCCTCGGCCCGGTGGGTCCGGTGGTCCGCATCCGGGTCCCCGCCCCGGCGGCCGTCAAGGTCAGCAGGGCAGCGAGCGTTCGGAACGCCCAGATGGGTCCGGAGGTCCTCGTCCGGGTCGTCCCGGTAACGGAGGTCCTCGTCCGAACCCTGGGATGATGCCCGGGCATGCCAATTTCGCACGCAACGGTGGCGGAAACGGTGGCGGGAATAGTCGTGGCGGTCGTCCCGGAGGGGGCGGCGGTCGCGGTCGCGGGACCCCCAACCGTCCCGGCGGTGGCGCCGGAACAGGTGTCGGCGCTCCGGCCGGGGGCTTCACAGGTCCTCGTGGCGGTGGCCGCGGTGGACGTGGCTCCACGCCGGGTGCCTTCGGTCGTGGCGGCGGTCGTTCCCAGAGGGGACGCAAGTCGAAACGAACGAAGCGCCAGGAGTTCGAGCAGCAGAGCGCACCCGCCATCGGCGGCGTGTCGATCCCGCGCGGCAATGGGCAGGAAGTCCGGATCCGCCAGGGGGCATCTCTGGCCGACCTCGCGGACAAGATCAACGTCAATCCTGCAGCATTGGTGACGGTCCTCTTCCACCTCGGTGAGATGGCGACTGCCACCCAGTCCCTTGACCAGGACACCTTCGAGGCCCTGGGTGCGGAGCTCGGTTACGACGTCAAGCTCGTCTCGCCCGAGGACGAGGATCGGGAGTTGCTCGAGTCCTTCGACATCGACCTGGACGCCGAGGAGATCGACGACGAGGAGCACCTCAAGCCCCGTCCGCCGGTCGTCACGGTCATGGGCCATGTCGACCACGGCAAGACAAAGCTGCTGGATGCGATCCGCCATACCGATGTCGTCGACACCGAGCACGGCGGGATCACCCAGCACATCGGCGCCTATCAAGTGGCGGTCGATGTCGAGGGCTCGACCCGGCCGATCACCTTCATCGATACCCCCGGTCACGAGGCGTTCACCGCCATGCGTGCCCGTGGCGCCGATGTCACCGACATTGCGGTCCTCGTGGTCGCAGCCGATGACGGTGTCATGCCACAGACGGTCGAAGCCATCAACCACGCCCAGGCTGCTGGCGTGCCGATCGTGGTCGCGGTCAACAAGATTGACAAGGAAGGGGCGAATCCGCAGAAGATTCGTTCTCAGCTCACCGAGTACAACTTGGTGGCCGAGGAGTTTGGCGGCGACGTCATGTTCGTCGACGTATCGGCCAAGCAGCGCATTGGCATCAAGGAACTGCTCGAGGCCATCCTTCTGACGGCTGACGCTGCCCTCGACCTGCGGGCGAACCCTGACACGGCCGCACGTGGTGTCGCCATTGAGGCGAACCTCGACAAGGGCCGCGGCGCCGTGGCGACCATGCTCGTCCAGCGCGGCACTCTCAACGTCGGTGACGCGATCGTCGTGGGAGCGGCCCATGGCCGTGTCCGCGCGATGTTTGATGACTCGGGTGAGGAAGTCGCGGCGGCGCTCCCGGCTCGGCCGGTCCAGGTCATCGGTCTGACTTCGGTGCCGCGAGCTGGTGACTCGTTCCTTGTGGCCACCGACGATCGCACGGCTCGCCAGATCGCTGACAAGCGTGCCGCAGCCGACCGTCAGGCGATGTTGGCAAAGCGCCGCAAGCGCGTTTCCCTGGAGGACTTCGACAAGGTCCTCAAGGAGGGCGAGGTCGATACCCTCAACCTCATTATCAAGGGCGACGTATCCGGTGCAGTCGAGGCTTTGGAGGACTCCCTCTTGCGCATCGATGTGGGCGAAGAAGTCGCGCTGCGAATCATTCATCGCGGTGTCGGCGCCATCACCCAGAACGATGTCAACCTCGCCACGGTCGACAATGCGGTCATCATCGCATTCAACGTCCGTCCGGCCGAGCGCGTCGCGGAAATGGCCGAGAACGAGGGCGTGGAGATCAAGTACTACAACGTGATCTACTCCGCCATCGACGATGTCGAGGCCGCCATGAAGGGCATGCTTAAGCCCATCTACGAGGAGGTCGCGCTTGGTTCGGCGGAAGTCCGTCAGGTCTTCCACTCGGGCAAGTTCGGCAACATCGCCGGCTCGATCATCCGCTCCGGCACCATCCGGCGTGGGTCGAAGGCTCGCCTGGTGCGCGACGGTGTCGTGGTGGCAGATAACCTGGAGATCCAGTCCTTGCGCCGTGAGAAGGACGATGTCACCGAGGTCCGCGAGGGCTACGAATGCGGTATCACCCTGGGCTTCAGGGATATCGCTGAGGGCGACGTCATCGAGACCTGGGAGATGAAGGAGAAGGCCCGCGACTGAGTTGCGCGGCTTGACCCACTGAGGCATGAAGGCGCCCCGGCGCTGATCTTTGGATCGGTGCTGGGGCGCCCTCACGTGTGCAGAGCTACGGGCGAGAGTATGTCCTTGGACGCCGAGGACATCTGATCCGCCCACCCTTCGGGGCGGAGAGGGCCGCTCGACGGCGTTCCAGTTGGGATCGCGGCGAACTGGCGGGCCTCGTGCTCTCATCGGTGAGTCACGAGAGCTCAAGATTGCGAGTGACGTTGAACGAAGGTGAGTCGGGGTAAAGCCGCACCAAAACGCCATGCTCCAGTCGACGACGGAGTGGTCCCCGCGCATGCGGGGGTTCTTGGTTTGGGCTCCTGACGGCGTTTTGGCTGTGGATCCGCTCGGAAGCGGCGTTGAGAGCCCAGCTCAGGTTCGGTGGGAGACCACGGTCTCTGCCCTCCAAGCAGATCACGGCGGACGAGAACAAAAACAACAGGGGTCGGCCCACGTCGGGCGCTTTCGCGCCCGCTGTCTTCCGTCCGTCTCCTGCGTCACAGCGCTCGCGCGTGCTCGGCTCTGCCGTCCTCGGTCGCCGCCAGCTAGGATTGCCGATGGTCGTGGTGCGATCTCCGCATTCGCGAGGCTCTGGACACAGACGAAGGAGGCGGCCCGATGGCCGACGAGGCACGCGTTCGTAAGGTCGAGGACCGGATCCAGGAGACGGTTGCGCAGCTCCTCGGGCGACGGATCAAGGATCCACGCCTGGGCTTCGTCACCATCACGGACGTTCGGGTCACCGGCGACCTCCAGCACGCGTCCATCTTCTACACCGTTCTCGGAGACGAAACCGATCGTGAGAACGTGGCTCGCGCCTTTGCTTCGGCCAAGGGTCTTATTCGCTCCGAGGTCGGCAAGGCGCTTGGCATTCGCCTGACGCCGACGCTCGAGTTCATTCCCGACGCGCTCCCAGAGACCGCCGCTTCCCTCGAGGATGCTCTGACTGCTGCCCGGGCTCGCGATGCGGACATCGCGAAGTATTCGCAGGGTGCGTCCTACGCCGCGGGGGAGGACCCTTACCGCCACGATGAGGACGACGAGAACGAGGCTTTCTCAACAGATTCCGATCTGTCCGCCCCCACCGCGGGAACGGACGAGCACTGACAATGCCGGGCGACGATTCGCGCACCGCCGACGTCTCGGCCCACACTCTCGACACGTCGGGCCCGGTCCCTTCGGCCACGACCTTTCCAGCGCCGTCGGGGCTCCTGGTCGTCGACAAGGACGCGGGGATGACCAGCCACGATGTCGTCTCCAGGGTCAGGCGTTTGGCCCACACCCGCAAGGTCGGCCACGCCGGGACACTCGATCCGATGGCCACCGGCGTCCTTGTCGTCGGCATCAATCGTGCGACCAGACTTCTCCAATGGGTCAGCGGGAATTCGAAGGTTTACGAGGCGACGATGCGCCTGGGCGTGTCGACCTCGACCGATGACGCAGAGGGAGAGACGGCGTCATTGTCGGGGTGCTCCGCTTTGGACGACGACGTGCTCGAGGCTGCGTTGGCCCCGTTGCGTGGCGACATCGAACAAGTCCCGTCCTCGGTGTCCGCGATCAAGATCGACGGCCGACGCGCCTACGCCCTCGCGCGGGAGGGCCAGGACGTTGAGCTCCCGGCTCGCCCCGTCCATGTCGAGCGTCTCGAGGTCGTGGGGATTCCTCGCGAAGAGACCATCGCCCCCGATGCGCATCCCCTGACGGTCACCGACGTCGACCTTGTCGTCGAGTGCTCATCCGGGACCTACGTGCGGGCATTGGCGCGTGACATCGGTACAGCTCTCGGGGTGGGTGCCCATCTGACGGCACTGCGGCGCACGGAGGTCGGGGCCTTTACCCTCAGTGATGCCTCGACGTTGGGTGACCTGGAAGATGGGCTCGCACACGGCCAAGATCTGCCGATCATCGATTTGGGCACTGCCGTGCGCGCGATGTTTGCTGACCTCGTGCTCACCGAGGCCGAGGCCGCCCGCTTCGTCCACGGCCAGGCGCCTGGGCGCACTCCGGCGGAGATCGACCAGCTGCGGGAGGGCCTGGACGCGGAGGACTCGCCCCTTGGTGTCCTGGCGCCCGACGGATTGACGGTGCTGGGACTGGCACGGATCACCGACGACAAGCTGAAGACGGTCCTGGTCTTCTGACTGGGCCGCGGGAAGAGGACAACCACAGTGAAGGTGTGGACCAGCCTGGACCAGGTTCCCGGTGATGAGCACAGCGTCGTCACGATCGGGAATTTCGACGGCATGCATCAGGGGCACAAGAAAGTCATCGGCGTCTGCGTCGAGCGGGCCCGGCGACAAGGAGTGGACGCCGTCGCCTGCACCTTCGATCCGCATCCCGTCCAGGTCCATCATCCCGAGGCGCATCTGCAGTTGATCAGCCCCCTGCGCGATCGACTCGATGCGATGGCCGCGACCGGTCTGGATGCGACGTTGGTTGTTCACTACGACGCGTCGGTCTACATGCTCGAGCCCGAGGACTTCGTCGTTCAATTCCTCGTCGAGCGCCTGGGAGCTGTCGAGGTCGTCGTGGGGGCGGATTTCCGCTTCGGTCGGCGCAATGTCGGCGATGTCGACCTGCTTCGCGCCCTGGGGCGACGCCACGGCTTCGAGGTCATCATCGTCACCGACATCGAGGGCCCCGAGGGCCGACGATGGTCGTCCTCGTGGGTGCGGGACCTCCTGGAAGAGGGGGATGTTGCCGGCGCCGCGCGAGTCCTCGGTCATCTTCACCGGATCCGTGGAGTCGTCGAGCACGGTTTCAAGAGGGGGCGCGCGCTGGGGTTCCCGACGGCCAACCTCGAACACGACATCGAGGGCGTCGTCCCTGGTGATGGTGTCTATTCCGGATGGTTGGTGCGCGAGGTCCCGGGGACCGAGGCGGGGGAGTTTCTCCCAGCCGCAATCTCGGTGGGCACGAACCCGCAGTTCGACGGGGTGAGGCGCACGGTCGAGGCCCACGTCCTCGGTCGCGGTGACCTCAACCTTTACGGTGAGCGCATTGCGATCACTTTCGTGTCGCGGATCCGCCCGATGATGACCTTCGGCTCGGTCGACGAGCTGACCGCGCAGATGGACGAGGATCTGAGGATCACGGCGCAGGCGCTGGGCGTCGGCGTGCCGGTGCGGGTCGACCCCGCAGCTGTGACCGCGAACTAGGGTTTGTCACTCCGGGACGTGCGCGATCTCACCCGCGACGGAGACCGTCGTGCCGCCGGGCACCACGGGACCACGGGGCGCCACGTGTTAGCCTGTTGGAGCCGTTCGATCGGCCGCGGAACAGTCATGCCCGGGGACAGCCCCGGTGCTCCGCGCAACAAGACAAAGAGGAGCTCCAGTGCCGCTGGCCAAGGATGTCAAGGAACAGATCATCACCGAGTACGCCACCCACGAGGGCGACACGGGCTCTCCTGAGGTGCAGATCGCGCTGCTCACCCAGCGGATCAAGGACCTCACCGAGCACTTCAAGTCCCACCCGCACGATCATCACTCCCGTCGTGGTCTGATGCTGCTGGTCGGACGTCGCAAGCGCCTTCTCGGCTACCTCGCCGACATCGACATCGAGCGTTACCGCTCGCTCATCGAGCGTCTCGGCCTGCGCCGTTGACCCACACCGGCCCGGTTCCATGAGGATCCGGGCCGGTTCAGTGTGTGTCCGGATGAATTCATCCGGACACGTTCGACAACCAGTGCGCCCGGTCGCGGGCGGTTTTCGACAGTGGCCCACGGACCTCCTCCACAGATTCCCGGGGGGACATGCCGTGAGCTTCGATCGAAGGCCGACGCGGGGCGCACATCCATCGATTCGCGGGTCATGGGACCCGCACATGACAAGGAGATTCACGCCTCATGATGGAAGGCTCTGACATCGTCGCTGCAGAAGCGACGATCGACAACGGTCGCTTCGGCAAGCGCACCGTCCGATTCGAGACGGGCCGTCTGGCCCAGCAGGCCGCTGGCTCCGCCGTCGCCTACCTCGATGACGAAACCATGGTTCTGTCTGCCACCACGGTGGGCAAGCACCCCAAGGACCAGTTCGACTTCTTCCCCCTGACCGTCGACGTCGAGGAGCGTGCCTACGCGGCCGGGCGGATCCCCGGATCCTTCTTCCGCCGTGAGGGTCGTCCCGGCACCGAGGCCATCCTCGCCTGCCGCCTCATCGACCGCCCGCTGCGGCCCGGATTCGTCAAGGGTCTGCGCAACGAGGTCCAGGTCGTCGAGACCGTCCTCGCCGTCAACCCCGATGACGCTTACGACGTCCTGGCCATCAATGCGGCCTCGATGTCCACCCAGATCGCTGGTCTGCCTTTCACCGGTCCGATCGGCGGTACCCGCCTCGCTCTCATCGACGACCAGTGGGTCGCTTTCCCGCGGTGGTCCGAGCTCGAGCGCGCAGTCTTCAACATCGTGGTCGCGGGACGTATCGTCACCCACGAGGACGGCACCGATGACGTCGCGATCATGATGGTGGAGGCCGGCGGCGGCGAGAACGAGTGGAGCCTCATCCAGGCTGGAGCAACCGCTCCCACCGAGGATGTCGTGGCGGACGGCCTCGAGGCCGCCAAGCCTTTCATTCGCGAGCTGTGCCTGGCACAGATCAAGATCGCCGAGCAAGCCTCCAAGGAAACGGCGGACTTCCCGCTGTTCCTCGACTACTCCGACGAGCAGTACAAGGCCGTCGAGGATTGGACCGGCGACAAGCTCGCCAAGGCCTTGCTCACCGATGGCAAGCTCGCCCGCGACGAGGCCGTCGACACCGTGCGTGCCGAGATGCTCGAAGCTCTTTCCGAGTCCCACCCGGATGAGGAGAAGGAGCTCAAGGCCGCCTTCCGTTCACTTGAGAAGGAAACGATCCGGCAGCGCACGCTGCGCGACGGTGTGCGCATGGACGGGCGCACGCCGCGTCAGATCCGCTCGCTGTCCGCCGAGGTCGAGGTCCTGCCGCGCGTGCATGGCTCCGCCCTCTTCCAGCGTGGCGAGACCCAGATCCTGGGTGTGACGACGCTGGCGATGCTGCGCATGGAGCAGCAGCTCGACAACCTCTCACCGGTCACCTCCAAGCGCTACATGCACCAGTACAACTTCCCGCCCTTCTCGACCGGCGAGACCGGGCGCGTGGGTTCGCCCAAGCGCCGCGAGATCGGTCACGGCGACCTCGCCGAGCGAGCCCTCAAGCCGGTGCTGCCTGCGCGTGAGGAGTTCCCCTACGCGATCCGCCAGGTCTCCGAGGCCCTCGGGTCCAACGGCTCGACCTCGATGGGCTCGGTCTGCGCCTCGACGCTGTCCCTGCTTCAGGCTGGCGTGCCGCTGCGCGCTCCCGTCGCGGGCATCGCGATGGGCCTGATGACCGGCGAGGTCGACGGCGAGAAGCGTTCCGTCACCTTGACCGACATCCTGGGAGCTGAGGATGGCTTCGGCGATATGGACTTCAAGGTCGCTGGCACCTCCGACTTCATCACCGCGCTCCAGCTCGATACGAAACTCGACGGCATCGACTCCCAGGTCCTGCGCGGGGCTCTTGCGCAGGCGCGCGAGGCCCGCCTGGTCATCCTCGACCTGATCCACCAGGCGATCGAGGGTCCCGACGAGATGTCGGCGACCGCGCCGCGCATCATCACCGTCCAGGTCCCGGTCGACAAGATCGGAGAGGTCATCGGCCCGAAGGGCAAGATGATCAACCAGATCCAGGACGAGACCGGCGCCCAGGTCACGATCGAGGACGACGGCACCGTCTACATCGGTGCGTCCGACGGCACGTCCGCCGAAGCGGCCCGCGCGATGATCAACCAGATCGCGAATCCGCAGATGCCTGAGGTTGGGGAGCGCTTCGTCGGCACGGTCGTCAAGACCACGTCCTTCGGCGCCTTCGTCTCGCTCACCCCCGGAAAGGACGGCTTGCTCCACATTTCGCAGGTCCGTCGCCTCGTGGGTGGCAAGCGCATCGATTCCGTCGACGATGTGCTTCAGGTCGGCCAGCAGGTCGAGGTCGAGATCGCCGAGATCGGCGACCGCGGCAAGCTGTCACTGCATGCCGTGGTCGAGGGCGAGGAAGACAACGGCGACTCGGCGGAGTTCAGCTCAGAGGACCAGCCCCGCGAGGAGCGTCGAGAGCACCGCGATCGTCGTCCGCGCACCCGTACTCGTCGTCACCGTGCTGACGACGAGGATGCGGCTCCGGCCGGAGAGTGACCCACCGGCGGGATGACCGCCGGAACACGCGGATCAGTGGAGTGGACCCGTCACGATCGTGGCGGGCCCACTCCTTTTCTGCGATGTGACCATGAGGTCGATTGACCCGTCCACTAGACTCAAGCTGTTGCCGACCCGGAGGTGTGGCCATCATGCGCCGCTTCACTGATTCCGTTCTCTTCATTGCGCTCTTCGCCCTTGACGTCCTCGCTTGGCTGATTCTGACGGCGACCGGTGGGATCGATACGGCCGATCCGACTCGCATCGCCCCCATGACGGTCGGGACGATCGTGGTCATTGCCTGCCCGGCGCTCCTGCTCGCTGCTGCGCTCGGTCTGATCCGGGCGTTGGCCAAGACAGAGCCGCGGCGCTTCTATCTCTGGTCGATCGGCGAGGCGATCGTGGCGGCCGTCTGCGTCGCGCTGGCGAACATCGTCACGTTGTCACAGGGCCTTCAAGTCGGCTTCGGATGGATGGCCTGGTTCTTCGGGATCCTCGCTCTTGCCTTCGTCATTGCCTTCGTCATTGCGTTGACCGGTGGGATTTCCGGACCGGAGGAAGTCGCGACGGCCTCGCGGAAGGAAACGGAGGGCTCGTCGAAGAAGCACCTCCAGCCCCGCTCCCACCATGCCCATGACGAGGTGGGCGAGACCGCACCGTCGGCCCCCACGAGCACGACGACGCCGAGCGTCCCCAGCGTTCCTTCGACGGGCCCGGACACCACATCGACAACCGGTGCGGGAACCGGCACGACCTCATCCCCATCCTCACCTTCGTCAACGGATGGATCTCAGGCGTGAAGAACCGCTCGGACGCGGAGCGCACCGATCACTCCCGCGAGGGGGTCACCGCACGACCCGACGGCGCGGCGATCGATCTGCCTCTGGTCGTCACCGGCGCCGACGGATCCATCCTCGACATCCCTGACGGAGACACCCGGGTGCGGCGCTCGATCCTGCCCGGTGGGGTGCGCGTCCTCAGTCAAGAAGTTCCCGCGACCCGATCCGTCGGAGTGAGCATTTCGGTACCGGTCGGCTCCCGCGATGAGATCCCCGTCCACGCCGGGTCGACCCACTTCCTTGAGCATCTGCTGTTCAAGGGCACGTCGCGGCGCAGTGCGCTCGACATTGCGTCCGCCTTCGACGCCGTCGGTGGTGAATCGAACGCGGAGACCGGCAAGGAATCGACACAGTACTGGGCCCGCGTGCTCGACTCCGACCTGCCGATGGCGATCGACGTGCTGACCGACATGGTCACGTCCTCCGTCCTCGATCCCGAGGCTTTCGACCTGGAGCGGGGGGTCATCCTCGACGAGCTCGCGATGGCTGAGGACAGTCCCACCGAGGTCGTCCATGACGCCTTCTCCCTGGCCGTCCACGGGGACACTCCGCTAGGACGGCCCGTCGGGGGAACCCCGGAGGCGATTCGTGCCGTCGGACGCAACGATGTCCGGGACCATTACCGGTCCTTCTACGCGCCGGATTCCTTGATCGTCGCCGTCGCCGGACACATCGATCACGATCGATTGGTCGAGGTCGTCGAGGAGGCGCTCGCACGGGCCGGTTGGTCAACCTCTGAACGCGTCGTGCCGCGAGCCCGGCGTTCGGAGGCCCCCGTGCCGCGTCCCGAGGACGCCGCGGACGAGGTCGTGCGTCACCGCGAGGTCGAGCAGGCCCACGTCATCGTCGGAAGCCCGTCGATGGCGCAGAACGATCCGCGCCGTCCGGTGATGTCCGTCCTCCAGGGGATCTTGGGTGGATCGATGTCCTCGCGTCTCTTCCAAGAAGTCCGGGAGAAGCGGGGACTGGCGTATTCGACCTATGCCTTCGACTCGCGCTACGCGGGTGCTGGAGCCTTCGGCATGTATGCCGGGACATCGGCTGCCCATGTCGGCGAGGTCGAGACGATCATGATCGGCGAACTCGAGGCCCTGGCAGCAGAGGGGCCGACCGAGGAGGAGATGACCCGCGTGCGCGGTCAGCTCCGCGGCGGCATGGCACTCGGTCTCGAGGACAATTGGTCGCGGATGAGTCGTCTTGCCCATGCGGAGGCGCTTGGGCGATACACAACGGTGGCGATGGTGTTGGAGCAGATCGA
>JAATFD010000021.1 GCA_015655375.1 Actinomycetales bacterium
AGGGGTGTCCGTTGACGAGTGCCTGTCCCGATGTTGGTGCGTCGAGGCCCATGATGACGCGCATGGTCGTGGATTTGCCGGCGCCGTTGGGGCCGAGGAATCCGGTGACTGTTCCGGGCTGGATGGTGAAGCTCACGTCGTTCACTGCAGTTTTCGCGCCGTAGCGCTTGGTCAGTGAGGAGACCTCGATCATCGTGTTCCTCCCGATGACGTCGATATCCTTCTCGCTGTGCGGAGTGGACGGAATGTCGGATCCCATAGGTGGGGCCGTGGGCCCCCTTCGAGATGAATCTGTATGATCATAATGTGCAAAGGTCGATTTCGAGGCGTGACGAAAAGACGCTCTACCAGAGCGTTTACGAGGATCTCCTCGGTAAGATCCAGTCCGGAGAGTATCCCGTCGGCTCTCGGCTGCCCGCCCAGCCCCAGCTGTGCTCAGTTTATGGAGTCAGCACAATCACGATCCGGCGCGCCCTCGACATGCTGAGCACGGACGGGCTGGTTCGGCGTCGGCGTCGGGTCGGGACCACCGTCATCAGCGACGGTTCTGTGTCTTCAGCATCGCCCGTCATCCGGCCGGTCATCGGTGTGGTGATGACGAGTTTCGACGATACTTTCGGCACGCAGGTCCTCGAGGGTTTGCTTGATGAGGCCTTTGGTCGCGCGCACATACTGCTGGAACGAACGACTGGTGACCGAGACAAGGAAGCCGCCGCGATCGCTTCCGTTCGTGAGGCGGGCGCGCAGGCATTGATCTTGTTGCCCTGCAGCTCTGCGTTCGTTCCGCCGGCCGTGCTTTCTTTGCTGGCGGAGGGCTTCCCCGTCGTCATCGTTGACCGCCGTTTCGAGGGCGTGCCCGTGGCGGCAGTGGCTACGGACAACATCTCGGCCGCAGCTGAGGCGACGACACGCCTCTACGAGCTCGGGCACAAGCGAGTCGCCCTCATCACCGCGGATGGCCGCGTGACCTCGAACGACGATCGGCGACGTGGCTGGGTGGCGGCCTCGGCCCAAAGGGGGATCTCACTCGACGGCGATTTGGGGTTCCATGGCGTGGAGTCGACGCTTCCGGGCGCCACGGTCGGACTTGAGACGGACGTCGAGCACCTCAAGGGATTCATCTCCTCACATCCGGGTGTGACGGGCTATGTGGTGGGGGAGTACAACATCGCCTTACTCCTTCGGGATGCGCTGACTCAGTTGGGCCAGCGCATCCCAAAGGACGCGTCTGTTATCTGCTTCGACCACCCACGGGCGTCATTTGATAGAGAGTTGCCCTTCTTCACCCATGTGGAGCAGGACCAGGCTGGCATCGGTGCGCTCGCCGTTCGGAGTGCGCTCGATCAGATTCACAACGGTGCCAATGCTGACAAACAGATCGTCACGGCTCGGTTGATTGAAGGATCGTCGACGGCGCCCCTGAAATCGCGTTGATGTGAGCCCGAGCTTCGGCTGCCATGATTGCGCTCAACTCCGTTGAGTAGAAGACGGATGATTTCGGCGGAACGGACCAGTCGTTCCCCGCGAGCAGCGAGGGGAGGGCGAGTTGGCCGGGAACTTCGAGCAGGCCTCGATCCCACAATGAATCGGTGCTACGCCGGATGAAATCGATCAGCACTGCTCTTGTGGCAGATCCAGCATCGAGCGCGTCGACCAGCAGGGTTGCATAGCGGTAGAAGACTCCCTTGAAGAGTCCTTCATCGCCCCCGTCCCCTTCGTCGAGGAAGACGTCGCCGTTGGACAGTCGGTTGATTGCCGTGAGCGCGGTCCGGCTCGCGATTCCCAAGTCTCCGACGACCCCGCACTTCCATAGTTCACAGGCGGCGCCGATGTAGACGCCCTGGTTGTAGGTGAACTCCCATTGCAGGTCGATCTTTCCGTCATCCAGCCGATTGATCCCGTCCTCGACGAAGCCGTCGGGCTCGACCAGTGTTCGCGTCAGCCAGTCGAACGCGGTCCGGGCGACGCTGAGGAAACGGTCATCGCCCGACCGCTGAAACAACCTGGCGCTCAGAATCGCCAACGGCCCGTTGGCGGGCGTGTTCTTGTAAGCCAATTGCTGCTTGCGCCAGGCCAGGCTCGTCCCGAGACTGTCATTCCAACCGTGTTGGATGATGTGGTCCCAGAGAGCGACGACCTCGTCCAGGTAAGTGGCTTCGCCGGACGCATCGGCCAGTCGGAGTGTGGACAAGGCGAACCACAGCATGTCGTCGAAATAGTCGTTGAAAAGAATGCCCTCATTGCGCACCAGGATGTTGTCGTGCGTCAGTGTTGCTTGTTCCAGACGATGTTGGCTCCCCGTCCGGGCAAAGGCATCCAGCCTGCAGTCGATGAGGTGAGCGAGCCACCAATAGTTGAACGTCGTATCCCCACCAGGCTTCGGGGGGACCGCGTTATGGAGGTATTGCGGCCACGTGGCACCGAACAGTGGCTCAAGACTGTCCTGAAGCCGATCAGCTCGGCTCGACCACTGTTCGGTGGACACGGAGTCTGTCATTGCGCGTTCTCCTGAAGGATCTGATCGCCCTGCTCCTGGGCCTGCGAAAGCGCTTGTTCGGCCGTGAGCTCGCCTGCCATGAACTGCTCGAGCGCTGGAGTCAGTGCTTTGCCCTCAACATCCGAATAGCCGGGCACAGTCGGACGGACGGTTGCAGTGTCGAGTGCCTTGACGAAGGCCGAGTACTCGGGATTGTCAGCGAAGTAGGAGTCGTTGGCGGCCTGGCGGTTGGCGGGCAGCCAACTCGAGATCTTTGCGAAAGAGACTCCGTTCTCGGGCTGGGTCGCCCACCACTTCATGAATTGCCACGCACCGTCGGCATTCTTGGCAGCGGTGGGAATCACGAGGCCGAATCCGCCCATGATCGCGCCGGTATCGCCGTTGGGCCCCTCAATGGGGTCTGCGACCCCCCATTGGAGACCATCGACCTTGTCCAGGGTCGGGATGTCCCAGTTGCCGTCGTATTTCATGGCGGCTTCGCTGGAGGCGAATGCGTCAGTGGCGTCACCGAATCCGTTCGTGTAGACGCCGGCATCGAGCAGACTCTTCCAGAAGTTGAGGACCTCGATACCCTCGGGGCTGTTGAAAGCTGTCTTAGTCCCGTCGTCAGAGAGCAGTTGTCCGACCGCTTGGAGAAGCCAGACATTGAATAGGCCCGGATCGTTGAGCATGAATCCGGAGCGTTCCAGAGTCCCATTGTTGGTGACGGTCAGTTTTTCAGCGGCCGTTTTTAGCTCGTCCCACGTTGTCGGCGGTTGAATTCCTGCCTTGTCGAACATCGTCTTGTTGTAGACGACAGACCTGACGTCAACGAGGATCGGGAGCCCATAGACTTTGTTGTCAGAGGTCATTTCGCCCAAGGCGTCGTCATAGAAGACGCTCAGATCGACGCTGTCTGCTTTCACCCGGTCGTCGATCGACTGGATAGCGCCTTTCGGAGCATACAAGGCGGTCTGGTAGCGGTCCCACATGACGAGGTCGGGCACGTCGCCGCCGGCGATGGCGGTCAACAGCTTCTGCTCAACGTCGTCCTGAGCGACATAAGAGACCTCGTACTTGTCCTGGGACTGATTGAAAGCCGCCGTTTGTTGGTTGATCTGATCGACTTGGTCGCCAGACCAGGAACCCCACATGACCACCTCTTGCCGATCTGATCCGCTCTCTTCACTTGACCCGGAGTTTCCGGATGAGCACGCTGTCACGCCCAGGGTCAAGGCCGCTGCCAGTGCAGCAGTCATGGCCATGATCTTCATTGATCTCACGATCGCCATCTCCGTTCCTTCTGCGAGAACACTTTCATGAATGCGGAATGCGCTACTTCCCGCCGGTCTGCGCGACGCCCTGGACAACCCACTTCTGGGTGAACAGGAAAACTATGATGACGGGAACCATCGTGATGACGGTGCCCGCCATCAAAGGGCCATAGTCGGTGGTGTAGTCGTTGACGAATGCAGCGAGACCGACCTGGATTGTCATCATGTCGGGGTCATTCAGCACGATGAGTGGCCACATGAAATTGTTCCATCCGGCTTGGAAGCTCAGTAGTCCAAGTACGGCAAGGCTCGATTTTGACAGCGGCATGTAGATGGACCAGAATATGCGAAATTCGCCAGAACCATCCACACGGGCGGCCTCGCCCATTTCATCTGGGAGGTCGTCGAAAAACTGCTTCATGAAGAAGACTGCGAACGCTCCGGCGGCTCCGGGAAGGATCACGGCCCAATAGGTGTTGATCGAGCCCACGCCACCGTCTCCGGTAACACCGTTCCCACCGACCAGAGGGATGTGGCGCAGGATCAGGAATGTCGGGATCATCGTCACGATTCCCGGGATCATCATGGAGGCCAGATAAGCCGAGAATACGGCGTGGCTTCCGCGGAAATGCAGCTTTGAGAGCGCGTACCCGGCCATTGATCCGAAAAAGAGGTTCGCGGCAGCTCCGGCCACGGCGACGATGATGGTGTTGACGAAATACCGAGCGAATGGCACCGTCGTGAACACGTGAATGTAGTTCTTCAGTGTGGGGGCGTCCGGGATGAACGAAAGTGGGTGGCTGAGGATCTCGCCCGCTGGTTTGAAGGACGTCGCCAGGGTCCATAGGAGTGGTGCCACGGTCGTGATGCTGATGAGCAGAACCGCAATCCACCAGGCCGTCCGTCGGATGAGGTGTTTGGGCCGGCGCGGGCGTGAATACGCCTGATCGGGCGACGGTGTCGAGAGTGTCGCAGTGCTCATTGGTTCTCCCCCTTGCTCAGTCGCGTGTTGATCAGTGAGAAAACAAAAATGATCGCGAACAGAATGAACGAAATGGCGGATGCATAACCCATTTGGAGGGAGCCGAAGCCGCGGTCATAGATGTAGTAGACGATGGTGATCGTCGAGTTGCCGGGCCCGCCTTTGGTGAGGATGTACGCCTGGTCGAACACTTGAAATGAGTTGATGATTAGCAGGGTCGTCACGAGGAACATCGTTCGGCTGATCCCGGGAACCGTCACGTAGCGGAAGACCTGCCACGGATTCGCACCATCGATTTGGGCCGCTTCCTTCTGGTCTTTCGAGACTCCTTGGAGACCTCCCAGGAAGATCAACATGTTCGTTCCGAATCCAGCCCAGACATTCATCAGGACGATGGCGACCATGGCCCACTGTGAGTCGTACAGCCAAGCAGGTCCGGATATTCCGAATAATCCGAGTACGGCGTTGAGCATGCCCTTCTGTGGGTTGAGGACCCAATACCAAATCGTGGCCGTCGCAACGGTCGACGACACGACCGGGATGTAGAACAGCGTCCGGAACAGGCGAGCTACGCGAGCGTTCCGGTTGAGCAGGAGCGCCGTCGCAAGCGAGGTGATCAGGCCCAGGGGAACGTAGAGCAGGGTGTAGTAAAGGGTGTTCCTGATGGCGATCCAGAGGTATGGATCATGGAAGGCGCGGGAATAGTTGTCCAAACCGAGCCATTCTGGGGCTTGAACGATTGAGTATTCCGTCAAGCTCACTCCCGCTGCCAGGATTACTGGAAGCAGGGTGAATACCAGGAAGAACAACGCGGGGATGGCTAGAAAGCTCCACGCAGCCCGGGTCTGGCGGCTGGAGGGCGACTGTCGCTTAGCTCGTTTCGGACGCTGAGTCGGGTCATCGATCGAATCATGAGGGCGATGCGCTGTGATGCCGAACGGGGCTTTCATTGATCTGCCTTCGCCCGTGAGGAGTCCGTGGGTCGCCCGCGTGGAAGCGCCATGGGTGGTCGGTTGAGGTCCCGACCACTGACCTGTAGACACAGTTCGCAGAACATTGCGTTGGCCCACGAGAACCATGGGCGCGTGTAGTGGCTCGGATCGTTCACGTCGAAAGACTCGTGCATGAGGCCGGTGTCGCCGTCAGTGGCGCACATGAGATCGAGGATCTGCCTCTGACGATTGACATCGGAGGTGGTGAGACCCTCGACTGCCAATGCGATCGGCCACACATACGAGGAAGGTGTGTGCGGGCTCCCGACGCCTTTCGCATACGTGCCGCTGTGCCAATAGGGATTTGCTTCTGACAAGACCCATTCACGTGTACTGAGGTAGACGTCGTCATCCTGACTGATCCACCCGATGAAGGGAAGCGCCAGCAGGCTCGGCAGGTTCGCGTCATCCATGAGCAGCTGGTTACCGAGACCGTCCACCTCGTAGGCGAACACAGGTCCGTGGCCGTCGACCTCGACGACGCCATGTCTCCAGATTGCCTCGTCGATTTGGTTGGCCAAGGTCTCGGCTTCCACCGCGATGTCGGACCGGCGGAAGACTGCTCGGGCCACGTGTGCTCCCTGGTGAAGAGCCACGACGGCCATGGCATTGCCGGGGATGTTGTATCCAAGCGTCGTCGCGTCGTCGCTCGGACGGAAGGCACTCCACGTCAGTCCGGTCGGAGCGCACCGGGGGCCGAGCCCATTCCGGATGAGTGTGTCAGTGGGGGCATTCGGGTCGGGACGTTCGAAGCGATAGGGAGATAGGTGATCGTGATCCTGTTCGATCCTCCAGACAGCCATAATGGCCCGGAGAGCTCCAAGGAATTCGTCCAGGTGATCAGTCTTGCCGGTGCGTTCCCAGAGCCCGTGTGCCAAGCAGATCGGCGCACACAACGAGTCAACCTCGTATTTCCGTTCCCAGACCCAGGGGGACATCACCGTGTGGTCCCCATGGTGCCCGGCTCCGTTGGGCTCGGCATTGAATGCGTTTGCATAAGGATCTCGGCAGGCATCGTGGAGCTGGCGGCGTGAAACTTGGCTGATCAAAGACGCGAGACTTCCGTCTCGATCAGCGAGGCGCAGATATGGGTGCATCTGCCAGTAGGAATCGCGCAGCCACATGGCCGGGATATCGCCAGTGACGACGAATCCGGGGGCAGTCTCCGTGTCTTGCACGGCTGCATCGAGCGTGAGTGCGAAGCATCGCTCAAAGGTCTTCGCGATGCGCGTGGACGTGTGCCGCTCGACCAGAGTGGCGGTCGCACGAGCCATTCCATCGGCAATGTGAGCCACGGCGCTCCTCCCGCTTCAATTTTTGGATGAATGAATAGTATGTTTATTTCTATCAAGACGCAAGTACCTCGATTTAGTATACAGATTCCCCAAAGGGGGACACTGTGCGCATTTATCGCGTGGGCATTGCACTCGCTGGACTCGCGGTTGCAGCAACGGCCACCATGGCTCAGGCGCCGCAGTCATTGGCTTTGAGCACTGACCAGGCAACGGATTCGTACGACCAATTCATCTCGACCTACAGGGATGCGGACGCTCAGTACTTCTATACGTACAGCGATCGCCAAGTCCATCTGGAGCACGCCGTCGGTCCGCAGGGAGGCCTCTACACCGACTACTGGTGGGAGGCCCGGGCATGGGAGACGGTCATGGATCGGTATCAGCGCGCGGGCGACGACTCCAGCCGGCAGATGATCGATGCCGTGTTCGACGGCTGGACAAACGCTTATTCGGACTTCACCGAGAACGACTGGAATGACGATATGGGGTGGTGGGCGCGGGGAAGCCTCCGCGCCTATGACCTGACCGGCGAGGAACGCTTCCTCGAAGAAGCCGAGAGCATCTGAGGTGCGCCCTTCTCGTCACTGATACTTCTGCTCCCTCTCAACGTGAGGAACGTGACTGCACCTGAACAGCCTCACTCCCAGACGAGATCGAGCCCGGTGGCAGGTTGCGCAAGTGTGGCGACGACCCGTGGAGCGTCGCCCCGGGCGAGGTCGACACTGCGGATCGTTCCGCTCAGGTCAGAGACATAGACAAGACTGTGACGAGTGTCGAGGGCCAGACCAATGGCCTCATCGAATCCCGTCGCGAGGACGGTCGGCGCCGCGCCCTTCTGTTGGGGCGCGGGGACTCCTGCCCGATTCAGCGAGTTGCCGGTCGGGCCCGCACCTCGGTCGGTCCAGTAAAGGACCTGGGCTTCAGCGTCGAGATCGAGGTCGATCGGCTCGGGGAGGTTCTCCCACAACGTCTCCAGATCGTGGCGATCTGCGGCGGTTGCGCCCTCGGGAATCTCGAGTGCAGCTCGAAAGATTCGACCGCGACCGGCTTTGGACGCACCCTTCTGGGTCCAATAGAGAAATCCGCGGTGCGGGTCGACGGCGACTCCGACGCAGCGTTCGTCCTCTTCCGAGGGACCGCGTCCCGTCGTCAGCACCAGGGCGGTGACGCCGCTGCCATCCCTCTCGCACCGGTACACGCCGCGCCCCTCGCGGTCGCACCAATACAGGCGGCCAGTGCCGGGGTCCGTTGTTAGCTGCTTCCCGGCAGTAAACGTTCCGAGGGGGACGACGGCCTCGGCATTCCCTCCAGTCAAGGGGACCCGGACGATCGATCCGTCACGGCGATCGAACACCGGCTCGACGCCTTGCTCGGGCGCATCACCGGACGAACCCATGAGGGTGACGTAGGCATAGCCGCTGGCCGGGTCTGCGACAATCCCGTCGGGGTGTGCCAACCCGGACGTCAGCTCGGAAACTGTCCCGTCCTCGGGATCGACCCGCACGACTGACCCCAAGTTGAAGCCGAGCCCATAGAGCACGGCGCGTTGCTGTTCGCGAGCCACCGCTTGGCGGACGGCGAGTGTGATGCGGTCGCGACGCACCACCCGTTCCTCATAGCTGGACGCGGTTCCATAGGCGGTCTCGACCTGGTCCGCGACCGCCGACTGAGTGGCAGGGTCTGTGCTCGGCCGATGGAGTTCGACCTGTTGCATAACCACGCCCACATTTTCCATGAGATGCCGGATGCCGTTGGGGCCCCCATTGAGGTGGGATCCCTCGAACGACCCGACGGCGGCCCACCGTAGACCCAGGGAGTTGCGGAGGATCGTATCGAAATCAGCGGCGGTGACGTAGCCCTGTTGGACCAGCCACTTCGCCTCGTCCGTCAGGGCTTTCTGGGCGCGGTTCCCGACGAATCCGGGGACCTCCTTGCGCAGGGCGACGGGAGTCTTGCCGATCGATCGGTACACGGCGAGCGCGCGCTCGACCGTCGCGGGCGCGGTGAGCGCGCCGGGAACGACTTCGACGAGCGGCATGATCCGTGGCGGGTTGTACGGATGCCCGACGAGGATCTGTGCAGTGCGAGGATTTCCCTGGGCCAGGAGAGAGGGCAGGATTGTCGAGGTCGAGGACGCGATCACGGCGGAATCCTTGGCGGCGGCAGCGACCTCGGCGAAGATGGAGCGCTTGATCTCGAGTCGCTCGGGACCGTTCTCCTGGACGAAGTCGGCACCGGCGACGGCGTCATCGATCGAGGAAGCGATCCGGTATCCCGGGACATGCGGGATCGCTGTGGCGGAGACGTCGTAGATTGCCACGTCCCAACCGGAGGCGGCGAAGAGCTCCGCCCACGACAAACCAATCGTTCCCGCGCCAATGATCGCGACCTTCGACATGATCGTCTCCATTCTCTCTGATCACACAGTATGTCCGGAGGCGATCGGGCAGCGAAGGGGACCGGCAGGCACGTTGCTCACACGTGGATGCCGGCCCACCCGCGACTGCAGTTGGTCAGCAGGATCTGGCATCAGATCTTCTTGCCCGGGTTGAGAATCCCCTTCGGGTCGAACGCGGCCTTGATCCGCACCTGCAGCTCGCGCAGCTCAGGAGAGAGTTCGCCCTTGACGACCTCGTGCTTGGCGGTGCCGACGCCATGTTCACCCGACGAGGTGCCGCCGATCTGCTGGGCGCGGCTGACGATCTGGCGGAAGGCCGCGTTGGCGGCTTCCCAGGACTCCGGATCGCCCTTGGTGAAGGCGATGAGCGGGTGGAGGTTCCCGTCCCCGACGTGGCCGCCGGTGGCGATGACGAGGCCGAGGTCGCGTTGGGTCTGCTCGATGACCTCGAGCAACTCGAGGAGCTTGCCACGGGGAATGGCGACGTCTTCGGTGAGGATCCCGCCGTATTCCTTGACGAGGCCGGGGTGCAGGGCGCGGCGGATGTTGAGGAGCGCGTCGACCTCGGGTGCGGTGCGGGCGACATGGACCCCGGTGGCGTTGTTCGCGGCGAAGATCTTCGCGTATTCCTCGACGTCGGAGACGCAGCGTTCGAGCTCGTCAGACTCGACGATCAGCATGGCGGCGGCGTCCTCGGGCAGGTTCGCGTCGTCGTCGTAGCCGTTGATCGCGCGGATCGTTGTGTTGTCCATCAGCTCGAGGGCGCTTGGACGACGCCCACCGGCCATGATCGCACTCGCGGCGGCCAGAGCGTCGTGGAGGGAGGTGAACAGGCCGGAAGCTCCGGCGGCCTCGGTGCGGGCAGGCAGCAGGGACAGCGTCGCTTCGGTGATGACACCGAGTGTGCCCTCGGACCCGACCAACAGACCAGCGACGTCGAGCCCGGCGACGCCCTTGACGGAGTCGTGACCGGTATGGATGACGGTTCCGTCGGCGAGCACCACAGTCAGGGAACGCACGCGGTCGCGGGTCACGCCGTACTTGACGCAGCGCATGCCGCCCGCGTTGGTGGCGATGTTGCCGCCGATCGTCGAGATGAAGACCGAGCCCGGATCGACCGCGTAGAAGAGGCCCTTCTCGGCGACAGCCTCGGCAAGATCGCTGACGATGACGCCGGGCTGGACGTCAACGAGTTGGTCGGCCACGCGGATATCGAGGATCTGGTTCATCGCGGTGGTCTCCAGCAGGATGGCGCCCGGGACGGCATCGGCGCCGCCCGCTACGCCTGTGCGGGTGCCCTGCGTGACGACCGGAACCGCTTGGTCGTAGGCCAGGCGCAGGATGGCGGAGACCTGCTCGGTGGAGGTCGGCCGGACCAAGACACGCGCCCGGTTGTGGGAGTCAATGCCGGAGCGGTCGTGTGCGGCCTCGGCCACGGCCTTTGGGTCGGTGATGACCTGGGCGGGGCTCAGCACCTGAGTGAGGGCGGCGACCAGGGGATCGGTTGCCGCCAATGGAGATGCGGTGTCTGTTGCGGTGGAAGCGGTCATTCCTCGAGCGTAGGTCGGGAGTGCGATCGTGCGCGGAAGTGTTCAGTGGTTGTGGCGGTGTGGCGGTGGATGGTGACGGCGTATGGCGCGCGAGGGGTTGGCTCGGGTCTCTGCTCATTGGTGACGTGGCTGGCGAAATGGTGGCCGTTCAGCTGGCGGTGATTCGGCCAGCAACCTAGCCACCAATGCGCGGAGCTCGCGGTTCATGGGCGGTGCCCTGCGCTCGGACATCCTCTGGCGTAAGCTGCGATCAACTGGTTACTAACGGAAAGTTAATAGTTGTCATGCCGACGTTGAAATCAGAGGACTCAGCGACTTCGTTGTCGGATGGGTTGCGCGCTGCCGTCGGTCGGCTGTGGCGCCAGATCCGCACGGAGCGGACCCCGGGGGAGCTGACCGAGCTGCAGTACTCCGTCCTCGCACTGCTGGTTCGCCGCGGACCGCGCACGCTCAGCCAGATCGCCGAATTCGAGCGCGTCACCCCGACCTCGATCACCCGCACGTCGGAGAGGCTGGTGGAGCTCGACCTCGCGACGCGCCAGAGCGATCCCGGCGACGCGCGCGTTTTCCGTCTGACGGCCACCCCAGAAGGCGTGACATTCGTGCGCGACGTCCGCCAGACGAGGTCGCAGTGGCTGCAGGAGTCGGTCTCCGTCTTGTCCGATCACGACCAGGATGTCCTCGCCGAGGCCGTCCCGATCCTCCAGCAGATTGTCGATGCCCACTGCTCACACGGCAGCGAGGTGGCAGGCCAGGCGTCGGCGGCCCGTCTACCGGCGGCCCGCACGTCGGTGGCCGATCAGAAATCTGGCGAGGACCGGTGAATGCCGCCTTTCGCTCCTTCGCGGTCCATAATTACCGGATCTGGTTCGCGGGCGCCCTGGTGTCGAACATCGGCACCTGGTTGCAGCGCACCGCCCAGGACTGGATCGTCATCCATGATCTGACTGCCAACAACGCCATGGCCGTCGGTATCACCATGGCTCTGCAGTTCGGGCCCCAGATCATCTGCATGCCGATCTCGGGATTCGCTGCCGATCACTTCGACACGCGCCGTCTGCTGATGGCGACGCAGGGAGCTCAGGCTCTGATCGCCTTCGGTCTGGGCGCCACAGTGCTGACCGGGCACGTGACCCTGCCGCTCGTCTACCTGTTCGCCCTGCTGCTCGGCATTGCCACGGCGATCGACGCCCCGCCGCGCCAGACGTTCGTCTCGCAGTTGGTCAAGCCCGGACTGGTTGGCAACGCCGTCTCGTTGAACTCGGCGTCCTTCAACATCGCGCGAATGATCGGACCGGCCGTCGCCGGGCTGCTGATCGCCGCCATCGGTGCCGGATGGGCGTTCGTCATCAACGGTGTGAGTTTCGCGGCCGTGTTGTCCTCCCTGATCGGGATCCGCTCGGTCGATCTTTCCCATCCCGCGCGTGCTATCCGCGAGAAGGGCGCGATCATGCGGGGCTTCCGCTATGTCATTCACCGCAGCGATCTGCTGGCCGTGATGGCGATGATCCTGGTGGCGGAGACCTTCACCTTCAACTTCGCGGTGTTCATCTCCGCGATGTGCACCTCGGTCTTTCACCTGGAGGTCGCGCAATTCGGCCTGTTCAACTCGGCGATGGCGGTCGGGTCGGTCGTCGGCGCCCTGCTGATCGCGGGGCGGGATCGGCCGCGGCTGGGCGTGATCGTCATCGGCTGTGTGGCCCTCGGCTTGTCGACGACACTCGCGGCAGTCATGCCATCGGCCTGGGCGTTCGCCGTGGTGCTGCCCCTGTGTGGGGCGGCGATGCAAACGATGACGGCGTCCGCCAACGGATACGTCCAGCTGTCCTCCGACGACGAGATGCGCGGTCGCGTGATGGCTGTGTACATGGCGGTTCTCAGCGGCGGCACTCCGATCGGCGCGCCCGTCATGGGATGGATCGCGAACGTGGCCGGACCGCGTGTCTCCGTCTTGATCGGAGGAACGATCGCATTGGTGGCCGCGGGAATCGGCGTGTCGCTGCTGATCTCGAGGGCGGGGGCGACCTATGAGCACAATGTCACGTTGCCCGGGCACCGCCAGATGACGATTGACATCGGCGGAGGCCGAGGTCGCCACTGGTTGACTGCGGGAGGACCGGCGTCGATGCGGGCGACCGGCTCTGCGCCCGAGGACCTCAGTGGGCCGGAATGTACGACGAGCGATGGCGAGTCGGCGAGGTCGTGAGGTCGGCGGAGCAGTCGGAGTCAGCAAGCTCGGATTCCTCGCCGATTCTTTGGCTCTCCCGGAATTGCTCAGCCTCCGCCTCTTCCTTGAACTCCAGTAGGTTCCCTGCGACATCGGCCAGGCTCGTGCGGACTTCCGCCGGTGTGGCATAGAAGAATTCCTTGCGACCGTTGACCTTGTTCACCTTGCGATCGGCGAACCGACGGTGGAGCTCGGCCTCGACCCCCACGGCGTCGTCGGAAAAGAACAACGCATGGACGTCGAACTTGAAAGGAACGGAGGCGCTGCCCAGCTCATTGACTCGGTCCATGGGTGTGAGCCGTCGTGTCATTCCGATTTTCACGATTCCTTCTCCGAAAGCGCCGAGGTTTGAAATGATATAGACATATCCTGCTCGAATATTCGCTTGACGGTAGTCAACGTCTTCAATACCTTTGGCAATTTCGGTAACCTTTTCCTCCAACGCGGCAATCTCGTCGAGGCGTCCCTGAGGACGAAGCGCTGCGATGATGGACTGGTAGTGTGTGCGTTCTTTTTCGAGACGTTTGCGCTCGGCTTCCAATTCCGCTTGGGCTTTTCTTTCTTCACGAAGCCGAGCGCGTTCCTCGCGTTCGTGTTCTTTGGCGCGGTCCTTTGCCTGAAGGTGCATGGCTGCCAGCTCGAGCTCGCGAATGCGCAATGTGTGATACTCCGAGGTGATCGACAAGTCGATCATCGAGCCCAGTCTGGCTGCCTGATCGCGGGCGCACTCCACCCTCTTGAGAGCGGCATTGAGATTACCGGCGCGCACCGTGAGAACAGAGTTTTCTGCCTCCGCGTTGTAGGCCCTCAGCATCATTTTTGACATGTCGGAGACGAACTTGCGGCCCTTGGCTGCCGAGTTGTTGAACACGAACTGCGTCGTGGATCGCACGGCTTGTTTACTGCGCACCATGTCCTTGATCCGGGACCGAGCATCTTGGAGTTCTCCCTGGAGCCGGACCGAGTCCTCCGCGGGATTGGGGAAGTCGAAGAGGCCGTCCTGTTGGAGCTCATTGCGTGTTCGAGCATCGACGAGTTCACGGGAGATCGCGTCGAGCTGGACCCGCGCGTCGAGAGCCGTCTTGGACATCCCGTCCAGATCGGCATTGATGCTTTGGCGCTGCTGCTCTGCCCAGGCAACGTAGGAGTTGTACGAGTTGATGGCGTTCTGATGGGCGTCCTTGACGGCCACAACGTCGCCAGCTCCGGACTCGCGGATCACCTGTTCAAGTTGCGCGGTCCGCATCTGCAGCTGAGAAATCGTTGTCTGCAATTGTGCGTTCTCGGCCTTGGCCTTGCTTCCGAACATCTGCGTCCCGTCGTCGCGCCTTGTGCTGAATGTGGCTGACGATATCAGCGACCACGTTCACCCGGGAACGCTTCGGTTTTGGGCCCCCCGTGCACAAGGTTCCGATTTGCGCAGCAATTCCGGCTCGCTGCAGCGATCTCACCGCGGTGAAGGGACATTTCGCTGCGTCCTCGTGAAAGCCCTACGTCAGAGCGAGCCCGCGATGCTCCGCGCCCCACCGCCCTCGACCGTGAGTCCGTGGGCCCGCCCGTACTCCTCGACCTCGGTGAGCAGATCGGCCTTGTGGTCCTCGGACGCGAACGATGAGCGGATCGAATTGACGGCGAGGACGCGGAGCTGGTCCTCGGACACGACCTCGGCGGCACGCAGCGCAGTGACAGTGTCGTCGAGGTAACCGCCGAAGTACGCGGGATCGTCGGAGTGGATCGAGACCATCAATCCCTCGTCGAGCATGACGGCCAGCGGATGATCGGCCAGGTCGGACGGTGCGGTGTGCAGCGCCAGGTTCGACAACGGGCACACCGTCAACGGCACCTGGGTCTCGCGCAGACTGGCCACCAGCTCGGCGTCCTCCAGCGCTCGGTTCCCGTGGTCGATGCGTTCGACGTCGAGCAGGTCGAGGGCCTCCCAGACATAATCGGGTCCGCCCTCCTCCCCGGCGTGGGCGACGCGGTGCAGGCCCTCGCTTGCGGCGATCTGGTAGGCATCCTGGAACAACGAGGGCGGGAATCCCTGCTCCGAGGAGTCCAAGCCGACCCCGATGAAGTGATCCCGGTAGGGCAGCGCTTCACGAAGCGTTCCGACGGCCGCCTCGCCACCGAGATGCCGCAGGAACGACAGGATCAGGTCTGCGGACATCCCCCAGCGCTCCGGTGCCTCTTCAGTCGCCTGGCTGAGCCCGAGGATGACGGAACGCAGGGGGACGCCTCGCCCGGTGTGGCTCTGCGGGTCGAAGAAGATCTCAGCGTGGCGCACCCCCGCGGCCGAGGCTCGCTTCAGGTAGGCATTGGCGAGGTCGAAGAAGTCCTCCTCGGTGCGCAGCACGGCGAGGTTCTCGTAGTAGACATCGAGGAACGGCTGCAGGGAGGCGAAGCGGTAGCGGGCGCGCAGTTCGGCCTCGTCGGTGGAGACCAGCGCGACGTCATTGCGGCGGGCGAGCTGCATGAGCAACGGGACCTCGAGCGTTCCCTCGACGTGGACATGGAGTTCGGCGCTGGGCCACATGGTCGACCTCGTCATTCTGGTCATTCTGGGCCGATCCGAGAGCTGCGGGATCGGCGGGCGCGCACCTGCGGTGGTGCAGGGTTGCCATCGAGATAACCACACCCCGCTCTGCGACACATCGTGAGATCCTCCAAGATTTGGGGTGGGTGTTTCTGCCGCCCGTTGGACACTCGGCCGCTAACCCGTCGATCGGTGTGGCGCCGGTCATGAATTCACCATGCTTTGAGCGAAGGACACAAAGACCGGACCGTCACGACCCCGCGGAGTTCGGTCGATCCTCCATGGTGCCAGCCACCCTGTCCGTTGTTGAATGTCAGTGCTGTTGACGCAGGGTTCGGGTCCACCCCCCGAGCGATGCACCGCCCGGGACGGGCATGTGCCGAAGAGAACGCGAGGACACACGTGAGTATCGGACTGACCAAGAGCCGCTCAACACATCGTCGAGCACATGGTAGGAGGGCGCCTCGTCTGATCTCCCTGACGACGATCGCCGCGATGGGCATCAGCCTGCTGGGAGCCTGCAGCTCGGCCTCGACCTCCAGCTCCACTGCGAGCGCCGAGGCGAGCAGCCAGTCCTACGGGGAACTCTCGATCCAGCTCTCCTACAAGAAGAACCAGCAGAGCGCCGGCCTCTACGTGGCCGACTCGAAGGGCTACTTCACCGACGAGGGCTTCTCCTCGACAACCCTCATCGCCGGGGGCAATGGCACCAGCGCCGAGGCCTCCACCGAGACTGGTCAGGCGTTGATCGGCATTTCCGGCCCGCTGACCACTGCTCCCGCGATCAACGAGGGCGGTGCGGTCAAGATCATCGGCACCTTGTTCCAGAAGAACCCCTTCGCCGTCATCTCCGCAGCGGACAAGCCGATCAGCGCTCCGCAGGATCTCATCGGCAAGACGATCGCCGTCCAGGACTACAACACCCTCGTATGGCAGGCCTTCCTCAAGGCGAACAACCTCAGCGCCGACCAGGTCACGACCGTGCCATTCTCGGACACGAGCCAACTGACGACGGGTCAGGTCGACGGGTTCCTCGGCTTCACGACCACCGGCGCCGCAGCCCTGAACGCCGCAGGCTTCAACGCCACCGAGTTCCTGCTCGAGGACAACGGACTGCCGATGATCGGGGAATCGCTGGTCGCCAGCGATGACGCGATCCAGAACAAGCACGACGAGTTGGTCGCCGCCCTCACCGCCGTCGTCAAGGGGTGGAAGGAAGCGGTCGCCGACCCGCAGGAGAGCGCCGACCTGACGGTCAACGACTACGGCAAGGACCAGAACTACGATGCCGACTCCATCAAACTGTCGGTCGATCGCCAGAACACACTGATCTCCACCGACGAGACGACGGCGAACGGCCTGTTGACTATCAGCGCCGACAAGCAGCAGCAGACGATCGACTCCCTCGCCCTCGCCGGCATCGATATCACCGCCGACCAACTCTTCGACATGAGCCTGCTCGACGACGTCTTCTCCGCGAATCCGGACCTGAAGTGACCGCTGGGCAACCGATGGGGGAGCGTGCTGCGGGTCAGCAGGCACCCGTGGCCGTCGACTGGCCAGTCGGCCTCGAGATCTCCGGGGTGACGAAGACCTTCCGCTCGGGTCGCGGCCGCACGGTCGAGGCGCTCGCGGGTGTCGACCTCGTCACCGAGCGCGGATCGTTCGTGTCCCTGATCGGCCCGTCGGGATGTGGGAAGTCGACGGTCCTGCGGATGCTCGCCGGGCTGGAGACCCCGACCTCGGGAACGCTCGCGGTCAACGGCGAGACGATCACCGCGGGGCATCGCGCCCGCGGTCTCGGCATCGCCTTCCAGGACTCCGCCCTTCTGCCCTGGCGGTCCGTAAGGGCCAACATCCGTCTGCCCCTGGAGATCCAGGGCCGGTCGGACGACGCGGCGGTCGACGGACTGATCGACCTCGTCGGACTGCGCGGCTTCGAGAAGGCTCGCCCCGCCCAGCTTTCCGGTGGCATGCGCCAGCGCGCCTCGATCGCGAGGGCGCTCGCGGTCAGTCCCGAGTTTCTGCTCCTCGACGAGCCCTTCGGGGCGTTGGACGACATGACCCGCCAGCGCCTGAATCTGGAATTGCAGCGGATCTGGTCCGAGCGCAGTGCGACGACCCTGATGGTCACCCACGGGATCTCCGAGGCCGTCCTCCTCTCCGACGTCGTCGCCGTGATGTCGGCCCGGCCCGGTCGGGTCATCGAAATGGTCGAGGTTCCGTTCGAGCGGCCCCGTCCGGTCGACCTCATGCGCACCCCCGAGTTCCACGCGATCGTCGACCACCTGAGCGCCCTGCTCTTCCGGGCCAACGCGGACGGGGTCGACTGAGGTGAGGCGCGCCCGTGATCTGCTGCGCCGGCCCTGGCTCGGCGGCACCGTCGGCATCGTGGCGCTGCTCGCGATCTGGTGGGCGCTGACCGTGGCCAACCCTTCGGCCCAGCGGGCGTTCCCGACCCCACCGGCCGTCGTGCACGCTGCGATCTCCGACGGGTGGGCGTTCTACTGGCCCAACGTCTCCGACACGTTGGCGAGGGCGGGCCAGGGTTACCTGTGGGGAAATCTCCTTGCGCTGGTCCTGGCCAGCGTGGTGCTGGTTGTGCCGAAGCTGGAGACCGTCATCACCCAGTTCGGCGTCATTGCCTCCTGCCTGCCCGTCACCGCGATCGGGCCGATCCTCATGCTGATTGTCGGGGGACCGACCTCATCGGTTTTCCTGGCAGGATTGCTCGTCTTCTTCACGACGCTGGTCGGGGCGATCATGGGGATGAAGAGTGCGAGCCGCTCCAGCCTGGAACTGGTCGCGTCCTACGGCGGTGGCCGATGGACACGGATCCGGAAGGTCCAGCTCTTCTCCGCCCTACCCGCTGTGTTCACCGCGCTCAAGGTCGCGGTTCCCCTGGCCCTGCTCGGCGCGATCGTCGGCGAGTACCTCGGCGGGATCGACCGCGGCATCGGCGTCGCGATCAGCGTCGCACAGCGTGAAGTCATGCCGGCCCGTCTGTGGGCGCTGAGCATCCTGGTCGGTCTGATCTCCCTGACGGGATACGGGATCGTCGGTCTGATCGGTCGGCTCTGCACCCCGTGGACCCGGACGGAGGCCACGCGATGAGCACGGGTTCCCTGATCCTCAGACGCCTGGGCGCGACCCTCGTCGCCGTCGTCCTCGCAGTCCTCGTGTGGATCGCGTTGCTCGAGATCTCCGGGACTCCCTCGTTGATCGGCAAGAGACCGTGGGACGTGTGGAAGTACCTGTTAGGGCTGCCCGCCTCTGCGGCGAACCGCGCGCTGATCTGGCCGGCCCTGGGCGCCACGTTGCGCGACTCCGGCATCGGCTACGTCGTCGGACTGGTCGTCGCCTTCGCGCTGGCGGTGCTCTTCAGCCTGTCGCCGATCCTCGAGCGGATCATCATGCCGACCGCGATGATGCTGCGCTCGATCCCGCTGATCGTCCTGACGCCGCTGATCACCTTGATCTTCGGTATCGGGCTCAAGGGCGTCACGGCGATCGTCATCATCGTCGTGTTCCTGCCCGCCCTGGCCAACATCCTCTACGGACTGCGGTCCGTGCCCCCCGAACAGCGCGATCTCGTCGCCGTCAATGGGGGCAACGCGTTGACCCTGCTGTGGCGGGTCTCGATCCCGACGGCGATCCCCGCCTTGCTGGCGAGCGCCCGGGTGTCCGTCCCCTCGGCCGTCACGGGCGCGATGATCGGCGAATGGCTGAGCACCGGACAGGGGCTCGGCGGCATGATCTCGCGCGCGGCGGGCAGTTTCAGCTACGGCCAGATGTGGGCGGCCGCCGTCATCATCACCGGGGTGACCGTCCTCGTCTACGCGCTGGTCAGCGTCCTCGACACGGTTGTCACCCGCTGGTTCACGGGACAGGAGTGAGCATGGGCGACATCGTCCTGACGGGTGGAACGGTCTTCGACGGGGCGGGCACCGACCCGATGACCGCTGACGTGTTGATCCACGGCGATCGCGTCGTCGAGGTCGGCCGCGTTGACGTCCCGGCGGGGGCGCGTGTCCTCGACGTGTCGGGGCTGGCGGTCGCGCCGGGCTTCATCGACGCCCACACCCACTCTGACGTCGTGCCCTTCATGGCGGAGCCACAGCCCTTCAAACTGCTCCAGGGCGTCACCACCGAGATCGTCGGGAACTGCGGGAACTCCGCCGGACCCCTGATCGACGAGGCCGCCGTCGAGTTCCATCGGCCGATGTCCTCGACGATTCCCGCCAAGGTCGACTCGTGGCCGCGCACGCTCGGCGGGTATCTCGACGCGGCGGCTCAGGCCGGTCCGACGAACAACATCGCGAGCCTCGTGGGCGGATCGACCCTGCGTATCAGCGCCAACGGGATGGACCGTGAGCTGCGTGAGGGCGCCCTCACGCAGATGGTTGCCCTGGCGGACCGGGCGATGGCCGAAGGCGCGGTCGGGATGAGTACAGGACTGATCTACGCGCCGGGGTCCTACGCGAGCGAGGCCGAGGTCCGCGCCCTCGCCGAGGTCGCCGCCCGTTGGCAGCGTCCTTACGCCACTCATATGCGCGACGAGGGCGACGGCCTGGCGGCCTCGCTGGCTTCGACGATCGACCTGGCGCGAACAACCGGCGTGCGTATCCAGATCTCTCACTGCAAGGCCGCCGGATCGGCGAACTTCGGTCGCGGTCACGAGATCCTCGAGGCGATCCACGCCGCTCGGCTCGAGGGTCTGGACGTCAACGGGGACATGTACCCCTACACCTCGGGGGAGTCCTTCCTCTCTGCCCTGCTGCCTTCCGACGCCCAGTCCGGTGGGCGCGGCGCCCTGGTCGCCCGTCTGCGCGACCCCGCCGAGCGCGAGCGGCTCCACACTCGCGTCCTGGCCGGCGGTCCCGGCGAGGGCGCTTGGCAGCAGACGACACCGACCGGCGTCGTCGTCTCGATGCACGACCCCGACCCGTCGGTCCTCGGGCACAACCTGGCCGAGATTGCGGGCGCTCGTGGGATCGATCCTTTCGAGCTGCTCGCCGAACTGTTGATTGCGGACCCGGCCTCGATGATGGTCTACGACCTGATGAGCCTCGACGACGTGGAGCTGATCCTGGCCGAGCCCTCGATCGCGATCGGTTCCGACAACTCCGTCCCGGTCGGCAACGCCCACCGGCGTGGCTGGGGATGCTTTCCGACGACGCTCGGTGAGTTCAGCCGGGACCGGGAGGTTCTCACGCTCAGCGAGGCGATCCGGAAGATGACGTCGCTGCCCGCCCGGATCTTCGGCCTGATCGGTCGTGGGCACCTGCTGGCAGGTGCGATCGCCGACATCGCGGTCTTCGATCCGGCGACGATCGGGCATGAGGGGACGACCGTGGAACCCTGGCTCGCGCCGACCGGCCTGCACCACACGTTCCTCGCCGGACATCACGTCATCGACGAAGGCAGATTCTGTGGTGAGCGTCGTGGACGCGTGCTACGTGCGGGATTCCCCGAGCCGGAGGAGCGAGACTGATGAGCACCCATGGCAGATCCGGCGTTGTCGCCCCGCCCTCGCGGGTGTTGACCGGACCCGACGCGATCGTCGAGGACGCCCTGTTGCCGCGGATGCTCCTCCACGACGAGGCGATCGAGAACAATCTCCGCGTCATGGCGGACTGGTGCACGCGAGCCGAGGCGGAGCTCGCGCCTCATGCGAAGACCCACATGGATCGGGGTCTTCTCGAACGCCAACGCGCCCACGGCGCCTGGGGATTCACCGCGGCAACCCCGCGCCAGGTCCTGCAGCTCGGCGAGTGGGGAGTCCCACGGATCCTGCATGCGAATCTGCTGGTCGACGCGGATGCCGCGACATTGATCGCCGAGCGGGTCCTGCGTGGCACGGAGATCGAGTACTGGACGTATGCGGATTCGCTCGAATCCGTTGCCCTGTTGGAGACGATGTTCGCCGGACTCGATCCCCACGGGAACCTGCCGCGGATTCTCGTCGAATCCGGATTCGTCGGCGGGCGCAGCGGGGCGCGCACCCTCGACGTCGCGATCGAGACGATGCGCGCGGTCGTCGCGAGCCCGGTGTTGAGCCTGGCCGGGGCGAGCGCCTTCGAGGGGCTGATGCCCGCGGGCCTCGCCGAGGGCGGGATCTTCCCCGAGGGCGCAGCCGAGCTTCTGGGCCGCGTCGCTCATTGCGTCGGATGCGCCCTCGCCGAGGGGTGGTTCGAGGACACGCCGATCGTCTCCGCCGGAGGCAGTTCCTACCCCGACCTCGTCGTTGAGCATCTCGGTCACAATGCGCTGCCGGGAGCCCAGCTGGTCTTGCGCAGCGGTTGCTACCTCACCCATGACCACGGCGTCTACCAGCGGACCTCGCCCTTCGGCGCAGACCGGGGAACTGGGGCGTTGGTCTCCGCCTTCGAGCTGCAGGCGAGCGTGCTGAGCGCCCCGGAACCGGGGCTCGCGATCCTCGGCTTCGGGCGTCGCGAGGTTCCCACCGACGACCGCCTTCCGATCCCGCTGGCGATCGAGGGAGAGCCGATCGGCGAGGGTTTCGGCGAGATCACCGCCGTCAACGACCACCACGCCTTCCTGCGCATCGACGACGGGACCGTGCTGCGTCCGGGCCAGATGCTGTCTTTCGGGATCTCGCATCCCTGCGGGGCCTTCGATCGGTGGCGGAGGATTCCCCTGGTCGACGGCGCAGGCTCGATGGTCGGCGTGGTGGAACCCACGCTGTGAACGGACCCCGCCGAGAGCGGACCGGAGTGGGAACGATTCGGATGGAGGTCCGACATGACGGATGACGAGAAACGCGTTCTGGACGGCGTCACGGTGTGGGACGGGCGGCACCTGCTCGGCGTAGCCCGACTGACCTGGCGCGATGGGCTCCTGGAGTCGGTCGAACCGAGCGAGACCGCCCCGACGGGCTTGACGGTGATCCCCGGCCTCATCGACACCCACGTTCACCTCGGCTATCCCGCGACGCCGCAACGCGGGGAGGCCAGCGCGTGGCTGATCGTCACGCCTCCCGAGGAACGCAGCCTCCACCTGGCGGCCAACGCGCTGGCCTGCGCCCGCGCCGGGGTGACGACGATCCGCGACCTCGCCGCCGGCGAGGTCCAGATGGCCGTCGGACGGGCCTTCGACGAGGGAGTCCTCACCGGTCCCCGGCTGCTCAGCCACGGCCAGGTCGGAATGACGGCCGGACACGGCGACCTCTTCATTCCCCGCCATTACCCGCACCGCGACCCGGTCGCCGACAGCCCCGATGAGTGCCGCAAGCTCGTGCGGCACTGGGCGCGCGAGGGTGCCGACGGGATCAAGGTCTACACCTCGGGTGGAGTCCTCTCGATGGGCGACCGTGTCGGATGGCGCAACCAGACGACGGCCGAACTGGAGACGACCGTCGACGAGGCCCACGCTCTCGGGATGCCGGTCGCCGCCCACACCCACACGGTCGAGGGCCTCGACATCGCCCTGCAGATCGGCGTTGACTCGATCGAGCACGGCACCGGCATCGAGCTCCGCCACTTCGCGGAACTGATCTCGCGCAACATCCCGATCGCTCCGACCCTGCTGATCAACGACATGATCGCCGAAGGCCGTGGCGATGTCAGTGTGGAGGCGCAGGAGAAGGCCCAAGACGTTGTGCACCGCCGCGACCTCGTCTTCCGCGAGGCCGCCGACGCGGGAGTGCGCTTCGTCCTCGGGACGGACGCCTCCGGACAGTTCGTCGGCTTCGGCGACGAGATGGAGGAGGTTCGCCTGATGGCCGACATGTTCGGCTGGTCGGCGGAGCGCGCGTTGCGGGCGGCGACCTCGGACGCGGCGGATGCGATCCACCTGGGCGACACCGTGGGGCGGTTGGCTCCCGGTTTTGGTGCCGATTTCGTCGTGATGTCCGGTGAACCCTGGCGCGACATCGCCGACCTCCGAGTCGACAACATTGTTGCGGTCGTCAGCCGGGGCACCGTCCTTACGGGAGGCCTTCCCGCCGATCCCGCCGTGTGAGGTGAGTCCGCGCACAGGAGGGAGCGCGGCGCTTCCGGCTACGATCTGGCGCATGAGCGTTCCCGAGACGACGATCACTCCTGACGCGGACAGTACCCCGACGGTCCGCGATCTCCTTGACGACGTCGACCTCGGACTGACGGTCATCGTCGCGGAACCTGACGCGCTGGACCGTCGGGTCAACAGCGCCTACATCACGGATCTTCCGGACCCCTCGCGTTTCCTGTCCGCGGGCGACGTCGTCCTGACCAGTGCCCAGTGGATCTGGCGCGAGGGCGGGACGCAGAGCTTCGTCTCGGCGCTCGCTCGTTGCGAGGTGTCCGCCGTCATCATCGGCATCATCGACATCGGGCGGATCCCGAGCGAAGTCATTGAACTGTGCCGGCAGGCGAAGCTGACGCTCCTGCTGATCTCGCCGACCGTGTCCTTCAAGGACGTCAGCGACATGATCGTGCACTCCCAGGAGGCGGCGACCAGTCAGGGAGCGGAGTTCGTTGCCGTCGCGGCGCGGGCCGTTTCGCGCGGAGCGGGGGTCGCCGAGCTGGTCAACTTACTTGCTGAGTCGACGGGCGTGCATGGCTGGGTCGTCGACGGGGTCGGTGTGTTGGTCGCCCACTCCGGCGTGGCGCCCTCGCCCGAGGTCGTCGCCCAGGCGTGGAACGGGATGGAGCGGGCTCGCTTCGGGCGGGTCGACCGCGTCGATGGGGTGGACGCGGCACGCCACTTCACGGCGTTGCGCATCGGGGAGGATACGCGTACGGGATTTGTCGCGTTCTCCGGGCCGGACGTCGAGGGTGCGACCTCGAGGTCGGGTGCGGTCGACGGTCTGATCGGGTCCCTGCGCGTCGCGATGGAGTTGTCGGCACGGTGGCGGGCGACGACGAACGCGCAGGCCGCGGACATGTTCATCTCGATCCGCGACGGAGCCGTCCCGCCCGGTGCAGTCTCAGCGTGGCTGCGGACCCAGGGAATTGATCCGCAGTCTCCGCTGGTCGTGGCCACCGCCCGCGTCGACGATCCCGCATTCCCCGAGGACGCCGTGGTCGCGATGCTCGAGCGGGCGCTGACCTCACGAGGGCGGCGGACCGTCGGCGGACACGCGGAGGGAACCACTGTCGTCATCGCGGCGGGCGAGGAACGCGATGATCTCGTCCCGCTGGCTGAGCAACTCCTGGCCGACAACCGGTTGTTGCTGGACCGTCGGCGGTTGAACGTCGGCATGTCCGACACCGTCAGTGGGATCGGATTGCTTGGGCCCGGTATGGCCAGCGCGATGGAGCGCCTGGAGAAGGGAGACGGCGAGGGCCAGGTTCAGGTGACGACCGCTCTGCACGTCCAGAACCATCGGGAACTGCTGCGCCTGCTGGGCGAGCCGACGCGGCGCGGGTACGCCCATGAAGTGCTGGATCCACTGCTCGACTACGATCGCAGGCATCACGCCGAGTTGGTGACGACCCTGCGGGCGTTCCTCGATGGCGGCGGTGCCTGGCGCGAGACCGCCGCGAGCCTGCACCTGCATCCGAACACCCTGCGCTACCGGATCGCGCGGATCCAGGATCTGCTGGACCGCAACATGGACGACCCGGCTGTGCGCGTCGACCTGTTCCTGGCGTTGGAGTGCCTGGAGTCGGTGGGGGAGTGAGAGAGTCAGCCTGCAGAAGCGGACACCGGACCGATATAGCCGACGAGCGGGTCGTCATCGGTGATCGCCCACACGATCGCACAGAGGTCGTCCCGTCCCCGTACTCGGACCGTCGTGAACCACCAGGGCGGTCGCCGTTTCCCAGCCTGAGGATCTGCCTCAATCATGTCGAGTCGACTCTCCAGAGCAGGCGCCAAAGTTTCGTCAGAATCGACGATGTGGTTCCACGCGTCGACGGCCTCGTCAGTGAACTGGAGCATCGCTCGATCGTATCAATGGAGATCGCGACATCCTCGGGGGTGATGCCTCAGATTGTGGATATCCTCCGTCGAATGAGCGGAACACGGTCACACTGTCACAGTGGTACAGGTGCCGACCGATGATGCCGTGGGGAAGAAGGCCATGATGGGTGAGATTTTGACGCTCGACAGCCGCAAGCGTGCGAACCTCGCATCTGTGGCTGATCACGATCATTACGTCATGACCCGTGAGCCAAGCGGGCGCATTGTCTTGGACCCAGCTGTCGTCCTCACCGAGGACGAGTTGACGGCGCTGCGTGACAGTACCGTGTGGAAGGCATCCGAGCAGTCTTTCGCCAAGGGTGGTCACCATCCGCGCAAGCGGGTTCAGAAGAAGGACTGAGAGAGGCGGCCTTCTCGGTCACCGGTGGTCACGACGTTCCTGCGATCGGCGACGCTGAAGCGTCGGATAGATGGATTGTCATGCTCATGCCATGATCGGGGTGGTAGTTCCAAGTTGCTGACAGTTCATTCCAGGTGGCCGTCTGTGTCCCGTCGAGGGCTCGGGTCGCGTCGACTTGGGAGAGGACATAATCCGGGATCTCCAGGGCTTTGAGGACGCATGCAGTACCGGAGAGGTTCGCTCCCGACGAATCTTCCGTTCCGCGAGTGTCGATCAGCATGGATGCGCCGCCATCCGCGACAGTTACGCCAGCTGGGCTGGCACAGGATTGATACGCGTCCGACAGGACCCGGGACTGAGCTTCTGCTGCGACTGCCGCTGCTCGATGCGCCTTCGCTCTGGTCACGCCCTCATCGGTGGCCCAGCCCACGAGCCCACCGAGAAGAAAGGCAACAAGTGCGATCACTGGAATGAGCATCTTGCGACGGGTGCCAGGCGTTTTGCCGACAAGCGCTGTGGGAGCTGTTGGGGTCACAGGGATTTCAGAAGATGAGGAAAGCGCAGCTGTTCCCGCCGGCGTCGGGGCTGGTGTTGGCATTGCCGGTAGTGGCGCAGGCTTGGGAGAATCTGTCGATATCGAGGCGCCGCTCGTCTGCGATGACGTGCTCGGGGCAAAGGGGCTGACTTCGGGACGAGAATGCCGGTCGGCACGCCGTGGGCAAGGTTGGACGGTCCTGACCTCGCGAGTTATCCTGTGCCCAGTTGCACACCACGTGCTTCGGGGTCGGTGAAAATCCGAACCGGCGGTGACAGTCCGCGACCCGGAACCCTGCTCAGCAGGGTGACGGTTGACCTGGTGGAATTCCGGGACCGACGGTGAAAGTCCGGATGGGAGAAGTACACGTGGCACCGGGTTGTCCGACCGGGCTTGACGAGCCGTGGTCGTGGCGTCCCGGTGTGCAGGCCGCGCCCGTCAGGCCTGAGCCCCGGAGCCTGAGCTCCAGGGGGCGTTGAGGGAATGGGTCATGAGGCCGGAGAATTTCGCGAAGCCGCGAATCCGTCGGCGAGGATCGCCGCGACGAGCCCTGTGAGTGCGTCATCACGCGAGTTGCGCGCGATGGAACGTGCGCTCGAACTGGCTCGTCGTGGACCCCGCCACGATCCGAATCCGCAGGTCGGATGCGTCCTGCTCGCACCCGAGAGCGAGGCGTCCTCCGCGGGCGCCACGCGTCCGGAGCAAATATCCACGGTCGGAGCGGGCCTGTCGGGTCTGCTCGCGGAGGGCTGGCATCGCGGTGCTGGAACACCCCACGCGGAGGTCGCCGCCCTCGACCTCGCTCGCGCCCGGGAGATCGACGTGCATGGGGCGACGGCCGTCGTCACCGTGGAACCCTGCGCCCACACCGGACGGACCGGGCCGTGCGCCCGCGCCCTCATCGAGGCCGGGATCGCACGTGTCGTCATCGGCGTCGAGGACCCGTCGGCCCTCGCCGGCGGGGGAGCACGACTGCTGCGCGAGGCGGGGATCGAGGTCGTTCCGGGGCTCCTGCGCGAAGAGGGACTCGCTCTGCTCGGCCATTGGTACGACGCCGCACGACTCGGGCGTCCGTGGGTCACGCTCAAGACCGCGACGACGCTGGACGGTCGGGTCGCTGCCGCGGACGGCTCCAGCCGCTGGATCACGGGACCTGAGGCTCGCGCCCATGCCCATCGCATTCGCGCCGAGGTCGACGCCCTCGTCGTCGGAACGGGAACCATCCTGCGCGACGATCCCTCGTTGACCGCTCGACTCGCGGACGACGACGCTCACCAACCCCTGCGCGTCGTCGTCGGTCGACGCGACATCCCCGAGGACGCCGCGGTGCGCGCTCCCGGTGGGGAACTGATCCACCTGCGCACCCACGATCCCGCCAAGGCGCTCGCGGCGATGGGCGAGCGCGGTGTCCGCGACCTCGTCCTCGAGGGTGGGCCGACGGTGGCTGCCGCGTTCCTGCGGGCCGGCCTCGTCGACGAGATCCACGCCTACGTCGCGCCCGTCCTTCTCGGCGCGGGTGCCCCGGCCGTCGGCGATCTCGGGGTCACCACGATCGATGGAGCACGCCGTTTCCACACCGATCGCGTCGAGCAACTGGGCGACGACGTCCTGATCGTCGCGTGTCCGGTTGCCGGATCGACCAGTGTCGGCCGCTCGACCATCACCTGTTCATTCCCCACGAAGGAGTTCTGATGTTCACCGGAATCATCGAGGAATTGGGGACGGTTCGCTCCGTCGAATCCGAGGCCGGAGGTGGTGCGGCGCTGTGGATCGACGGTCCGCTCGTGGCGTCCGACGCGGGGCGAGGAGACTCGATCTGCGTCAACGGTGCGTGCCTGACGGTCGTCGAGGTCGTTGGCCAGGACGGGTCCGGCACCGGGCGTTTCCGCGTCGACGTGATGCCAGAGACCCTCCGGCGCACGGCGATCGGAATCCTCGTCTCTGGCTCCCGCGTCAATCTTGAGCGGTCGCTGCGCGTCGACGCGCGCGTGCACGGTCACATTGTCCAGGGCCACGTCGACGGCGTCGGTCCGTTGGTCGGACGACGAGACGTCAACGGATGGATCGAGTTGGAGGTCGGCATTCCCAAAGGGCTCGGCGGTCTCGTTGCCGAAAAGGGCGCGCTCACGCTCAACGGAGTCTCGCTGACCGTCACTCACGTCAGGAACGGCTCGCTCGGGGCTGCGCTGATCCCCGAAACACTGGAGCGGACGAACCTCGGCCTGCTGGAGACCGGGGACCCGGTCAACGTCGAGGCCGACGTGCTCGCCCGCTATGTGGCGCGAGTACTCGATGTGGCAGGTGGTGGCGGGAGAAGGGCCGGTGCTTCGGATGCGTCGGAGGCGCTGGCGGGAGGTGACGTCCGATGACGGCTCTGTCCCCGGCCCGGCGCCGGATCGCCGCAGCGGTGAGAGAGCTTCGGCTCGGGCGTCCCGTCTTGGTCGCCGACTCCACCTCGCGGGAGAACGAGGTCGATGCGATCCTCGCCGCGGAGCTGGCGACCCCCGAGTGGATCGGGTGGCTGATCCGGCACAGCTCCGGATACCTCTGCGTGCCGATGAGCGAGGACCACGCGGACCGGCTCGGCCTGCCGCTGATGGTTCCGGGCAGCCAGGACCGGCTGCGCACCGCCTACACGATCACGGCGGACGCGGCCTCGGGCGTGACTACGGGGATCAGCGCCCACGATCGCGCGCGGACGGCTCGGGTGCTCGCCGCCGCCGACAGCACGCCCGCGGACCTGACGAGGCCGGGGCACGTCCTTCCCCTGCGCGCCGTGCCCGGCGGGCTGCGTCAACGCGGTGGGCACACCGAGGCCGCGGTCGAGCTGTGCCGACTGGCGGGGAGAGCTCCGGTCGGCGTCATCAGCGAGCTCGTCCACGACGACGGCTCGATGCTGAGGTACGCGGGCGCTCGCGGTCTGGCGGAGGAATCTGGCCTCGTCCTCGTGACGGTGGAGGATCTGATCGAGGAACTGGACGCGCGAGACGCGCAGGCCGATCGGACGGGGACAGCTGTCCAGGAAACGCGGACTGCGGCGGAGGACCGAATTGCGCGGACGACCGCCGATCCGGAGGTCATGCACGCACCCGGACCGGCGCGCGTGAGTCGTGCGGCCGAGGCGCGTCTGCCCACCCGGCAGGGTGTCTTCACCGCGATCGCCTATAGGGACGAGGCGTTGGGGACGGAGCATCTGGCGTTGGTCTCTGAGGGACCGGGGCGTGTGGGTGCCGGCCCCGTCCTCGTGCGCGTGCATTCCGAGTGCGTGACCGGCGACGTCTTCCATTCCCTGCGCTGTGAGTGCGGGGCCCAGCTGGAGCGGGCGATGGACCTGATCGGCGAACGCGGCGGCGTCCTCATTCGCCTCGGCGGGCAGGAAGGCCGCGGCATCGGGCTGGCCGAGAAGATTCGCGCCTATGCGCTTCAGGACGGCGGGCGTGACACCGTCCAGGCGAACCTCGACCTTGGATGGCCATCTGACCTGCGCGAATACTGTGCCGCTGCGGACATCCTCCGCGACCTCCAGGCGACGCGGGTCCGGCTGCTGACGAACAACCCGGACAAGGTCCGTGCGCTCGAGGAGTCCGGGATCGAGGTGGTCGGACGCGTGCCCCTGGTCGTGGGAATCACCGCCGAGAACCTGAGCTACATGCGGACGAAAGCGCGGGTGATGGGACATCGGATCGACGATGCTCTGCTCGCCGAGGGGAGCGTGTCATGAGTGGAGCGGGTGCGCCGGAGTTGCAGGTCGACGGCCACGGGATGAGGGTCGTCATCGTCGCGGCAAGCTGGCACCGGCGCGTGATGGACGGGCTGGTCGCAGGGGCGCAGCGGGGACTTTTCGCCGCGGGCGTCAAGGACGTGCGCCTCGTCCGGGTCCCGGGGTCTTTCGAGCTTCCGCTGGCGGCACAGACGGCGGCGCGATCGGGTGTGGACGCGGTGGTGGCCTTGGGCGTGGTCATTCGAGGAGGGACTCCGCACTTCGACTACGTCTGTCAGGCGGCGACCCAGGGTCTGACCGAGGTCGCTCTGCGCACCGGGATCCCCGTCGGATTTGGGGTCCTGACCTGCGACGACGAGGCACAGGCGCTCGACCGGGCGGGAGTGGAGGGCTCGCACGAGGACAAGGGGGTCGAGGCCGCCCAGGCCGCCGTGGAGATGGTCAGGGTGATGAGGGCGAATAGTGGGAGCGGGCTTGGAGGATGACGAGGCTCCGGTCGATTCGCTGCCGGGAGGCGTTTCCGTGCTTGGAGGGGATCGCAAATGGGGACGCGATCGTCGAGGACCATCGGCGGCCTGGAGGAGAAGGGGAAGCACAGCCTCCTTGACGCGGGTAATGTCTCCGCCATGACTGATGCATTGACGCACTCCCTGCACTCGTCCCGGCTGCTCTATGGATGCATGGGGTTGGGCGGTACGCGGGACGATCCCGCGTACGGATCCACACAGATCGACCGCGCCTGGGACGCCCTCCACGCGGCGGTCGAGATCGGCATCACCGTCCTCGATACGGCGGACATCTACCGCGCGGGGTCCTCCGAACAGATCGTCGGCGAGATCCTCTCGCGCGATCCCGAACTGCGCGCTGCGGTCCACATCCAGACGAAGTGTGGCGTCATCCTCTCGCGCGAGGGCGGGACCGGCATGCCCTCCGAGGTCGGTCGCTACGACTCCTCCGCCGCGCACATCACCGAGTCGCTCGAGAAGTCGCTGGAGCGGCTGCGGGTCGATCGCATCGACACACTCTTGCTGCACCGACCCGATCCGCTGATGGATTCCGACGAGGTCGCCGAGGCGTTGGGCGACGCGTTGACGCACGGGCTCATCGGCCGATGGGGTGTGTCCAACATGGGGCCCTGGCAGATGGAATTGCTCAAGGCGGAGCCGGGGGTCCCGGACGTCGATCAGGTCGAGCTGAGTCTGTCGGCGCGGGGATTCGTCGAGACCGCGATCAACGCCGAGGACGGGGGCCAGCCGGGGTCGCGCTACCCGGCCGGCACCGTCGAATACTGTGCAAGCCGCGGGATTGAGGTCCAGGCATGGAGTCCTCTGGCCCGCGGGCGCTTCACCGGTGCGCCGGAGTCGGCGTTGGGCCGGGCGCGGACTCCCGAGGAGGTCGCGACCTCGGAGCTGGTGTCGGAGCTGGCTGAGGCCCACTCGACGACGCCGGAGACGATTGTCCTGTGGTGGCTGACGAGGCACCCGGGGCGCATCCATCCCGTCATCGGAACGACTGACCCGGAGCGGATCCGCGCCTGCGCCGATGCGAACACCCGGGACAGCGAGCTCACGCGGGTCGAGTGGTACCGGCTGCTGACTGCGGCCAGGGGTCACGCCGTGCCATGAGACCGCTCAGGGCGTGACGAGGGGTCGACCTCCGCATCGGTTTGCCGGGTTGCTGGCGGAATACCTGCCAGCTGAGCGGGCACCAGTGCATCATGGTGGTCAGCGGTGATGCTGCTGTTCCCCACGTGGCTCTCGGCGGTGTTTCTTGCAGGAATTCCGCCGTTCTTGTGGCCGAGAGCCTCGCCGGGAACACCCACCGACGAACCTGAAACTTGGTGCCCCCTGCCGACAGGAACCCGACGCGCCTCATTGTGTCGGCGCAATGACGCAGACCGTCGCGGGCCCCTGGGCCAGGTGGGGGTCGAGATGGATGAATCCGCCCCCGTCGGTCTTCGACGAGGCCGCAGCGGGCTTCCCCGTCGGCGTCGACGTCACCCGCCTGCGTCCTGGCGCACTCGCAATCCGCGAGGAGATCACCCCGGTGTTGAAGCCCCCCAGATGCAGCCCACCATGGAAACGCGCGTGCTCGATCTTGATGCATCGGTCCATGACGACGTCCAGGCCCGCATCCAGCGCGATGCTCGCCGCCTCTTCGCTGACCAGACCGAGCTGGATCCACAGGACTTTTGCGCCGATAGCGACCGCCTGTCGCGCGACCTCGGGCAGGTCCTCGGGTTTGCGGAACGCCACGACCGCATCGGGGAGGACCGGCAGATCCGCCAACGTCGGATAGGCTGGCCGGCCCAGGATCTCGCTCGCCCGGGGGTTGACGAAGTAGAGGTCGTAGTCCGTGTCCTGCATCAGATAGCTGGCGACGAAGTAGCTGGCCCGCGCGGGATTCGATGATGCCCCGACCAGGGCGACCGAGTGGAGGTCACCCAGGATCTCGTAGCGCCTCGTGGCGTTCGGCTCGACATAGGTGGTCATCGGATGTCTCCTCCCGTTGCGCGGGTCAAAGCCTGATCGAGGTCGGCGATGATGTCCTCGACGTCCTCGAGGCCGACGCTGATGCGGACGGTCCCGGGTCCGACTCCGGATGCTGCCAATTGCTCATCGCTGAGCTGGGCGTGCGTGGTCGACCCAGGATGGATGATCAGGGTCTTCGCATCGCCGATGTTGGCCAGGTGAGAAGCCAGTGACAGGTTCTCGATGAAGCGGCTGCCGAATTCGCGGCCGCCCTTGAGCTCGAAGCTGAAGACCGATCCGGGGCCCTCGGGGAGATACTTCCGTGCGCGATCGAAGTGGTGATGGGAGGGCAGTCCCGCCCAATGGACGGCATCGATGCGGGGATCGGCCTCGAGCCAGGTGGCGACCTCGCGCGCGTTCGCGATGTGCGCAGCCATGCGATATGGCAGGGTCTCCACACCGAGCGAGAGCAGGAACGCCGAATGGGGTGACAGTGCTGGCCCGATGTCGCGCAGCTGTTCGGATCGTAGTCGCGTCAGGTAGGCGTACTCCTGGAAGTTGCCGACCCAGGTCAGGCCACCGTAGCTGGCGACCGGTTCGTGGAAGTGGGGGAACTTCTCTGGGATAAAGTCGAACTTTCCCGATTCGACGACGACACCGCCCAACGTCGTGCCATGTCCGCCCAGGAACTTCGTGGCCGAATGGACGACGATGTCGGCGCCCCATTCGATCGGGCGGACCAAGTAGGGTGTCGCGACCGTCGAGTCGATGATTAGGGGGATCGAGGCCTCGTGCGCAACCGCGGCCAGACCCTCGATGTCGGCGACCTCGCCAGAGGGGTTCGCGATCATCTCGACGAAGATGAACTTGGTGTTCTCGCGCAGCGCCGCCCGGTAGTCCTCGGGATCCGAGCTCGCGACGAAGGACGTGTCCACCCCGAAGCGACGCAGCGTGACGTCGAGCTGCGTGACCGTCCCACCGTACAGGTTCGAGCTGGCGACGACGTGATCACCGGCTTCGACCAGCGAGGCGAAGGCGATGTATTGGGCGGACAGCCCGGACGCGGTGGCGACGGCGCCGAGGCCGCCCTCGAGGCTCGCGATCCTCTCCTCGAAGGCTGCGACCGTCGGATTGCCGATGCGGGAGTAGACGTTGCCGTATTTGCGCAGCGTGAACTTGGCGGAGGCGTCCTCGGTGTCGCGGAAGACGAATGAGGTTGTCTCGTAGATCGGCAGGGCCCGGGCGCCCGCAGCCGCATCGGGGATGTTCCCGGCGTGGATGGCACGGGTGCGGAACCCGAATGACCTGTCTGGTGTGTCGCTCATGATGGGGACGTGGTCCTTTCCCCTCCGACGGACTCTCGATGAGCGGGAGCCGCGCCGGCGGGAGATCTCAGGGATGAATGACGATCTTGAGCGACTCTCCGGCCGCTCGGAGCAGGGCGAAGGCCTCGCTGAGATCCGACAGGGGAAAATGGTGCGTGATCGCGGGCCGTGGATCGATGCGTCCCGCGCTGAGAAGCCGGATGTATCCGTCGGTGTCGGTGTGATCGGCCGAGTACTTCGAGGTGATGGTCACTTCGTCGAAATAGGCGGCCGCGGCGTCCTGGGCCCAGTCGCTTCCGGGTTTGCCCGGTGCCGCCAGGTGAAGGGTCCCTCCCGGCTCCACGAGGGCGCGCGCCGCGGAGTAGACCGCCGTACTCGGCGCGGCCGCGATGGCGACGTCGGCGAGCAGGCCGTCGTTGAGATCACGCAGCTGCTGGACGGTGTCTCCCGCCGGATCGATCACGGCTGTCGCCCCGAGCTCCAGCGCCTTCCGTCGACGCCACTCGGAGAACTCGGAGACAATGACACGACCCGCGCCGAGCCTGGGCGCCAGGTGGGCGAATCCCAGCCCCATGAATCCTGCGCCAACGACGGCGACGGTGTCCCCTGGCCGGATCGAGCAGGTCTTCAGACCACCGAGCACGCAGGACCAGGGTTCGATGGTCGTCGCCACGTCGTCGGAGATCGAGTCGGGCAGGACATGGGTGTCCGTGGCCAGGTGAAGCGCGCTGACCCGCACATAGCGGGCCATCTCGCCGGGGTCCAGGCGCGTCGACTTGTAGAACGGGTCGAGCGTGAAGTGCCCGTGGCGGGACCGGTGCGAGCCGAGTCGTCCGACGTGGTGATTGACGAAGACCCGGTCACCGAGGTGGACCGTGTCGACCTCGTCGCCTGCGGCCACGACGATCCCGACGCCCTCGTGACCGAGGATCTTGCCTTCGCTCGAGTACCACTCCATGGCCTCGCCCGCGCACAGGGCGCTCGCGGTCAGGCGCAGGAGAACCTCGTCGCGACCGATCCGGGGGACGGGCCTGCGTTCCAGACGGATGTCCTCGGGCCCGTGGTAGACCCCGACATCCTGGGCCTGCGGGATGTCCTCCAGCGTGCGGATCCCGTTGCCGGCTCCCGGCTGAAGCGAGCTCGGGGTCGTGTGCGTGGTGTCTGTCATCGCTCAGCCTCCTGTGTGGGAATGACACGGCCGAGAAGATCGCCGTAGCCCTGCTCAGGCATCCGTTCGGCCGGGACGAACCTCAGAGCCGCGGAATTGATGCAGTAACGACGGCCACCAGCCTGGGGAGGTCCGTCCTCGAAGACGTGACCGAGGTGGATGTCACCGGAGGCAGAACGGATTTCCCGACGGATCTTGCCCCGCGAGGTGTCATCGAGTTCGGCCACGGCGTCCTCGTCGAGGGGACGGGTGAAGGAGGGCCAGCCGCATCCCGCATCGTACTTGTCCGCCGACGTGAACAGGGGCTGACCGGTCGTGACGTCGACGTACAGTCCGGGCGCCGTTCGTTCGGTGTGCTCCCCGCTGCCCTCGACCTCGGTGTGGCCGTGGAGCGTGATCTCGTACTGGACGGGGGTGAGCAGGCGACGCAGGCGATCGTCCTCGCGGAGGAACCGCTCCTGGGGCCGGGCGGCGGCAGCCCGCTCGATCGCCCGGGCCGGGATGTGGCACGTCGCATCGGGATTCTTGTCGAAGTAGTGCTGGTGGTACTCCTCGGCCCGGAAGAGGTTGGTCAGCGGCGCGACCTCGATGGCCAGTGGTTCTTCGTGATGGCGCTGGACGACGGCCAGGGCGAGATCGATGGATAGGTGATCGTCTGTGTCGGTGAAATAGATGCCGGAACGGTATTGGACCCCGATGTCGTCACCCTGCCGGTTGATCGACACGGGATCGACGATCGCCAGGAAGAGCTCAAGGAGGAAGGCGAGGCCCACCTGGGTGCGGTCGTAGGTGATGTGGACGGTCTCCGCATGCCCGGAATCGGCACAGACCTCCTCATACGTGGGTGCCGGTGTCGGTCCGTTCGCATAGCCGACCTCGGTGTCGAGGACGCCGTGGACCCGGTCGAAGTACGTCTGGATCCCCCAGAAGCATCCTCCCGCCAGGTAGATCTCTCCGGTGTGCTCGGGCGTGGTCATGCGCTCTCCTTCCACGTGGGTGCGAGTACGTCGATCAGGTGCTGATAGCGCCGATAGTGCTGGGCGAGGATGGGCGTCCGATCGGAGGGGGTGAAGGTTCGCGTGCGCGACTCGACCTCGCGCAGGTGCGACAGGCCTGGAATGACGGAGGCCGCGCCGCGCATTCCCGCAGCCGGGTCTGTGTCTGCGATGACCGGACGATTCAGGACGTCCGCGACCAGCTGGCACCACTGGGGCGTGGAGGCTCCGCCGCCCGTGAGGATCAGGGAGTTGGAAGCACCCGTCGACTCCGCGCACTGGCGCAGGGCCATGGTCAGTCCCTCGGCCAGGGCGCGAGCGAGGTCGGCGCGGCGCGTCGTCGGGGTCAAGCCGGTGAACGCTCCCGTCGCCTCGGGGGCCAGGAAGGGGACTCGCTCCCCATAGAGGAACGGGAGAACGATCTCCGATTCGGAATGGGAGGAGGCGACGTCGGCCCAGAAACGCTCGTAGCGGTCCTCGTGCTCGTAGCCGTGCAGATCCAGGAACCAATCGAGGACTGCCCCGCCCGCGGAGGACCCGAGGACGCGCAGGTGGAGGCCCGGTTCGATCCAGGCGACGGTGGCACCCACGGGTTCTCCGTCGAGAGAGGGGTTCCGGGTCAAGGGCGTGACGGCGATGGTGGTTCCCAGGACGGCCACGGCATCTCCCTCCTGGCGCATCCCGGAGCCGAGTGCCTGCGCGACGACATCGATGCATCCGATGTGGACGGGAGTTCGGGCTGGCAGACCCAATCGGTCGGCTGCGTCGCGGGTCAGCGTTCCCGCCGGCGCGCCCGGTTGGAGGACCGGGGGGACGAGGTCGGCCAGTTCGGGACAGCCCAGACGTGAGAAGGAGCCCCCGTCCCAGTTCCGGATCCAGGGATCGAGGAAGGGGATCGTCGCATTCGTGACGTCGGTGGCCACGCACCCGCTGAGGCGGTACGTCACCCAGTCCGCGGCGGTGAGGATCCAGCGGGTCGATCGGGCGACGTCCGGATCCGACTGGCGCAGAGAGCTCCACAACGCCGCAGAGGTCCCGGGCCACAGCACGGTCCCGGTGCGACGGAAGTGGTCGTCGATGATTCCCGACCTCTCCCAGCCCTCGACCGTCGAGGCTCCCGCGACGGAGTTCCACTGACGAGCGATCCCACCGTGGCCGAACCGATCGATGGTCCACAGTCCATCGCCCTGACCGGTGACGACGATCGCGTCGACGGGATCCGAGGACGCGGCAACAACCTGGGCGAGGACGTCGGCGGTGCGTTCCCACAGCGCTTCCTGATCCTGGGTGGCGATGTCGGGGCCTCCGACGGTGGGAGCCGACCGACGGTGGAGGCACCGACCGTCGCTGGTGACGATCGCCGCCTTCAACGTGCTCGATCCGATGTCGGCGACGAGGACGGCCTCCGGTGCCGAGAAGCTCATCAGTGACCACTCCGTGCCACCAGAGAACGCCGGGCCAACCCGAAGGAGAAGGCCAGGGCAAGGACCAGGACCGCTCCTCGGATGAACGCCTTGAGATTGAAGTCGAGTCCCAGGAGGTCCAGCCCGTTCGACAGGACCTCGAGAAAGAGGACCGACACGACGGTGCCGGGGACGTTGGGACGGCCTTTCGGGTTCAACGCCGCGCCGAGGAAGGTCGCAGCGATCGCGTCCGTCTGATAGGAATAGCCCGCTTGCGGGGTGTAGATGCGCAGTCCGGCGGTCAGGAGCACTCCGGCGAAGGCGCACAGGATCGCCGCCGTCACGTAGACGATCGCGGTCGTGCGTCCGACCCGGATGCCGATCGCGCGAGGCACATCCGGCTGCAGTCCGATGGCGTCGACCTGCCGGCCGAAGACCGTGCGTGACAGGAGGAACCACACGGCCAGGGCAAGCACGACCGCCACGATGACCTTGTAGGGGATGCCCGCGATGGATCCGACCCCGAACTGGTGGAAAGGGGCAGGTGCGTTGCGGAAACTCACGTTGGCGCCGCCACCGGTGCCGACCTGCTGGACCGATCGGCCGACGAAGTACACGCCGAGTGTGGCCAGGAACGGGGAGACCCCCAAGCCGGAGATCAACCCCGCGTTGACGACACCGACCAGCAGACCCGCGCACACCGCCACGAGAATTGACAGTCCCCATCCGAGGTGGAGGTCCGTCATCGCGAGGATGACGACCCAGGCGCCGATGTCCAGGGCGGTGCCGACCGACAGGTCGATCCCTCCCGAGGAGACGACCAGTGTCATCGCCAGCGACACGATGAGGAGGATGACCGACCCCTCGGCGATGTTGCGGAGATTGCTGATGTGGAGGAAGGCGGATGAACGGATGGACAACCACGCGACCAGGGCGACGAAGACCATTGCGAAAGCGCCGCGGGCGGAGGCCGTGCGCAGGGAAGGAGCACTCATCGGGCCCTCCTGCGTGCCAGGGCCGAGGCGACGACCACGGCGAGGATCAGGACGCCCTTGAACCCGTAGACCCACGAGTTGTCGACGCGGGCGAGGATCAGTGCATTGGAGAGAACGGCGACGAGGATCGCGCTGAGGAAGGCGCCCAGGGGAGTCACGGTGTTCCTCGGTGAGAAGACCGGGGAGAGATAGGCGACGAGGACCATGTCGACCAGAAGCCGGTCCTCCATCCCGGGCGAGAAGCCGGAGGCGCGCGCTCCTAGGAGCACCGAATCGAGGCCGGCCACCAGTGCCGCGAGGACGAATGTCGCTGCGACATAGGCTCCGACGTGCAGTCCGGCGACGTGTGCGGCCTCGCGATTTCCTCCCACTGCGCGCATTCGCATCCCGATCGGGGTGTGGTGGACGAGCAGATGAAGAACGAAGAGGATGAGTGCGGCGAGGATGATCGACACCGGCAGTCCCGCGATGTTCTGGTCTCTGACGGTGATGATTGCGGGCGAGGCGAGGTCGGTGCGGCGGTTGGTCGTCACGACCCGGATCGCGCCGGCCACCATGACGGACGTGGCCAGGGTGGCGAGGATCGGTGTGAGCCCGATGCCGGCGACGAGGACGGCGTTGATCACTCCGATGACGAGCGCACCGGCGACCGCGAGAAGCAGGGAGAACTCGAACGAGTGATGCCAGTCCGTGACGGACTTGGCCAACAGGGCTGTCGACAGCGCGGCGGTCGTCGCCAGTGACAGATCGATGCCACCACTGACTGCATCGTCGCCACCGACGATGATGACCAGGGAGAGGGCCATGCCGATGACGGCGATGGGTGCCGCCTGGGTGAGCGCAGCCTCGAGTGCCGCAGGGCTGATCGCCGCCGGGGTCCGGATCGTCAGGACGACGATGAGGCCGAGGGCGAGGACCGCGGGCGACAGACGCAGGGCGAGGGCTGAGCGACTGGTTCGCGCCGGTGGTGCGCTCAGGGTGACTGTCGCGCTCATGGGGCGGTTTCCTCCTCGGGTTCGTCGCTCAGACCGGTCACGAGGGCGAGCAGCCGATCCGGATCGGCCGCGGAGGTGTCGACGTCGGCGACGAGGCGACCACGACGCATGACGAGGACCCGATGGGCCAGGCCCCACAGCTCCTCGGTGTCATTGGAGGAGATCAGGACCGCAGTTCCCTGCTCGGCCAGGTGGGCGATGATCCGGTAGATCTCCGACTTGGCACTGACGTCGACGCCGACGGTCGGCTCCTCAAGGATGAGGATGGGGCTCTGCGTGGCGATCCATCGGCCGAGGACGACTTTCTGCTGGTTTCCGCCGCTGAGCAGACGGGTCGGTGTCGAGGCGGTGACCGGGCGGATGTCGAGCGCGGTGATCGTGGTGTCGGCCTGTGTCTGTTCGGCCGCCGCGTCGAGGACGCCCGCGTGGGAGACCCGGCGCAGCGACGCCAGGGTGAGGTTGGCGGCGGTCGACAGATTCAGCACGACGCCCGACCCGCGTCGATCCCGTGGGACCAGCCCGATGCCATGGCGTGCGGCGTCCGTGCGCGATCCTGCATCGAGGATCTTCCCCGCGACCGCGAGCCTGCCGTGGGTCGGGGCCCGCATTCCCGCGAGGGCGTCGACCAGCGCGTCGCGCCCCGAGCCGGGCAGCCCGGCGACCCCGACGATCTCTCCGGGCGCGAGGTCGAGGTCGATCGGCTCCACGGCGTCATCGATCGCAATGCCGGTGGCTTCCAGGATCGGTGGGGTTCCGGCGGGCACACGGTGTGCCGGGGGGAAGACCTCATCGATCCGGCGACCGATCATCATCTCGATGAGGCGATCCGAGGATGCGAGGTCCTTCTTCTCCGCGACGCCGACGGTCCGACCGGCTCGCAGGACGGTGGCACGGTCGCAGATCTCTTGGATCTCGGACAGGTAATGGGAGACGTAGAGTATCGCGACGCCGCTGTCCCTCAGGCGGCGGATTGCCGTGAACACGGTGGAGACCTGGGTCGCGGCCAAGGGAGCGGTCGGCTCGTCGAGGATGACCACGCGCGCATCGCCGTCCACCAGCGCGTGAGCGATCTGGACGAGCTTGCGTTCGGCAGGATCGAGATCGCGGATGAGGCGGGTGGCCGGGATCCTCATCCCGAGGGAGTCCTCAAGGAACCGGGCCGCACGGTGACGCATCCGGCGTGTGCGGGTCAACGGCCCGGCCGCGATCTCTTGGTCGAGGAACACGGACTCGGCGACGGTGAGCGTCGGAACCAGGGCCAGTTCCTGATGGACGATGCGGATACCGAGCGAATGGACGAGGGCCGGCGTGGGATGGTCGACGGGTGCCCCGCCGATCCGGATCGTGCCCTCGTCGGCGCGGAGCAGACCACCGAGGACCTTGATGATCGTCGACTTTCCGGCGCCGTTCTCGCCGATCAACCCGTGGATCTCGCCGTGGCGAAGGCCCAAGGAGGCGTGATCGAGGGCGAGGACGCCCGGGAATCGCTTGACGATGTCATCCAAGGACACGAGGTCCTCGGAGCATTTTCCGGTGGGAGGCTCGGGCCGGGTCGCCGGAACGGTTGCTCCACCGCTCACTGGTCATACCCGAGGCGCTTCTCGATCTCCTCCGCACCCGCTTGGCCCTCAACGGGGTAGGTCTCGATGTAGGTGTTCGCCTCGACGCTCTGACCTGCGAGGTACTTCGCCGCGTTGTCCGCCGAGGTCGTGCCGATCGTGCGTGGTTGCTGCGCGACGTTGCCGACCAGCGGGCTGGCGTCCTCCTTCTGGATGTCGAGGGTGTCAGGCCCCGCATCGAACGCTGTCACGACGACGTCATCGCGTCCGGACTCCTGAATGGCCTGGACGACTCCGACGGCCGGTTGGTCCCAGCAGGCGACGTGGATCTCGTCCACGGTCCCCTTCGGGTGGCTCTCGAGGAAACTGAGCGTCTGCTGGCGTGCGTCCTCGGCCGGGCTCGAGAACTGCTCGGCCAACTCGGGGGTGAGGAACTCCGTATCCGGAAGCCGGCTCGAGAGCTGCTCCTTCCAGGCCGTGTAGCGGTCACCGCAGTAGCTCAGGCTCTCACTGAAGGCGTTGAACACTGCGATCTTCGGGGCCGTGATGTTCGCGGACTCGAAGTAATCGGCATCCACGTCACCGGCTTGGCGTCCCCCGATGGTGGAGTCCGACTGGGTGTTGTTGATGACGTAGGGCGAAGCGTGGTCGACTCCGAAGACGGGGATGCCGGCGTCGCGGAGGGCCTGGAGCTTGGGCTCGACGGCGTCATCTCCCAGGATGGTGATGACCGCATCGACTCCGGCGGTGAGGAAGGTGTCGTGGTTCTCGGCGTGGACGGTGTTGTCGCGGCCACCGTCGGTGGAGATCACTGTGCCGCCCAGGCGCTCGACCTCGTCGCGGGCACCCTCGAAGGCCTCCCGGTCCCAGAAATGCTGGGTTCCGACGACGGCGATGCCGATGGTCTTGCCGTCCAGGCTGGGAGCGTCGGTTGTTGCGGTCTGGCCGGACTGAGCCGCGGCGGTCCCCGAACCGCCCGACGCGGATGCGTCGTCGGTTCCCGACTGGGAGGCGACCGTGCTGCACCCGGCCAGCGCAAGCGCCACGGTGGTGCAGGCGAGCATGGCTCGTGGGACGGGATGCGTAGAACGGCTCATGGTGATTCGACTCCTCAATGGGGACAGGGGTGTGGTCAGTAGCGAATGAACTCGGCGACCTCGGGATCGGAGGCCTTGATCGCCTCGATCTCCTCGGGCGTGGGAAGGACCGGACGATCGCGCTCGACCGTGACGATGCAGATGAATCCGAAGGGCTCGTCGCCCTCGGCACGCAGTTGGTGCCAGGCCCAGGACGGGACATAGATCAGGTCATGAGGAGCGACGTGGTGGATGGCGTCCTGGACGAGGACTCCTCCCCGCCCACGAATGGGGATCACCTCGTGGGGGTGGCCATGGTGCTCGAGCGTGCTCCATCCTCCGGGAGCCACCTCGAAGTAGCGCACCTGGACGCCGAGCCCATGCTCACGGTCATACAGAATCCTGCGGGTCACCTGTGAGAAAGGGGAACCGGGATTCTGGTTGTAGGCGAGTTCTGTGATTCCCTCCCACCGGAAGGGCTCGTCCTGGGAAATAAATGTGGGAAGTTCTGGTTCCGCAGCCATGTGAGGGATCGTCGCTCAGAGCGGACCCTGGAGGAAAACGAGATCCCCACATGAGACGATGTAACACATGCGTGTCATGATCGAGCTGAGGAAATGTGCTGGTATTCCTTGTCGCCACCCGTGAAGAGCGGCTCCCGGTGAACACGAGATCGGCGGCGAAAGGAATGATCGATCTCGGTTCGTGAGATCTTGTGACGGGATTCTTGCGTGCGAAGACCGCTGTGCTAGCGTTCCCACTCGACACGATCTGGATGGAATGCCGTGGGTGTCGATCGCTCGTTCCATACGGTCCGGACAGGCCAGATCGACGTCGATGCTTCAGCGTGAAGTCATCGCTTGTGGCAGAGAAAGCAGCGTCGAGGAGGTGTGTGCGGATGCGTGATCTGACCGGTGTTCTTGCCGTGTGCCCGCCCATGGCCACGTGTCCTCGAATGCTCGGGCGCATGCACGTCCGCTGATACGCGCATGCGCTGTGGCTCCGTTCTCTGCGACCTGATCGTTGGGCGAATCAGAGTCTTTGATGAGCATTTGTTGAGCACCCCTTGACGGCTGATGAAGTTCGTGGGTTCCGATGGCGGGGACCGGTTCACGGGATCTTTTCCATCGGCCTTTCACAATGGTGATTATTGTGATTGCCATCATTCCCGGTGTGGCGGTGCTCCATGCCCGATAAGTCCCTTGTCGGCCCCGGATCGCGCTCCGATCTTCTTCCTCCCCTTATATCAGGAGAATGCATATGAACACCTTCACGAGAGTTCTCGGATTTGCCGCCGCGCTTGTTGCAGGAGGCGCTCTTGCGGCATGCTCGTCCGCAGCGTCCGACCAATCGGGTTCCTCGGCGTCGAGCACCGGATCCGGAGACGATCGCCCGACGATCGCCGTCTCGGCCAGGACGACGGACTCGGACTTCTATTCGTTGTGGCTCTCCGGTGTGAAGTCCGAGGCCGAGAAGCTCAACGTCGATCTCAAGATCTACGACGCGAATGGCGACGACAGCCAGCAGATCCTGGATCTGCAATCGGCGACGGCGATCCAACCGGACGCGATCCTTGTTGACCATGGGCTTGAGGGAGTGACTCCCGCGGCCGTCGATGCGCTCGACGCGGGAATCCCGGTGGTCTCCTTCGACTCGGTCATCGATGACGATCGGGTGACGACGGTGTCGCAGTCCGACCATGATCTCGCGAAGCTCACGGCCGACCAGCTGGTCTCCGACACGGGTGGCTCAGCGAAAGTCGTCTACGTCTATGTCGCGGGATTCGAGCCTCTCGACCTCCGCAATGAGACCTGGGAGGACGTCAAGACAGCGAACCCGGGCCTCCAACAGGTCGCCCAGATCGGCGTGGTCAACGAATCGACGGTTGTCCAGGTCGCCGAGCAGGCGAAGGCGGCACTGCAGGAGAACCCCGATGTGACGGCGATCTTCGCGCCCTACGACGATTTCGCCAAGGGAGCGACCCAGGCGGTCCAGGAGCTCGGTCTCCAGAGCAGTGTCAAGATCTACGGTGCCGACATCTCGGATGCGGACATCGCCGTGCTCACCGAGGACTCGAGCCCGTGGGTGGCGACGGCGACCACGGATCCGTCGAATGTCGGGGCAGTGGCGCTGCGGACCGCCTATCTCAAGGCTGAAGGGCAGGAGACGGACTCCAGCGTGTTGGTCCCACCGGCTCTCGTGACGGGACAGGAACTGAGGGACAAGGGCATCACGACGGTGGCGCAACTCGTCACTGCCTTCCCCAGTCTGCGCACCGACGAGATCTCGCCCGTCACCCAATGACGGACCGCGGCGCGAGGATGACAACGGGCACGGAGTCGGTGAGCACGACGAACACGGTGACGTCGGTGGGAGACGTTGTCCTGTCGATCAGTGGCATCACCAAGCGGTTCGGAGCGACACCGGCATTGCGAGGGGTGTCCTTCGATCTCAGGAAGGGAGAGATCCTGGGACTTGTCGGTGCCAATGGCGCCGGGAAGACGACGCTGACACGGATCCTCGTCGGCGAGTGTGCGCCGACATCGGGAACCGTCCAGGTCCACGGACAGAGCGTCTCGTTCTCCCATGTTGGAGAGGCGAGCGCCGCGGGGCTCCGGTCGATCCCCCAGTCCATCGATTCCGCACTGGTCCCCGAGCTCTCGATCGCCCGCAACCTCACCCTGCCCGACCTGGCCTCCGGAGCGTTGGGCCGATTCCCGACCGCCCGGTCGATCAGACGTGCGGCCGAACGGATCGCGGGAGGACGTCTGGACGTGGATCTGCGGGTGCCGGTGCGTGAGGTGGATGCCTCCCACCGCCAACAGCTGCTCATTGCCCGAGCGCTGTCCACCCACCCGGCCGTCCTCGTTCTTGACGAGCCGACGGCGACGCTCAGCGTCGTCGAGCAGGCGCGCCTGCATGAGGACGTCCGGGCGCTGGCGGCCGGGGGGACGGCCCTGATCTACATCACGCACCACCTCGATGAGGTGGCCGAATTGTGCGATTCGGTGATCGTTCTGCGCGACGGCCTCGTCACTGCGCGCGTTGAGCAGCCCTTCGCGCCCGCGGACCTGGTCGCCCCGATGCTGGGCGATCTCAGCGCGTCGCTCACCCGTCGTGGCCGGGCGGAACGTTCCCGGCGGCGGGACCCGGGTTCCGACGGCGGAGAGTCTGCGACGCCAGTCCTCGAGCTTCGGGGCATTCGGCCCTGGCCGGGGGCCGAGCCCAGTGACATCACGGTCCACAAGGGCGAGGTCGTCGGAATCACCGGCCTGGTCGGGGCGGGCAAGACCGAATTGCTCCATCAGATCGTCGGCATCCGGTCGTTGGTCTCCGGGGAGATCCGGTGGAACGGGCGAGCTTTCTCGCCCCGATCCCCCCGCGATGCGATCCGCGCGGGAATCGGTTACGTCCCCGAGGACCGGTTCCGCCAGGGCGAGATTCCCGGTTGGAGCGTTGCTGCCACGATCACTCTGCCGGATCTGCGTCGTTATCGCGGTCGGGGCGGGCTGATCGATCGGCGTCGTGAGAATGCGGCGGCGCGTTCGGTCATGGACGCGCTCCACGTCGTCGCGTCCGGACCTCGTGCCCCGATCGATTCCCTCTCAGGAGGCAATCGGCAGAAGGTGGTTGTCGGGCGGTGGGTGGCCGCCGGCTCGCAGATGCTGATCTTCGACGAGCCGTTCAGAGGCGTGGACATCGGCGCACGGGCCGACATCGCCGCGATGCTGCGCACCTCGGCCTGCGCGCTCGTCACGTCCTCGGACCCGGAGGAGATCCTCGAGGTCGCGGACCGGGTCCTCATCGTGTCCAACGGATGCGTCGTCGCCGAGGTCGATCCGCGCGACGTTGACGCCGAGCGTCTGACCCACCTGATCACTGCGACGGGAAAACAGGAATGAGCGTCGTCCGCGACATCGTCTACAGGTATGGCTTGCTGGCTCTCTTCGCGGCTCTCGTCGTCGTCTTCGCGACGACGCGTCCGGCCTTCTTCACCTCGGTCAACATCCTGATCATCCTCCAATCGGTCGCAGTCAACGCGATCGTCGCTCTGGGCGTGACCGTGTCGATGGTGGCCGGGGGTTTCGATCTTGCCGCCGGATCCATCGTCTCCTTCTCGGTGATGATCGCCGGGGCCTCGATCATCTACCAAGGGTGGGGCGGGATCACCGGAGTCCTCCTCGGGCTCGCGTCGGGCGTTCTCGTCGGGCTGGTCTCCGGTCTGTTGATCGTCTGGGCCCGTGTCCCCGACATGCTGGCGACCTTGGGATCGATGTTCGTCTTCCAGGGCTTGGCCCTGATCATCACCGCCGGGAAATCGATCTCGTCGAGCACCGGATACAACGGCTCGGCCCCGAAGGGAGAGTTCTCCGACGCCTTCTTGTGGATCGGCCGGGGAAAGCTTCTCGGGATCCCCGTCTCCGTGCTCCTCATGGCGATCGTCGCCATCCTGACGATCGTGTTCCTTGGCTCCACGAGGACGGGGCGAATCCTGCAAGCAGTGGGCGGCAACCCGGAGGCCGCACGGTTCGCCGGGGTGCGAGTGGGGCGCTACCGGGTCCTGGCCTACGTGATCTCGGGGTTCTTGTCCGCGTTGGGGGGAATCGTCCTGATCTCCCGGCTCGGACGCGGGGACGTGGGAGTGGGCGGCTCGTACTTGTTGGAGTCCGTTGCCGCAGCACTGATCGGCTTCGCGGTTTTGGGCGCGAACCGTCCCAATGCCTTCGGAACGGTGGTCGGGGCACTGTTCGTCTGCGTCGTCGTCAATGGACTGACGATGTTCAATGTCCCCTATTACACGCAGGACTTCATCAAGGGTGTGCTCCTGGTGGTCGCCCTCGTCATCAGCTTCTCCAAGATCTTCAATCGGAATGCGAAAGCGAGTGGGGAATGACAACACAGTTGTTGACGGAGCAGACCGTCGGGGAGTATCTCGCGAGCAGACAGGACGTGGCATCGCTGATCGACGCCTCGACCGTCGTCGCCACCGAGGTGGGCGACGGGAACCTCAACCTTGTCTTCGTCGCTCGGGATGCCCGGGAACGGTCGCTCGTCATCAAGCAGACGTTGCCCTACGTGCGCGGAGATCATTCCTGGTCGGTGACCGAGGATTCGATCTTCGCGGAGGCGAGGGGCCTCGAGGCGGCGTCCGCCCACACCGATGGGCTCTCGGCGGCCTACTACGGTCTGGATGCCGAGCGCCGCTTGGTCCTCATGGAGGATCTCTCTTCGTGGCGCGTCTGGAGGGGCGCCCTCAACGACGGGGTCGTCTCCCCAGGCGCTGGCGCGGCGATCGGCGTCCTCACCGGATCCCTGTCCTTCGCGACTTCGGTGTTGGGGGCTCAACCGGAGACCGTCCTGCCCGCACTCGCGGGAGCGGTGAATCCGGAGCTGTGGCGGATCACGGAGGATCTGGTCTTCACGGAGCCCTATTTCGAGCATCCGCACAATTCGTGGAGCCCGGCGGCGAACGACCTCGTCCTCGCGCTGCGCGACGATGCTCTGCGAACGCGGCTGGCGATCCTCAAGTTCGCCTTCCTCACTCGCGCCGAATCGCTGCTCCACGGTGATCTGCACACGGGGTCGATCTTCGTGCCGGGTCCATCCGTGGCGGGGTCGGCGGGGATTCCGGCTGCGAAGGCGTTCGACTTCGAATTCGGAGGATACGGTCCCGTCGCATTTGACCTCGGAATGTTCTTCGGCAACATCGTCATCGCGCAGGTCCGTGCCCAGGTGCTGGGACGCGATCCGGGATTCCGCGGCTGGTTGTCGGGACTTTACGCGGAGACGTGGACGGCGTTCGAGGACCGGGTGAGGGCTCAGTGGGGCTCTCATATCGATCCGCTCCACACGGAAGAGTTCCGGGAGCAGTGGCTGTCGCAGTCCTGGCACCTGGCGGTCGGTTACGCGGGCGCAGAGGCGATTCGACGGACCATCGGCTGGGCGAAGGTGTCCGACCTGACCACCCTGACGGACGACCAACGAGGCGAGGCCGAGCGCCAGACACTCCGGGCCGCGAGGACTCTGATCGAGGAGGCGGGCGGCGTGGCCGGTCCGGACGACCTCGGCGGCGTGGTGGAGGCGGCGCAGTCATGACGACGGATCCGGACGAGAGTCTTCCTGGGGGAGTGACCCCGACGCCGGGACGACGGACAGCGGGTGTCCCGCGATCAATCGAGTGGACGCCCCGGGAGACGCTGCGTGTGATCGACCAACGCGCCCTGCCTGCACAGGTGATCCGTCGAGAGCTCTCCAGCGTGGAGGAGGTCATCGACGCGATCTCGACGCTGGCGGTGCGCGGCGCGAACTCGATCGGAGCAGCGGGAGCCTTCGGCTTCGCGCTCGGCGTTCGCGGTGGTGGAGATGCCGAGGAGGTCGCGAGCGCCGTGGCGGGGGCGCGTCCCACCGCGGTGGCGTTGCGCCATGGGGTGGACGATGCGCTCGCGGCCTACCGTCGGGGCGGATCGTGGAGGGACAGCGTCGGCGTCGGAGTGTCCCTGCTCGCCACGGATGAGAATGACTGCGCGCGCATCGGAGAGTTCGGCCGCATCGAGACCCGTGGCGCGCGACGGATCCTCACACACTGCAACACCGGGATCCTCGCGACCGCCGGCATCGGAACCGCTCTCGGCATCGTCTACACGAAGGCGGCGGCCGGCGAGGACATTCAGGTCTATTCGACGGAGAGCCGGCCTCTGCGCCAGGGGCTGCGACTGACGGTCTGGGAGCTGCAGCAGGCAGGCATTCCGGTCACCGCGCTGGTCGACTCCGCCGCCGCGGCGCTGCTGCATTCGGGACAGATTGACGTCGTCCTCGTCGGAGCGGATCGGATCGCCGCGAACGGGGACACCGCCAATAAGGTGGGGACCTTCTCCCTGGCGCTCGCGGCTCGCGATGCGGGTGTGCCCTTCTACGTGGTGGCTCCCGTGTCCGCCGTGGATCCAGCGGCACTCGACGGGGACGCCATCCCGATCGAGTTGCGCGGAGCCGAGGAAGTCCTGGCGATCGGACCGGATTCCCCACGGCCGGACACGGACGTCTGGAATCCTTCCTTCGATGTGACGCCAGCGCGTCTGTTGACCGGGATCATCACCGAACGGGGCGTTGTCCGCGCCCCCTTCCGGACTGGCCTGGCGCAGGTGCTGGGCAACGCAGAGTGAGCCGACTCCTCACCATGTCACCAGAAAGGACAGACACATGGCGCAGGCCATCGTCTTCGGCGCGTTGATCGCCGACACTCTCGGGCGGCCGGTCACGGAGATTCCCCCGGGTCAGCAGATCGCCTTCCTTGACGAGATCCGACTGACAGTGGCGGGAACGGCAGCGGCGACCGCCATGGATCTGGGGCGCCTGGGCGCTCGGGTCTCTGTCGTCGGCCGAGTGGGCCCGGACCCCTTCGGGTCGTTCCTGCGATCGGCGCTCGAGGGCGATGGAGTCGACGTCAGCGCAATCCTGACGGATCCGGATCACCAGACTTCGGCGACACTGTTGCCGATCCGGCCGGACGGATCACGACCCGCCTTGCACGTCGTCGGAGCCAACGCGGCACTGAGCGAGGAGGACGTTCCGTGGGACCTCATCGATGAGAACACGATCCTTCATTTCGGAGGGACGTTCATCCTGCCGGGCCTCGACGGCGAGCCGACGGCTCGCATCCTGCGCCGGGCCAAGGAGCTGGGAGCGACGACGACCCTCGACATGGCCCTGAGCCCGAGGCCGGATGCCGCCGACATCATCGCTCCCGCCCTGCCCTTCATCGATTACCTGCTGCCGAACGTCGAAGAGGCCGGATGGATCGTGGGCACTCAGGATCGCGCCCGAATCATCGACTGGTTCCACGATCGTGGAGTCGGATGCACGGTGCTCACCCTGGGCGAGGACGGCGTCTCGGTGGCGCCTCGTGGGAAGCCGGAGACCGTCATTCCCGCTTTCGCCGTCGAGGTCGTGGACACGACGGGATGCGGGGACGCGCTCAGTGCCGGACTGATCTCCGGCCTGGGCGAGGGGCTGAGCCTGGAGGAGGCGGCCGACCGCGGCGTGGCGTGCGGAAGTCTGGTCGCCACCGGTCTGGGATCGGATGCCGGGATCATCTCTCTTGCCCAGGTCGAGGAGTTCCGCAGGACTGCACCCCGTCGATGAGGCCTGTGATGAGCTCGGATGGTCCTGCCCTCTCGTCAGCCTGCCTCCTCCGGTCAGCTCGGTGAGCGCTCGTCCAGCCATTGCCGGAGGTGCGCGATGGCCGCCCTCGTGTGCGTGCCGACGACGGAATCGCTGGCACCCCCGATGTGTGGCGTGAGGATCGCGGTGGGCAGGTCGAGGAGGGGCTCCTCGGGGGTGGGAGGCTCGTCTTCGAAGACGTCAATGGCCGCGGCCGCGAGGGATCCGTCGCGCAGAGCGGCAACAAGGGCGTCGTGGTCGACCAGCGAGGCGCGAGCCGTGTTGATGAGGATCGCTCCCGGCCGCATGCGAGCCAGTTCCCGTGTTCCCAACAGCCCGGCGGTCTCCGGGCGGGCGGGGGTGTGAAGGCTGACGACGTCGCTGCGCGACAGAAGGTCGTCGAGCGTCGTCGCCTCGACCTGCTCCGGGGCGTTCGCCGCGTTCAGGTGGGGGCCGTGGCCGAGCACTGTCATGCCGAATCCCTGCGCTCGGCGGACGACCGCACGACCAACGTTGCCCAGCCCGACGATTCCCAGGGTGAGGTCGGAGAGCTGGGGGCCCCGGAATGTCTCATAGGGGTAGAAGCGCTGATCGGGAGTCCATCTTCCCTCTCGCAGCCAGCGCTGTGAGTCGCTGACATGGCGCACGGCGTCCAGGATCAGAGCGAGTGTGAGGTCGGCAGTGGCGGCCGCGTTCCGGCCGGGAGTGGTGCGAACGGCGACGCCGTGGTGGGCGCACGCCTCGAGGTCGACATTGACCGGGGTCCCGCGGCAGACGACGAGGAATTCGAGGGCGGGAGCTCGCCGCAGTGTGTCGTCGGTGACGGTTCCCAGCTCGACGACGAGTGCCTTCGCGTCGAGGAGACGTGCCGGATCGACGGCCTCGTGGATGGCGCGCGCGTCGGGGATCGGCGGCAGGACCGTGACGTCTGCGACCGCCGACAAGGGGGCCGCGTCCTCGGGGGAGAAGTCGGCGGTGACGAGGACGGTCGGGCGATCGGACGTGCTCATGGAGGAGAGAGTAGGCAAGTGCAGCGGGTGTGGGCGAGGTCGTCTCGGTCCTGAGTCGATTGTGACAATGCGACTTGCCGTCGGCTGGCCATTGGTTGCCGGGTTGTGGCGAGATGCTTGCCAGCTTCACGAATACCAATGGCCAGGGTGGTCTGCGGTGGTGGTGTCCCCAGCGGGGCTCTCGGCGGCGAAAACGGCGCAATTCCTGTCAAGAACACCGTCGAGAGCCTCGCTGGGCGCACCTGCGTGGCGCCCCGCTCCGCCCGCGCTCGATCCACGGCCCGCCCTCACATCGCCGACGAGGCGTTGTTCGTGACCAGGATCGGTCCCTCCAGCCCGGCTTGTCCCAGCGTCGCCACGACGGCTCGCTGGGCATCGCGCGGCAGGTCGAGGCCGGCCGCGACCTCGGGATGAGGGATCTCCAGGGTGGCGATCCCGTCGGGGTCGCGCACGGGCTCGACGTCGAAGGTCGCGGACAGTGCCGTCGCCGCCGTCACGAGGTCGTCCGGCGCGCCGAAGATCCACGTCGTCGCGCCGATGCCCTCCGGTACGTCGTGGATGTAGGTATGCACGAGGACGACTCCACGACCGGACAGAGGGTGACAGGAGCCGGTGCGAGTGAAGACGTCGACGTGGGCGTCGGCGATGTCACTGTGGACGAGAGCATGCGCGAACGCCCCGATCCCCCGGCGCGACAGCTGGTCCGCGATGACTCCGAGGAGCTCGTCCTCGAAATCATCGTCGAAGAAACAGATGACTGCGCCACCACCGGGCTGATCCTGTCCGACGAGGTCGAAGGGAAGTCCGGCGTCATCAAGAGCCTCGCACACCCTCTGCGCGGACCCGTCGGGCCAGGGGTGGATCAAGGCGACATTGGGACCCATGCGCTGCACGAAGGCATAGCTCTCGAAACCCGGTCCCGGTCCCATGGTGCTCCCGTCTCGTGTTCGATCATCTCGGGTGGCAGTGCTCGTGGGTTCATCGTAGTGATGGGCGGTCCCGTTGATCGAGGGCGACATGAGCACAGACATGTGGCCTTCTCTGCGCTGACGAGGTCAGCGTTTCGAGGTGTTTGAATCATCGTTTATAGTGTTGAAAACAACATGAAACATGTTACTATTTTTCTGTCGGCCGCAGGAAGACGCAGAGTGTCTTCTCACTGGTCGACGGACACCGCAGTGCCGCACAAATGCGCATGGTCGCTGACCTGCGAGGTTCTTGGCATGTCGTAGTGGAGGGGGTTGTATGGCTGACCGGTGGAATGAGCTCCTCCTGACGCGAGTCCCGACCTGGCGGTGACGGCAATGACACGACATCATCTGGAGGACACATGGGATTGAGGATCGTCCTCGCTGCTGACGCAGCCGGGGTGGACTACAAGGACGTCATCAAGGCTGACCTCGAAGCGGATCCGCGCGTCGACGAAGTCCTCGACGTGGGCATCGCTGTCGGAGAGAAGACCCCGTATCCGCACAAGGGCGTCGCCGGAGCGCGTCTGATCGCGGAGGGCAAGGCCGATCGGGGAATCTTCGTGTGCGGGACGGGGATGGGGATGTCCATCTCTGCCAACAAGGTGTCGGGCATTCGTGCCAGCACCGCTCACGACAGTTTCTCCGTGGAGCGCTTGGTCATGTCCAACGATGCACAAGTGCTCTGCCTGGGAGAGCGCGTCATCGGGCGGGAGTTGGCTCGTCGCCTGGCCCATGAGTTTCTCGATTATTCCTTTGACCCGACGTCGCATTCTCGGGCGAACGTGGATCTGATCGTCGACTACGAGAAACAGGCGCGAGCCGATTCGGCTGCTGGCGCCTCATCTTCCTGCTGACCTCAGTCACGCACTCTCGGCTGTCGACGGGATCCCGATGCCAGAGCCGACAGCTCGACGGAGAAGGGCTCCCATTGACCCCGATCCGTGATCGCGCGGAAAACGGGATCTTTCCGCGCGATCGTCACACCCGGTCTTCTCAGGGACCGACGCAGTTCCTCGGCCGGATCCAATGACGGATCGCCTCCCACGGCCCGGCCAGCCGTGCACTCTCAAAGGAACAAGGATGTTCACAGCTTCTGCAGGGGTCTTCCTCTTCGGCCTCCTTGCTGCTCTTGCCGGCGGCGCCGTCGGTGCGGCAATCGGAGGCAACTACGCTTTCGTCCTCACCGGTTTCGCCGTGCTCACCTCGTGGGGAGTATTTGCGGCGACCGGGAACTCTTTTGGTCTCGATTACTTGGCCTTCGGGCCGTTCATGGGTCCTCATGTCGCCTTCGCGGGAGGTGTCGCCGCCGCGATTTATGCCCGATACCGAGGCCGCATGAAGGACGCCAAGGACATCAACACTCCGCTGGCAGGTTTCGGAAGGCCTGACATCCTGGCGGTCGGAGCGCTCTTCGGCGCCTTCGGCTATGTCTGGCAGATCGGTGTCGGCCGGATCCCTTGGTTCGGTACCCACACTGACTCGGTGGCGTTCTCGGTGCTGTGTTCCGGCATCCTTGCTCGACTCGTTTTCGGTGGGGTCCCAGGAAAGGGCCTTCTCAAAGGTTCGCTGCACAACCCGGATCGATTCAACCCAGGAGCACAGACGCTGGCCGCGAAGATCAAGCCCGGTCCCAACGGACACTGGATGGAATGGCAGGAGAAGCCGGGCCAGCTTCTGGCCATCGGTTCAATCTTCGGGGTCTTCGCCGGAGGCGCAGCATTATTCCTTGCTGCCAATGTCGGCGCTCATTTCACGCAGATGGGTGTCGCAAACAACTTGGCAGCTCTCAATGCCAACAGCTTCGGATTCGGTGTGTCTGCGATCGTCATCCTGTTCCTCATCACGAACAGGAACATGCCCGTCCAACACCACGTGACGAACATTGCAGGCTTGGCCGCTGTCCAGTTCTTTCCGATCCTCATGGGCTCCTCGATCGTGGACTTCACGTGGACGGCAACCAGTACGTGGGATTCCCACACGTGGCTGATGGCAGTGCTCGCGCTGGTCATCGCGGCCATTTTCGGCATCTTCACCGCCGTGCTTGGAGAGTTCTGCGCACGTCTTTGGTACAACCGCGGCACAAGCCACATCGATCCTCCGGCCGCATCCATCTGGCTGGCGAACACTCTGGTCGTCTCCGTGGCGGCCATCGCCTCCTGAGTTCTGAGAACCGGCATTCCGATCTGGAGGGAGATTCTGTGATGTCTGCTGATGTGTTCGCTCGCCCCATGCGGTTCGCTCAGGCTTATGTCTTTGACCTAGATGGAACGATCTACTTGGGTGACCACTTGCTGCCTGGTGCGCGGCGGACGCTCCAGGAGCTGCGCCGCAGGGACATCCCGGTGCGGTTTCTGTCCAACAATCCAACCAGGGACCCCGAGCAGTACGTGGAGAAGCTGACCCGATTGGGCGTGCCCACTCAGCTCGAGGACGTGTGCAACACGATCGTGACGACGACGCGGTGGTTGAAGGAGAACCATCCGGACGCGAAATTGTTCGCGATCGCGGAGGAACCGCTCAAGCGCGCTCTGGTGGCTGCTGGATTCGAGTTGACGGAGGATCCTGCCCAGATCGACATTGTCATCGCGTCCTATGACCGGACCTTCGACTATCGAAAGCTCCAGATCGCTTTCGACGCGATCTGGTTCCACCGGCGCGCATTCCTGATCCAGACGAACCCCGATCGTTTCTGCCCGTTCCCGGGGGGGCGTGGTGAGCCTGATTGTGCGGCGATCACTGCGGCGATTGAAGCGTGCACAAGTGTGAAGTGCCAGGTCAGTCTCGGTAAGCCGTCTCCGATCATGCTGTCCGAGGCGTTTGCGGGCACCAACGTCGAGGTCGCCGGGTCCGTCATGGTGGGTGACCGCCTACAGACGGATATCCGGATGGCCGTTGATGCCGGGATGGGATCGGCGTGCGTGCTCACCGGAGAGGCGACGGTGGATGACATCCAGGCTCTGGACTCGCAGCGTCGGCCCACGTGGGTGCTGGAGCGCGTCGACGAATTGATTCCTGCTCCCGTGTGGGACGAGCTCGGCTGGACCACTGACAACGATTGACCCCAATCCGATACGGCTTCAAAGAAGAGACCTCATGATTGACAACGGACCATACCTACTGGGAATCGACTACGGGACGGAGTCCTGCCGAGTCGCGATCTGTGACCGCCACGGCCATCCCCTGACCTTCGCCGCAACCTCCTACCCGACAAGCCATCCTCGCCCCGGATGGGCAGAACAGAACCCCGTCGACTGGTGGAATGCCCTCCAGGCCTCGACGCACAAGGCGATCGCCAGTGCCGGCATCTCACCGTCGTCGATCGCCGGAATCTCCTACGACGCGACAACCCTGTCGCTGGTGGCGATGAACAGCAAGGGGGAGGAGCTGCGCCCGGCCATCATGTGGATGGACGTGCGGGCGACCGAGCAGGCGGCGCGGGCAGAAGGATCCGACTCAGTGGCGCGCCTCTACAACGGCGCTGGCACGGCACCGGCGATCGCCGAGTGGTACCCCTTCAAGGCTGCGTGGCTCAAAGAGCATGAGCCTGGTGTCTATGCTCGTGCCACCCATCTGGTGGATGCTCCGGATTGGGTGACGTACAAGCTGACCGGGGAGTGGACGACCAACATCAACTCGGCCGCCTTGCGCATGTACTACAACCGCAACCGCGGCGGGTGGCCCGTCGACTTCTACACGACCATCGGGTGCGGGGACGTCTTCGAGAAGATCCCGGAGCGGGTCCTTGACCTCGGGACTCCTGTGGGAGTGCTCGGGATGATCCCTGCCCAGCTGCTCGGTCTGCGGCCCGGGATCCCCGTCGCCCAAGGTCCCGGCGATGCCTGGGCCGGACAGATCGGGTTGGGTGTGCTCGAACCCGGGTCCATGGCGCTGATCACCGGATCCTCCCATGTGCTCAGCGGCCAGTCGGCCACCGAGATCCACGGCAAGGGCTTTTTCGGTGCCTACACCGACGGTGTCGTGCCCGGCCAGTACACGGTCGAGGGCGGTCAGACCTCCACGGGCTCCGTCCTCAAGTGGTTCAAGGACAATTTCGCGGTGGACGTCGCCGACGCTGCGGAGAAAGTCGGCCTCAACCCCTATTCGGTGCTTGACGCCCAAGCGGCGAAGATCCGCCCCGGATGCGATGGGCTTCTGATCAACGAGTATTTCCAGGGCAACCGGACTCCCTACTCGGACTCGAAGGCCCGCGGAATCGTCGCGGGACTGTCGCTCATGCACACCCCGGCACATTTCTATCGGGCGATCGAGGAATCGGTGTGCTACGGGACCGCTTACAACCTCCGGATGATGAAGGAAGCCGGGTTCGAGGTGACCCGCATCGTGGCATGCGGTGGATCCACGAAGAGCCGGGACTGGATGCAGATGCATGCCGACGTCACAGGTGTTCCGATCGCACTGACCGAGGTCGGGGACGCCGTCGTCCTGGGCACCTGCATGCTCGCCGCAGTGGGGGCCGGCATCTACCCGGATCTCTCGGAGGCCCGGGAGAACATGGTGCACGAAATCGGCCTTCTCGAACCTGATCCCCAGATGCACGACGAATATCAGTTCTACCTGGACCGTTACTGCGAGATGTACCCGCGGCTTCAGCCCGAGATCCACGAGATCGTGGATCACGAAGCCTCTCACTGATTGGAGAACGGAGCATATGCCAGATCTCATCGAGAAGGCACTCGCCGACGCGGATGACACCGACGTCGTCATCATGGGCCTTAACGTCGTGGGGGACACCGGACAGGTGTTCCGCCAACTCTTCGGGGACGCGAGCGCGATTGTCATCGCCGACGCGAACACGTGGGAGGCTGCGGGCGAAGTCGTCACCCGATCCTTGGAGCGGGCCGGAGTCAAGGTTGTTGAGCCCCGGATCTTCCCGGGTCACCCCACGCTCTACGCCGGATACGGCAACGTCGAGGCGCTGCGAGAGCACTTGAGGGGTCTGGACGCCATCGCATGCTCGATCGGGTCGGGAACCCTCAACGACCTCACGAAGCGGGCCAGCGACGAACTGGGCCGGCGCTACATGAACGTGTGCACGGCTGCCTCGATGGACGGATATGCGGCGTTCGGCGCCTCCATCACTGAAAATGGCTTCAAGCACACGATGAGCTGCCGTGCCCCGCGTGCCCTCATTGCGGATCTCCCGACGATGGCTGCCGCACCGCGGCGTTGCACGGCGAGCGGGCTGGGCGACCTCGTCGAGAAGATCCCGGCGGGAGCCGACTGGATCCTCGCGGACGAACTGGGGATTGAGCCGATCGACCACGAGGTCTGGGACCTCGTCCAGGGACCACTGTCCCGGGCGATCTCGGATCCACGGGGCTTGGCGAAAGGGAATCCGGAAGCCTTCGAGAGCCTCGTCGAGGGTTTGATGATGTCGGGACTGTCGATGCAAAAATACCGCATCAGCTCCCGCCCCGCCTCGGGCGCCGGGCACCAATTCTCCCACGTCTGGGAGATGGAGCACCTGGGCATGGACCAGGACCCACCGTTGACGCACGGGCTGAAGGTCGGGCTTGGCACGATCTCCGTCCTGGCACTGTGGGAGCAGGTCCTTGAGCGGGACTTCACCATGGTGGACGTGGATGCCGTCGTGGACGGCTGGCCGAGTCCGGAAGAAATGGAGGCGAGAGTTCGCGCGAGCTTCACCGGCAACATGGTCGAGCCGGCAGTGCGCGAGACCATGGCCAAGTACCTCACTCCCGATCAACTTCGGCAGCGTCTGGAATTGGTGTGCTGCGCGTGGCCCACTATCCGCGATCGATGCCGCGCCCAGATCCTTCCGGCCACCGAGGTCGAGTCGATCCTGCAGACGGTCGGGGCGGTTTGCCATCCCCAGCAGATCGGTCTGACGCGTCAACGCTTCCACGACACCTATCTGAGGTGCCGGATGATCCGCAGCCGCTACACGCTTGTCGACTTCCTCTTTGAAACGGGGGTCCTGGAAGAGGAGACGGACAAGCTCTTCGAACCCGAGGGGTTCTGGGGGCAGCGTCCCTGGACCACGTGAGTGTCACATTCCCTGGAGAACGAGTGCCGCGGCGAAAAACCTTCGGCGTGGAGGACATGCATCGCCATGTATGAATTCATATGGACCGACCGAGACGACCGTGCCGTCGCGCTCGCTCGCGCTCTGAGCGCCGACGCTGTTCAGAAGGCGGGCAACGGCCACCCCGGCACTCCGATCTCGCTGGCACCGGTCGCCCACCTCCTGTACCAGAAGGTGATGGCCGTCGATCCCGGGGATCCACACTGGATCGGGCGCGACCGGTTCGTCCTGTCGGTGCCGGGTTCTCGATGGCGGTCGGAATGGCGATGGCGGTGCGGCGTGAACATGCCCTGTACGATCCGGACGCCCCCCAAGGAGACAGTGTCTTCGACCATGACGTCTTCGTCATCGCCGGGGAAGGCTGTCTTCAGGAAGGTGTCCAGGCGGAGGCCGCCTCGTTGGCCGGGAGGATGAGCACCCGGAAGGCGTCCGGGCAGGTCTTGGCGGCGCTGGCGCCACAGGTTCCCGAACTGTGGGGTGGGTCGGCCGACCTCGCGGGTTCGAACAACACGACGATGGCCGGTGAGCGGATTGACCCGCGTCTACGGCGGGACGTTTTTCGTCTTCTCCGACTACCTGCGTCCGGCTGTCCGTCTCGCAGCTCTGATGGGCATCGGCTCGGTGTTCGTGTGGACCCACGATTCGGTGGGCGTCGGCGAGGACGGTCCGACGCACCAGCCGATCGAGCATCTAGCCGCCTACCGCGCCATTCCGGGCTTGGACATTGTCCGACCTGCAGATGCGAATGAAACAGCGGTTGCCTGGCGCACGATCCTCGAGCGCCATGATCGGCCGGCCGGGCTGGTTCTGTCCCGTCAGGATCTCCGCACGGTTGATCGTTCGGATCCGCGCACGGCACCGGCCGAGGGCGTCGCCCGAGGTGCCTACGTCCTGCGTGACGCGCGCGCCGGAAGCCCTCAGGTCATCCTCATGGCCACCGGTTCCGAGGTCGAGGTCGCCCTCGACGCCCAGGACCTGTTGGAGGACCGGGCAGTGGCGACCCGTGTCGTCTCAATGCCCTGTCACGAGTGGTTTGACGAGCAGGCCGAGTCCTACCGTGAGTCGGTCTTGCCATCAGAGGTCACTGCGCGTGTCAGCGTCGAGGCAGGGCTCGCTCTGGGGTGGAGCAGCTATGTCGGTCCCTCGGGGCGCAGCGTGAGCATCGAGCATTTCGGGGCATCCGCTCCGGGCAGTGCGCTCCTGAAAGAGCGTGGTTTCACCGCTGACCATGTCGCCGGGGAGGCGCTCGCCGCCCTCAGCTGAGCGGTCAGGATCCTGCAACTTCGCTCTCGGGCAGGGCGGGGGCGACGGTGAGGTGCACTCCGGCGGCTCGGAGTTCTTTCACGAGGTCCGCCGGAGTGTCGTCGTCGACGAAGACATGGTCGAACTCGTCGAGGCGAGCGAAACTGAACAGAGCACGTCGTCGGAATTTCGTGTGGTCCAGCAGAAGGATGCTCTCTTCGGAGGAGGCGAGCATTGCCCGCTTGACTGCGGCATTGTCCTGATAGGGATGGAAGCAGGACAAGTCGGAGATCCCGGACGTCGACAGAACACAGAAATCGGCGTGCATCGAACGAATGTAGGACACGACTTGGGGGCCCATGAAGGAGTGCGCCCACGACTGGTAGTCGCCGCCGGCAACGATGAGCTTCATGGGCTGGCGATCTGCGACCTCGTTGGCGACCAACAGGGAGTTCGTCACCACGGTGATTGAGGAGAGATCGGTGAGCGAGCGCAGCATCCACACGCCCGACGTCGAATCATCGACCATGACCGAAGCTCCCTGGGTGATCAGTCTCGCTGCCTGGGCCGCCACCGCCTGCTTCTCGGCGGCGCTCTGCTCAAGTCGAAACTCGGCGTCGGCCTCGTGCATCCCGCTGGCGACCGCGACGACTTTGCCGCGATGGCGCTGGATGACGCCACGTTCTTCGAGGGCGGCGAGGTCTCGGTAGATCGTCATCGTCGAGACTCCGGTGAGCATCGCCAACTGCTCGACGGCGATCGTGCCCTTGCGGATGACGGCCTCGGCGATGGCGAGCTGGCGTTCCTTGGGTCCGTCAGGGGTGGACGCTGCCGACCTGGTGGATTCGTGGGACTTCATCGATCGTCCCCGATCCCGGTCTGGTCACTGCGAACGGGAGTCAACACGGTCAACCCTGTCCTTTCATCTGCCTCTCTCCATTGTCCCCCATGCCCGCGTTCGTGGGGGAGGGGTCCATATGCGAGCGCAAATAGACGACAGTGGAGATCTGTGTCCCGGTGCATGCGAGCGAGTGCTCGTCGGGACCGGTCTGCTTCGGCGTGCGGTTCGGCTCAGTTCTCCGCCCTCCCGAGCCTCCAGTACCCCATGAATGCGACCGCCCGTCGGTCGACGCCGAGCTCGCTGACCAGATGTCGCCTCAGACTGGTGATCGCCCCGGCCTCGCCCGCGAGCCAGGAGTACAGCGGTGCGCTCTTGAGCGCGGCCCCGCCCTTCGCGGTGCGCGGGACTTCCCACAGAATGTCGTGGTCGATGTCGATCTCCTCGACTTCGGCGCCTCGCCCGTCTGGAACCAACCGGTCAGCGACCTCGCTGACCGCACCCACCAGGTGCTCGTGGCGGGTCCTGTGCTCGCGGGACGCCAGCCGCGCCTCAAAGCCGGGATGGGAGGGCAGATAGGGCATGTCCGCGTCGAGCGGCACCTCGAGGACGACCGTGCCGCGCGCCTCACGGGGCAATTGCTCGAGGATGACGGCCAGCGCCGGAGCAGCCGTCTCATCCCCCGCTAGCAGGATGTGCCCGGTCCTCGCGGGTGGGACGAAATCGATGCCAAGGTTCTGCGCGGTCTCCCGACCGGGGCCGTAGATCAGGATCTCGTCGCCGACCTGCGCCTCGACGATCCACGCCGAGGCCGGACCCAGGACGTCGTGGACGACCATGTCGACATCGACCTCGCATGCCTCGGGGCGCACGAAACGCGTCGTGTAGGTGCGGAAGGTCGGACGCGAGTCCATGGGCATCTCGCGCCACTGTGGCCACCACTCGTCCCCGGTCGGCATCGTGTCGAGGTCGGCGTCACGCGCAGGGAAGACGATCTTGATGCGCTGATCGAACCCGGGATCGCCAAAATCGGCGAGCTCCGGGGACGCAAAGGTGAACCGTCTGAAGCTCGGCGTCAGGTCGGTGATGGCGCGCACGCGCGCCCGGAAGAAATGGAATTCTCCGGCTGCGGGGGGCATGAGGTCTCCTCACGAATGCGGGGTCGTCGGCGGATGAGTCGGCGTGATGGGGGCGGGAATGGTATCTGTCGACGTGTCGAGGACCAGCCTCACGTTCGCGGACGGGACTCCCACTGATCCTGCATCCACCACGTGGTGACGCCCGAGGGGCGACATCAGGGGCGCCCCGGACACGGGATCGGTGACAACCAGGGCCTCGAGGTCGAAGACGGTGCGGACCATCTCGCGCGAGAGGACATCCGAGGGCGCGCCCTCGGCAATCATCTGCCCGTCTCGCATCGCGAAGAGGTGATCGGCGTAGCGCGCGGCCAGGTTCATGTCGTGCATGACCATGACGATGGTCGTCCCGCGCTCGCGGTTGAGGTCGGTGAGCAGGTCGAGGATCTCCACCTGGTGTGTGACATCGAGGAAGGTCGTCGGCTCGTCGAGCAGCAGGATGTCGGTCTCTTGGGCCAGTGCCATCGCGATCCACACGCGTTGGCGTTGCCCGCCGGAGAGCTCGTCGACGGGGCGATCCGCCAGGTCCGCCGTTCCCGTCGACTCCAGCGAGCGGGCGACGACCTGGTCATCGTGGGTGCTCCACCGGGCCAGCATTCGCTGGTGCGGGTGACGTCCCCTCCCGACGAGGTCGGACACGGCGATCCCCTCCGGTGCGATGGGATGCTGGGGGAGGAGTCCGAGTACCCGGGCGATCTGCTTGGACGGGGTGCGGCGCAGGTCCTTCTCGTCGAGCAGGACTGTTCCCGTGCGAGGCATGAGCAGGCGTGCGAGGCCCCGCAACAAAGTCGACTTGCCGCATCCGTTGGGCCCGACGATCGCGGTGATCTGCCCCGGAGGGATCTCGATGTCGAGCCCCTCGACGACGGGGTCGCCTCCGTAGGCCAATGTCAGGTCGTGGGCGGCCAGCGTGTGGGCGGGCGTCGCAGCGATGTCCGCACCGAGGGTCGATGGACGAACGGCGGTCATAGGGAACCTCCGGCTTTGTTGGTCCGGACCAGCAGGAGGACGAGGTAAGGCGCGCCGAGCACGCCGGTGATGACGCCCACGGGATAGCGGGTGCCGAATACGAACTGTCCGATCAGATCGGCACTCAGCACCAGGATCGTCCCGACCAATGCGGACGGTACGAGCAATCGCGTGCCGGGCCCGACCAGACGGGCCGCGATCGGTCCGGACATGAACGCGACGAAGGCGATCGGTCCCGCCCCCGAGGTCGCGAAGGCCAAGAGCGCGACGGCACCGACGATGAGCAGTGCTCTCGTCGGCCCCACGCGAACTCCCAACGCCGTCGCGGAGTCATCCCCGAGGCGCAGCATGTCGAGCGATCCCTCGGCGGCGAGCATCAGGGGAACGAGGACGATCCAGGCGACGGCCAGCGGAGCGATCGACTCCCAGGCAGCGCCGTTGAGGCTGCCGGTCAGCCATTGCATCGCGGTCTGCAGGTCCCAGGCAGCGGCCCGAGAGAGCACGTAGGAGACCACGCTGTTGAGCATGGCGGCGACCCCGATCCCGATGAGGATCAGGCGTGTCCCGGAGAACCCCCCGCGATAGGCGAGCAGGTCAATCGCGACGGCAGTGGCCAGGGCTCCGGCCAACGCGAGCATCGAGACCTCGACCTTGCCGAGTGAGAACACGATGATCCCGATGACGGCGGCGGCACTCGCCCCGGAACTGATGCCGATGACGTCGGGGGAGGCCAACGGATTGCGCAACATCGTCTGGGTGGTGACTCCGGCGATCCCGAACGCGGACCCTGCCAGCACGCCGAGGACGGTGCGCGGCAGACGCAACTCGCCGACGGTGAATGAGGCGCCGGGCACTCGTTCCCCAAGGATGACGCGTGCGACCTCGAGGGGACTGTAGGTCGTCTGGCCGAACATCAGGGAGGCAGCGATCAGGGCAAGGACGACCAGCCCGAGGCCCGCAGCGATCAGATGCTGGTGCCTCTGGCGGGTGACTCGTCCCGTCACCACCGTCTGCAGCGTTGCCTCAACGGATTCGGTGTCCGTCCGTGAAGCGTTGTGGGGGAGAATCGCCGCCTTGACCTCGGGCGGTATGGCAAGCGGGGCGGTCATAGCTCACGTACTTTCTGTCGGCGCACGATCGCGATGAAGACGGGGGCGCCGATGACGGCAGTAATGATCCCGACCTGGACCTCGGCGGGCCGGGCGACGACGCGCCCGATGACGTCGGCGGCCACGAGCAGCCCGGCTCCGGTCAACGCTGAGAACGGCAGTAACCATCGGTGGTCCGGCCCGACGAGCAGGCGGCACATGTGGGGCACGACCAAGCCGACGAAGCCGATCGGTCCGGCAACGGCCGTGGCCGCGCCACAGAGCATGACCGCGCCGATCGACGCGAGGGCCCGGGTCCGCGTGACGTTCTCGCCCAGGCTGGTCGCGAGGTCATCTCCCAACGCCAGTGAGTTCATTCCTCGCGCACAGGTCACGCAGATCAGGACGCCGAGGGCGAGGACAGGCGCAACGGCCGCTGTCCGATCCCAGGTGGCTCCGCCGACCCCGCCGATCTGCCAGAACCGAAAATCCTCGATGACATCGATCCGCGGAAGCAGGATGGCGCTGGTCAGTGAGGACAGGGCCGCCGAGGTCGCAGCTCCGGCGAGCGCGAGCTTGAGGGGAGTGGCCCCTCCGTGACCCAGCGATCCCACGGAGTAGACGAAGACGGCCGCACCCGCTGCCCCGAGGATTGCAACGCCCATCATCGGGTAGGGCGCGGAGAGGCCGGCGAACGCGATTCCGATGACGACCGCCAGAGCGGCGCCGGTGGAGACCCCGAGGATTCCGGGGTCCGCCAGCGGGTTGCGGGTGACGGCCTGCATTGCGGCTCCCGACAGTCCGAGTGCGGCACCGACGAGGACGGCCAGTGAGGTACGCGGCAGGCGGGCCGCCACGGCCGCCCTCGCCAGGGTGGAGCTGTCGCCCTGGAGGGCGGCGAGGACGTCGGGGATGGACACCTGGCGGACGCCGAACTCGGCCGAGGCGACGCACAGCAGAGCGAGGACGATGATGACCACGACCAGCCAGGTCAGGCGGGCACCGGCCGGGCGCCGTGATGGAACGGCGTCCGGCCGCGCGGGCCTGGCCGGCGGAACGGGCCTGTCGATCAGCGTGCTCAAGAACTCGCGGTGAGGGCGTCCGAGAGCAGCGAGAAGTACTGATCGACGCCCCACGGGATCGACAACGGGGACGGGTTCGCCGAGGCTGCCAGCGGTGTCGAGTTCTGGAGGATCGCGATGTGACCCTTTTGGATCGCGGGGATCTTCGACAGCAGTGGGTCGGCCTGCAACTGCGCGATGAGGTCGCTGTTCGGATCGCCGTAGGTGACGAAGATATCGACGTCGCTGAAGCGGTCGGCGTCCTCGGCGCTGACCGTGGCGTAGAAGGCGTCGGACTGTGCGGACTCTTCCTCGACGACCTGGGGTGTTGGCATGCCCAGTCCCTCAAGGAATCCGGGGCGAGTGTCGTTGGAGGTGTAGAAGCCGATCTGGGAGAGATCGGAGGGATCGAGGAAGGAGAAGAGGACCTTCGCGTTCTTCAGGTCGGGGTGGGCGTCGAGGGCGGTCTCGACCTCGCTCTGCAACTGGTCGATGAGGGCGTCGCCCTCGGCACCGAGCCCGATCGCCTGAGAGTCCATCCGGATCATGTCCTGGTACGACGTCCCCCAGGCGACCTTGGGGTAGGCGATGGTCGGGGCAATCTTCGACAGCTTGTCGTAGTCGTCCTGGCTCAGCCCAGAGTAGGCCGCGAGGATGACGTCGGGACGGGTGTCGGCGATGGCCTCGAAGTCGATCCCGTCGGTCTCGTCGAAGAGGACGGGGGTCTGCGCGCCGAGCTCGGTCAGCTTGTCTTCGACCCAGGGGAGGACGCCGTTGTCGTTGTCGTCGCCCCACGACACCTTCGCCATGCCGACCGGGACGACACCGAGCGCCAGGGGGACCTCGTCATTGCCCCAGGCCACGGTTGCCACGCGTTCGGGCTTTTTCTCGATCGTCGTCGACCCGTACACGTGATCGACGGTCACGGGGAAGGTGTCTGCCGATGAGGTCGATGCGGCGTCCGATGCGGTGGGCGAGTGTGAATCGATGGCCGCGGAGTCGCCGTCTCCCGACGAATTCGAGCAGCCAGCCAGGGCCAGGGCCGCAGTGGCGATGAGAGCAGTGACGAATGTGGCGCGTCGCAAGGCGTACCTCCGTTGGAGCGGGTGCTTCCTCAAATGAGGGCAGCCTTACTTTAGTTGGAGTGCCAGGCGGATGTCATTGGAGAAAAGATCACAGTCCGATGGCGTTTTGCGTGATCAGACGCCTTGTCAGGAACGCAGCAGTGAGAGTGCCTCGGTCGCTCCGATGATGCGGATCCGTTGTCCCCTCGCCTGATAATCCGCGGCCTTCCGCTCCTTCGCACTGCCACGGGAGAGGTCGACATCGGACCCGATCGACGCACGGTTCGCCACGACGAGGACGGAGGTCGCCCTCGTCACGCCCTTCTGTGGGGTCCCGCCGTGGGAGGCGATCCGCTCGAAAACGTCCCAGCGATCCAGGCCCGGCAGGTCCCCGGTGATGACAACGTGCTCACCGAAGAGAGGATCTGCGGGATCGGCCTCGGACGAGGGCGTCGGAAGAGCGCCCGAGGGCGCGGCATATCCCGGGGTCGAGTAGCGGGCGAAGGCGTCGTGGCGTGCGGGGGCGGCTGGTGTCACTCCCGATCGAGAGGACGACGTGGATCGGGGGTCTGCGGTCGACCTCGTCCTCGAACCTGATCGGCTGCCGGAGGGACGTCCGGTCCACGCGGGATCGACGCCGAAATCCCAGCGCGGGTCGCGCCCCGGGCGGGGCCAGAGGTCGTCGACGGTGCGAGCTCCGGTGCGCTCGGCGATGGTCGTTGCGATCATGGCGCAGGCCCGCGCGTCGGCACAGGCGTCGTGATGGGCGAATTCTCCGATACCCAGGTGGCGGGCAACGGTGTCGAGCTTGTGATTGGGAAGCTTCAGGGACCGTCGGGACAGAGCGAGTGTGTCCTCCCACCGATGTGGCGGGATCGCCAGGGAGACCTGCTGGGTCGACCGGTCGAAGACCGCATGGTCGAAGGCGGCATTGTGGGCGATGAGGACCTGTCCGGCGGCGAAGTCCTCGAAGCGCTCGAGGGAAGTCTCCCAGCCGATACCGTGGCGAGCGACGAAGTCGGGAGTGATGTGGTGGATGAGGACGTTGCGCATGTTGAAGGTCTCGACGCCGGTCGGTGGGATGACGTACCAGGCGTCCTCGGCGGTGACCTCGCCCCCGATGACGCGGGTCAGACCCACTTGGCAGACGGAGGCGTGCGATCCGTTGGCGGTCTCGAAGTCGACAGCGACGAAGTCCAGTCCGGACACGCGGGTTCCCCTTCCGATTGATCTCTGTGGGAGATTGTCCCTCGAACCGGGGCCCCGTGTGGACCACGGGTGGTGTTTTCCCCGACGAGGCGAGTCCCCCTGTCGACCGCGAGGCGTGTTCGGGATGGGTCGCGGTTTCCGGTGACAGGGTGCGCTCCCCAGCAGGAATCGCGGAAATCGCAGAATTCGGACGACGGGATGGGAATGCTTCCAGGGTACTTTTCTGATCCCCGTCGAAATCCTTGCCGGACGGAGCTTTCCACGGGCACGCCCAGACTCGCGGACGCCCTCCCGGCCGGGCCTCTCGGGCCGCGCCACCTCTGGCCGCGTCGATCCGCCCCGGCGTTCCCCGGCCGTTCACCCGGATGACACGAGGGATTCCTCACATCCATGGTGGCTCCCCCAAACGATGGTGACTCCCATCCGACGGAACCCACGACGCGTCGAGACCCGCGGGTCCCGTGCCGGCCGAGGGCCCTGGCTCCATGCGGGGGGTGAGAGGAAGAAGACTCAGATGTCACCACGTGTGAACACCCGGATGTGCGGCCTTCCAATCATGGCCTCCGCCTTGGTTCTCGCAACGCTCGGGGTCCTTCCGGCGTCTGCGGCCCCGACGAACCCGGACCCCGACCCGGTCGCGCTCATGAGCGAGTACGACAACTACTGGACCCCCTTCGCCTACGACAAGTCCGATCCCTCGACCGGGTTCCGCGGAGACGTCCTCGATGCGGCGATCCTCGGGAGCTCCGAAATCCCGGATTGGACCGATCCGGCGACCGGATTGACCCACACGGGCTCCTACCAGTCGATGGCCGATGACATCTCCCAGGCGTTCCCCTCCGGACATACGACTCACGCATACTCGGTCGGATTCGCTTTGGCCGCCGTGCTCCCGGAGCTCGCCTCCGAGGCCATCACCCGGTCCTCCGAGGCCGGCGACAACCGCATCGTCCTCGGCGTTCACTACCCGCTGGACGTGATGGGAGGACGAATTCTCGGCGAGGCCGGTGTCGCTCACCTGCTCTCCGATCCCGATTACGTCGAGAACACCTTCAAGTCGGCGCAGACGGAATTGGCGGACTACCTGGCCTCGCGCTGCGCAGCCGACGGCCAGGGTGCCACGTTGACGGCCTGTATCGATGCCGTGGACGCGAGTGATGCCGGGGGCTACACGAATGCATTCACCGACGTCGTCTCCGCCCTCACCGCTTACGAGGCCCGGATGACCTACAACTTCGGCCAGATCGGTACCAAGGGTCAGACCGCGCGCGTGCTCGAGGGCGCCGAGGGTCTCCTCGTCACCGCGTTCCCGACCTTGACCTCCGAGCAGCGTCGCGAGGTCCTCGCCGCCACCGAGATCGATTCCGGCTACCTCCTGGATTCCAGCTCGGAGGGCTGGCAGCGCCTCAATCTGGTGGCAGCCGCCAGCTCGAAGGTGACCTTGGACCAAGACGGTGCAGTCGTCGATGTCGAGCCCGGCCAGTCCATGGCTTCCATCGTCACCGAGGAGCCGACCCCAGAGGTTTCGCCGACGCCGAGCCCCGCGCCAAGCGAGACCTCGCCGGTCCCGGTCGTCCCGGTCCCAAGCGATTCTGCGACGCCCAAGCCCATGCCCTCGATTCCGTCCCCGACGCAGGCGTTCGCCGTCAAGGCCGGCAAGCGGTCGAATCTGGCCCACACGGGTGCCGATCTTGCCGTCATCATCCCAGTCGTTGTCGCACTGCTCATCGCTGGTAGGGCGGTCACGATCATCTTGCGGAGGCAAGCGAAGCGCTGACCCGAACGCCCAAATGGGGGCCGACCGGTCAAGAATCCGGTCGGCCCCCACTGGCATGTCGGCAACGTGTGAACCTCGTCAGGCGGACTCCCGGTCGGCTCGCTCGTGCGCCTCGAGGACGCCGGCCATGTGTGAGGTCGCCCAGTCCTCCAACGCCCGGAGGGGCCCGACCAGATCGTGCCCGGTCGCGGTCAGCTCGTATTCGACGCGGGGAGGAATCTCCGCGTACTGGGTCCGAGTGACCAGACCGTCGCGTTCCAGGGCGCGCAGGGTCTGGGTGAGCATCTTGAAGGAAATTCCGTCGACGCGCTCGGTCAGATCCTTGAACCGTCGTGGCCCACCGGCCAGCGCCCCGACGACGAGGATGGTCCACTGTTCGCCGATCTCATTGAGCAGGCCGCGCGACGGGCAGGTCCTGCTGTACGGATCGAACGCTGGCTCACTCACGTGTGGCCACTTCCTTTCTCCAGGTCCCCTCACGATAGTCGGGAGGACCCACCGCGATCGGTGAGGGGTGGTCCTGGAGATGCGCGGGGTGCGACGTCGACGAGTGTGGGTCTCCGCGGTGTCGGGGTGTGCCCCGGAGCATGTCGTCAGTCAGGACAGAATTTCGAAGCCGCCGGTCCATGGCGTCTGCTCGCTCAGCGCGAGGCCGATTTGGACGGATCCAATTGCCTCCAGCTCGTGGGCGCGCTTGAGGGCTCCCACATCGATGACGCGCAGACCTGCGGCGGTGACGATACTGCTCAGGGCCGCCTTCGCGTCCGCGTCGTCGGAGGCGATCAAGACTGCGGTCGGCGCGTCGCCGGTCGTGCCGGACGCGAGGGTCGCGGCGAAGTTGGTGTTGAACGCCTTGACGACGCTGGCTCCGGTCAGGCGAGCGGCCAACTGCGCGGCAGCGGAGGAACCCGCAGGCGTGATGACGGAGTCGAGCGTTTCGAAATCGATCGGGTTCGTCGGGTCCACGACCACCTTGCCGGCCAGGCCATCGGGGTAAGCGGCGAGGACCTCGTCGAGGGCGGCGTAGGGCAAGGCAAGGACGACGAGGTCGCCGGTGATCGGATCGCCGATCGAACCGGGCGTGACCTCGGGGGAGACAGCAGCGGCCTTGGCGGGATCGCGGGTCAGGACCTGGACCGAGGACCCGGCCTTCAGCGCGATCGTTGCGACGGCCGAGCCGATGTTCCCGGCTCCGATGACGGTGACGGTGGGCAGCGAGGTGGAGGTGCTCATGGGGACTCCTTCTGGAAGGGTGAGCCGATCCGACTGAAAAGCTCTCTAAAGGAGAGTAGCACGCCATAGGCGAGTAAAGCGAGTGGCGGTGGCGCGAGGCTGCGGATTGAGAAAGCTTTTGCACAATGCATAGCTGCAGAGGGCGACCTCGATGTGGAGACCCTGCTCCGACCGGTATCGAGGCTGAACGAACGGTTCCCGTGACCGACTCATCGCGGAATGCGGAGCCGCCCTCACTCCTCGACGTAGTCGGAGACGATGTCCACGGCTCGCATCTTGGCCTCACGTCCGGCCTCGTCGAGACGCGTGGCGACGATTCCGACCACGGCCTCCAGCAGGATCGTCTGGGGGATTCGCGAGGTCGTGAGAATTTCCTCGCGGAAGGACGGCTGTGGCATCCCGGTCACCAGGGAGACGGAGGCGAGTTCGACCACGGGGGAGTGGCTGAAGGCCGTCACGACGACCACCGTCGCTCCCGCGTCGCGTGCTGTCCTCGCGGCTGCCAACGACAGCGTGTTCGACCCCGAGCCGGAGACGATCAGCACGACGTCGTCCTCACCCAGACCGCCGATGGCGATGCGTTCCTCGATGACATCGCCGTAGCGCTCGCTCACCCGGCCCAGCGTGACCAGTCGCGCTGCGACGTCCGAGGCCAGCGACGCTGAAACCCCATGGCCGACGATCACGAGCCGCCGTGCGTCGGCGAGGGCGGACACGGCGGCCTCGACGTCCTCGTCGGTCAGCAACGCGGTCATCTGCTCGACGTTGGCGCCGACGTGGCGGAAGCTTGCCTCGACCAGGGCGCGTGGACCGCTCCCGGTGGGAGAGGACGCTGTCGATGACGGTCCCACGGGAGCGGCCACGCCTTCGCGGGCCAGCAGGACGCGCAGCTGCTGGTAGCCGGTCAGCCCCAGGGACTGGCAAGTCCGCACGACCGTCGGGCGTGAAGTCCCTGCTGTCTCGGCCAACTGCGAACTCGACCATTCGATGATTTCGTCGGGACGCTCGAGGATCACGCGGGCGACTGCTTGTTCGGCGCGTCCCAGGGAGGGCGCTTGGGCGCGGACCCGTGCGAGGAAGCCCTCGGCCATGGTGGTGTCCTCCTCGATCCGGCGGTGTTCAGTCGGCTGCTGTGTCCGGGCGCAGGGCCCGCCTGCGATGACCGTACCCGACGAACCCCCACCGTCCCGTGATGATGCGCTGGCGGATCGTGCCGGAGACCTGGTCGATGATCATCGTGACGATGACGACGACGATCAGGAGCATGCCGACCGCGTCCCAGATGCGGTACTGGGTGTTGTCGGTCAGCATCTTGCCGATGCCGCCGGCCCCGATCAGGCCAAGGATCGCGGAGGACCGCACGGAGATCTCGAAGCGGTAGAGCCAGAAGGCTAAGACCTCGGGGCGGGCCTGCGGCCAGATTCCCCACCGGACCACTGCGAGCCGTGAGCCGCCGGTTGCGCGGACGGCCTCCAACGGACCCGGATCGACGGATTCGAAGGCCTCATATCCCCACTTGCCGAGCGTGCCCATTGACCCGACGCCCAGGGCGAGTGCCCCGGTGAATGCGGTCAGCCCGGTGACCGACAGGATGAGGATCGCGATGACGACCTCGGGAACGGCGCGCAGGATCGCGAAGACGAGCCGCACAGGCAGTCGGACCCAAGCGGGCGTGACGGTGTGGGCGGCCAGGAAGGACAGCGGGAACGACACGATGATGCCGAGGATTGATCCGATCCAGGCCATCTGGACGCTGAGCAGGGTCGCCGACAGGGCTTCGCCCGCCTTCGACCAGTCCGGCGGGCCGAAGAGGAGTCCGATGTAGTGGGCGAGGCTCGAGGGGAAGTCCCGCAGCGAGGACCAGTTGACGTCGATCTTCCAGAAGGCGCCGACGATGACGAGGACGAGCACTGTCCACGTCAGCTTGACCAGGATCCGACGCGGTTTGACGGGGCGCTCGTGGAGGCCGTCCGTTGGTGCGCCATCGGGCGCCGTCGAGCCGGGTGCCGTCGGACGCGCAGGGCCCGAGGCCGGGGTCGCGGTGGTTGCGCTCATCGGGTCAACCTCCGGCGCAGAGTCGAGGAGATGGTCTCGACGACCAGGACCAGCACGAGAATCTCCAGGATGATCAGTGACAGGTAGTGGTAGTGATAGAAGGTCCGGACGTTGTCGATGAGGACGCCCAGTCCGCCCGCGCCGACCAGCCCGATGACGGTCGAGGCACGGATGTTGACCTCGAAGGTGTAGAGAACCTGCGCCGCATACGAGGGCGCGACGGCGGGAAGCATCGCCGCGCGGTCCGCCGCGAACCACGTCGCGCCCGCCGCCAGAGCGGCCTCCTGTGGCCCTTGGTCGAGCCCGTCGATCGCCTCGGAGACGAGCTTGACGACGATGCCGATGTTGAACAGGACCAGGGCAAAGATGCCGGACAGTGCGCCCGTGCCGATGACGGCGACGAAGATCGCCGCGTAGAGCAGATCGGGTACGGCCCGCACGACGTTGTTGAGAAAACGGACGATGGCCAGCAACGCGCGCGATGGGTTCGTCACCCGGGAGGCCAGGAACGCCAGCGGCAGTGAGATCGCCGAGCCGACGGCCGTGGCGATGATCGCCATCAGGAGTGTCTGGACGATCGGACCGACGGTCTGGGGAAAGAACGAGTAGTCGGGCTGGAACAGCTTGACGATCGTTCCCGAGGCGTTGCCCCAGTTGCGCCAGATCGAGGCGAGGTCGATCTTGACGCCGGTGGCCGACCACACGGTGAGGGTGACCAGGACGATCCCCGCGATCCAGGGTCCGACGCCGCGCTTCGGTCGCTCCGGCTGCCGTGCGGCGGCCCCCGGTTTGGTCGGGGCGCTCATTGTTCCTCCAGGACGGGAGTCGCCTCGAGAACGTCGGAGGAGGTCAGCGAGCGTCCGTAGATCGACTCGAAGACGTCCTCGCCGGCGTCGGCACCCGCTCCGTCGAAGACGATCTGGCCGGCGCGCAGTCCGATCAGTCGGTCGGAATAGGCCCGGGCGAGGTCGAGGAAATGGAGGTTTGTGATGACGGTGACCCCGAGCTCCACGTTGATCCGGCGCAGGTGGTCCATGACGACACGCGAGGTCGGGGGATCCAGCGAAGCGACGGGCTCGTCGGCCAGGATGATCGTCGGCTTCTGGGCCAGAGCTCGAGCGATGCCAATGCGTTGCTGTTGGCCGCCGGACAACTCCGAGGCCCGGGTGTAGGCCCGCGGCAGCATCTCGACCCTGTTGAGGGCGTCCATGGCGGCGTCGACATCCTGGGACTTCCACGCAGCCAGCAGCACGCGCCACCAGGGTGCCCGGAAGAGGCGACCCATCAGCACGTTGTTGAGGACGGTTGTTCCCTTGACCAGGTTGAAGGACTGGAAGACCATGCCGATGTCGGATCGGACGGCCCGCAGTTCGCGACCCTTGGCGTGGGTGACCTCGCGGCCACCCACGCTCAGGGTGCCGTCGGTGGCTGGAACGAGGCTGTTGATCGTGCGGATGAGGGTCGACTTCCCGGCGCCGGACAGGCCGACAACCCCGACCATCTGACCGGTTGGAATGGTCAGGGAGACGTCGGAGAGCCCCCGGTATCCGTTCGGGTAGGTGACGCCGACCCCGTCGAAGACGATGTCGGAGTCGGACGCGGTGGGCGCTGCGGCGCCGGGAAGCCGGTCGGTCATGTCAGTTCACGCCGATCGTCGCGGCGGTCTGCTGCGTCTTCTGCAGGGCGGTGACGTCAGCCTCCTTGAGGCCCGTGATCTGGTAGATCGCGTTGAGAGCGTCCGAGCCCTCCTGGGTGGAGGCAAAGTCGAGCAGCGCGTCGGAGATCTTCGTCTGCCAGGTCAAGTTGAGTTTGCTGGAGATGGACACGCCGTCGTTGGGGATCTCGTCGGTCAGAGCGAAAACGACGACCTTCTGGCCGACATCGGGAGTGTCCTTCGACAGAGTGGTTCGGGCATCCCAGTAGGACGTTCCGACCTCGGCGTCGCCGTTGTAGACGGCCTGGACGGACGCGTCGTTCGCGGTGACCTGGGTGATCGACAGGTCCGAGGTCGCGACTCCTGCGGCTTGGAGAGCCGCGACCGGGAAGATGTAGCCGGCGGGGGAGGCGGGCTGGAGCAGTGAGATCGTCGCGCCCGTGACCTTGGAGAGCTGATCGAGCCCGGCAGGGCCGTTGCCCGAGGCGGTTCCATTGCAGAACAGCATCCCGTTGGAGTCCGCGGTCGGGGTGTCGGAGCAGTATTTGTCGGGGTCATTCGTGAAGAACTGGGCGGCGTAGGAGGTCTTGTCCTTGCGCACGGACTGCAGGGCGGGCACTGCCTGGTAGCGATCGCAAGCCTGGCTCATCTGCAGGGACGGGAGCATCCCGATCTGGGCCTGGTTGGAACCGATCGCCTCGACGGCCGCCTGGTAGTCCTGAGTGATGACGCCCTTGACGGGGATGCCGAGACGCTCGGAGAGCGCGTCCTCGAGAGGCTTGACGGATTCGACGAGCTTGTTGGCGTCGCCGGAGGGGACCAGGGCGAGGGTGAGCTCGGTCGGGTCCTGTGCGGACTCATCGGAGGAACCGGAGCACACGGAGGCCGTGGCCTCGGCGGAGCCGGACTGATCGGAAGAGGCAGAGGAGGCGGATGTTCCCTCCTCGGTGGCCCCACAAGCGGAGAGGGCCATCAGCGCGGTCGCGGCCAGCGCGATCGTGGTGGGGAGACGGTGAAGACGGGAGACCATGTCAGTGTCCTTCTGAACGGGCGCAGTGCAACCACTGCGACAGTGCCGGGTAGAGATCGGGGAAGGAAGCGGCGGCCCAGGTCGGAGCTGCCGGAGTGTCCTCGGGTCCGAAACGGCTGATGAGAGCCGTCGCGGCACCAAGGGGTATGAGGGGCGCAATGTCATTGCCATAGACATCGCCGACGGAGACTGCGAGGGAGGCCGGGCGGTCGCCGAGGATGGTGGGGAGGACGGACGGCCAGCCAGTGGGCTTTCCGGCTCCGGGGAACACGCCGTCGAGGACGGGATCGAGACCGAGGCGCTCCAGCGTCCCGGCGACGCCCTCGAGAGGGGCATTGGTGACGAGGACACGACGCGCGACGCCGTCGAGCGAGGCCAGGAAGTCAACGAGGCCGTCGGGTGTGCCGACGGGAAGCTCGCCGTCTTGGAGGCGCTCGCGGGACCGGACGTAGGCACGGTCGAGGTCCTCACGCGAGACGTGGGGCGCGCTCATCTTGTGGACGGCCTCGTAGGCGTCCTCCCAGCGTGGCCCGAGTCGCCCGGCGAGGAAGTCGTCGAGCGTCGTGCGGATCGGCGTCGTGATCTCGGTGGGCAGGCCGTCGAGGACGGCGTCGGCGTAGGCGTGGACGGGGGCATCCCCCACGCAGACGGTGCCGTCGAAATCGAGGAGCAGGACGGGCAGGTGGGTGCGCATCTGAGACATCGGGATGAGCCTACGCGCGAAGATGGACGAATCGTTCATACTGCATTGATTCGTGAACCAAACGTTCATCCGACGTTCATGGAAGCGAGATGGCCAAGGTTCTCGGCAGCCCCGGAATCTCCAGGATCGCGACAGCGAGAGAGGCGCGGTCCGGTCCCGAAACTGTGACGAGCGGCTCCGCTCCTCTCATGCTCTGTTTGAGGTCTGGTCCAGGGCCATCAGGCGGATGTCGAGGCCGCGGAGTCCCCGGTCGGCGATCTCGGGGTCGGTGCCGGGTTCGTTGCGTGCCTGGACGACCTCGGCGCGGCAGGCCTCCAGGGTGGCGCGTTTGGCGGTGGTGAGAGCCTGTTTTCTCCGGGCCATGAGGGCGAGCGTCGAGGCCCGGAGGGCATTCGCCTCCCCTTCGCCCTCGCCCTCGTCCCAGGCGGATTCGGCGGCCTCACGCGCCCACTGCGTCATGTGGTCGACGAGGTCGGGGGGGACGTCGGCACGACGTGCGATGGTCGCCGTGGCAACCGCCCTCATCCGGTCACGCAGCCGTTCCTCTTCGGCGACTTCCGCCTCCGTCTCGCCGTCGACCTTGAGCAGCTTGACGAGGCCGGGGAACGTCAGACCGGCGACCAACAGTGTCACGAAGAGCACCGCAATGACGATGACCATGATCGCACGACGGGCGGGGAAGGGGCTGCCGTTGGTGAGCGTCGTGGGCAGGGCGAGCGCGAGCGCCAGGGTCGCCAAGCCGCGCATTCCACCCCAGGTCATGAGGACGACATCGCTCAGCTTCCGTGGCGCGGCCTGGGTGGCTCCTCGGTACCGAACGGTGACCAGGGCGAGGAGGAACCACGCTAGGCGGACGATGACGAGGACGAGGGCGACGACCAGCCCCTGGAGGAACAGCGTCCCGAACCCGGTTCCGACCTCGAGAACGATCTGGCGGATTTCGACGCCGATGAATCCGAAGGCCACGCCGGTGATGCATACTTCGAGGACGCCCCACATCGCACTTTGCGTCAGGCGGTCCTCGGAGTGCTCGGGGTCGTCCGTGGCGCGCATCTGGAGCCCGGCGACGACCACGGCGATGACGCCGGAGGCCTCGAGGTGTTCGGCGATCAAGTAGGCGATGAAGGGCAGGACGAGGGTCGCCGCGGAACGTGCCGTTGACGAGCCAATGAGTCGCGTGCCCCGACGGACCAACCAAGCGCAGCCCCATCCGACGGCGGCAGCGATGACGGATCCGGCGAGGAACCACAGGGCTATTCTGCCCGTGTTCGGTGTGGTCCCGGTCAATGCAGCGCTCAGGGCGAGCTGGAAGATGACGAGCGAGGCGGCATCGTTGAGCAGGCCCTCACTCTGCAGCGTCATGAGGACGCGGTGGGGGATCGGGACCGAACTGGCCACCGACTCGACGGCCACCGGATCGGGCGGGGCGACCATGGCGCCCAGGACGATGGCGGCGGCCAGAGTGATGCCCGGGATGATCGCAAGGGCGGTCACGGTGGTGGCTGCAACGGTGACGACGACCAGGCCGATCGCCAGGCTGAGCAGTGACCGCCACCGACTCTTCAGCACCTGCCAGGAGGTCCTCTGCGTGGCCGAGTACAGCAGTGGCGGCAGGAAGACCGGCAGGATCAGCTGCGGGTCGATCTCCAGGTTGATTGCCGGGACCAAGCTGACTCCCGCGCCGACGAGCACCATGAGGGCGGGCCACGGCAGGTGGATCTTGTCACCGATCGCCACCATGATTGCTGAGATTGTCGCAAGCACGACGATCAGGACGAGTGTCTCCATGACGGGATTGTCCTCTGTGATCTGATGGCTGATGAAGGCACGGAGTTGGGGGTGGGGTCTGTCTAGCGCAGCATGACCCGAGCGGCCTTGGCGAGGACGCGTGGATCCCTCTCGTAGTGGTGCAGCGGCGTCAGTGGCAGGTCGAGGCCGAGCAACGTGTAGACGGCGACCTGAGCTGCGCGGATCGAATACTGCTCAGTGAAGACCATGTCGAAGGGCATGTCGACGAACTGACTGATGAAGGCCAGGTTGGTCGATCCCGTCGGGACGACCGAGGGCCGATCGGCGGTTGTGCGTCGATTGAACAGGGCCGAGGCATAAGGCATATGCGCCGGGACCACATTGATGATTGAGTCCATGATCTCTTCTGTGTGTGCGGAGATCGGATCGGCCGAATGGTCGAGAAGTGCCACATGCCCGAGCGTCTCCTCAAGCATCTCGCGGCCTGTCATCTCGATGAACGGTTTCTGGACGAAACTGCCGACGCGACGCGGGTAGAGGGCATAGCCCCAGAAGACGCCCTCGTCGGCGGTCTGGGCATGGAAGTGGGGCTGATGGTGGATCACCAGGGAGATCAGTGGACCTGACTCGATGAAGGTGTTGAGGGCGTTGCCAGGCAGCTGCTTGGTCAGGCGTGAGATCTCGTTGATGAGGAGGTGGTTGGACGTCGTGACGGTGAAGCTCGTCCACTCCGACTGTGCACGGTCGTTGAAGAACTTGTCGGGGGACCCGAGATTGTAGAAGTGCTCGGTTGCCTGCTTCCACAGTTGCGCGGAGGGCGCGTAGCGGGTGTCCTCGACAATTGCCGTGTCAAGGTCGCCGATCGAGGTCGAGTCGGTGATCGACCCGTTCGTGTCGAAGACGAGGTCACCGAGGCCGACCTCGATGACGCCGCTCTCGCCGGTCTTCACGTCCTCGTATGTGAGACCGGTGACGGTGATCTCGTCGCGCATCGATGTGTCGGCGAAGAGGAACTCTGTGACCTTGCGATTTGTCACGAAGGTGACTCCGCGGTCCTTCAGCCAGGCCCGCATCGGCAGGATGATCGACTCGTACTGGTTGTAGGGGGTGCGAGTGACCCCCTCCAGGGTGTTGATACGGGAGAACTCGAGGATCATCCGGTTCATGTAACGGCGCAGTTCGGCGACGGAAGAGACCTCCTTGAAGGCAAAGGTCGTCTTCCACATCCACCAGAAGTTCGTCGTGAAGAAGTGAGGTGAGCTCGCGAACCAGTCCTCGATCGAGAGGTCATCGAGTGCGGCCTCGCGTGACTCCGGCTGCATCATGAGCTTCGTCAGGAGGTAGCGCTCGCGGGGGGTGAACTGCATGTGGACATAGGAGTCAGGGCCTGAGATACGCAGGCCCCCGTTGTCGATGAGTCGGCCGACGTCGTGGGTCGGGTGAGCGTGGTCGAAATCGAGGATCTCTTCGGTCAAGGACTTGTCTGGCTGGTCGAGCGAGGGGATGGAACCAAGGAGATCCCACAGGTTTTCGTAGGTCTCCTCGTTGAGCATTCTGCCGCCGCGGTTAAGGAAGCCGCGTGAGTTCGCCAGAGGCGAGTGGCCATATTCGGAGGCGTAGTCCCCTGTGGGGGCGCCGTCGTTGGCACCATGAGTCTCCAGGCCGAGCATCGTAATCTGCGAGCCGTCCCACCCTCCGTCCCGGATCAAGTAGGCCCCTGCCGAGAGGTTTCCGATTCCTGTTCCGATCATGTATGCCGTGCGGGCCATGGAATCCTCCTGAGACGTCCGTGCTCCGGGTCGTTCCGGGACGGTTACTGCATTGGCCACTCTATTCCTCGGAACCTCTCGGTTCAGGAGGGAGGAGAACTTGGTCAAGCGGGTTGTCGACGGACCCCATTTCTCGCACTGCCACGTGGGGACAGACAGGTTGCGGTGCTTGCAGTGAAGGCCGCGCCGACGATCGCCGTGAGGCGTAGGACCGGGAGTGAAGCATCCAAGATGACACTGAGGTGAGACTGGTATGCGTGCTTGGGACTCTCGACCCTCGTGAATCGGTTCATGTTCCCGTAGTGTTAAAGATCCCGGTGGTGGTCGACCAGGGAGCCCGCCGAGTCGCTCCCCCTCCGCCGGGAGTCGAGGGAGACATCATGGCCGTCCATCGGATGATCTGGAACCAGACCGCCTACTTCGGAGCAGGCGCCATCAAAGAGATCCCTGGCGAGTTGAAGGCGCGAGGGTTTTCCCACGCCCTCGTCGTCACCGACGCCGTTCTCGTCAAGACGGGTGTCGCCACGCGCGTGACCAAGCTGCTCGAGGACGCAGGCATCGCATTCCAGCTGTTCACGGACGTCAAACCCAATCCGCCGATCGAGAATGTCAAGGCCGGTTTGGCTGCGTTCAAGGAATTCGGTGCGGACGTCCTCGTGTCGATCGGTGGAGGGTCGCCGCAGGACACCTGCAAGGCGATCGGCATCATCGCGGCCAACCCGGAGCATGCTGACGTGCGTTCCCTGGAGGGAGCGGTCGCCACACAGAACCCGTCGGTTCCGATCGTGGCTGTCCCGACGACTGCGGGCACGGCCTCGGAGACGACGATCAACTACGTCATCACCGACACCGAGAACCGCCGAAAGTTCGTCTGCGTCGACCCGCACGACATTCCGGTCCTGGCCGTCGTCGATCCGGAGATGATGGCGAGTGCGCCACGCGGCCTCAAGGTCGCCACCGGCCTGGACGCGCTGACCCACGCGATCGAGGGATACGTCTGCAAGGGCGCGTTCGAGCTGTCCGACATGTTCCACCTCAAGGCGATCCAGATGATCGCGAAGTCCCTGCCCGCGGCCGCCGACGGCGATCCCGAGGCGATGGACCGCATGGCGATGGCCCAGTACATCGCCGGAATGGGCTACTCGAATGTCGGGCTCGGTCTGGTCCACGGGATGGCGCATCCTCTTGGAGCCTTCTACTCCGCGCCTCATGGCGTCGCCAACGGGATCCTGCTGGTTGCCGTGCTCGAGTACAACGCTCCCTTCACCGGGGAGAAGTACCGCGACATCGCCGAGGCCTTCGACGTGCCGAATGCCCAGACCATGCCGATCGAGGACGCGCGCAAGGCGGCCATTGAGGCGATCCGCAAGATGGCCGTGGGGCTGGGCAACCCGACGAAGATTTCCGAGGTCGGGGCCACGGAGGCCGACATTCAGCCGCTGGCCGAGGCGGCGTTCGCGGACGTGTGCACCGGTGCGAACCCGCGCGAGGCGACCGTCGAGGACATCGCCGCGATCTACCGGTCGCTGCTGTGAGGTGATCGTCGCGGGGCGGGAACTGCCCCTTCATCGGACGCCCCACGCCATCCCGCTCGATGGCGTGGGGCGTCTTCCGCTCGTCAGCGGCGTCGGTGGCGGTCGACCTTTGTGAGAGCCGTTCCGCCATCGGTGACGTGCTTGTTGTATTGATGGCCGTTTAGCTGGCAGGTGTCTCGCCAGCATGTGCACCACCAATGACAGCTCGAGGCGTCCGCGGGTGAGATTCTGCGGTCGTCGGTTCAGGCCAGGCCTCGTGCGACGTCGGCGGACACCGTCTTCTTGATGGCGGCAGCCGTGTCGCCCGCTTTCCAGGACTGGTAGATCCCGACCATCGTGGCCGGGCTCAGGGCATTCCCGGTCCTGGCGGGAATGTTGTAGAGGACGATCGGGAGGGAAACGGAACCGGCGATAGTCGCGTAGTGACGGTACAACTCCTCTTGCGAGGCCTTCGCGAAAAAGGGCGTGATGACCGACAGGACGTTCGCGCCAGCCTTTTCCGCGGCCCGGGACAACTCGATGGTCTCGTGGGTGGTAGGCGCGCCGACTCCCGCGTAGACCGGGACCCGTCCGTCGGCCTAGTCGACGGTGATCGAGATGGCCGTGATCCGTTCTTGCGGCGTCATGGCGTAGAACTCGCCGTTTGTTCCTCCGGAGAAGACCCCGGTGACCCCGGCCTCGATCAGGCGATCAACGTGGGTGCTCAGGCCGGCATCGTTGATGCCCTCATCGGGATTGAAGGGCGTCACCATCGCGGAGACGATTCCCTCGATCAGATCGGATGTGCTCATCATTGCTCCTTCGTTGTGTGTCAGGTTTGTGGGACGGGGCCGGGTCAGGGGACGACCGGATGCTGTGGTGTCTCGCCCCTGAGCACTCGGGCGACGTCCTCGACGACCGAGACCCCCATCAACTCGTTCGACCGGTCCGTGAAGGCGCCGATGTGCGGGGTGAGGATCGTTCTCGGAGCGCCCAGAAGCGGGCTGCCGACCGGGGGCTCGGTGGCGAAGGCGTCTCCGGCGTATCCGGCCAAGGTCTCATGCGTGAGAGCGTCGGCGACGGCGGCCTCGTCGACCAGGCTCCCGCGCGCGGCATTGACGAGGAAGGCTGTGTTCTTCATGCGGAGGAGGGCGGTCCGGTCGATGATCGGCTGTCCATCAACGGTGGCAGGCAAATGCAGGCTGACGAAGTCGGACTCCGCCAGCACATTGTCGAGGTCGCTCCTGCGTGCGCCTCGCCGGTGGAACTCGTCGTCCGGGGGGAACGGGTCGAAGGCGAGGATGCGCATTCCGAATCCGTGGGCGCGGGTGGCGACTTCGCTGGCGATGCGGCCAAGGCCGACGAGGCCGAGGGTCTTTCCCGAGAGCTCGGGACCGAAGAATCGATCCCAGCGTCCGGCTCGGACGGAGGCGTCGGCCGGGATGATCTGCCGTGCGAGGTTCAGCATGAGGCCGATCGTCAGATCCGCGACCGCTCCGGAATTCGCGCCAGGAGTGTTGAGGACGGTGATCCCGAGCTCCGTCGCGGCCGCGACGTCGATGTTGTCGACGCCGACTCCATGCTTGGCGACTGCGGTCAGGCCGTCGACGGAGGCCATGACATCGCCGGTGATGTCGTCGAGGCCGACGATGAGTACCCGAGTGGGACCGGTTTCGGCGATGACCCGTTCGGCGGAGAGGGGGTACGGAGCGGAGGCCTTGACGCAGGAAAGTCCCTCGTGATCGAGTGCCTCCCAGGGGGCTTGGGATTGCTGCCCGAAGCTCGGCGTGAGGATGGTGACGTCTGTCATGGACACAGTTGGAACAGCTTTCTTGTTGGTCTATTTCACGACGATCGGGTTCACAGGTGACCCAGAAGCCTTCTCGATGATGATCGGAGCAGCGGCGTATAGGAATGAATACTGCCTGTCGTTGGCACAATCCTTACCGAGCTCATCAAGCATGAGGAGCTCGCACATGGCTATTTCAAGATTTCTCATGAGTGCGGCGTGAAGAAGAAGCTTGAACCCGTTGTTTGGATCAAACGTTATCTCATTTCCCATGGTGTCCGTGACCAGGTTTGGAATCTCTATGTCATGAAACCATTGAATGAGTTCTGGACTGTAAACGAGTCCCGGTTCTGAGAGGCTTATGTGTAACTGGGGGTTAGTCCTGAATTAGTTGTTGTTTTGAAAACAGAATATAGACATTTTGTTGCTCGCGTGTTGAATGAGGGCATTGGTTCTTTTCGGGAGATAATTAAAGTGCACACTATAAGCTTTTC
>JAATFD010000004.1 GCA_015655375.1 Actinomycetales bacterium
CAGCCACGTCCCCCGGATAGTCAACGGCACACACAGGACCAATAAACTGGCCCATGACGCGCACCCCTCTACGGTGTCGTCCACGCCCCCGGCTGTTAGCGCAGCGCGGGGGTCCCTTGCCTCCCCAGCCTACCCACACCCAATAGTGACCTAAATGGACAGCCCTTTAGCGGTACGTATGAAAACCCGCCAAGAGCAGCCACCAGGTCAGGCTCAGCGCAATGCTGAGCGCCAGGTAGCTGACGGTGACAGTTCCTGTGGATTCCACCACCAGCGGAGCCGAGAAGCCGAATTTGATCAGGTGCCCGGTGGCCACCGCCGCTGAGATGACCACCAGGTCTCCGACGACCAGACCGCCCTGGAACAGCCGGGCTGAAGCCGACGGATTCTGTCCCACCGCGACCGTGTCGTCCATCAATGATGCGTCTGTGACACGAGGTCCTCGCTGCACCATGGTCCTCTCACTCCTCGGCTGAGTGCTCGTTGACGGAATCGACGTTTCGACCTACCCCGGTGAATACGCTCGATTCGGATTCACACCTTTTGGCACCGACAGTCTAAGAGCTTGTGCGGATTGGCCGGTTGGTCGGCGTGTTGGTGTAGGGGTCGGCACGGGGTCTCGTTTCGATGTGAGGAGTCAAGCCCACATCGAAGACGGCGGGGAACCTCGCGTGACTCGAGTAGAGCCGGAGTAAGTCCGCGCTCTTCGGCGCCACAATCTCGTTTTGGAACGGGAAGCCAAGATCCTGGAGCGAGCAACTGCCTACTTCGCTCGGGAGATTTCCCCAAAGAGGGTTCCCACTCGACGTCGAGCTGGCCGTAGACGGGATCCCCGTCGCGGTGATGTGCAGGGTCCTCAAGCTTCACCACCAGCGCTACTACCGGTGGCTGGAAGCGCCGGCCCCATCTCGTGATCTCGCTCACCCGTATCAGGTGAATCCCTTATTCGATGCTCACCAGGACGACCCTGAGTTCGGACACCGTTTGCTCGCGGATGAGGCACATGAACGGGGAGACGATGTGTGCCCGTAGTGCGGGCAGATCTGTCGGACCAACGGTGGGCGAATCGCCTTCGGCAAGAAGCGAGGCGAGAACGGGCGGAAACCGGGGCCCGCGGTCCACGACGACCAGAGCCGCCGCTCTCACCGACCCGCCCCAATCGATGAGCGCAATGAACGCCACTCGCTGCTCCTCCGTGTACTTCTTCACCTGCATCCCTGCTCCTCGCCGCGGGTATTGCGACGACTGCTGGAATCCAAGCCCAGTGAGGGCAAAGGTCTACCTGTGCCGCTTTCATGTTCGTCCTGTTGTGACGAGGCATCGGGCCAGCCAGGTATCGTCTCTGACCTGCACCTTCACTAACCAAACTAAAGCTTGTCCCATCTGTCGAGGACAGAAAGCCCGCACCCAGGCACGGCCGTGACTCCAATCGAGAGGCTGTCTCTTTACCCCGCGACGCCCCTTTCACCTGCGACACGCCGGAACGCCCGTCGGTCACAGTCATGACGCGCATCACCTTTTCCTACCGCGACCAGCCGGACGAATCCGACGCAAACCTTCATCTACGGAGCCAAAAGCGACGACGACGTAACCATTTCGCGATCTGCGAGAATCCGTCACCCTCCCACCCTTCCCCTCTTGGAATGTGATGTCCATGCAGATCAGAGGCCATCCTCAAGCTCACCTCCGCCGCGATTGACCACAGACTCGCCAGCGACCCCGCTCCTGACGAAGCCTGTTCGCTTCTCGCTATACTCCCTGATGTTGTTGCAAATCGTGAACCAACCGACCTTGACGAGCCCCGAGGAAGGCCCGCCCGACCGGATCCGAGATCCAGATCCGCGGATCACAGCTGGCCCCAAGCGTGAACCTCTGCGCCTGGCCCTGCGTACACCGAGGGACTCATCCCCCTGCGACACGAAGAAGAACGAGAGGAGCGGCCATGGCTCATATTTCAAGTTTTGAATCAATGGATGCCTCCCCTGACCCACCCACGCTCATTCGTGTCTCCTCGGTCGGGTCGACCAACGATCTCGCACGCGCATGTCTGTCCGACCCCGCCCTCGTCGTCGGACACCTCACAACGATCGTGGCCGACAACCAGACCTCGGGACGCGGGCGCCTGGGACGACGGTGGACTTCTGCGTCGGCGCGGTCTCTCACCGCATCCACGATCATCGAGACCCCACTCGGGACTTCGATGGAGGAGTCCCTGCCATGGGTCCTGCTCTGTGCGGCTCTGGCGGCTCGTCAAGCTTTGGCGCACCGCTTGGTCGGAACGGACCACGTCTGTTCGATCAAATGGCCCAACGATGTCGTCGTGGACGGGACCCGCAAGCTCGCCGGGCTGCTCGGCGAGTTCGCCGACTCGGAAGGCGGCCGGGCTCGCACGATCGTCGGAGTGGGAGCGAATCTCTCGATGTCTCTCGATGAGCGCCCTACCCCGCAGGCGACCTCGCTCTCACTCGAGGGCGACGACGAGGCTGAGCGTGATCCCCTCGGTGTGCGCGATCGCGTCCTCGACGACTATCTCACAGGCCTTCGCATCCGCATCGGCTCCCTCATCCACCACGAGGGCGATGCCACGGCGGCCGGGCTGCTCAACGAGTTCAGAGCACAGTGTGTGACCGTGGGACGCGCGGTCGGGCTGCGGTCCCCGACCGATCCCGGACCCGGGGCGGTCGACCCGGCGCCGACGTCCAACCGGGAACCGACAACCGTCGGCGCTGCCGCACCCCGACGGGGCACGGCCGAAAAAATCCTTTCCGATGGCTCCCTCCAGGTTCGCCTGGATGACGGGACAATGTCCGTCGTCACCACCGGGGATGTCGAGTTGCTCGGTGGTGTTCCCGGCACCCGCACCGGTGAGGGAGCCGTGGCACCTCCTCGGTGACCGTTTGCTCTGTCCCTCGTCATCTGCCCCCGAACACCCCAGCGAACCGAGGTTCTTCGTGCGCTCCATCAACAAAATCCTGATCGCCAATCGCGGTGAGATCGCCTTGCGGGTGATCCGGACCGCGACCGACATGGGCATCGCTTCCGTCGCTGTCTATGCCGATCAGGACATCGCCGCGCCCTTCGCTCAAGCTGCCGACGAGGCGTGGGGACTCGGCGGGTCGACGTTGGAGTCGACCTACCTGGACGGCGAGCAGATCCTCGCCATCGCGCTGGAGGTCGGTGCCGACGCGATCCACCCTGGCTATGGGTTCCTCTCCGAGGACGCCTCTTTCGCGCGCGCCGTCGAGGACGCGGGACAGGCCTGGATCGGACCGTCGGGAGACGTCATCGAGGCTTTGGGCGACAAGATCCACGCCCGACAGGTGGCCGAGTCAGTCGGAGTGAGGCCGGTCCCGGGAATCTCGGAGCCGATCACCACGCGCGCCGACGTCGACGCCTTCATCGCCGAGCACGGCTTCCCGATCGTCATCAAACGCACCGACGGAGGCGGGGGCCGCGGCATCTCCGTGCTGCGCACGCCCCTCGACGTCGACGCTTTCTTTGCCCGCCATGCCCCGGAGTCGTCCGCCCCTGTGGAGGACGGCGAGCTGCAGAGCGACCTAGGGGTCCACTTCATCGAGCGCTTCGTCGAGATCGCCCGCCATGTGGAGACCCAGTGCGCCCGGGACCGGCAAGGCACGTTCCACGTCGTCTCGACGCGCGACTGCTCCGTCCAGCGGCGCAACCAGAAGCTCATCGAGGAAGCCCCCGCCCCCTTCCTGCCCAAGGGCGTCGAAGAGACGTTGACCGACTGGTCTCACCGTCTTTTCGAGGCCGTGGACTACGTGGGAGTGGGAACGTGTGAGTTCCTGCTCGAGCCCGACGGGTCCCTGTGGTTCCTCGAGGTCAACCCGCGCCTGCAGGTCGAGCACCCGGTCTCCGAGGAGGTCGCGGGCATCGACCTCGTGCGTGAACAGATCCGCATCGCCGAAGGCCTGACGCTGTCGGAGCCCGAACCCGCGCGCGGACACAGCTTCGAGTTCCGCATCACCAGCGAGGACCCCGCACAAGGGCTCACCCCGACTACGGGATGTGCCCAGCACATCCACTGGCCCTCCGGGCCCGGCGTCCGCCTCGAACTGGGGCTGGCCGAGGGCGACGAGGTCCAGACGGCCTTCGACTCGATGCTCGCCAAGATCGTCGTCACTGGGGCCGACCGCGCCCAGGCTCTGGCCCGATCGCGCCGAGCACTCGACGAGTTCGCATTGGAGGGCGTGGCTACGCCCGTGCCCGTCTATCAGGACATCCTCGAGGACCCCGCCTTCATCGGGGTCGACGGATTCGGTGTCTTCACCAAGTGGCTGGAGACCCGATTCCTTCCCGTCCACGACTATTCCGACGGCGGCGAGGGCGCCGATACCCCTCTCCCCGCCCACATCCCCCGCGAGACCTACGTCATCGAGTTGGACGGACGCCGGATGAAACTGAGTGTGCCCAGTGGCCTGCTCTCCCCCTCCGTCAAGGCACGACCGGTTCAACCCCTGCGCTCGGCACGCCAGGAATCGCGCGTTCATTCCACGCGCTCGACCGGGTCCGAGCGGGCCGACGGGACGCTGATCTCCCCCATGCAAGCGATCGTCGTGCGCATCGACGTCACGCCGGGCGCGCACGTCGAGGAGGGCCAACTGATGGTCGTCCTCGAAGCCATGAAGATGGAGAAATACATCCTGGCCCCCCACACGGGAACCATCGCCGACGTCCTCACCTCCCAGGGAGCCTCCGTCGCAGCGGGCGATCCCTTGGTGCGCCTTGAGAAGGAGAGCGCATGACCTCCACGATCCCGACCGGCACGTCCTCACGCACCACCACGGCAGGCGACGCCGCACCGACCGATGTTCCCTGCCGCGAAGACTATGCGCGACTGGCCACTGAGCTGGCCGAACGCACCGAGGAAAAGGCTGCCACGCGCCAGCACGCCAAGGGCAAACAGACCGCACGTGAACGCCTCGACGCCTTCTTCGACGACGACTCCTGGACCGAGGTCGGCCGTTTCACCGGCGGCGACGTGCGCACCGGGAACGCCGGATCGGCAGTCGTCACCGGATACGGACAGGTCCAGGGGCGCATGGTCGCCGCCTACGCCCAGGACTTCTCAGTCAAGGGCGGGACGTTGGGGCGCGTCGAGGGCGACAAGATCATCGCACTCATGGACCGGGCGATCACGATGCGCATCCCGATCGTCGGCATGCAGGACTCAGGAGGAGCCCGGATCCAGGAGGGTGTCGTCGCCCTATCCCAGTATGGGAGGATCTTCCGCAAGTCCTGCCAGGCCAGCGGACTGATCCCCCAGATCTCCCTGATCCTCGGGCCCTGCGCCGGAGGGGCCGTCTACTCCCCCGCACTGACCGACTTCATCATCATGACCCGCGAGAACTCGCACATGTTCGTCACCGGGCCCGAGGTCGTGCGCGCCACCACCGGCGAGAACGTCTCCTTCGCGGAACTCGGCGGCGCGAGGATGCACAACTTCCAGTCCGGCGTCGCCCACTACCTCGCGGAGAACGAGGACGAGGCGATCGACTACGTCCGTTCCCTGCTCGACTACCTGCCCTCATCGTGCCAGTCCCCCGCCCCGCGCTACGACTACGAGCCCTCCGACGAGGACGAGCAGGCCGCCACCCGCGTCGGAGACCTCGTGCCCGTCGACCCACGACACCCCTACGACGTCGTCGCCGTCATCGAAGCGTTGGTCGACCACGGGGAATTCGTCCAGATCCAGGAACTCTTCGCCTCCCGCATCGTCATCGGCTTCGCCTGCCTGAACGGTCAGTCCGTCGGGATCATCGCGAACCAACCGAAGGAGGACGCCGGGACCCTCGACGTCGACGCCTCCGAGAAAGCAGCGCGCTTCGTCCGCTTCTGCGACGCCTTCGGCCTGGCGATCATCACCCTGGTCGACGTCCCCGGCTACCGCCCCGGAACAGAACAGGAACAAGCCGGCATCATCCGACGCGGCGCCAAACTCATCGCTGCCTACGCCAACGCCACCGTCCCCATGGTCACCGTGATCCTGCGCAAGGCCTACGGCGGCGCCTACATCGTCATGGGATCCAAGTCGATCGGCGCAGACTTCGCGTTCGCCTGGCCCGGCTCCGAGATCGCGGTCATGGGCGCCGAGGGCGCCGTCTCCATCATGTACCACCGCGAGATCGCCGCCGTGGAGAAAGCCGGAGGCGACGTCGAAGCCGAACGCGCCCGCCTCGTCGAGCAGTACCACGCCGAGAACATCGGCCCCGACCTTTCCGTGCAGACCGGCGAACTCGACGGAGTCATCGACCCCACCGACACACGACGCGTCCTCATTGACTCCCTCGCCCTGCTCGCCACCAAGGACCAAACCGTCCCCCACCTCAAACGCCACGACAACGCTCCCCAATGAGCACACCCAAGGCTGTCCTTCCTCCCCATCCGACGTTCCCCGACTCCTCCGAGAATCGAGCCAGTTTCATGACCACCTCCTCATTCCTCACGGGCCTCACGACCGAGCCCTATGCGCTCTTGTTCGGCGGCCAAGCCACTCCCTGGCGTGAGGCTCTCGGCGAGGCCGCCACCGACGCGACCCTGGCAACTCCCTTGGAGTCCAGCCTCGCGGGCTCCGATGCCCTTCTGTCACCGGTGCGCCTGGAGCTGGCAGGTCTGGGCGTCGCCTCGCTTCCCTTCACCTTCTCCTCGACAGGAGGCCCCACCACCGCAAACGGAGCGCACGAGGACCGGCCTCGGACTCGTCGCCGCCGAGGTGTGGAGGCGGCTTCCGAGCGTTCGACCTCTCTGTCGGTCCCCGGCATCGTCCTCGCGCAGTATGCGGCGCTCCTGTCCCTGGCGCTCGACGGCCTCGACACGAGGACCCATCATCCCGTCGCCGTCGAGGGACACTCTCAGGGAGTCCTCGGCGTCGCGCTCCACGAGGCCTGGGTCGGTGGAGAGGACGGCGCCATCGATCGGGTCATCGCCCTTGCGCGGATCATCGGTGCTGCCGCCGACCGCGAGACCCGACGCCTGGGGATCCACCCGGTGGGAGAGGCGACGGCGATGGTCTCCGTGCGCGATTTCCCCGAAAAGATCCTTCGTCGCCTGGTCGGACGCCACGACGGCCTGTCGCATCCGGTGTCGATCGGCGTGCGCAACGACCAGCACACCCACGTCCTGTCGGGCTATCCCGAGGATCTCGCCCTCGTGGTGACAGCGATCGAGAAGGTCGCCGCACGCGACGTCGCCGAGCACTTCACCCATCAGCGTGGCGGCGCTCCTCTGGCCCCGGTGTGCGAGTTCCTCCCCGTCGACACACCCTTTCACTCCGATCTGCTCGCTGGAGCCGTCGATCTCACGTTGACGTGGGCAACTGACTGCGGACTGGATGTCGCCTGGGCAGAGCCCCTGGCGCGCGGGGTACTCACCGATCATGTGGATTGGCCCGCCCAGATCCACGACGCTGCGTCCAGTGGTGCTCGCTGGGCGCTCGACTGCGGCCCGGGGGCCACCCTGACCCGGATGACACGAATTCTCCTGGAGGGCACCGGAATCGGCGTCGTCTCCGCCGGGACCACCGAGGACCGAGACCATCTGTCGACGCCGGGCTGGACCCCGCCTGCGCCCTCGGAATGGTCGGCCTTCGCCCCACGGCTGGTCACTCTCCCCGACGGACGCACGGTCCTCGACACCGCGTTCTCGCGTCTGACGGGACGTTCTCCCGTTCTACTCGCCGGCATGACACCGACGACCGTCGACCCCGAGATCGTGGCCGCGGCAGCCAATGCCGGGCACTGGACCGAGTTGGCCGGCGGCGGACAGGTCACCGAGGAGGTCTACGCCGCGAACCTGGCCGGGTTGCGTGAACGCCTCGAGCCCGGACGCACGGCCGAGTTCAACTCGATGTTCTTCGACCGCTACCTGTGGAACCTTCAATTCGGCACCCAGCGGATCGTCTCGAAGTCACGAGCCTCGGGTGCACCGCTGGACGGCGTCGTCGTGTCTGCTGGTATCCCCGAACTCGACGAGGCGAAGGAACTGATCGCGCAACTGCACGCTGACGGTTTCCCCTACGTGGCCTTCAAGCCGGGCACCGTCGAGCAGATCCTGCGAACGGTTGACATCGCCCGGGCTGTGCCCGACACCTCAGTGATCATCCACATCGAGGACGGTCACGCCGGAGGCCACCACTCCTGGGAAGACCTCGACGAGCTCCTCCTGCGCACCTACGCGACCCTGCGCGCCACGCCGAACATGGTCGTGTGCGTCGGTGGTGGCGTTGGGACTCCCGAGCGTGCCGCCGACTATCTGACCGGCCAGTGGTCACGCCGGTACGACCGCCCGGCGATGCCTGTCGACGGTGTCCTCGTGGGCACTGCGGCGATGACCGTCAAGGAAGCCCAGACCACGCCCGAGGTCAAGCGGATGCTCGTCGCGACCCCAGGTGTGCGCGAGGACGATGAGGACGCCGGCTGGATCGGATCGTTGGAGTCCCGCGGAGGGATGACCTCCGGCCTGTCCCATCTGCGCGCCGACATGCACGAAGTCGACAACGACGCCGCGGCCGCCGCCCGTCTGATCGCTGAGATCGGCGGGGACGCAGCAGCCGTCCGGGCACGGCGCGAGGAGATCATCACAGCGCTCGACCGCACGGCGAAGCCCTACTTCGGCGACCTCGAGTCGATGACATACTCCCAGTGGGTCACCCGTTTCGCGGACCAGTGCTTCCCCTGGGTCGATCCGACGTGGACGATCCGTTTCCACGACTTGCTCCAGCGTGTCGAAGCCAGGCTCTCGCCCCTCGATCACGGCGAGGTCGTCACGCTCTTCCCGGAGGTCGCCGACGTCGAGGACGCTCCCGCAGCCGTCGCACGTCTGCTCGAGGCCTACCCGAATGCGGAGACCACCGAGGTCACTTCCATCGACGCCGCGTGGTTCCCGACCCTGTGCCGGTCCTACCCCAAGCCGATGCCCTTCGTCCCCGTCCTCGACGATGACCTGATGCGGTGGTGGGGCCAGGACGGATTGTGGCAATCCCAGGATCCGCGCTACACCGCGGAATCCGTCCGTACCATCCCCGGACCGGTCTCCGTGGCCGGCATCGACCGGGTCGACGAGCCCGTCGCCGAGTTGCTCGGCCGCTTCGAGCAGGCCAGCGTGGACCGTCTGGAGGCCGAGGGAGTCACCGCCAACCCCGTACGTGCGCGACTGGGCCAGGACACACCCGTCACCTCGCTGACGCAGTACCTGCGCACCGTGCCCCACATCATGTGGAAGGGCCACTTGATCACGAACCCTGCGTTCATCCTCGACGAGGATCGCGTCGACATCGTCGATCACCCCGGAGATGACGGAACCGAGGGCGTCGACCTCGTCATCCACCTCGACACCGCCTGGGACGATGACCCGCACGGGCTCGACAAGCACGCGGTGCGCACCCTTGGCATGCCCCTCTCACTGCCCGACTCGATTGCGACCGGGGCAGTCCCCGTCATCGACGAATCCCGACTGCCCGAGCACATGTACGCGCTGCTTGCGGGCACGGCCGGCGTCGAGTCGACGACGGTGAACGGCGATCGCATCACGTCTCTCCCACAGATGGTCCCCTCCGAGGATTCGCCGTTCGGTGAGGCCCACTACCGTTTCACGCTCCCGGACCACCTGGGCACCGACCACGCCGGCGTCACCGCGAACGCACTGCCTGTCGGACTCGCACCGACCGACTGGGTGCTCGACGCCCTGCTTGGTCCCTGCTGGCCCGCGATCTATGCGGCGCTAGGCTCGGCCCTGCACGACGACTATCCCGTCATCGAAGGCCTGCTCAACGCCGTTCACCTCGACCACACGATCGAGGTCTCCCCGACCCCGCAGGACCTTGTGGCGAGCGGTGTGTCGGCGATCGACGTCGTCTCGCGTGTCTCGTCGGTGGCCGAGTCCTCCTCCGGACGCATCGTCACCGTCTCGCTGACCCTGTTCGCAGGCGGGGAGCGCATCGGTTCCACCCAGGAACGCTTCGCGATCCGCGGGCGAGCAACCGGGGACACCGTCCCCGCGGATCCGCCGGTGGCCGGTGGTGCGCCCCGTGAGGTCCGCGACACCCCGCGATCCATCCTGCGCCGAGTCGTGGTCCGCGCCCCCCGCGACATGACGCCCTTCGCCATCGTCTCGGGTGACTTCAACCCGATCCACACCTCGACGACCGCCGCGCGTGTCGCCGGGATGGACGCGCCGCTAGTTCACGGCATGTGGCTGTCGGCCACCGCCCAGCACGTCGTCTGTGCCACCGACCAGGGTGAGCGCGGAGCCATCCTGCGTGGGTGGACCTACGCGATGTTCGGCACCGTCTCCCTGGATGACGAGGTCGAGATCACCGTCGAGAGGGTCGGGCGCATCGTCGGAGGTGGCCTTGCCCTTGAGGTGACCTGCCGGATCGACGGGAACGTCGTCTCCCACGCGACGGCCACCGTGCTCGCGCCACGCACCGCTTACCTCTACCCCGGTCAGGGCATCCAGGCCCAGGGCATGGGGCTCGACGAGCGGGCCCGCAGCGCCGCAGTCGATGACATCTGGACCCGGGCAGACCGCCACACCCGCGCGACGCTCGGCTTCTCGATCCTTGCGATCGTCCGCGACAACCCGACGGAGCTGACGGCCCAGGGTGTCACCTACCGTCACCCCGACGGCATTCTCAACCTCACCCAGTTCACCCAGGTCGCCCTCGCGACCCTGGCCTTCGCGCAGACCGAGCGTCTGCGCGAGGAGGGCGCGCTGGTGGACGGTGCCTGCTTCGCCGGACACTCCCTGGGTGAGTACGACGCCCTGAGTTCCTACGCCCAGGTCTTCCCACTGGAGACCGTCCTCGAGCTGGTCTTCCACCGTGGCCGGACGATGCACGAGCTGGTCGAACGGGACGCGCAGGGCCGCTCCAACTACCGGATGGGCGCCCTGCGACCCAACCAGTTCGGTGTGAGCGACGACGGGGTCATCGACTACGTCAGATCTGTGGCTGACTCCAGCGGCGAGTTCCTGGAGATCGTCAATTACAACCTGGCCGGACAGCAGTATGCGATCGCCGGAACGATCGCCGGCCTCGACGCTTTGTCTGCCGACGCCCGCGCACGTGCAAAGGCCGCCGGAGGCAAGAACCCGTTCATGCTGGTGCCCGGCATCGACGTGCCCTTCCACAGCTCGGTCCTGCGCCGCGGTGTGCCCGAGTTCCGTCAGAAGCTCGAGGAACGGATCCCTCACGACCTCGACCCCGAAACCCTGGTCGGACGCTACATCCCGAACCTCGTGGCACGTCCCTTCGAGCTGACCCAAGACTTCGTCCGATCAATCCTCGAGGTCGTTCCCTCCGAGGTGCTCACTCCGCTCGTCGAGGATGACTCCGCCTGGGAGAAGGCCGCCGCAGAGCGCTCGGAGCTCACCCGTTTGCTCCTCATCGAGCTGCTGTGCTGGCAGTTCGCGAGCCCCGTCCGCTGGATCGAGACACAGGCCGCGCTCTTCATGCCCGACGACCGCGGAGGTCTGGGCATTGAGGAAGCCGTCGAGGTCGGACTCGGCGCCTCGCCGACGCTGACCAACCTCGCGACGAAGACACTCCGGATGCCACGCTTCGCGGGTCGCCACGTCACCGTCCGCAATGTGCAGCGCGACGAGGCCGTGGTTCTTCACACCGACGTCGCCACGCTCGACGACGACTTCGATGAGGACGAGGACATCTCGGATACTCCTGCCGGAGACAGCGCTGTTGGTGCGATCCCCACGACGTCCAGGACGCCTGCGCCCGCCGAGGCGGCACCCGCACCCGCAGCAGCACCAGCAGCTCCCGCCGGTGCCCCCGGTGCCGTCGCGGACCTGCCATTCACGGCCTCCGACGCGATCCGCGTCCTCCTGGCGCATTCCGCCCGCGTCCGCCCTGACCAGGTCGGCGACCACGACACCACGGAATCCCTGACCAACGGCGTGTCCTCGCGACGCAACCAGCTGCTGATGGATCTGTCGACCGAGCTCGGGATGTCATCGATCGATGGCGCCGCCGAAGCGGACGTCGTCACGCTGTCGGCGACCGTGGACCGTCTGGCCCACAACTACCGGCCCTTCGGACCGATCCTCACCGAGATCGTTCGCGAGCGCGTGCGCAAGCTCTTCGGAGCCGCGGGCGCGAAGACCTCCCGGATCCAGGACCGCGTGAGTTCCGTGTGGGGGCTTGGCGACGGATGGGTCGCCCATGTGACGTCCGAGGTCCTGCTCGGAACCCGCGAAGGCTCCTCGACGCGCGACGGCGACCTCGCCACGCTCGGGTCGGAGGCACCGACCTCCACGTCCGGCGTCGACACGCTCATCGACGCCGCCGTGCAGGCCGTCGCCCAGCGGCGTGGCCTCACCGTGGCTCTCCCGCAGTCCGGTGGGTCTGCGGGTGGATCGGTCGTCGATTCCGCGGCTCTCGATGCCTTCGCCGCGACGGTGACGGGTCCCGACGGAGTGCTGGCCACCACGGCTCGCCACGTCCTCACTCAGCTCGGGTTGTCCGCGCCCGATCCCGTTGAGGACGTGGCCGGCGACGAGACTCGGGTCGTCGACGCGGTCTCCGCCGAACTTGGACAGGGGTGGCCCGACCTGGTCGCACCGCACTTCGACGGTCAGCGCGCAGTCCTGTTGGACGATCGGTGGGCGAGCGCCCGCGAGGATCTGGCCCGTCTATGGGTCGACGGAGAGCTTCCCGCCACCTCGGTGTTCACGGGAGCCGGACGCGCCGTTGCCGATCAGGCCACGTGGTGGGCCGAGCGGGCCCGACGTGAGGACCACACCGATTTGGTGCCGGTCTTCGAGCGGATCGCCATCGATGCCTCCCGCGTCCCTGGTGTCGATGACCCGGCCGCCCAATGGAGGGACGACATCGCCCTCGTCACTGGGATGACGCCCGCCTCGATCGGTGGGGCCGTCGTGGCCGGGCTGCTCGCCGGTGGGGCGACCGTCATCGCGACAGCGTCCTCGGTGGACGCTCGCCGCCTCGACTTTGCGAAGACGCTCTACCGCACGCATGCGGCCCCTGGCGCGAAGCTGTGGGTGCTGCCCGCGAACCTGTCCAGCTATCGCGACGTCGATGCGCTGATCGAGTGGATCGCCTCTCCGCAGTCGAAGTCCGTGGGTGGGTCCCCGGTGGAGATCAAGCCGGCGTTGATCCCAACGCTGTTCTTCCCCTTCGCTGCTCCACGGGTCGTCGGCACGATGGCCGAGGCCGGGCCCGTCCCCGAGAACCAGATGCGCCTGCTCCTGTGGTCGATCGAGCGAACGATCTCCGGGCTCGCCACGATCGGATCAGACATCGCCGTGAACCACCGCGTCCACGTCATCCTGCCGGGCTCTCCCAACCGGGGGGTCTTCGGTGGGGATGGCGCCTACGCTGAGGCGAAGTCCTCCTTCGACGCGATCACGACGCGCTGGCATTCCGAAAAGGACTGGGCGGATCGGGTCTCCCTGGTCCACCCGCGCATCGGATGGGTGCGCGGAACCGGCCTGATGGGTGGCAACGATCCTCTGGTCGACGCGGTCGAGAAGGCGGGCGTGCGCACCTGGTCGACCGAGGAAATGGCCGACCAAGTGCTCGCCCTATGTGCACCGGCGATCCGGGCATCAGCGGCCCTCGAGCCCGTCTCCCCGGATCTGACCGGTGGGCTCGGCGCCGACCTTGATCTGCGGGCACTGCGTGAACAGGCAGCCCGCGATGCGGCCGAGGCCGCCACCGCCGATGCTAAGCAGGTGACTCCTGTGGCCACGGTCTCGGCGTTGCCCTCCCCGACCCGGACACTGATCCACCACGTCGATCCCGACGAGTGGGGTCCCGTTTCCGCTTCTCTGGAGGACACGGTCGTCATCGTCGGTCTCGGCGAAGTCGGCCCCTGGGGCTCGTCGCGCACACGGATGGAGGCCGAACTCGGTATCCACTCTGACGGATCCGTCGACCTGACGCCTGCGGGCGTTCTGGAACTGGCCTGGATGACAGGCCTGCTGACCTGGCGGGACTCGCCGGTCGGAGGCTGGTACGACGCTGAGGACAACCTGGTCCCCGAGGCTGAGATCTTCGATCGCTACCGTGACGAGGTCGTCGCGCGCTCCGGCGTGCGTTTCTTCGCCGACGACGGCCCGCTCCACGACGGGTGGAGCCCGGAGGCGACAACGGTCTTCCTCGACCGCGACATCACCTTCTCGGTCGCCGATCGCGCCGAGGCCGAGGGCTACCTCGAGGCCGATCCGCGATTCACCCGCATCGAACGCGATCCCGCGACCGATGAGTGGAGCGTGACTCGCCTCAGCGGTGGGCAGGCCCGGGTCCCTCGACGCGCAACGCTCTCGCGGCGCATCGGCGGGCAGTTCCCGACGGACTTCGATCCCTCGCGGTGGGGAATCCCGGCCTCGATGCTCGATTCGATCGACCGGATCGCCGCGTGGAATCTCGTCACGGCGGTTGACGCATTCATCTCCTCCGGGTTCAGCCCCGCCGAGATTCTCGAGGCCGTCCACCCGGCGAACGTCGCCTCGACGCAGGGCACGGGCTTCGGGGGCATGACCTCGATGCACAAGCTCTTCGTGGATCGTTTCCTCGGGGAGAGCATTCCTCAGGACATCCTCCAGGAGACACTGCCCAACGTGGTCGCCGCGCACACGATGCAGTCCTACATCGGCGGCTACGGATCGATGATCAACCCGGTCGGAGCCTGTGCGACCGCCGCGGTGTCCATCGAGGAGGGTCTTGACAAGATTGCACTCGGCAAGGCCGACGTCGTCGTGGCGGGAGCCATCGACGACATCCAGGTCGAGTCGATCGTCGGATTCGGGTCGATGAACGCGACGGCCGACTCGGAGGCCATGCTTGCCCAGGGCATCTCCGAGCGATTCGTCTCGCGTCCCAACGACCGTCGTCGCGGAGGATTCGTCGAGTCTCAGGGTGGCGGCACGGTACTGCTGGCCCGCGCGTCTGTGGCTCTTGAGATGGGCCTGCCGGTCCTCGGAGTCGTCGCCTTCGCCCAGACGCATGCGGATGGAGCACACACCTCGATCCCGGCACCCGGGCTCGGAGCACTGGCCTGCGGACGCGGGGGCCCCCAGTCCCTGCTGGCCCGGTCGCTGCGCCGTCTCGGTGCGAGCGTCGACGACATCGAGGTTGTGTCCAAGCACGACACCTCGACGAACGCGAACGACACCAACGAGTCGGACCTGCACACCCGGCTCGCCCGTGCGCTGGGACGCGCCGAGGGCAATCCCCTGTTCGTCGTCTCCCAGAAGAGCCTGACCGGGCACTCGAAGGGCGGGGCGTGCGTCTTTCAGGTCAGCGGCCTCACGCAGTTGTTCCAGACCGGTGTCGTCCCGGCCAACGCGGCACTCGACTGCGTGGACGACGAGCTCGCGGCCAACCCGGATCTGGTGTGGGTCCGTCGTCCGCTCGACCTCGGCTCCACCGGGATCGTGCGCGCAGGCCTGGCGACCTCGCTCGGCTTCGGACATGTGTCGTCCTTGGTGGCCCTCGTTCACCCCGCGGCCTTCGAGGCGCTCGTTGTCTCCTCGGCCGAGGGCGGAGTCGAGGCTGGACACGAGCTGCTGGCCCGCTGGCGCGAGCGTTCCGATGCCCGCCTGCGCGAGGGTACCCGCCACCGCGAGGCCGGCATGCTTGGCCACGCATCGCTCTTCGTGCCCGTCGAGACTCGTCGTCTTCCTGAGGAGGACGCCCACACGAGCATCGATCCCCACGAGGTCGAAGCCGCGATGTTGCTCGACGAGTCCGCGCGACTGGGGGCCGACGGTATCTATGCGATGCCGACCGGGTCCGGGCGCGCGGCCTCCACCGATGCCGTGCGGGGCTCTGCCGGTCAGCAGCGCCCGTGATCCTCGGTCTGGGATGTGATCTGGTCGCCCTGCCGGCTCTCGCCGAGCAGGTGGGGCGACCTGGATCGCATTTCGCCGAGCAGGTACTGACGTCCCGGGAACTGCGCACCGTCCGGGCCCGTGTGAAGGCCACGACCGGGGACGCAGACGGCGCTGGTGTGTCCGAAGCCTTCGTCCGTCACCTCGGCGGACACTGGGCGGCGAAGGAGGCCGTCATCAAGGCGTGGTCGACCTCGTTGGCGTCCGCTCCCCCACCCCTGGACCTCGATGAGGTCGATTGGCGGCAGATCGAGGTCGTCCACGATCACTGGGATCGTCCCTCGATCCTCTTGCACGGCCGTCTCGCCGACGAAGTGGCACACAGCGTCGATCCCGATGGACTCGGGATTGCCTGGCACGTCTCAATCTCCCACGATGGCGACTACGCGATGGCGGTCGTCGTGCTGGAGACGTCCTCGTTCAACGATTGAGCCACAGCCACCCGGCCAGGATGATCGCCGCGATCGAGACCGCCCATCGCAGCACCGTATTGGGGATGAAACGCTGGACGATGGGACCGAGGTAGCCACCTGCCAGACAACCAGCACCCATGACGAGGGCGGCGGGCCAGTTGATCGGGGTCGTCGCGACGAAGAACAGGGTCGCTGCCAAGTTCGAAGCGGCGAGCAGGATCGACTTCACCATCACCGATACGTGGAACGGCATGTCGGAAGCGAGCACCGCCACCACCAAGTAGATGACACCCGCACCCGCACCGAAGTACCCCCCGTAGATGCACACCAGGAACAGGGCGACGAGATATCCCCACCGCGGAACGTGCGCGAAGCCCCGCATCGACTTCAATCGAGGGCTGATCAGGAGCAGCAACCCGGCAGCCAGCACCAACCACGGCACCACCGAAGAGAAACTCGTCTCGCCCGTGGTCACCAGCAACGCCCCACCAGTCAGTCCTCCGGCGAAAGCGATGAGAACTTCCTGGCCGGAGGTCCGCCTGCCTCGGGCCACGAACTCCCGCCCCGACTTCACCGTCGTCCCGATCCCGGCCCCGAGCAAGGCAACCGTGTTCGTGACGTTGGCCGTGACTGGTGGCAGACCGACCGCCAGCAGCGCTGGATAGGACACCAGCGAGGCCAGGCCCGCGAGGTAGCCGATGAGTCCGGCGCAAACACCTGCACCGACGAGCTGGATGAGGACAAGAGACGTCACCGGGTCAGATTAGCCCGACCTCACACACGGTCCGAGGTGTGGTCATATTGGCGCGTCGACCAGGGCTTCCTCTCGAACCGGAGCAGAACGCTGCTGATCAGCGATTGTTTCGTCGGAGTCGTCCTCCGACGATCGAGCGTCTGGGCTCTCCCCCTCACGTGACGAGATCCCCGACGACGCGGACGTCTCCACCGCCGACTCGGCCGAGGCCTCCGGAGCCGGGGTGGGCACCTTGCCGAAGTGCGTCCATCCGAAAGCGATGTCGTGTCCCATGGCCTGAGCGGTGACGACCATCTCGGAGCGGACCTCGCCCTGGTCGTCCTTCCATGCGTTGACCGTCGGGCGACCGACGACAATCACTGGGTCTCCTTTGTGGATCGATGACACTGCGTTCTCCGCCAGACGGTCCCAGGCCCGCACCGTGTACCAGTGAGGTTCCCGATCCTCGATGACACCGTCGTCCCTGACGCGCCATTGGGAAACTGCAAGCCGGAAGCGGATCGTGTGCCGCCCGCTCTGGGTCGTTCGTCTGCGCAGATCCGTCCCCACCCGGCCGCGCAACGTGAGAGTCGTGTTCTCGTTCATGGTTTCCTCCTGTCCGTCCGGCATGTGCCGGTGGAACCAGAGTGAGCCAACCCACGCGCACAACCGACTCGCGCGATCCATATCTGTGGATGCGCGCGAGCCGGTGCGTTGAACTGTGGAAAAGCCGGATCCCTCTCGGAAGGGGATCTCAGGCCGTGGCGGATCCGTCCTCGGCGGGTGCCTCAGCCTCGTCGGCGCGAGGGGACGCAATACCTAGAGCGACGACCTCCTTCGAAATCCTGCGGGCCTCGGCGCGCGCGGGCCCGGGATCGGCCGGGAAAAGGACTCGGCGGTAGTACTCCAACTCCTGGATCGATTCGAGGATGTCGGCCAGCGCACGGTGCCCACCGTGCTTGGACGGAGCCTCGTCGTAGGTCACCTTGTACCAGCGCTTCGCGAGTTCCTTGACCGAGGAGACGTCAATCAGCCGGTAGTGCAGGTGATCGATGACTGCCGCCATGTTGGCCTCGAGGAAGACCTTGTCGGTTCCCACCGAGTTGCCGGCCAACAGGGCACTGTTCGGCGTCGGAACGAACTTCTTGATGTAGTCGAGGACCTGAGTCGTCGCATCCTCCATCGTCAGTCCGTCGTCAAGCTCATCGAGCAAACCGGAACGTGTATGCATCGATCGCACGAAATCATCCATGTGGTCGAGCCCCGCCTGGGTGGGCTTGATGAGGACATCGATTCCCGGATCGATCACAGAGAGGTTTGCGTCGGTGATGACGACCGCCACCTCAATCAGATCATCCTTCGTCACGTCCAGGCCGGTCATCTCACAGTCGATCCACACCAGTGGATCCTTCAGGGTCTCAGTCACGGGTCCCAGTGTAGGCGGGCTGGCGGAGCGCCCTGAGGCGGCGACGCCCGCGAGGCCCTGCAGCGGAACTCGCGGGCATGCCGGCAGGCCTACTGCTGTTGACCCGCGAGCTCATCCGCGGTCAGCACCACGTCTTCGGGCTGCACGTCATCGGTGAAATACGGCTTGAGCTGGTCCGTGTAGTCCTGCGTGAAGAAGCCCTCGTCGGTGAGCGCCGAGACCTCCGTGTTCACCCATTCGAGCAGATCGCTGTTGCCCTTGACGACCGCTGGAGCGATGAATGACTGATCGCCGAGCTGCTTGATGCCCACGGTGTATCCGGGGTTCTCCTTCGCCCATGAGTAGAGGTAGGTGTTGTCGTCGGCGATCGCCGCCGCGCGACCGTCCTTGAACGCTTGGAACTGCTCCGTCTTCGAGTCATATTTCGACTGCTCGATCTGCGGAGCGTTCTCTGTGAACCACTGCTCCGCCGTCGTGCCCTTGTTCACGGCAAGCTGCTTGCCCTCGAGCTGCGACACGGCAGTGATCTGCGCGTCGTCGGGCGAGACGACGCCGATGGAGACCTTCATGTACGGATCGGCGAAGTCCACGACCGCCTGACGCTCATCTGTGACCGTGAAGTTGGCGAGCACCAGGTCGGCCTTGTCGGAACGCAGTGCGTCGACGCGGGCGTCGGCGTTGACTGGCACCCACTCGACCTGCACGCCGAGGTCCTTCGCCAGCCGCTCCCCCAGCTCGACGTCGTAGCCGGTCTCCGTGCCGTCATCGGTCGTGTAGCCGTAAGGCTTGAGATCGGTGAAGGTCGCGATGCGGATCGTGCCCTTGTCTTTGATCTCCTGCACGCTCTGGCCGCTGCCGGCATCCGACTGCCCGCTCGTGCTTCCGGCATCACTACTGCTGCAACCGACCACGGCGAGGGCGGCAACGGCCGCTCCGGCGATGCCAAGGGCAGCTCTGCGGATGGTTCTCCTCATGGTGTCTCCTCTTGCGATGATGGAACTCCAAGGCCTGAATGCCTCTGAAGTGTTGTGGGTGTTCTGAGACCGATGGTCATTCAACGGGAGCCATGCTCGCCAGAAAGCGTCGGGCCCGATCGGTTGTGGGACGCTCGAAGAACCCCTCGCCCGTCCCCCGTTCCGCGATGACGCCGTCGTCCAGGAAAAGCACGGTGTCGGCGATGCGGCGCGCGAATTCCATTTCATGCGTGACGACGATCATCGTCATGTCGGCCTCGGCTAGGTCGAGGATGATCTCAAGGACTCCACGGACCATCTCGGGGTCGAGTGAGGCGGTGACCTCGTCGAAGAGCATCAGCTGCGGCTTCATTGCAAGAGCCCGGACGATCGCCACGCGCTGTCGTTGGCCTCCCGAGAGCTGTCGGGGATAGCTGTCCCAGTAGTCGCTCATCTGGACCTGCTCGAGCAGGTGCCTCGCCTCGGTAGTGACTTCCTCGCGATTGCGCTTTTGCACCTTGATTGGCGCCAGGCGAATGTTCTGCGCGACGGTGAGGTTCGGAAACAAGTCATAGCTTTGAAAGACCATGCCGATGCGGTCGCGAAGCCGATGCCATGCTCGCTCCTGCCGACGCGCATGCGCAGCGGAGACTCGCCGGTCAGCCCTGACGACCGTCTGGCCGTCGAACACGATCGATCCGGCATCGATCGGCTCCAACCCGTTCAGACACCGGATCAGAGTCGATTTGCCTGAACCGGAGGGACCCACGAGGACCTGGACGCTGCCACGTGGTACCTCGAGCGAGACATCCGTGAGCACACGGCGCTCCCCGAACGATTTCTCCAGTCCGCTGACCGAGAGAAGCGGCTGCTCGTCGGAGTTCTTAGCCATGGGTGAGTTCCTTCGTTCGGTGCTCCAGCCTGCTTGCCAGCAAAGACAACGGCCAGCAGACGAAGAAGTACAGCAGGAAGATGAAGAGGTAGATCCAAAACGGAGCATCCGGATAGGTATCGCGGTTGGCCTCCATGATCTGCTGGCCGACGCTGACGACGTCGAGCACGCTGATCAGCAACAGCAACGACGTGGACTTGATGATGCGAGTCGCGAGGTTGATGGTCGCTGGCACCATGAGACTGATCGACTGCGGAAGAAGGATGTAGCGCAGCTGCTGCACTCCGTTGAGCCCCAGCGCGCGTCCCGCCTCCACCTGATGCTCCGGGACGGAAATGAAGGCACCTCGGACGATGTCACTGATCTCCGCGCCCACCCACAGCGAGAAGGCGACGATGGCGACCGGTTCGCCAGCGATCCGGACGCCGAGCTGCCGCGGCAGGATGTAATAGAAGAGGAACAAGAGCACCAAGGTTGGCATGATCCGAAAGAATTCCAGGTACAGCCTCAGCACTGTCCGAATCAGCCGGTTTGGCAGCAGGCGCAACGCCCCCAGGAGCGCACCCAACGGGATGCCGATCGCCAGGGAGATCAGCGCGATACGGACCGAGACCCATAGCCCGGTGAGCAACCGCACGAGGATCTCGAGGTTCAGCAGGAGTTCAGCGCCCGAAGCTGCCACGACGCACTCTCCTTTCCAGCCACGTGAGAATCAGAGACATCGGAACAAGGATGATCGCGTAGGCGATGACCAGCATGAAGAGGTATTCGTCCGTCCGGTAGTACATCCCGATCAGGTACCGAGCCGTGTTGGTCAGCTCCGGAACGGCGATCACGGTGAAGATCGAGGTCTCCTTGACCAGGAAGATCATGTTGGCCGCGACTCCAGGCACGCTCAACGTCAGTCCCTGGGGCAACGTGATGAAACGAGCGCGCTGCAGTCGGGAGAGCCCGAGAGCGCGCGCTGATTCCTGCTGGATCCGCGCGATGCCACTGAAGCCTCCGCGAAATGCTCCGGCCATGTAGGCCCCGCCGAGCAGGCCGAGCCCGAGGATCGCGCAAGCCTCGGCGGAGAGCTTGACGCCGAAGACCGGCAATGCGTAGTAGATGAAGAAGAGATCGATGAGCAGCGGAGTGTTGCGCAACAGCTCCTCATAGGCGTGGCCGATGCGTGAGAGCACCGGTACGTCGAACTCCCGGGCGAGCGCAACGGCAAGTCCCAGCACCACGGCGATCACAATGCCCACAGCGGAAAGCCACAGTGTCACCCAGAACGCATCGACGAAGAGCGGCAACGCCTTCTGGATCACCGACCACTGCACTCGTTTCACCTCCGGGCTCTCGAAGCCGACGACAGAGAAGCTCTGGGCCCGACAATCCGAAGCGCCCGTCAGAAACGATATGGACCGATGTATCCGCAGCCCGCGTCGAGTCGGCATCCGGGAGAATGTAACCGACTTCCACGGCCGGACGAGACGTAGACAGGAATGGTGACGGGACGGAACCCGCTGCCTCGTGCTCCGGGTGCCTTTCTCGCGGACCGCGACAGAGCGAGCGACTGTGACGTCCTACACTGGCTCAGATCGTTATCCAGCCAGGAGCCCCCGCATGTTCTCTCCCCAGTCACTCCGATCCACGTCCCGCTCTGTCACCCCCGACGACATCGCCGTGGCGGGACGTGCTCTGGCGGGGGTCGTCCGGCGGACACACCTCGGTCACTCGGACCGCCTGACCGATCTGATCGGGGCTCCTGTCCTCCTCAAGCGGGAGGACCAGCAGAAATGCCGGTCGTTCAAAGTGCGCGGCGCCTTTGCCCGGATGTCCGCTCTGTCCCCCGCCGACCGGCAACGCGGCGTCGTCTGCGCTTCAGCCGGCAACCACGCCCAAGGCGTCGCCTACGCGTGTGCGCACCTGGGCGTCCACGGCACGATCTACTTGCCCTCGAACACTCCCGCCCAGAAGCGTCGCCGGATCGCGACCATCGGGGGCAACCTCGTCGAGCAGGTGATCGTCGACGGAACCTTCGACCGCGCAAACGCCCTCGCCCAGGAGGCCGCGCGGGCATCGGGACGCATCTACGTCCATCCCTATGACGACCCAATGACGATCGCCGGTCAGGGCACGATCGGGGCCGAACTCATCGAGCAGATGCCCGACGACACGTGTTGCATCCTCGTGCCCGTCGGTGGGGGCGGATTGATCTCCGGGATCGCGACAGCGTTGAAGGACGCCCGGCCCGAGGTCCGCGTCATCGGCGTCGAGCCATTGGGAGCGGCCTCAATGCGGGCGGCACTGGATGCCGGCTCCCCCGTCCCCCTGGACGCAGTCGATCCCTTTGTCGACGGGACGGCCGTGGGGACCGCCGGATCGATGGCCTTCGACATCGTCCGTGATCTCGTCGACGACGTCCTTGTCGTTCCCGAGGGCGCGGTGTGCACGGAGATGCTCGACCTTTACCAGTCCGACGGCGTCATCGCCGAACCAGCGGGCGCACTTGCCTCGAGCGCCGCACGACTGCTCCTGGCCACCCCCATGGCACGCGCCAAGCTGGCGGGATCCGCCGACGGCTCGATCGTGTGCGTGGTCTCCGGGGGAAACAACGATCTGACGCGCTACGCGGAGGTCATGGAACGCTCGTTGCGTTATGAGGGCCTGCGTCACTATTTCCTGGTGACGTTCTCTCAGCAGCCCGGCGCGTTGCGGGGTTTTCTCACCGACGTGCTCGGCCCCGACGATGACATCGTCCACTTCGAATACACGAAGAAGAACAATCGGGAGACGGGCCCGGCGTTGGTCGGCATCGATCTCGGCCGTCGGGAGGACATCGACGGGCTCCGTCTACGAATGGACGCCTCTCCCCTCCACGTCGAGGAGATCGGAGCGGACTCGGAGATCTTCCGACTGTTGGTCTGAAGTGGGCCGTCCTGGGCGAATGCCAGAAGGTGGCGATCGAGGAGCCGTGCCGATCTATCCCCTCGTGCCCGGATCAGCTGAAGGCCGTCGCCGAATCCTTCTATGGCGATGACGTGCTGGCAGGGCCTCCGCCAGCCGCCATCGGTTGCGACAACCAATCCGACGACGGCTCAGGCTGCCAACGCGGTCTTGCGGGTACGCACCACGCGCACGCTCGGCGCGGAGTTGAAGCGGTATCCCTCCCCACGCACGGTCGTGATGAGGCCGGGGGCGTCAAGCTTGCGACGCAGGCGCCGGATGTGGGCATCGACCGTACGTGAGCCCTCGTCGAGGTCGCGCGTCGACCACACGGTCTCGAAGAGTTCTTCACGGGAGACCGTGCGATCTGCGTTGCGGGCCAAGTGAGCCAGCAACTCGAACTCTTGGTGGCACAGATCGACGGCAGCGTGATCGACGGAGACGACGCGCCGCTCGACGTCGACTGTGACGGCGCGGGGCGCAAGCCGCAGATTGTCGAGGACGGAAAGGAAATCATCGAACGAGGTCGACGTACCGGCTTGTGCGTGAACGCGACGAGAAGAGGGACGGGTGGGGGTGGAGACGAGTGTCATGTGAGTGTCCGTATGTCCGGGGCCGCACCCCCCACACACAGAGTGGGGTGACTCAACGCGGCAAAATGAGCAGGATCTGGGGACTCGCTCACATACACATTCGCGCGCACATGCCACCCATGAGGCGGCAGGTCTGCAACGCGTAAGAACTCACGAAAGACATGCTCCCCGGAGCGACCTGCCCAGGTCAACATAGGGTCCACATTCTGGTCATCTGTGAATTCCGTCGTCGGGAACGGCCTCTCCGGCGAATCCCGTTCCTCTTCTGCGAAACCCAATTACGTCGTATGCGACGTATATGCCGACTGCAGGGATCTCCTGGAGATCGCGATTCTCAAGACGCTCGTCGAGAGCCGCCTCAAGCACGAACTCTCCCCGCTCGGATTGACCTCTATCCGATCGAGTGTGCTCGACGCCTGCATCGACCCCATCACGCGTGACGCCTTCCACGGAAGGGATCCCGACTCGGAGCGGCGCTTCAAGGACTTCGTCCGCCCACTCCCTTCGCCCATCCATTCGGGAGTGTATGAAAAACGGTGTGCGAGGGTTTGGTCTGATCCGAGAGGAGATGGCCGTGTCTGACACGACTGAGAAGACAGGTGACGACATGATCGATCCCGTGACCGGAGAGATCATCGATCAGAGAGAACTGGTCCAGCAACTGCTGGAGCAGGCGGAGATGGCCGAGTGGTCCTCGCGGCCGCTGGATCCGCTGTATCCGGTGATCTTCGTCGACGCGATCGTGGTGAAGGTCCGTGACGGCTCCCCCTGTCAAGCGAGAGGTGCCCCCAGCCCGCAACGCCGCGTTCTACGTCGTCATCGGCGTCACGGAGAACGGGAGAACGCGACATCCTTGGCATCTGGGCCGGCGACAGGGGCGAAAGCCGCCCGGTTCTGGTTACAGGAGTTCACAGAGCCGAAGAACCGTGACGTCGAAGACGTATTCATCGCCGTCTGTTATGCCGATATCGGCATAGCATCTGCGACGGGCTCAAGGGCCTGCCGGAGACCATCAACCACCACCTGGGAACACACAGTCGTCCAGCAGAGCATCGTCCACCTGATCCGCAACAGCTCCGCTACGCGGGCCGACAGCACCGCGACGCGATCGAGTCGATCAACGCCCGCTACCGCAGAGTAGTCCGAGCCAGGGGCCACTTCCCCAACGAGCAGGCCGCCCTGAAATGCCTCTACCTGGTGACCCGATCCCTTGACCCCACCGGCGGAGACTAGGCACGCTGGGTGATCAGGTGGAAACCCGCCCTCAACGCCTTCGCAACCACCTTCCAAGGCCGATTCGAGAAGATCAACCAACAAGAACCACCGGACCCCACACACCGTTCATCCGACAGTCCCCGCCGGGACGATCTACTCGTCGCGGTCAGTGGATGACGTGTGTCGCCCCTCACAGAAGGCGTGTCTCGGCACAGGTGGGACGACCGACTGATCCCATAACTCGCTCCCCTCACGCCACGTCCTCTTCCATCGCGGCGTTCAGCCGACCGGCTGGGGCTCGGCGATCCGGGCACGCACCTCCCCAGCTGCCTGCACCAGGTTGTGCAGCGTCGCAATCGTCTCCGGATAGGCGCGGGTCTTCAGCCCGCAATCGGGATTGACCCACAGGTGGCGCGGATCGACGTAGCGCGCTGCCTCCACGATCAAGTCCTCCAGCTCGGTCACGGACGGCACGCGCGGAGAGTGTATGTCCCACACACCCGGCCCCACTCCCCGATCGAATCCCTCCTCGCGCAGTGCGGGCAGGACCTCCATGTGGGACCGCGCGGCCTCGATCGACGTGACGTCGGCGCCCAATCCGTCGATCGCGTCGATGATCTGGCCGAACTCCGAATAGCACAGGTGCGTGTGGATCTGAGTCGTTGGAAGGACCCCCGAAGTCGCGGCACGAAACGCCCCGACCGACCACGTCAGATAGTCCGCATGCGCCGCGGCCTCCAGGGGCAACAGCTCGCGTAAGGCCGGCTCATCCACCTGGATGATAGCTATGCCCGTCGACTCCAGATCGACAATTTCGTCGCGCAGTGACAAAGCGATCTGATCGGCGACCTCGCCGACCGGCAGGTCGTTGCGGACGAACGACCACGCGATGATTGTCACCGGTCCCGTCAGCATCCCCTTGACAGGCTTGTCTGTCAGTGACTGGGCGTACGCGGTCCACGGCACCGTGAGCGGCCGCGAGCGCGAGACGTCACCCCACAAGATGGAGGGCCTCGTGCAGCGAGATCCGTACGATTGGACCCACCCGTGGCGCGTGACCGCAAAACCATCGAGCAGCTCCGCGAAGTACTGGACCATGTCGTTGCGTTCGGCCTCGCCATGGACCAGGACGTCCAGGCCGATCTCCTCCTGGAGCTCGATGACCGAAGCGATCTCAGTCTTGATCCGATCCTCGTAGGTCAGATCATCCAGTTCCCCGCGCGTATGGGCCGCCCTCGCACGCCGAATCTCGCCGGTCTGGGGGAAAGAACCGATGGTCGTCGTCGGCAGCTCCGGCAAACCCAGCCGGGCGCCCTGGGCGGCCTCACGAATGGCGGGATCGACGCGCGTGCGATCGGCTGCGGTCAACGAGGCGACACGCGCGCGCACGTCGGCCACTAACACACCGGGCGCGTCCGCGCGGGCAGCCAAAGCGGCCCGAGCCGAGCTGACCTCTTCCGAGATCGCGTTCCATCCCCGATCAACGCCACGCGCGAGCGTGACGACCTCACCGACCTTCTGGTCGGCGAAGGCGAGCCACTCATGAAGTTCACGGTCGAGTGCGGGATCTTCCCAATGCTCCCGCTCAACGTCGTGGGGCACGTGTTGCAGCGAGGTCGAGGTCGCCACTGCGATCCCCGCCGGCCCCAATGCTCGAGCCGATTCGAGCGTGTCACGGGCGGCGGCCAGATCAGCCCGCCAGATATTGCGCCCGTCCACAACACCACCGACCAGGGTGACACCTGACAAATCTGTGGCACCTCGTGCGGGAAGGCCTCCCCGGACGAGGTCAAGGTGGACGGCTTCGACGCCGGAGGCCACGAGCGTGGGAAGTGCCGCCCGACCATCACCGTAGGGAGTCGTCACCAGCAGCGCGGGTCGTTGCTCCGCCTCTGCGAGGCGCCCATAGGCGCGAGCGGCCGCCTCGATGAGCGTCGACCGCGACTCGGGGAGGTTGTCACTGACCAGAGCCGGTTCATCGAACTGGATCCACGGTGCACCGACTGCGGCCAGTTCGGCCAACACCTGGGCGTGGATGGCCACGACCTCGTCCAGGCGCTCCAATGGCGACCACCCCGCCGGAGCGTCCGCCGTCGGTTTGGCCAACGCCAGGACTGTCACGGGACCGACCAGGACGGGGCGCACAGTGGCACCCCACTCACGTGCTTCAACGAATCGCTCGATAACAGAGCGATCGCTCAGAGCCAACGGGGTGTCCGGCCCGACCTCGGGAACCAGGTAGTGATAGTTCGTGTCGAACCACTTCGTCATCTCCAGCGGTGCCACCGCGTCGTCACCGCGAGCGAGGGCGAAGTACAGATCGATTCCGGACCGACCGGAGAAGCGCTCGGGGATCGCACCGAGAAGAGTCGTTCCGTCCAGAACCTGGTCGTAGAGCGAGAAGGACTCCGGGATTGACGCATCGTAACGCCCCAGACCGAGCTCGATCAGTCGTTCGTGGGTCGCCCGACGGAGGTCCTGCGCCGCCTGACGCAGGGTATCGATGTCGATGCGGCCGGCCCAAAAGGACTCGACAGCCTTCTTGAGTTCGCGATCGGCTCCGATACGTGGGTATCCGAGGATGGTTGCCGTGGGAAATGCAGGCGTCGTCATGTGTTTTCTCCAGTACTGGGATCGGCGAGGTCGTGTGTCGTGGGCGGAATCGGCGGGACTCATCTGACGGGATCGAGCAGTCCCGCATGCCCGAGGACGTCCAGGGCCGGCTTCGCTCGGTTGAACGTGTAGAGGTGGATGCCAGGCGCACCTGCGTCGAGGACGCCGCGCGACATTCGCGCGCCCACCTGCACTCCAATGTCATACCGTTCCTCGTCGGTCTCACAGGTTGCGAGCCGGTCGAGCAGAGCGCGCGGCACTTCGATACCGGTCAGGTCGGTGACGCGACGCAAACGGGGGAGGTCTGTGGGAGGAAGCAACCCCGCCAGGATCGGGATCGTCACCCCGCAAGCGCGTGCTCTCTCGACGAAAGAGAGATACGTCCGGGGATTCCAGAAGAGCTGTGTGATTGCGAAGTCGGCACCAGCTGCCTGTTTGACCAGAAGCCGTTCGACTTCCTGCTCGGGCGTCGTCCCGACCGCAGGATTTCCACCCGCGAATGCCGCTACGGCAATGGTCAGCGGCTTGAACGCTGCTCGCAGAGCGGCACCCGGATGCGCACGGCAGCGGTCGGCTTCCAGCGACCTTATCAGGGTGACAAGCTGTGTGGCGGAAGAGACGCCGTCCGGGCCCGGACTCCAGTGGGGATCACTCAGCGGAGGGTCTCCCCGCACGGCCAGAAAGGTTCGCACCCCGGTGTCGAGGTAGTCGGCGATGACTGCCGAAACATCCTCGATGGAGGCGCTGACGCAGGTCAGGTGCGCGATCGGTTGGACAGGAGTCTCCCGGACCAAGCGGTCCACGACAGCCCGTGCGCTAGCGCGGTCCCGTCCTGCGGCGCCGTAGGTGACCGACAGAAAATCCGGTCGCGCACCGATCAGCTCGTCAACCGTGCTCCAGAATCGAGGGGCAAGGTCAGGATGGCGCGGGGGCATCACCTCAAATGACAGGGTGACTGGCTCCCGTGCAGGTGAACGCGTGGGATCACTCATCTCGGAATCTCCGATGGTGTGGTCGAGCAAGAGCTGGAAAGCGCCAATCGGCGCAGGTGGAAGGAAGTTGCTGACCCAGGTCGCGTGAGGCTTCTGCGTCTCAGCGCGGCATTCGCATGCACAGACCGACGCCAAGGCCGTCGGCGAGTTGCACGCGAATCAACATGGGTCCAGCGTTGCTCGCGTCGACACAGTCCGCCACCCGGAGTCCGTATACCGGGAATTCGTCACACGAACCAGGACAGACGCGCGCGGGAAACCCCGTTTTCAAGCATCGCTCACCGGGCGATATCCTTGTCGGGTGCCCGCGAGGGCGCAGCCTCCGTAGCTCAATGGATAGAGCACCGGCCTTCTAATCCGTAGGTTGCCAGTTCGAGTCTGGCCGGGGGCACCAGGCCTGACACGACCGATCGCTGCACTTCTCCGATGACCGTGGCCGTCTCGGAGGCCCCTGTGGCCACGGAGATCATCGGCAGGGGCGAGGCTGGAATGCGCTCTCGGAACGTCCGTGGCAGGATCCTCGTCCAAATGGACACCGTCCCCGGTTCACGGTCGTCGCCCGGGACCTCCGTACTCATCGTCGTCTGGTGGGTCGGCATGGCTGAAATCTGTGTCGGCGAAGAGAGCCGCGATGCCGGTGATCTGTTTGAGGCGCAGCAGCTCATCAGGGTCGAGGCCGACATGGGCAGTGATCCAGGCGTCGCTCATGCCGGCCTCGACCAGTTCGGCGACGACCTTGATCATGAGCTCCACGCTGTGGGTGCCACGGGCACGGTTGTGACGGATGGTGGAAGCCATGCGATGAGGGAGGTCTTCGTCGATGGCGACCACGGGCAGCAGGCCGTGCTCGCGTTCGCGGATGCGCTTCGAGGTGAGCATGACCTTGTAGCGGTGGTATCCGTCAACGATCTCGTAGACGTCTTTCTCGGGCAGGTACGAGCAGACGATGGGCTGGGTGTAGCCATCTTCCCAGATGCTGCGTTCGAGCAGCTTCATCTCGGGTGGGGCGACGACGTTTGGGTTGTAGGCGTTGGAGCGGATCTTCTCCACGGGCACGCCTCTCACCCGGTAGACGGGAGACAGGAAGTCATCGTCCTCGGTCACGTCAGTACTTCCTCGTATTTCTCCATGGCCGAACGACGCTCGTCCTCATCCAGCTTGGTGGGGCCGAAGCCCATGTACCGGCAGGTGTAGTCGTTGCGCAGGATGGTGATGCACATGCGCTTGTAGGTCGGCAGTGAGGCGAAGGCGTGGATTCCAGGCAGGTCGTCGGGATAGGTGGGGAACCGGACGACCTCGTGGGGGCGGGTGTAGATGCGCCCCTGTGTGGGACCGAGATAATCGGCTTTCACACCGGCAGCCTCAAGCTCACGGACCGTCTCGGAGGGCAGAGCGCCACCCTTCTCCGTCCAATAACGCACCGAGGTGGCGAACTTGGTCATGTACCGTTGCCGGGCCGAGGCCGGCAACGTGTCGAGGAGGAACTTCAGATATGTCTTCCACGTATGCCCCGCTGGCAGAGTGACGCTCCGGGCGGCCATGGCGGTCGTGTCGCCGTAGAGGGCGGCAAAGTTGGCCCCGTTGACCCTCCCCACCAGCCGAGCCCACAAGGCCGGCTCGATCACCCGGTACAACTGGAGCTGGCGAATGCCCTGGCTGATGAACGGCGAGGCGACCCGCATGAGATGCAGGGGCACGCCCGCCGTGTACAAGAGGTCGTACAGACGGTTGTAGGACCACCCGAACAAGGCGTGAGCGTGCCAGACATCCTCCAACAGCCAGTCGTGGATCGGATAGGCCTTCACCACTCCCGGGGTCATCACCGACGTCCAACGCAGCCCGGCGTGCATGGCGCGCTTGTCCTCGCGGTTGATCGCCGCATACCGGTTCAGCGACTCCTGCTCGCGGATGCCGATCAACACCGCTGTGCGCCGGGCACCCGCCCCATCGTGCAGCCAACGCTCGAAGGCCTCCTGGAAGGAGTAGTCCCACACCCCATCAAACGACGGGAATCCCTCCGGCACATTCCCCGTATGGATGACACCGGGATGAGTGGGCAAGTCGCGGACCCACAGCTCGCGCGCCCTCGGGTCCCAGGGCCTCCAGTGATCGGCGTACATCGTCGCCGCGCACCCCGCAGCCACCGGCAGGCACACCCGCCACGGCACGATCAGATCCCGGTCGGAGGTCATGACCTGGTCCACATAGGTGGTGGTCGCGGTGTACTGGCCCTCATAATCCATGTGGAACACGTGCACCCGACGGGTGATGGCGTGGGCGCGCATGTAGTCCAGGACCAGGTGCAGCATCGCTCCGGAGTCCTTGCCGCCGGAGAACGCGACGATCACATTGTCGAAGTCCGCGAAGATCCGTCCCAGCCGTTCCTGCGCCGCGTCGTACACCGTGCGCACACCCGAAAAAGCTGACGGCGCCCCACTTTCAACCCCGTCGTCCTGGCTCACACAAACCCCCTCCAGCACAAGTGCCGGACGACCGTTCGCGTGGACCGAAGCTCGTCCCGCACAGGGCTTCACCCATGTTCACCAGCGGACACGACGACGGCCGACAATCCTCCTCTTCACCCTACGCCAGTCCCTTGACCGCGCTCCAGTGCCTCCGTCCCGAGGAGAAGGCCGCCGTCACGGACTCTCTCAACCTCCGGAAGTCAGGACTCCGTGCCCGTCCCACCTCGAGGGAGTCGACGAGCCGCTCCAGCCGCTCCAGACCCCTGGCCAGTTCCTCACGGGACGCCGCATCCGACAGTCGCACCTGCGACTCCGCGAACTCGGTGGTCTCGAAGTCCCGCCCAGCCGTCAATGCGAGGTGAACCTGGTCCAACGCTCGCTCACAGAACTCCCACGATCCCAGGCCCGTTCGCGAGACCTCGAAGTACACGTAGAACGCCCCGTCTGGCTCGACCAACGCGAGGCGCCGCTGCTCGCAGATCTCGAGCAACTCGGGCGTGAAACAAGCCAGCACCGTCTGTCGGCGCGCACCTTGCGGGGTCGGATCGGCGATGCCCAGATAGGTCTCGTCAACGATCCTCCACGCGTCGTGACTCCGCGCGTAGGTACAGATCGCATCCAGTTCCTCGCCGGAAATCGACACACCCGTCGGGTTTGACGGCGTCGTGATCATCACCGCGCTCGTCCGATCCGACCAAGCATCGGCCACGGAGTCCGCGCTGAGCTGAAAGCACGCCTGGGGCGGTGCCGCGACAGAGACGACCTGCGCACCGAACGTGGAGACAATCTGCCGGTTGCATGGATAGGACGGGTGATGGGTCCGCCACCACGACCTCGTCGCCCGGATCGATCGTCGCTGCGAGTGCCAGAAGCAACGCCGAAGAGGCACCGGTGGCGATGACGACCCGAGCGGGGTCCACGACGACACCATGGCGCGCCAGATAGAAATCTGCGATCGCATGCCGCAAGACAGGGAGTCTCAAGGGAGGGGCATATCCCAGCGGACGGCCGACCATACGTCGCACATCGCCGCGTGGACGACCGGTGACGCGCCGAAATCAGGCTCCTCGATGCTCAGCCGGACGACGTCGTGACCCGCGGCTTCCAACTCATCCGCCTTGACGATCAACGTCATCGCGTGGAACGCCTCGCTCGTTCGCCCACGATGGGAGAGCCTCATCGGAGTCCCGTCGTCCGCGCATCCTCCGTCGAGGGGTCGCTCACTCCTCCATCGCCGAGGGGCCCGATGGCGGCGAGCAGAGCGAGGATCAGGCGATTGACAGGCACGTCGATCCCGTGACGTTCACCGGCACGCACGACCGCGCCGGTCAAGGCATCGTATTCCAGGGGACGTCCAGCGACGCGGTCCTCGCGCATTGAGGTCGTCGAGCCCGCCGGAATTCCATCGAGCCAGTCGAGGACGCCTTGGACGTCGTCATCGGTCAGACCCGCGCCCTCGGCCTGGGCCACGGCGACCGCCTCCGTCATGATCGAGCGGGCGATGGCGGCGATGCCGGGATCGCGCATAACCTCCACGCGGCGGCCAGTCAACGCGGTCAGCGGGTTCGCCGTGATGTTCGTCAGCAGCTTGCGCCACGACGTCGTCAGGAAATCCTCGTCGAGGTCGACGCGCATGCGCCCGGCTCTCAGCTGCTCGGCCAGTGCACCGCTGGGCGCGTCGTCGGGAAGAACGAGATCGCGCGCGCCCGCTCGACGCAGAACCGCTGTTCCCTGAGCGGTGCGCTCGACGTTGAGATAGACCACTGCCGGCACGATCCGGGCCTCACCGACGAATGGGGCGACCCGGTCCCGCTGCTCAATACCGTTCTGAGCGACCACTACCGTCGTGTCCGGCGAGGACGCTGCCCGCAGCCACCCAGAAGCCGATTCGGTCTGCTGGGCCTTGACGGCGAGAACGACGGTGTCGACCCCGGCGATGTCACTCTGAACGTCTGTGTGAATGACCGGCCACGAGTCGACGGCCCCATCCTCGGTGATCGCGATATGGTCAATGGGCGTGTGCCCCCCGCATACGATGACCGGACGTCCGGCGCGCAAAAATGCCGATGCCACAGCCAAGCCGATTGCTCCCGCGCCAACGACGGCCACGGGTCCTGAGGGCACTTGCTGACCAATATGGTCCATGCTCATTGCTCCCTTCACATCCACAAGACCCTCCAGCGGATCCGACTGATCGAAATCACCATGCGCTGATCGGATCCGGCACTGCAAGAATGTCCACTGCATGAGGAGAGGATGACGCGATGCTCGCATCGTCACCCGGAGCGACAGACGAGATCCACCTGAGCAGAAACCGGAGCACCATGCAGATTCGTGATGCGACTGCGCTCGACGCCACTGATATCACCGAGATCCACAACGACGCCGTGCTCCACACAATGGCGACCTGGGATGAGACTCCCGTGGACACAGACAACCGAGCAGCGTGGCTCGCCGAGCATCACGCCACTAGGTTCCCCGTCCTCGTCGCCATCGACGGCGTCAACAGCGAGGGCGAGTCGCCGTCCTCGGTTACGCGGCCCTCGGGCCGTGGCGGGCCTGGGAGGGCTATCGCCATACGGTCGAGCACTCGGTCTACATCCGCTCCGACCAGCGTGGGAACGGGATCGGCACCGAGCTCTTGACGGCGCTCATCGAACGAGCCTGCGATCTCCAGATCCACGTGATGGTCGCGGGCATCGATGCGGCCAATACCGGTTCGATCCGGCTCCACGAACGGCTCGGCTTCGAGCAGGTTGGCCGTTTCCGCGAGGTCGGGACCAAGTTCGGTCAGTGGCGCGACCTCGTCTTCCTTCAGCTGGTGTTCGACCCCGAGGAGCGGACAGCCCACTGAGGACCATCAGCGTTACCCCGTCCGCAGCAGAACCGAAGCGAATTCCAGCGATCAGGTCTTCTCTCCGTGGGTGATTCCCTGTCCGTAGGTCACGGTGTTGCGTTATCGGAGCGGCCCCCTCTTCCATGCTCGCTCTGTCAACGGTGGCCCTTCCAGAGGACCCCTGTCACCGATGAGTGCGACCATGGGTCCCATGTCGGACACCTCCATCGACCGTGCTCAGCGCCCACTGCGCGGCCCGACCTCCATCGAGGTTCGTGGCGCCCGCGTCAACAACCTGCGTGACCTCGACGTCGATGTCCCCCTGACCAGCTTCGTCGCCCTGACCGGACTGTCGGGCTCGGGCAAGTCCTCCCTCGCCCTCGGCACGCTCTACGCCGAAGGGTCCAGACGCTACCTTGACGCCCTCTCGACTTACACACGGCGCCGGATCTCGCAGGCCGCCAAGCCCGACGTCGACCGGATCTCCTATCTGCCCAGTGCCGTCGCCCTGCGTCAGCGCCCGCCCAAGCCCGGTCCCCGTTCGACGGTCGGCACGCTGTCCGAAACCCTGAACATCCTGCGATTGATGTTCTCCCGCCTCGGCTCCCATGTCTGCCCGAACGGCCATCGCCTGGCGCCCTCGTTGGACACCGCGGTGTCCGGGGTCCGCACGTGCCCGGTCTGCAAGGTGACATTCAACCAGCCCGGCGCGGAGTCCTTCGCCTTCAACTCGACCGGAGCATGCCCGACCTGTCACGGCCTCGGCCAAGTCCGCGAGGTCGATCCCGACGCGGTCATCCCCGATCCCGGACTCACCCTGGAGCAGGGAGCCGTCGCTCCGTGGCGCGGTCCGATCCGATCCTCGATGCCCCTGGTGGCCCGAGAGCTCGGAGTGCGCATCGACGTGCCCTACCGCGACCTCACCGACGACGAGCGCGACATCATCTGGCACGGCCCCGCCGAGAAGCACCGCATCGTCCTGACCTTCAAACATGACAACGGTGTCCCGCTCAACGTCACCTTCGAGAATGCCACGACGACGATCGACAAGCTCGCCGGCCACGAGGATGAGGAGGCCACCCCCGGATTCCAGCGGACGCAGAAGTACTTCGTGCGGCACGGGTGCCCGACGTGCCACGGCAACCGTCTCAAGGCGCAGATCCTCACCTCGTTGCTGGCCGACGAGAATCTCGCGCAGGTCTGTGCCCATCCGTTGTCCTGCCTCAACGCCTTCGCCGACCGCGTCCTCGCGTGGCTGCCCACCGAGATGACCGGCCTGGCCACGCGGCTCGTCGCCGAGTTCCGGACCTCAGTGAATCCGCTGCTCGCCCTGGGGCTCGGCTACTTGTCCCTGGACCGCGACGGTGACACGCTGTCGACCGGGGAGCGTCAACGCATTCAGCTGGCCCGCACTGTCCTCGAACGCGCGACCGGCATGCTCTTCGTCCTCGATGAGCCGTCGATCGGCTTGCATCCGTCCAATGTCGCGGGTCTCATCGCCGTCAGCCGCGACCTCGTCGACTCCGGGAACTCGGTCGTCATCGTCGACCACGACATCGAGGTCCTGCGCGCCGCTGACCAACTGATCGAGCTCGGCCCGGGCGCCGGGCACCACGGCGGAACGATCATCGCCCAGGGCACGCCCGCGGAGGTCGCCCACACCCCCGGCTCGCTCATCGCACCCTATCTGGACGGACAAGCCGTCGGGCGCGTGCGTCCCGAACATCCGCTTGATGTCTCTGCCTCAGCGCGGCGCGGGTGGCTCCGCCTGGAGGTCACCGACCTGTTCAACCTCCACGACGTCTCGGCCGAGTTCCCGCTCCACGCCCTGACCGCCATCACGGGGATGTCCGGTGCGGGCAAGACCGCCCTGGTCCTCGATTCCCTGCTGCCGGCGCTGCGCGCCCAGGAGACCGGGCGTCCGCTGCCCCACCACGTACGCAGCCTCGAGGCTGCGGGAATCCATTCGACGATCGAGGTCGACGCGACACCGATCGGTCAGAACTCCCGCTCGACACCGGCCACGTACTCAGGGGTCTTCGATGCGATCCGCTCACTGTTCGCCACAACCGCCGAGGCGAAACAGCGCAGGTGGAACGCCGGGCACTTCTCCTACAACACGCCTGCGGGGCGCTGCCCCAGGTGCGAGGGGCTCGGCGAGCTGAGTCTGGATGTCCAGTACTTGCCTGACATCCCGATCCCCTGCCCCGACTGCGGAGGCCGCCGCTTCAACCCCGAGACCCTCGAGGTCACGTGGAAGGACCGCACTATCGCCGACGTCCTCGAGCTGACGATCGATGAGGCCGTCGAAGTCTTTGCCGGCCAGCGAACAATCCACCGGATCCTATCGTCGCTGGTCGATGTCGGTCTCGGCTATGTGACGCTTGGGGAACCGACCCCCGCGCTGTCGGGCGGCGAGGCCCAACGACTCCGGCTGGCCAGCGAGCTGCGCAAGGGCCAGGATGACATGCTCTTCGTCTTCGACGAGCCTTCGATCGGGCTCCACCCCCGCGACATCGAGACCCTGCTGGGAGTGCTCGATCGATTGGTCGAGGCCGGGGCAACGATCCTCGTCATCGAGCACGATCTCGACATCATCGCCAACGCCGACTGGATCATCGACGTCGGACCCGGAGGAGGCAATCGGGGCGGGCGGATCGTCGCGACCGGCACACCCAACCAGATCCGTCACGATCCGGCTTCGACGATCGGCAAATGGCTGGACCGTCACCTCGTCCGGCGTGGGTGAGGCCCCGCTCGGCCGGCATCCGCGATCTGCCGGGACCGTGGCTTTTCACACGTGAGCAGTCTCAGCGGTGGGCTCCTGGCCCGGATCGCTCACGCCGATCCGTCGCTGACCGAATACTGCTCACCGCGATGGCGCGGCCGACCGGAAGCTCCTCGCGGTCCGCCGGGCATACGGATAGACCCGACCGCGCCCCTGGAAATTGAGGATGCTCTGATTGGTGACCACCCCGCTATGGATCTCGATCGCATGTGAGATGGTCGGATTGCGTGCCCAGGCTGCCGGTCCTTCCATAACGGTGCGCAGGAACGGCAGGAGCGCCTCGCTGATCTCCCACGTCGCCGAGTTCCACAGGTAGGACGGGCTGTGGCCGACGGCGTAGTAGTTCACTCCGTTGCCGACCGTGAGCATCGGGTTGTCGAAGCCGGTGGGCCGTGCCCATTCGAAGCCCATTCCCCGATCGCACGCGACGTCAATGATCAGGGTTCCCGTCGTGAACTTCTCCAGGTCCTCGGTCCGCACGTAGATCAGTGGATGGGCAACGTCCTGGAGCGTGCAGTTGACGACGATGTCGTGCGAGGCCAGAAAGTCCGGGAGCAGGGCGCGGCCGTGCGCTGTGAGCACCTCGCTGCGGTCGGTGGACCGCGTGTCGAGGTCGAGATGGAGGAGGTTCGTCGCGGGGATCGGTGAGCCCACCGCCGCAGCATCGCGTTGCGTGAGGACGTCGATGTCGTGGATCCCCTGGGCGCCCAGCGCGGTCACCGCTCCTCGGGCCGTCGCGCCGAAACCGATGACAACTGCGCTGAGTCGTGGCCCGTAGCCGCCCGTCAGCCCGACCAGGCTCAATGCGTGCTGCACCGAGCAATAGCCTGCGAGCTCGTTGTTCTGGTGGAACACGTGCAGGCCCGCCTCCCCCTGACGGGTCCGATGATTCATCGCCTCGAAGGCGATGAGCGTGAGCCTGCGCTCGATCGCCGTCTGGACCATGGCGACATCCTGGACACAGTGCGGCCACCCCCACAGCACGTGGCCCCTGGGCATCGCGACCACATCCGTGACCTGTGGCTTCGGCAGAAGCAGGATGTCGGCGGCCTCGATCACCTCAGAGCGTTCCACGACCCTGCCCACCCGGGATTCGACGTAACCCGGTTCCAGGTCGAAGTCCGCGCCGTAGCCGTGCTCGACGATCATCCGCGCCCGGACGTCCGCGTCGATCCGGTCCAGGTGATGAGGATGTATCGGCAGCCGACGTTCGTTCTCCATCGAGGAACCCGCGAGCAGACCGAGGGCAAGAAGGCCCTCGCGCGGCGAAACGTCATCTGACAACGTCTGCGGAACAGCGAAAGAAAGTTGAGCAGTGCTGGACATCCTGACTCCCATCATTGGGGAACCAAAGTCAGCTCCTGGCCTGAGAATACGCCGCCCGCGTGGAATCGCTGTGGGACTCCCCCCAGAGACCATCGCGCGGCACCGACGAGACTGACGAGGGGCTCCGGGAGCTCGTCACTTCCCGGCATCCTCCAACACCACAGATTTGCGCGTTCCGGCCGAATAGATCCCGGTGCCGCTGAGCACCTGGCCATTGACCTTCACCGTGGGCGTCCCCTGGGGGCTGTCCGTACTCGCCACCAGTACCCGTAGGTGCATGAGCATCCGGGCCGTCCCGGAAGCCTCGGAACGGCAATCGGCCAGTGAGCCCAACAGGATCGCCCTCGAGATCGGGGATCACTGGGTGAGCGCTCCGACAAGCATGAGGAGGATCGACTCCCCTGCCCGCGACCGGCGCGCTGCCGTCATCATGCTCCTGCTTCCTCACGCCTTGAGTCACGGTGCGGGGTGTCTGGAGAGTCACCGAGCCCGCAGAATCACGCCGGCAAGCGCCAGCAGCACCGCGATCACGCCGACGATCCAAGCGAGGACGACGAACCCGCCGTCGTCACCGTGGATCTGCGCCTGGTCGGCCAGCAAGCCTGTCAGCTGCGCCACGATCTGTCGTCCCGCCTCACTGTCCGGAGTCGCCTCGGCCTGAGCCAGCGCCGCCGCCGCGTCGGATGTCGCTTGCGCCCGATGGTCCGCGACGTAGACGGTCGCCACCCTTGTGGCCACCGTCGCGGTGATCGCCACGCCGAACGAGGATCCGATCTGCTGGAAGGCGTTGAACACCTCCGAGGCCACACCCGCCTGTGTTTCGGGCACACCCTTCGTTCCGGCGTTGAAGGTCACCGGTTGCGCCAGGCCGATCCCCAGTCCGAGGATCATCAGTCCCGGCAGCGCCACCTGTGAGTAGCTCGAGTCCACGCTCAGGTGCGAGAGCACGAAGAACCCCACAGCCTGGACCGCCAGGCCCACGGGGAACATGCCGCGCGCTCCCCACCGGGGGACCATGGCCCGGGCCGCCATCAGTGCCGTCACCACCAGGACGCCCACCATCGGCAAGAAGGCGATCCAGGTCTCCAGGGGACTGAATCCCACGTGGTCCTGGAAGTAGAACGTCAAGGCGACGATCATCCCCATCTGAGCTGCCCCGGCCGTCAGCTGGGTCGCGTAGGCCGCCACGCGTGAGGGCTCACGGAACAGCCACAGTGGGAGCACCGGATCACGAGCGGCGCGCTCGCGGAGGACGAAGAAGCTCAGAAGCACTGCTCCCGCGCACAGCCACGACACCGTCGAGGTCGATCCCCAGGAGTGTTCCTCGGCGCGGTTGAATCCTTCGACCAAGCAGACGATCGCCCCGCACCCGCTGATGAGGCCGGGAGCATCGGACCATGCCGAGATGCCAACGTTGATGAACAGCGACCACCGCCAGCCCCACGCGTCGGTGACGGCACCACCGACGATCAGACCCGCGGCCGCCCCAAGTCCACCGGTCGCGCCGAGTGCTCCGAAGGCTTTCGCCCGTCCGGCCTCATCGGTGAAAGTCTCATTGACCAGAGCGAGGACGGTCGGCGCCAGGAGCGCGGTGAGGCTCGTGGCCGCGAATCCGACGAGGCCGATCCGATCGGCGCGCCGGATTCCGAGCACCGCGGTCAGCCGCCCGCTCCCCACGCGGCCTTCACCGCGATCATGAGGCAGCTGTCCTCGCCGGAACCGGAACCAGACTCCGACGTGGACGCCGACAAGACGGATGACCTCCTGACAGGTCCCACCCGCCTGGCCGTCAACGCCTGGGCCGAGGCCGCACGCCGCCTTGACGCACTCCTGTCGCGACGCTCAAGAACACTGTGACATCACGTGCCGCGCACGACCTCCGATCAGCGCATGTCCCGCGGCCCGAAGGCGTTCGGCGAAACACGCTCACCGCTCGAGCACTCGCCGCACCCGAGGCACCCGATTGGTCGTCACCGAATCCACTCCGGACCCGATCAACGAGGCGGCGCGCCGCCCACGATTGACCGTCCACACCGCGACCTCGAGGCCCAGCGCGTGCACGGCTGCGACGAAACCGGGCTCGACCAGGCGATGACGGACATTGATCGTCGTCGGATGCAGATCCGTCACATCGCTCTCCCGTGGGGCCCCGCGTCGAGACCAGGGCATCCACACCATTGCCCCGGGCAATTCGGAGCGGACCTCGCGCAACCCCTCCAGGTCCCCGCACCAAGCTGTCCGGGTGTCCGCGCGACAGGAGAGGACGACCTCCACCGCAGCGTGCGCCGGCAGGGCGGACGACATGTCGATCAGGACGGTCGCGCCCCGACCGTCCAACGATCCAAGGGCCTCGGCCAATGTCGGGATCCGCATCCCCACCCCGCCCAGCCGTTGGACCTCCGCGAGGTCGAGATCGGCGATGGCACGACGATCCCCCCACAGTCGGCGCAAGGTCAGGTCGTGGAGCAACACCGGCACGCCATCGCGAGTCAGACGGACATCGGTCTCGACCCAGGGCACCCCGGCGTCGAGCGCGGCGACGAAGGCCTCGCAGGTGTTCTCCCGCGGACCGCGGCCGAACCGGGCGTGCAGTCCGCGGTGGGCGACGATTCGCGGACCCCCACCGTCAGCGCCATCGTCGTGGCGCCCCCGATCATCGGCACCGACGGCACGACAGCGACGGGCCCACCGGGTCATCGTCCCAACCTCAGGTGGTCCCTCAGCCGCTTGAGCCCCTCCGGCGAGGATGGGCACTGGGCGGGAGCCAAGCCGGCCTCGAGACGCTGGCGCACCGCGTCGGTGTCCATGCCGACACCGATCGCGACCAACTCGCCCTCGCCCTCGGGGAGGCGCCGCCGTGTGACGTGAACACCAGCGCCGACGATGTTGACGAGGACACCCATCGTCCCTCGCTTCCCCGCGACGGGCACGCGGCCCTTAATCCGGTAGGCGTCCGAGGGCGGATTCTCCAGGAGGTTCACCAATGCCCCGGCCTCGACAGGCTCGTGGAGGCGAACGGTCACGGAATCGGCGTGAACGTGAGCGTGTCCGCCGTGTTCCTCACCGTCGAGATTCGTGGACCGTTCGTCCTCGGGTTCATCTATCAGCTCCCACAGGGGAAGCTGGTCGAGGGGATGCTCCGACGACGCCGTGTCGAAAACGAGATCCGGGTCGACCTCCCCGCGGAAGGCCGCGACAATGCGGGCGGCGCGTGTGCGCTCACGGACCCGCGCCTCGATGCGTCGCTCGGTCAGCTCACGCTCGGCTTCGGGGATCTCGTCGATCTTGTTGAGGACGACCAGGGATGCCGCAACAAATCGGGCCGGTGCCAGAACGCCGGTGTCGACTGTGTCGAAATACCGTGGGGAGTCCACGACCTCGACAATGCCACCGGGACACATGCCATGCACGCCGGAGATGCGGATCAGGTGGGCCAGAGTCGCGGGATCAGCGACGCCACTGGCCTCAACGATGACGGCATCCAGACGCAGGTCGGGACGGGCCAGCTTCTGCAGCGCCACGTCCAGGCCCTCGTCGGCCGGCATGCAGCACAGGCACCCCCCGGCCACCGACACGGCGTCGTCGACCTGGCCCGTCACCAGCATCGCATCGACGTTGACTTGTCCGAAATCATTGACGACGACGCCCAGTCTGGCCCCCGGTCGACGCAGCAGATGATTGAGCAAGGTCGTCTTTCCGGCGCCGAGGTACCCCGTGACGGCAACGACGGGGACTTCTCTCGCGCTCATGTCGCGTGTCCTCTCGTCAGTCAGGATACGAAAAGGGGCCCGACACCCACGGTGTCGAGCCCCATGCTGTGAGTGCCGATCAGTCCTCGGCGCTCAGCAGACCGTTCTTGTACGCCTTCGCCAGGCGGCGGGGCACGCGGATCTCACGGCCGGCGACCTTGACGGTGTTCAGCTCGGTGAGGTCGGCCTTCCATGCGGCTCGACGAGTGCGGGTGTTAGCTCGGGACAACTTGCGCTTGGGAACTGCCATGACCCTACCGCTCCTCTACTCTCAGGTGGACGTGACTTACCGGTGTACAACTCTGCCACGAGGGCAGACCATCGGGCCAGCTCCCTGGCGGTGCAACCCTGTGAGATCGCTCGCGCCCCGGCAACCTGGGAATCCTACCATGGCAGGACCGACCCTCCCGGATCGCGTGAGCCTCGCCACACCGCCCGGAATCCGCGGTCTGATCCCGGCTGTCGAGCTCAGCCCTGGCGGGCCTTGAGCCTCGGATTCTTCTTGTTGATGACGTAGAGGTGACGACGACGACGCACGACAACGGATCCCGACTGTTTGGCCAGGGAACGAATGGACGCACGGACCTTCATCGGTGCTCCTCCTTGTCCTTGACGCCCGGACGGCCGTAGCGGGCATAGAACTTCTCGACCCGGCCAGCTGTGTCGACCAGACGCGACTTCCCCGTCCAGAACGGGTGCGAGGCCGAGGAGACCTCGACGTCGATGACGGGATAGGTGTTCCCGTCCTCCCAGTCGATCGTTTGGTCGGAGTTCTTCGTCGACCTCGTGAGGAAGGCGAAGTCCGCTGACCGATCACGGAAGACGATGGGATGGTAATCCGGGTGGATTCCAGTTTTCATGAACCCCTCCTTGGGGGACGGTGACGGAGAATCATCACCAGGACGACTTGGTGACTCCCGGGAGGTCGCCGTCGAGGGCGAGCTGGCGGAACTGGACGCGCGAGAGTCCAAACTTGCGCAGGTAGCCGCGCGGACGCCCGTCGGAGGCGCCGCGGTTGCGTAGGCGCGAGGGCGAGGCATCGCGCGGCAGGCCGTGCAGCGCCGTCATGGCAGCGTCGCGCTCCTCGGCCCTCAGATGCGGGTTGACGGACGTCCTCTTGAGGGCGGCGCGTCGCTCGACGTACTTCTCGACGACCAGTTCTCGCTGGACGTTGCGCACGACCTTCGATTTCTTGGCCATCAGCGCACCTCGACGAACTCGACGTGACGACGAGCCACCGGATCGTACTTGCGCAGACGCATGCGATCCGGATTGTTGCGCCGGTTCTTGCGAGTGACGTAGCGGAAGCCAGTCCCCACGGTGGACTGCAACGTGATGACGGGGCGGAGTTCCCCGCTCTTGGATGCCATTGGTCAGAACCTCTCTCCCCTGGCGCGCATGTCGGCCACGCCGGCCTCGATCCCGCGCTTGTCGATCGTGCGGATCCCACGAGGGGACACCGACAGCGTAATGGCGCGCCCCAGGGAGGGGACCCAGTAGCGCTTTGATTGGGCATTGACGTCCCACCGGCGACGGGTGCGCCTGTGGGAGTGCGAGACACTGTTGCCGAAAGAGGGACGCGCCCCGGCGACCTGGCAGCGGTTGCTCATGAGCGTGCTCCTCGGTTCGGTGGTGTGCGGACAGTCCGCGGATCGCGGTGTGAGGCGGACCATCTCTCCAGTCAACGCCACTCGGGCACGGACATTCCAGATTGTGTCCGGGCTCTCGCATCGAGACCCCGCAGGGCTCTGTTGTACTATTGAGAACGATTCTCATGCAACTCGTATCCAGTGACACGCGTCCCACACGTTGTCCGTCAGCCTCCTCTCCGCTGTTGATCCCCTCCTGTGCGATCTGACCTCTCTGTCGCTGAGCGATCAGGCCTGCGTCCTCACCACAGATATGGCCGAGGATTCAGTTCAGCACGCACATCTTCCGCCGCTCCACCGCGACGAGGTCGAGGTCGCCTTCTCCCGGATCCTGCTGCGCGACGACGAACTCACTACCGAGTCGACCTGGCTCGGAACCGACGATGGTCTGGACGCTTGGTTCCCCGAAGACGACTGACCCCCGCGACGCACGCCCTCCTTTCGCCGTGAAGTACTCCCTCTCTGAGGCACGAGGCACGTCGACCTTTGCCGACTATGAGGTGAGGTCCGGGGCTTGGGACACGTCCGCAGGCGTTCCGGGCCTCAGGTCGAAATCGGCGTGCTTCGGCGTGGGAGGATGGGCCGGACCGACCACCAACCACAGGCCACCAACCACAGGTTGCGGGAAGGAGGGCACCAGCATGACCACCCCACCGCTGCTCACTCTGCGTACCGCCACCGAGGTCTCTCACCAGATCCAGATCAAACGGTCCCGCTTCATCGCCACGCTGGCCCGCACCGACGACCCGACCACAGCCCGTGAACTGATCGACCGACTACGCCGCGCTCACCCCCAAGCTCGTCATACCTGCTCCGCCTTCATCATCGACCAGGAGGAGCGCTCCCCCCTCCAGCACAGCAGTGACGACGGGGAACCGAGTGGAACCGCCGGAGCCCCGATGCTCGAGGTCCTCAACCATGCAGGCCTCTCCAACGTGACCGCCGTCGTCACCCGGTACTTCGGCGGGACATTGCTCGGCACCGGCGGCCTGGCGCGCGCCTATGGTGAAGCAGTCTCCACCACGCTCGCAGCTGCACCACTGGTCGAGATCCGAACCCTCGACGTGCTCGAGCTCGTCCTCGACCCCGTGGAGGCCGGACGGATCGAGGCGGAGCTCCGCCAGGCGAAGGCCCTAATCCTGTCGACCACGTGGACCTCACACGTCACTCTCCGCATCGCGTGCACGCCTGCAGATCAGGCCCACCTCGCCGAGGTCCTCGCACGCGCGAGCCAAGGACGCACCGTTTTTCGCGCAACGGGAACGACCCGGCTCGAAGTGGACGTCTCCGGCGCTTCCGCTTAGTCTGAGCCCGTGTCCACGCAGATTCTCACCGAGGGAGGCCCCACCGTCGGGGCCCATTGCGTTGGAACGTCCGTGGCGCGCTGCTGCCCGTTCTGTCTATAGGGCGAATGGCACCCCCGTGCGCCCGACCAGGTCCGCCTCACCATTCGCCCGGTTCCCACCCAGCATTGCTCCGAACGGTCACACCCACGTCCTCGAATAGGAGAAACCCATGTCTGTCATCGCTGCCAACGTCACCGAACTCATCGGGCACACGCCCTTAGTCCGTCTCAATCGTCTGACCGATCCCGCCGCCACCGTCCTCGGCAAGGTCGAGTCCACGAACCCCGCGTCCTCGGTCAAGGACCGCATCGCCGCCGCGATCGTCGACGCGGCCGAGGCCTCCGGCGAGCTCGCTTTGGGAGGAACGATCATCGAGGCGACCTCCGGCAACACCGGCGTCGCCCTGTCGATGGTCGGCGCCGCCCGCGGGTACACCGTCGTCATCACGATGCCCTCCTCGATGAGCGTCGAGCGCCGAATGCTTATGCGGGCGTTCGGAGCCGAGTTGGTCCTCACCGATCCGAAGGACGGCATCAAGGGAGCCGTCGCCGCCGCCGAGCGCATCCGCGCCGAGCGCCCCGGATCGATCATCGCCTCCCAGTTCACGAACCCCGCGAACCCCAGGATCCACCGCGAAACGACGGCCCAGGAGATCTGGACCGACACCGACGGCACCGTCGACATCATCGTCGCGGGCGTCGGAACCGGCGGCACGATCTCCGGGATCGGTCAGGCCCTCAAGGAACGCAAGTCCGACATCCAGATCATCGCCGTCCAGCCGGCCGAGTCCCCGATGCTGACCGGAGGCGCCGGAGCCCCTCACGGGATCCAGGGCATCGGCCCGAACTTCGTGGCAGACACCTATGATCCCTCCGTCGTCGACGAGGTCATCGACATCGACACCCCGACCTCATTGACCTTCGCGCGACGCGCCGCCACCGAGGAGGGATTGCTCGTCGGAATCTCCTCGGGTGCGGCACTGGCCGCCGCCGCGCAGGTGGCCGCCCGCCCGGAGAACGCCGGACAGACGATCGTCGTCATCCTTCCCGACACCGGGGAGCGCTACCTGTCGACGAAGCTCTTCGACGACCTGCGCGACTGATCCCCACGACCTGCGTCCGGCACCGCGTCCGCCCCCGAGCGACCGGTGCTGGACGCCGGTCTCTCTCTCCCTTTTCCTCGACCGACGACGAGGTGTCCATGCTCCCCCATCCGCTACGTGCTGTCGCCCTCCTCAAGGAGGACCTCGACACGGCCAAACGCCGCGACCCCGCGGCACACTCTCGTCTCGAGGTCGCCCTCACCTACCCCGGGGTACACGCCCTGTGGAGCCACCGCGTCGCCCATTCAATGTGGGTCCACGGCCTGACCACTCCCGCTCGCGTGCTGTCCTCTGCGACAAGAGCCGTCACGGGCGTCGACATCCATCCGGCCGCCCAACTCGGTCGCCGCCTGTTTATCGATCACGCCACCGGCGTCGTCATCGGACAGACCGCCGAGGTCGGCGAGGACGTCGTGATGTTTCACGGCGTCACCCTGGGAGGTGTCTCAATGAGTCCGGGCAAGCGCCACCCCACGGTCGGTGACCACGTGATGCTTGGCGCCGGAGCGAAGGTGCTCGGCCCGATCCGAATCGGGGACGGCGCGAAGGTCGGAGCCAACGCCGTGGTGACCAAGGATGTGCCCGCCGAGTCCGTGGCCGTCGGGATCCCCGCGAGGGTCCATCCGAACCCCCGTCAGCGCGAATGCGATGCCGACCTCATCGTCGACCCGACGCTCTATGAGGTCGATCCGACCCTGTGGATCTGAGGTCCCGTTCTCGCTCGAGTTCCGGGCTCCACACGGGATCCACCACCACAGGGACAGAGCAATGTCCCGCTGAACCCGAGCGAAGTGCCTAGGCTGTGTTCCATGACACAGCGAACGATGCAGGCGCGCCTGACCGCGTTGGCCGATGTCTTACGCCCGGAGAACCTCGAGATTGCGACTCTCACCCGCCACGACATCCCCGCTCTCGCCGCCCTGTCCCTCATCGCCTATGACTCCCCCGAGGTCGCCGAGAACCTCTGGGAGGCCACCGATGAGATGCGCCTGTCCTTCGACGGTGCCTTCGGAACGCCCCTCGACGATTCTTTCGTCGGAGCATGGGCCGACGGGACCCTCGTCGGCGCCATCCTCTGCGTGACGGACGCGCCCTGGGATGATGTCCCCCGCGGGCCCTTCATTATCGACCTCATGGTCGATCCCGAACGCCGGCGTCAGGGCATCGCGACGGCTCTCATCACCGAGATCGCCGGACGCTGCCGGGGGTGGGGCCATGACTCACTCGCCTTGCGCCTGGACACCCGCCGAGCCGAAGGTGCCTCCCAGCTCTATGATCTGTTGGGCTTCACCGAGATCCCCGAGGCTGACGCCACGAAAAGCGTCTCCGGCGGTCGCTGAGCCGAGTGCCTCAGCGCTGGCAGCGCGCGCACCAGAACAGACGGCGCCCCTGCATGATCCGCTCACGGATCGGGGTCCCGCACTGCAGGCACGGACGCCCGGAGCGGTGATAGACGTAGAAACGCGAGGCCTGCGGATCCCCCGGCAGCTCTGGGTCGGGAGCGTCCTCGGGCGAGACCGTTTCGATGCGCCCGGCCTCCAGTCCGTGTGTCATCAACTCGCACTCGATCATCCAGAGCCGTTCGAGCCTGTCGCGGCCGACCCGATTTCCCGTCCGCAACGGGGAGATTCCCGCCAGGAACAGTCCTTCCGCGCGATAGATGTTGCCGATCCCGGCCGCGACCGACTGATCCATGACCAGCTCCCCCACAGCCCGGCGGCGCCGACGCACGCCCTCGACGAATCGGTTCCGGGCGACCGCGTCCTGCGCGGCACCCACCGCCAGGGGATCGGGGCCGAGGGCGGCCTCCACACGCTGCCGCTCGCGATCGTCGACAAGATCGCAGCGGGTCGGGCCCGACAGGTCGGCGACCCCGTGGACGGTCTCCAGGCGGACACGGACCTGGCCGACGGGTTCAGGCACCTGCCATGTGGCGCTGTCGCCCGCGGTGGTCCATCGATCCGGGCGGTGGGTGCTTCCCGATGCCTGGATCGCCCATCCGGGAGTGCGGGGGGCGCCGATGTGGGACGGAGCAGTGAAGGTCTCGTCCCCGGCGAAACGCCACGATCCGTAGAGCCCCAGGTGGATGTGGATCCATTCGAGCAGCGGCTCGGGCACCTCCTCGTCCGGGGCAAAACCCAGGAACATATGCTTGCCGACGGCACGCGCCCCGACCATCGTCTGCCCGTCGATACGCGCCGCCGAGGTCGCGAAACGCCCTTGAGGCGACCACACGTGGATCGACCGCCCGACGAAGAGATCGCCGAAGGTCCGAGCCAGCCGATG
>JAATFD010000053.1 GCA_015655375.1 Actinomycetales bacterium
CCAGATCGGATTCTCGTCATGGGCTCCCGAGATGTACCGCCGATAGGAGTCCGCCGTGGCATAGATCAGCGGCGTCCTCCCGTAGTGGGCCTTGAGCGCGCTCAGCAACGGGTCGAGGATCGCCTCGACCTCGGCCCGCGTCGGCGGGTCATCGGAGAAACCGCCGTAAAGTTCCACGTCCACGGCAATCGGCAGGTCGGTGCCCTTAGGAACCGTGTCGATGATGTGCTGGGCCTGGGCCTCCCCGCTGCTTTCAAAACTGAGGAAGTGATAGGCGCCGACGAGCAACCCGGCCTTCGTCGCGCCCGTCAAATTGGCCTCGAATTGCGAGTCGACCGAGGACGAGCCCTCGGTGGCCTTGACGTAGGCGAAGTCGAGGCCCTGATCAGCCAACACGGGCCAGTCGATCGTGCCCTGGTACTCGGAGACATCTACGCCTCGCACCGACTGCCCCGCTGCGAAGATCCGTCCCGGCCAGATCGCGCCGGAAGCGACTGCGCCAGCTGCCGCGGCAAGCGCGACAGCACAAGCGACAAGGACGGTCATCCAGCGACGCCGGTTCATCACCGCTCGAGGATCGCCCTCATGACGGCAGCAGCACCATCGTGTTCGACCGCACCGGTCACCGCGTCGGCCTCGGCGCGGACTTCGAGCGAGGCCCCGCCCATCGCCACGCCGTGGGCGGCCCAGCGCAGCATCGGCACGTCATTCGTCCCATCGCCGATCGCGACCGTGCCCGCATGGGGAAGGCCCAGCTGTTCGGTCAAGGACTCGAGTCCTGTGGCCTTCGTGCAGCCCCCGGGACCGATGTCGACCCAAGAGGTCCATCCCACGGCAAGCTCATGCCTCTCGCCCAACCCGAGGCCATGGACGATCCCGTCGAAGTCATCGCGGTCGATCCACGGCGCACGCCCGACAAGCTTCGGAGTCATGCGCCCGCGCAGCTGATCCACCGGGGTGACCCAATGCTGCTCGATCAATTCTCCGCTCGGGAAGGGTTCGGAAATGAAGTAGCCGGTCAGCTCCTCGACACCCAGGAGGATCCCGGGCACAGCCTCGAGCAGCGTGTCGATCGCAACGGTCGGGTCGAAACACCGCTGAGCGACGACCTCGACACCCCCGCGGACGGCCGGATCCCAGCGAGCGGTAACAGCGCCGTTCGAGCACACAGCCCAGCCCTGGTCCGAGCCGACGTACTCGAAGACCGGCCGCACCGCGTTGACGCCCCGACCGGACGCGATGACGACGCTCGCACCCGCGTCGACCAGGTCGTGGAACGATCGCTGCACCTCGGGAGAAGCCCCGTCCGAACGCAGCAGGGTCCCGTCCACGTCGAGGGCGATCAACACCATCGACGGATCCTCGGGGAAGTCGTCGGGCAATGCCTCTCGCGCGCGATCAACCAACTCGGGGAACGGAATCGCCTCCTCTCCTGAGGGAGGGGGCGTCAGGAGGGGAATGCTCACCGCGGCTCCATGACCTCGAGGCCACCCAGGTACGGACGCAAGGCCTCGGGAATGCGGACCGAGCCGTCGCGAAGCTGGTGGTTCTCCAGGATCGACACGATCCACCGCGTGGTCGCGAGGGTGCCGTTGCACGTGGCGACCGGGGCCATCTGTCCGTCCTCGCGACGCTCGCGGATGCCGAGGCGACGGGCCTGGAAGGTCGTGCAATTCGAGGTCGAGGTGACCTCCATGTAGCGCTCCTGAGTGGGCAGCCAGGCCTCGCAGTCGAACTTGCGCGCAGCGGAGGTGCCGAGGTCGCCGGCCGCCGTGTCGATGACGCGGTAGGGCAGCTCGACCTTCGCGAGCATCTCCTCTTCCCAGGCGAGGAAGCGGGCATGCTCCGCCTCAGAGTCCTCCGGACGACAGTAGCTGAACATCTCAACCTTGTTGAACTGGTGGACCCGGATGATGCCGCGCGTGTCCTTGCCGGCCGATCCGGCCTCGCGCCGGTAGCAGGTTGACCACCCGAGGTAGTGTCGGGGGCCGTCGGACAGATCGAGGATCTCACCCATGTGGTAGCCCGCGAGGGCGACCTCGGATGTACCTGTCAGGTAGAGGTCGTCGGTCGGAAGGTAGTAGATCTCCTCAGAGTGCTCGTTGAGGAAGCCCGTGCCGCCCATGACCTCGGGTGTGACCAGCGTCGGGGTCATCATCGGAGTGAATCCGGCAGCTACAGCCTGGTCCATCGCCATCGTCAGCAGCGCCAGTTCCAAGCGGGCGCCGATCCCGGTCAGGTAGTAGAAACGCGAGCCGGAGACCTTGGCGCCGCGCTTGACGTCGATCGCCTTCAGCCCCTCGCCCAGGGCCAAGTGATCCTGCGGTGTGATGCCCTCGGATGCGAAATCGCGACGCTCGGGTCCCTCATGGCGCAGGACGACATAGTCCTCCTCGCCGCCGACGGGGACACCCGGCAAGATGACGTTGGGCAACAGGCGCGCGAGGCGATCGGCCTCGGCGTCGGCCTCGGAGGCGCGGGCGTCGGCGGCCTTGACCTTCTCGGCAAGCTCCTTGGCCTGGGCGAGGATTGTGGGACGCTCCTCGGGCGACGCCTTCCCGACCGATCGGGAGACCTCTTTCTGGCGAGACCGAAGAGCCTCGAACTCCTGGAGAGCCGTTCGCCGGGCAGCGTCGGCTTCCAGGATCCGATCAACGAGGTCGGGGTCCGCCCCGCGAGCGCGCTGTGAGGCGCGGGCGGGCTCGGGATCGTCACGAAGAGCGCGCACATCAATCATGGGAACCATGGTAGTTCAGGGGGATCTGGGCTTCCCCGCGCGGTCCGCCGAGTGGGGCCTGTCCGCCGTGGGGAGTCGGTCGACAGGGGCGGACCAGCGCGGCGGGTGCGGTCGGCGTCCCACGCAGAGGCGGGCCCCGTCGAGGACGGGCTTCGCCATAGGAGCGTCACCCGGCGCGCCCGCTCATACAGCGGATTCTCGGCCTGTGTGGACATACTTCATGGTCCGAGCACCCATCCCCATTTGCGAACCGTCGTGGGTGCCTGGGAATGAGCAAAACTATGAGGTGCGTCACCCAACATGGTGAACGGACACGGGCGCCCCCGGGTTGCGTGCGAAGCAGCCGAGCCGCGGCAGTCCAAGAGCGTGCGAGGCCTCGCGAGGACCATCGAACCGCGTCAGCTCCGATCGGCCGAGGAGAGGCGGCGGGACCATGAATCTGATCCGGTTGTGTCACTTCGACGGGACACGTGGGGCCTCCAGCGTCGAATTCTCCGAGTTTCGCGACGACCCCTTCATCACGTTCAAGAAGGGCTACCGCATCCGCGCTCTGACGGATCGACTGTGTGGACGTGCTGGATTCGAGCCGATGATCTCATTCGAGAGTGATGCCAGATTCACGCGACTCGAGTTGCGCCACGGCCGCCGGGTCCTTGCCGTCGACCGCTTCGAGGTCGACATCCTCACGTGGGCGGACCGGCACACGGCTCCCGCCGTGCTCCTGAGCGTGGACCGCGGATCCTTCCCGAGGGTCCTCATGGGAGGTGTCAACGGATACTCTGTGTCCATGACGACACAGGCGTGGGTATGGGTGGGGATTTGCGCAGTTCTCATCGGCGCCACCGCGTTGTTCGCCCGCTGGATGACCGAGCGCGACCGCCGCCGCGCCGCCTGGGGCGACTCCCTGCTGGACCCCGAAACCGCCGACGACCCCGAACGAGGTCGACCTCGTCCTTGGATCATCGTCAACCCCACCAAGCAAGAGGACCCCGAGGCCTTCCGCGCCGAGGTCGACCGCCTGGCTGCCGAGCGCGGCATCCCCCACGTCCACTGGATCGACACGTCGCGCGAGGACCCGGGCACAGGCCAGGCGTTGCACGCCCTCGACCTCGGTGCCTCCGTTGTCATCGCGGCGGGAGGCGACGGCACTGTCCGCGCGGTCGCAGCCGCCATGGCGCACTCGGGGACCCGTATGGGCATTCTTCCGCTTGGCACCGGCAATCTGCTCGCCCGCAACCTTGGGCTTCCCCTGGACGACCTCGGCGCAGCACTGGACGCCGTCTTCGGACCGGACCACCGGGCCATCGACCTCGCGTGGCTGCGGGTGGAGGGCATCGACGAAGCTGCGGACCAACCCGCAGAGGGCGCCCTCCTGGCGGCGTCGAACGCCTCTCTGATTCGCACACTGCCGACCGGGGCCAAGGAGCCGCGTGAGGACGAGTTCGCCTTCGTCGTCATCGCCGGGCTCGGTTTCGACGGGGAGACAATGGCCCGCACGGATCCGAAACTCAAGCGCGCGGTCGGGTGGCCTGCCTATGTGATCTCGGCCTTCGGGGCGATGAAAGGGCGCCGCATGCGCTCACAACTCACGCTCATTGCGGATACGGATACGCCTGCGGACGCGGACACCGGCCTCTCCGAGTTCACGGCTCGCTCGGTCCTCTTCGCCAATTGCGGAGAACTGCCCTACATCGTCCTCGCCCCGGAGGCCTCACTGGACGACGGGATGCTCGACATCGTCGCCGTCGACACTCAGGCAGGATTGATCGGATGGCTCGACCTCGCCGGGCGGATCCTCGTCCAGGGCATGGGAATCAAGGCGTCGACGATTCCCACCACGACAGCGAACGTCGCCTTCCGTCAGGCACCGGCCGCCTCGCTGAGCGTCGACCTCGCCCGGCCCGTCCAGGTTGACGGCGATCTGGTCGCCACCGCGAGGACGGTCCACGTGCGCACCGATCCGGGAGCACTGGACGTCGCGGTGGCGATGCCCCCGGTTCTGTAGGCAGGAGGCCATCGCCGGTCATTGGAGCGAACGAGCGTCCTCGGCCTCGACGTCTGTCCCGTCGCCGCCCGCGAGAATCCCCGCGACCCAGTCACGTCCCTGGCGGAAGTCCGCGTCCGAGGTTCCGTCCAGCACCTCCGCTCGCACGCCGTCCACCCTCGGGTAGGACCCCATGAAACGGACGTCGGGAGAGGTGCGCCGCAGCCCGACGAGGGCGGCCTGGACCCGTTCCTCAGCGATGTGGCCGACGATGTCGATCGAGAACGTGTAGGACCCGAGGTGATCTCCCGAGGGCCGCGACTCGATGCGGGACAGGTCGACCCCTCGCACGCTGAACTGCTCGAGCATCGTCAGCAATGACCCGGATTGGTTGTTGGGGAGAGCGACCTGGACAGTCGTCTTGTCCGCACCAGTGGGCGCGGGCAGGGATCCGGGCGGGGAAACCACGACGAAGCGCGTGACCGCACCGGGGTTGTCCGCGACCTCGGTGAACAGGGCCTCGAGCCCATAGCGGTCGACCGATGTCGCATTGCACAGTGCGGCGTCGAAGCCGGCGTTGCCCTCAGACAGGAGCTGGGCCGCCGCGGCGGTCGAGGTCGCGGGCATGTGAATTGCACCGGGAAACGTCGCTTCCGCCCACTTGCGGCACTGGGCCCACGCATGTGGGTGGGTGCCGATGCGGTGGATGTCCTCGGGACGTGTGCCCGGGCGCACGGCGAGCTGGAAGACTATTGGGATCACCATCTCGGCGACGATAACCAGTGGCGTTCCGCGAGACAACGAGTCGAGGGTCGCATTGACTCCGCCCTCGATCGAATTCTCGATGGGAACGACGGCTCGGTCAGCCTCGCCCGAGCGCACAGCCTCCAACGCCGTGGGGGCCGATGTCATCGGCAGGAGTTCGGCCCCAGCCGGGGCCACCTGCCACAGCGCCTGTTCCGTGAAGGTCCCGAATGGCCCGAGAAACGCGATGCGGACGTGGTCGCCCGCGGGTCGCGGGCCGGGCAGATTCGTGACGACCGGAGAGGTAGGCATTGCCCCAGCCTAACGAGGGTCATCGGGAGGTGCGCCCGCCTGCCGCACAGCGGGCATGGGGGCACGATCGGTCCAGCCCCCAATCCATCGACGCACGCCGTCTCTTCACTGCGAGACACGCCTGAAGGACGCGAGACGCGTCCGGTCAGGGTGGATGGACGTGCCAGCATGGGCCCAAAGCGACCGGCTCCGCAGCCCCCGGAGGCCGACTCACCTCGCCCGTCACAGACCCTCCTCGCGGGAGTTCAGCCGCAGGCGGTGATCCGGTACAGCCTCGCTGTCCCGCCCTCGTCGACGAGTTCGAATCCACTCGACGTGTCGACGTTGTAGAGGCCGGGAGCACGCGAGGAGCGCAACGACTGGTAGTACCAGCCGTCCGCATCCTGATAGAAGTAGGTGATCCCCCGCCGCAGAATGACCTCGCACACCTCTGGATTCGTCTGGATCTCGTTGAAGTGATTGATGAGGATGTCCTGGTCGTGGGAGTTCTGCACCGAGTGATACAGCTGTGGATAGACGGCCTCGCGCTGGCCGATGACCTCCGTGTAGGCGGCACCTGCGATCGGATCTCCGAGGACGAGGGCGTCGGCGGGGAGTGTCTCAGGCATCCGTCGCAGCATCGCGAGCTCCGCCTCGGTCGCCATGCCGGGCTTGCCCAGATGGTTGGCGTCGTAGACGTAACGCACCGCCACGAGGCGCGCGTCCAGTGCACCGCACAGGCTGAGCGCCAGCAGCCACGCACCGAGGAGAACCCCGATACGCCACTGTCCGCCCGACGACCGATGTTCCTCCGCTCGATGCACGCGATGGGATCGGATCCAATTGACCGCGGCCTCGAACCCGACGGCGGCGATCGGGATGATCATGACGTCCTGGACGGCGGTGATCCGACGCGGATCGAGGTACCACGGCGCCAGCAGGAAGGTCCGCAGTGCGGAGTCGGGAGCGTAGGCGAGGAATGTCAACGCTGCCAGAACCAGGAAGCTGGCGATCGGCCACACCAATGGCCGCGGACCATAGGCGCTGCGAATCCGCTCCCGTCGCCCGGCCCAGGCGTGGGTGAGCTCGGCCCGTGTCTCTCCGGCCTGCGCGGACGCCGCCTCCGGGTCTGACCAGGGCTGCGAGCAGGTGCGCGCCACCTGGGCGTCCCACTTCCGAGCGCCCGAGACCGCCGAGATCACACCGATGAGCATCAGCACGGCAAGGATCGCCACCGTCAGACCCATGCCGAGCGTCGAGGAGAACGGCGGGTACGGGGTGAGAAAGTGCGCGAATGCCTCGGCGACAGAAGTGCCATGGCGAGGATAGCCGCCCATCGCTCGCAACTTCTTGGTCGTCAGCACCCCCAGCGGGACGACGACCACCGCCACCGCGAGCAGGCACTGGAGAACGACGCCCACCCGGTCGCGCAACCAGACCGAGCGACGCGCCATCCGCCACAGGGACCCCAGCAGCGGCGCCACTAGGATCGCAACCAGTCCGAAGACCGAGGACGGATGGGCCCCGACCAATCCCATCGACGCACTCACCAGGACCAGCAGCAAAGGAATCTGGGCGAGAACGCCGTGGGCCCCCACTTCCGTCGACCGCTCGAGGCGCCGTCCGAGGACGATCGCCAGGGCGACAACCCCCGGCAGCATGGCGACACCCATCGCATTGGGCCATTGGTTGTACATCGTCAGCGCATCGGCAGGCATGTCGAGGGTGCATCCCGCGATGACTGGCGCGGCCGCGACCGCCGCCCGCGAGGTCGACACGACAGCCGTCAGAGCTGTCCCGCCGACCACCCAGATCCCCATCAGCAGGATGCTCGTCATGTTGGCGACCTGGACGACGCCCGTCGGAGCCGCGAACAACGCCGTGAAGGCGTGCCACGCGGTCGGGTAGCTGACGACACGACCGTCGTAAAGAGCCGAGAGCCCGCCAGTGGGCTGGGCCTGCCCGGTCTGAAGGATGTTCCACACCCCGTTGAGGTGGAACACCGGATCCCATTGTTGGACCGGGTCCGCAGGATCCGCCGCAATCAGCAGCGGCAGGGCGGCAACCAACCAGCCGACGACGACCATGCACCAGATCGCCACGCGGGAACGCCGGCTCAGCAAGCGATAGGCATGCGACGAGGGCGCATCCGCCGACAGCGGGGGCCGGACCTCGAAACGATCACCGAGCATCTCTGCGACGTCGGGGCGCTTCCGACGCCGCAGAAGGAACACCACAAGACCGAGCACGGCGACGACGCCGAACACTGGCATCACCGTCGCGGCCGACCAGAAGATCCCCAGGCGATGCCACAGGATCGACAGCACGGTGACGATCCCGACAGTGAGGGCGGGAGCGACCGCCACCGCGACCACCGAGGAACGAACCCAGGACCGCACCCAGAAATATCCGGGCACAACGGAGACGACCACCATCGCGGCCAGGACCGGAGTCAATTCCACCCACTCAAGCACGGCCAGCGCCTCAGTCGACCGTTCCTGCGTCCGGGACGCCCTTGGGGGTCGCGCGGCGACGCTGGAGGAGGATCTCAACAGCCATCGGGACCAGCGAGAAGACGACGATCGCCAGGATCAGCACTGACAGATTGTCATGGACGAACTGGACTCCACCCAGTGCCGAGCCGAGGTAGGTGATCCCCACGCCCCAGATGAGAGCGCCCAGTGAGTTGTACAGGAGGAACTTCAAGTAGGGGTACCGCGCGATGCCCGCGGCCAGCGGGATGAAGGTGCGCACGAAGGGAATGAAACGCCCGATGACCAGCGAGCGTCCCCCATACCTGACGAAGTAGTGCTCCGCCTTGGTCAGGTACTCGAGCTTGAGGAAGCGGGCATCCTCGGAGAAAAGTCGGCGCCCAAAGCGCCGCCCGATCCAGTACCCGATCTGCGCCCCGATGAATGCCGCGACGAAGACCAGGAGGACCAGGGTCGGCAGATGCAGGCCAAGGCGCTCATGGAGCAATCCCGCCGTGAAGATCAGGGAATCGCCGGGCAGAACCGGGAAGAGCACCCCGGACTCGATCAGGACGATCAGCAAAGTCCCCCACAGGACCCATGGTCCCATTGCGAGCAACAGGGATGTCGGGTCGTGGAACCAGCCGATGACGGTGTCGAGCCATGAAGAACTCGCCAGGATGACGACAGCCTGGTGGAGAAGCACTGGGACCCTTCCGGTCGGGAACACGGTGCCAGTTCGAAACTGGCTCAGGAGCCACATTACCGGCGCTCAAGCGGATGGGCGCTGTGAGCCACGACGACGACGCCCATCAGACATCGCATCGCCCTCTCCCTCCGCTCCGCGGCCCCGGCACGCCCCCGGTTAGGATGGCGTCCATGACTGGGACCGACGGCACGAATGCACCCGCGCCGTCCCCTGCCCTTCCGGCTGCACGGTTGAGCGCGCCCGCGCTCTTCGCGGACCGCGTCCTCGAACGCCACCACCGCCGGGAGGACCTCATTGACGCGTTACTGAGCGTGCTCGGAATCGCCACGATGTGGCTGCTCGGCCTGTACGCCCACTCGACGACAGAGGGCGTGACCCAGGACGTGCTGCGCGTCAATGTCATCCGCGACATCCTGCTGCTTCCCGTGACCTTCGTCGAGGGCATGATCGTGTTGACCGCGCCGATTGCCATCATGGTGGCGTTGGCCCGGCGCAGACGCCTCGTCGCGATCGTCGAGTCGATCCTCACGGCAACGGTCGCCGGGGTCCTCGGGCTGAGTGTCCTGCTGCTCCTTCAGCAGCTCCCCACCGCCGTCACCTCGCCCTTGCGCGTCCAGACCGCCACCGGATCCCAGATCGGGCTCAATGTCGTCATCATCGCCCTGGCCGCACTGTTCACGGCGGCCGGCGAGACGACCAACATGCGCACCGTGCGCTACGCGTGGTGGGGGCTGTGGATCGTCACGTTCCTCCGGATTGCCCGAGGCTCGATGAGCCTGCCAGGTGCCCTGATCTCGATCCTCCTCGGTCGGGCGATCGGCTCCGCAGCACGATGGATCCTCGGCTTCGAGGACCGGCGCGCCACCGGCGTCGACCTCGTCGGCGGGCTGCTCGCCATCGGCATCGTCCCGAGGCGCGTCATTCGCTCGGACCTCGACACCTCCGAGACCCCGTTGACGACCTGGATCATTGACGAGGACGACCCGGACGCACCCGATCTCGACTCCCCTGAGGTCGACCTCCGTGCCCAAGTCACCACCCGCCGCCCGCTCCGCCAGTGCGCCACCTCCGAGGTCGATCCCACCGATTACACCGTGACTCGCCATTCGGTCCATGACGGCACGCGGCACTATCAGGTCTGGGATGAGCAGGATGGCCTTCTTGACCTCGTCGTGGTCGACCCCGGCCGAGAGCTGACGGGAACCGCTGTCGAGCTGTGGAACAACCTCCGTCTGCGCGGCATCTCCCGGTGGATCTCACCGTCGCTCAAGGCCAATGCGGAACGAGCGATGCTGACCTCACTGTCGGCACTGCGAGCCGGAGTGCGGGTCCCCGAGCCACTCGGCCTCTCTCAGGGCGGCGACTCCGTCCTCGTCGTCCATCGCGCGATGCCGCCCGCCGCGCCCTTGCGCGACCTTCCTCCCGACCTCGTCACGGACGGCGTCCTCGACGAGGTGTGGCGCCAGCTGGTGCTCGCCCACTCGCGGGCAATCGCCCACCGCGATCTGGGCTTCGACTCCGTCATGCTCGACGGCGACGGACAGGTCTGGCTCACTGGATGGGAACAGGGCGAGGTCGCGGCCTCGGAACTGAACCAGCGCATCGATGTCGCCCAGCTCCTGGTCCACCTGGCCGTCTGCGTCGGTCCCGAACGCGCCCTGGACTCCGCCCGTCGCATCATCGGCGAGGAGGAGCTGAGGGCGTGCGCCCCGGTTCTGCAGAACGCCGTCCTCCCCACGCCCGTCAACACCGCGGTCCGTCGCACCGACCTCGTGTCCGACCTCCGCAGCGTCCTCGTCTCCGACTCGCCCACCGGGACGACCCCTCAGCTGCTCAACATCCAGCGATTCTCCGTACGCACCGTCATCATGGTCGCGATCCTCGTCATCGCTCTTCTCGCGGTCTTCGGGTCCATGAATTTCAGCGACGTCGCCCACACTGTCATGACCGCGAACCCGCTGTGGATCGTCATTGCGTTCCTGGTGGCCGCGCTGACCTGGATCGGGGGTGCGATCCCATTGGTCGCTCTTTCCCCGGAGAAGATCCGTCTGGGAGACGCGACGCTCGCCCAGATCGCCGCTTCGATCGTCACGGTAGTCGCACCGGCGGGCATCGGCCCTGCGGCGCTGAATCTGCGTTTTCTCAACAAACAGAAGGTCTCGACGCCTCTCGCCGTCACGACCGTGACCCTTCAGCAGATCTCGCAGTTCCTCACCACCGTCGTCATGCTGCTGATCGTCATCGTCTTCACCGGCAACTCCGGAAGCGTGTCCCTGCCGTACTCGACGATCCTCGCGGTGGTCGCGGCGCTGATCGTCGCCGTCGGCATTGCCACGGCAATCCCGAAACTGCGCCATTGGATCTGGGAGAAGGTCGAGCCGACCTGGATGCAGGTCTATCCGCGTCTGCTGTGGGTTGTCGGCCAACCCCGTCGCGTGGCCGCCGTCGTCGCGGGGAACCTGCTGATGAACGTCGGGTTCATCGGAGCCTTCGGTGCGGCGTTGGCTGCCTTCTCCGGCCACCTCGACATCACAACACTGGCGATCACCTACCTCGTGTCGAACTCCGTCGGGTCCGTCGTTCCCTCCCCCGGGGGCATCGGCCCGGTCGAGACGGCGCTGATCTCCGGCTTGCAGGTCGCGGGTGTCCCCGCCTCGATCGCCTTCTCGACGGCGCTGCTCTATCGCCTGGTCACGTTCTACGGACGGATCCCCTTCGGCTGGGCCGCAATGAAGGTCATGCAGAAGAAGGACCTGCTGTAGCCGGTGGGCTGTGGTGGCATCGCTGCGTTCCAGGTTCTGGCGTGACTGCGCTCGAGTGGGCTCTCGACTGTGTTCTTGGCCAGATCTGTGCCGCTTTCACAACCGAGAGCCCAGTTCGGCCCATCCGGGTGGCTGGCCCGTCCTCGCGATCGACGGCAGGGCCGGTCGACAAAGCCGCGGTGAAGCGGAGACAGGGCCGCCAGCAGACGAGAGCGACCGACCGACCGCCCGGCGCTCAGAGCTCAGCGCTCACCGTTCAGTGCTCGTAGTCCGTGATGATGCTGACGCCGAGCGTGTTGAAGGTCGTCATGTCGTTCATCGACTGGTTGACGCCGTCCAGGCCGATGTGCTTGGTGACGAGGTCGCCGGGGCGAAGCTTGCTCGTGGCGACCTGGTTGAGCATCGCGGGGAACTCGACGGCCGGCATGCCAAAGGATCCGCGATAGCTGATCTCGTTGGAGACAACGTCGTTGATCGTCAGCGGCACCTGTCCGTTGCGACCCTCGGGGGTCATGCCGATCTGGACGGCGCTGCCCTTGCGGCGCACGCTGCGCACCGAGTTCGTCACCGTCTGGGCGATGCCGAGGGCGTCAATGCTGACGTCCGCCCCGCCCTTGGTGATGTCCTGGATCGCCTCGACCGGGTCGTCCTTCGTCGAGTTGACCGTGCGGACGGCTCCCAGTCGCTTGGCGAGGTCGAGCTTGTCATCGGTGATGTCGACGATGATGACGTTCGCCCCCGCGGAGCTGGCGATCTGGGTCGCCGAGAGACCGACGCCACCGGCGCCGTAGATGCTCACCCAGTCGCCCGGACGAACGTTCCCGATCGTGGTCACGCCGTGGTAAGCCGTCATGAAGCGGCAGCCCATGCCCGCCGCATCGGCGAAGGCAAGCTCGTCGGGCAGGCGGACCAGGTTGAGATCCGCGTTGGGGACGTGGGTGAGACGCGCGAAACCACCATCATAGGAGAAGCCCGGCATCGCGATGTTCTCGCAGACATTGGACTCACCGCGGCGACAGTACTCGCACTTCCCACACCCAACAGTGAAGGGCACGATGACGCGATCGCCGACGCGGAATTCCTGGACGTTCTTCCCGGCCTCGAGAACCGTTCCGACGAACTCGTGACCGAAGACGTGGGGCAGCGACGCCGTGAATCCGGGCCACTCCCCCTGCCAGCCGTGCCAGTCACTGCGGCAGACGCCGCACGCCTCGACGGTGAGGATCACGCCCTCGTCGCTGCCGACCGGATCCGGGATCTCCTCGATGACGATCGGACTCTTGTACTCATGTACCACTGCAGCTCTCATAGCGGCCTTCTTTCAGAAACACCTGGACATCGCGTCGTTGCATGTCCTTGCCCCCCGATGGTAGTAGGTGACCTAGGTCCCTGACGCAAAACGACAAAAGTCCTGAGGGACGATCGGCACCACCCGCGGTCTGAGGCCCGAAGATCTGAGGTCCACGATTCGACCTCTTCACCTCCCTCGTGGGTCCCCCCTCCGGCTCAAATCGATGCCAGAGTCACTCCCGATCGGAGAGGGCGATGTTCGCCGAGATCGCCTGTCCGATCCGTTGCCGCATGTCGTCGTCGACCCAGGACCCCTCCGCGAGGTCGAGGGAGGCCATACCCTCGACCTCGCGATCGACGTCATGCAGGCCCAGGAGGTCCTCCCACAGGGGGATCAACTCCTCGTGGTAGCTGTGGCCATGACCGCCCGGAGCGGTTCCCGCTACGGGGAGGTCGGCCAGCACCTGGATGAGGGTCGCCAGCCGGGTGTACTCCATCGAGCGACTGACGTCACGCCCCGCCTTCTCGCGCAACCAGTCAGGCTGGTTCCACGCCATTCCTGGCCTCCACCACACCACTGGATCAGAGGGATGCTGGGCATAAACAACACGTGGATGAAGCCAGGGCCCCAGCTCACGTCCGTACACGTCCGCACGCAGGTCCTCCGGGACGTTCACGAATCGAACGGCGCGGGCATTGTCATAGACCGGAGCGACCTCGGGGCTGCCCCGGTGGCGGGCCTGCGTCAACGCCCAGTGCATCGGGGTGAACGAGGGCGTTCCCACCCACAGCGCGCCCGACACGTGGGCGAGGACGTCGTCGAGATCCTTGAAAACCTGCTGGGAGGCGTACGCCCCCAATGACTCGCCGGTGACGAAGAGGGCGGGACGCGGGTGCCCCTCCGGGAGCTCGTCGATCGCGGTACGCACCTCGTGGAACAACACCCGGGCGGCCTCGACGGAGATGTCCAGACCTGTGAGGAAGTTGATCGCGGAGGGAAGGTAGGAGTACTGCATCGAGGCGACAGCGCAGTTCCCGCCCGTCAGGTACTCGACGGGTTGAGCCTCCCACTCATCGACCCACCCGGATCCCGTCGAGGCCGTCACGACCAGGACTGCCCGGTCGAACGCCCTCGTGCGACGCAGCTCCTCGACGACCAGACGGGCACTGACCTCCAGGCCGGCGCGGCTGCGCGGCATCCCGGCGTAGACGCGGATCGGTTCCATGGCGGGGCGCCCGGTCACTGCCTCGATGTCCCAGCGATGCGGTCCCCGGCCGAGGAAGACCCTGCCCTGTCCACCCACCGATTCCCAGCGAGACAGGGACGCCGGGGAGCCGGAACGCTCGGGTTGCATCGGTCGGAAGATTCCTCGAGCGGTGCTGATGTTCATCTTCCGGGCCTGACGGGAGAAGAACCCGACCGCTCCTCGGATCAGGACCCGGGACGTCAGAACAACGAGGAGGAGAGCGAGGATCGCTGCCGCGATGAGCCAGGCGACGGGCCGTGGCGTCCACAGAGAGACAAGTGCAACGATGCGCCGTGCGATCCAGACCAGCCCACCGATCAGGCCAAGCAGCAGATAGGCGACGACCAGTGTCCCGATCACTCCCAGGAGCGAAGCGCCCCACGATTCGGCCGGCATCGCGACCAGAGCAGCCGCCTGTCGGGAGTGCCGCGTCGAACGGACCACCGTCCGCAGGAACCACAGGAGGAAAAGAATCACGGCCCCCCATCGGAACCATTGCTGTGCCGCGGGAAAGGCGGAGATCGTCAGCCCGGTCCATCTGGTCAGAGGGACCCAGAGTCGTTCCAGAATCAGCCCGATCAGGTATCCCACCGTCACGAGGACGCCCGACACAGCTGCATGCCACCACCAACTGCGGGGCAGCAGTGACGGCGACACCGACACGGCGTACAGCGCCAGCGCCAGAACGAGTCCGAGCAGCGAGGGAACGATCATCGGGTCCTTCCTGCGCCGTGGGATGAAGACGCCGGGGTGACGTGCAGACATCGTCATTCTAGGGAACGCGCATACCAGAGCCGACCAAAAGCCGCTGCTCTCACAGCGTTGGAGTCTTGAAGGCCCGATTCCTACACGCATTGGTGGAGTGAGCAATTCCCGTCAGTGCCACAATCGAGACATGATCAGGAATGCGCTGACACCGTCGAATCCGCATGAGTTGCTGCCCGAGCTCCCCGATGCGCTCGCCCGGTTTGCCCACGGCGTGGAATTCCCGGACCCCCTGGAGGCTCCCGCCCTGCGCTGGGGCATCATCGGCGCGGGAGGGATCGCTCGGACCTTCGCTCGGGACGTCCCCCGCTACACCCGCGCCGAGATCGTCGCCGTGGCATCGCGAGATCTCGGCCGAGCGTCAGCCTTCGCTCGGGAGATGGGGATCCCCATGGCCTTCGGCTCCTACGAGGAGCTGGTCGAGGACCCCAACGTCGACGCCGTCTACGTCGCGACGATCAACACGCTGCACGCTGAGCATGCTCTCCTCGCACTCAACGCGGGCAAACCCGTCCTCGTCGAGAAGCCCTTCACGATGGATTCCGTCCAGGCCGAGACCGTCCTCAACCAGGCCTCACGCTCACGCGTGTTCGCCATGGAGGCGATGTGGACCCGTCACCTACCGCAGTCCCGCGTGATCCGCCAGGTCATCGCCAATGGCGACCTCGGCTGCATCGTTTCCGTCCAGGCCGACCACGGGCAGTCGCTCCTCGACGTTCCTCGGCTGGCCCGCCCGGAGCTGGGCGGCGGCGCCCTGATGGACCTCGGGATCTACCCCGTGTCTTTCCTGCACGAGGCCCTCGGTCGCCCCGCCTCGGTCCACGCGGTCGCGCGACTGAACTCCGACGGGATCGACCTCGGCGATGCGATCACCGTGCAGACGGACAGAGCCCTCGGCGTGGCCCGCTGCACCATGGACGGACGATCCGCGACCTCGGCGGAGATCGTCTTCGAATGTGGTGCGCTGGAGCTTCCGCTGCAGTTCTACCGGCCCGGTGTCCTGCGTCTGCGGACCTTCGAGGAAGGTGCACCCGACGATGGCGCGACCGTCGAGTGGGACGCGACCCTCCCCGGAGGGTTCCAGTACGAGGCCGCAGAGGTCGCCCGACGGCTGGCGGTCGGAGCGACGGAGTCCCCGGACATGACGTGGCAGGACACGTGGGAGGTCATGCGGGTGATGGACCGCATCCGCGCCGATGCGGGGATCGTCTTCCCCTGGGAGTGAATGGGAGGACGACGCGGCGAAGGCGGCGCTTGCTCATTGGATCGGCTCCTGTCAGTAGTACTTCGGTGAGCAACCGCCAACTTCGCCGGAGATCCGAGCCGTCCAGACGAGCGTCGAATATGGCACCGTGACCTCTCGACCCGGCGTGAACCCGAGCTCCTCGAAGAGGTACCACCGGAGGTTGGCCTGCATGTGCTCACGATTGGCCAGGTCCGAACGGAGGTAGGACGACCTCGTCGTTCCGAGCTCCATCAGTGCCTCTGGCGTCACGCGATCCTCCCAGGCAACCGCCACCAGCGTCGGCTCCTCGAAATGCTCACCGAAGCGCGGGGGGTCATCGACCCGGTGGACGTCCCCGGACCGCATGATCCTCGTCAGCCGGTGGACCCAGGGGACGGTAACATCCATCTGGTTCCACACGGCGCCCACCGCACCACCCGGTCGCAGGATGCGCGCCGCCTCGTCGCCCGCGCGCTCCGGGTCGAGCCAGTGCCACGACTGGGCATACACGACGAGGTCGACCGATTCCGATTCCAGGCCCGTCTCCTCACCCGTGGTGGCCAGGACATCCAGACGCTCGCCATCCACGCGATGGCCGGCTTCGTCGCAGGCCCGCGCCAGTTGGGCCCGCATGGCCTCGGCAGGCTCGACCACGCGCACGTCGAGGCCGCGCTCCAGGAGCTGCAGGGTCATCTTTCCGGTGCCCGCGCCCACGTCGGCCGAGACTCTCACCGCGCCACTCGGTGCCGCCAGCAGAAGATTGAGCGCCTCGGCCGGGTAGCCGGGCCGAACCCGCGAGTACGAGGTCGTCGCCGCGTCGAAAGGATTGTCCACGCGCGAGATCCTAGGACGCCTCCGCCGCCCTCTCCTCACCGAGCCAGCTCAGGGCGTCGTCGAGTCGCGCGTGCCCGAAGGCGAACCCATCACGCAGCAACCGGTCGGGCACCGCGTGCTGCCCCGCGCGCAGAAGCTCCTTGACCATGTCCGGGCCGAGGAACGGGACGAGCAGCGCACTCGGCAGGGTCAGAACCGACGGCCGATGCAGGCTCGCGGCGTAGGCGCGGGCGAAGTCCCGCTGGCGGACCGCCCCGGGCGCCGCGAGATTGACCGGGCCGGACAGCTCCGATCCGGTCAGCAGATGCACCATCGCCCGGATGTGGTCCTCGCGCGTGATCCATGGCAGCCACTGCGCCCCAGAGTCGATGGGGCCACCACCCCCGGCGAGGAACAGCGGTCGCTGCGTCGCAAGATATCCGCCAAGCGCCGACAGGACGATGCCCGTGCGGAGCGTGACCACGCGGGCGCCCTCGTCCGCTGCCTGCCGCGCCGCACCCTCAGTCACGCGGCAGACCCGTGCCAGGAAATCATCACCCGGAGTGGACTCCTCGGTGAGGACCTCGTCGCCGCGATCCGCACCGTAGACACCGACAGCCGAAGCAACCATCAAAGTCCGAGGGCGAACACCCTGCGCATCAACCAGGGCACGCGCGACGGTCTGGACCGGATCGAGTCGGCTGGTGAGAATCGCCCGCCGGTAGCGTGACGTCCACGGCCTTGCGCCAATGCCCGCTCCGGACAGAACCACAACCGCGTCGACATCGTCGAGGCCGGGCCGGTCGATCCAATGGGTCGTGGGGTCCCAGAGTCGTTCGTCATCCCCCCTGGGAACACGCCGCACCAAGCGGAGGACCTCGTGGCCCTCCGCCGTGAGGGCTCCCGTCAACCCAGATCCGAGCAAACCACTGGCTCCCGCGATCGCGATGCGCATAACCCGACGATAGGTGATCGTCGTCACTGGCGCGAGGGGATCGCCCCATTTCGCGCCCACCGCACGAGATTTCCACACGCACCCGTGTCAGGGATGATCCTGTGCTCCGACTCGTGCTGCCAGCACCGTGCCCTTCGATCACGCACGTTCGCGCGGATCGGACTCGAGCGGATCCCCGTGCTGCGGGCGCACTGGGCAAGACCCGCGCGCGCGGGCGACTGCATGGACGAGATTGTTGACAACGACGGACCGTGACGCTGGAACAGACCCTTGACTCGAAGCGCCGGGACGGAGTCACGTCTCCAGCACGATGTCCGCGAGCGCACGGGGGTCATGGTCTCTCACGTGGCGTACTTCCTGCTCGGCCCACATGTCCCACCACGGGCGGAATCCGTCGCCGTCGCGGTCCAAGGCTCGGCGTTTGCGCACCGCAGCTTCCATCGCAGGGTCGGGGACGCCCACCTCCAACCAGATCCGCAGATCGGCGCCCGCAGCGGACTCCCGGGTCAGCGACCCGGCGCCCTCGATGATGATCGGACGACGACGGTCGAGCCCGACAAAACCGGAAACGCGCCCCGTCGGCCAGTCCCAGGTCGGGTAACCCACCCGGCGCCCGGCCAACAACCCCTCGGTGATCCGCGTGCCCGTGCCCAGCCCGCTCCATCCCTGGTACCAGGAGTCGAGGTGGGCGAGCTGCAGCCCGCGTACCCCGCCGATCGTGAGGGCGCGCGAGAGCTGCCCGGCGACGCTCGTCTTGCCCGACCCGGATCGGCCATCGATGACGATCACCCCCGCTGCCCAGTCTTGAGTTCGAGGTCGGACACGCTCACCCCCGCGGGCAAGTACCCCAAGCGCGGCACGCACCAAGGCCGCCGGGAGCGCGGTCGGGGCCGCGGCGCTCTGGTCGAGGGGCATCCGAAGGATCAACGCCATCAGCGTCCCGTCAGCTGGAACGTGCCGAACTGAATGGCAGCTCCCACGGCGATGACCGGAATGAGGACGGCGATCGCCATCATGACCGCGTCGCGACGGCCGACGGTCGATTCCCGCGCCCATGTCCGCACCACGGGAGCGCCGAAGCCCCGGGCCTCCATCGTCACCGACAGCTTCGCGGACCGACGTAGGGCGAAGACCAGTAGCGCGAAGGCTCCTCGGAAGAAGCCGATGAAGCGATTGCCGTCCCCGATCCCGCGAATTCGTCGAGCCTGTTCCAGGGCCTTCCAGTCGCTGACCATCAGTCCGGTCATCCGCACACCTGCCAGCGAGGCGAGCACGGGCCGGGCCGGCAGATGGAGGACTTGTGACAACCCGTCGGCCATGTCGGTCGGGTCAATACGCGACAGCAGGACGATCGCCGGCATCCCCAGCGCCAGCACGCGCAGCAGCACGGCCACAGCCAGCGAAACCGAATGTTCCGAGATGGTGGCCGGGCCGAACTGCCAATACACCTGACCGCCCGGGCTCGCATACAACAGCATCGACAGAGCAGAGAGAGGTGCGGCGACGACCAGGGGCACCATTCGCACGAAGAATCGACGGGCTCCTATCCCGCTGAGCGGCACCAGAAGCAACTCCGCCACGAGGGCGATCCCCGCGCTCAGGACGTCGACGCTGACCAGTAGCGGCGTCGTCATGACGACGAGGGCGAGGATCTGAGTCACGGGATTGATCAGATGAAGTCCTCGCCCGGCCAGCACCTCCCGCCACGCCGATCGAGGGCGAGCAGCGGGAGCGGTCCTGGCCATGTCTCCGCCTGCGGCAACTCCCGGCATTGCGGTGTCCTCGCCCGGGTCGCCATCGCCTTCCGGATCCACGCGCGCGTCCGTCCCGGCCTCGGTGAGGTCGATGACCTCGTCGCCCATGACCGCAACGTACGCGGGATCATGAGTGATGGAGATCAGCGTCGTCCCAGCGTCGACCGCTCGGCGCAGGATCGCCACGAGTTCGAGCCACGTCGAACGGTCCTGCCCGAAGGTCGGCTCGTCGAGGATCAGGACGCTCGGGGCGCTGATCAAGGCTGTTGCCACGGACAGGCGCCGCTTCTCACCGCCGGACAGGGTCATCGGATTGGCTCGGGCCACCGATTCCAGCGCCAGCGAAGTGAGGAACCGGTCGACCAGAGCTTTCAGCTCCTCGTCCGCCACCCCGCTCAACCGGGGCCCGACCTCGAGTTCCTCACGGACCGTCCTCGCGACGAACTGGTATTCGGGTTCCTGGAAGACCATCGACAAGCGACCCAGAAGCTCTCGTGACCGCCATCGATGTGGGTCCGTCCGATCCGCCACGGGGGCAAGGTCCTCTGCGACAGCAACCGACCCTCCGAGTTCTGGCAGCAGACCCGCCAGGGTGAGGGCGAGCGTCGTCTTGCCGGTCCCGTTCGCCCCGACGATGCACGTCGATCCACCCCGGGTGATCGCGGGGTCGAGGCCGTGCCTCACGGGGCGGTCGTGGTCGTAACCGATCGTCAGGTCGCGTGCGATGAGGACGGGAGGGCCGCCTTCACCGGCGGTTCTGCGCCGATGCTTGGCCACATCGCGCACGATCGCCTCCTCGTCCCCGGGCAGCCAGATCCCGGATTCGCGCAGCTGGTCCCCCTGGGCGCGCAACACCTCGCCCAGTGGCCCATCCGCCGCGATCGTCCCGTCGAGGACGATGATCGCTCGATCGACCAGGTCCGCCCACACATCGACGCGATGCTCGATGACGACCAGCGTGGCACCCGTGCGCTCGACGACGCGCTCCGCCGCCACCCGGACCTCGGCCACGCCCCGGGGATCCAGGTTCGCGGTCGGCTCGTCGAGCAGGAGCAGCCCCGGATGCATCGCCAGGACAGACGCAAGGGCGAGCCTCTGCTTCTGCCCACCCGACAGCTTCGAGGTCGGATGATCGAGGCCGAGGTCCAATCCGACGGCATCCAGGGCCTCATCCACGCGCGGCCAGATCTGCCTGCGCGGGACGCCGAGGTTCTCGCACCCGAAGGCAACGTCGTCCCCGGCACGCGCGAGGACGACCTGCGCCTCCGGGTCCTGCATGACCAGGCCGATCCGGCCTCGCTGATCCTCAGGAGCTCGGTCGTCGACCGTCAGGGTGCCGACGGCCTCGCCCTCCTCCTCCCCGCCGAGCACCCCGGCCATCGCTCCCAGCAACGTCGACTTGCCCGCACCGGAGGCTCCGAGGACGAGGACGCGCTCGCCAGGAGCGATGTCGAGGCAGATGTCGTGCAGCGCCCAGGCCTTGCGTCCGGCGTGGCGCCATCCCCACCCGTGGGCGGCCACATGCGAGCCGGTGGCGAGGGGCACAGCATCTGAGCGACTCAGGGCCACGGTCATCCCTCAGACCCTCGCCCGCGCCTCGCGGCCCGCGGCGAAGCGGTCCAACGCCCCGGTCTGGGCCAGACCACGCACCAACAGCCACCCGACCAGGCCAGCCAGGACGATGCCCGTGACAACCTGCGCACCGAGGTAGATCAGGTTGTAGGTGAGACCCTTCACGAAGTTGGGGGACGCGCCGTAGAAGCCCTCGAAGATCCAGGCCCCGACACCGGAGCCGACACCGGCAAGCATCGAGACAGGCAGGGAGAATTCCTTGTAGAGGAAGATCGCGAAGATGATCTCCGCGCCCAGTCCCTGGACCAGGCCGGAGTAAAGCGTGGAGATCCCCCACTGGGAACCCAACGCGGCCGAGACGCAGGCCGCGACGACCTCGACAAAGATCGCCGCTCCTGGTTTGCGAACGACGAGGCCGCCGAGGACGCCTCCGAGGTACCAGATTCCGGCAAGGATTCCGCCGAGTCCGGGGGTGAGCGCGTCAATCGCGCTGTATCCGGCCCCACCGATCTGGTTCCACACCAGGAAGATGAGTCCGCATGCCACGCCCAGGATTGCCGCAGTCACCATGTCGACGACGCGCCAGGACAGCCGGGCGTTTGAGTCAGCCATGACTTCATTCCTTTCTCATGCTGTGCAATGCCCGTGCGCACGAGAAATGAGCCTTCCTACGCCGGCATGATCCGGTTCAGGTTCAACGGTCGGAGGCTCGGAGCCTCCCTCTCAACCCGGTCTCCCGGGTTCCCGTGGCACTGGGCAGAAGTCTAGCCCGAGGCCGAGGCCGCGCGACTTGCGGGATGGATCACACGAGACGTGGCCGACGGCGCCAGCGGCGGCTGCCACAGGTGCTGACAGTTGACAGACCATCTGGTTGGCGGCACGCCAGCGTCCCTGTCACAGGTGCGTCACTGCGTGGCACTGAGCCTCACTGATCGCTCCGGTCGTCTCCGCCCGCACCAGCATCCGGTGACGGTGCACGAGCGCCACGGCGACGATGAAGACCAGCCACACGACCGACGCGATCAGCCCGGCCCGCGTCTGCGCGTCCAGGCAGAGGACGACGACCATCGCGGCCATGAAGGCGATGACGATCCATGCGGAGACGGCCCCGCCCGGCGCCTTGAAGACCGACGCCCGATGCAGCTGCGGACGCTTCCGCAGGAAGACCAGGTAAGCGACCGTGATGAGCGTCCAGATCGCCATGAACAACGTCGCGGACATGGACGTCACCAGGGTGAACGCCCCGATGATCGAGTCGCCGCGCATCAACAGGACGATCGCACTGAGCAGACACACACAGGAGATGAACAGGGCATTGCGCGGCACGGCCCGCTTCGACAGGATCCCGAACGCGTGCGGAGCATCCCCGCGCCCCGCCAGCCCGAAGAGCATCCGCGAGGTCGAGTAGATCCCCGAGTTCGCCGAGGACGCGGCCGCTGTCAACACCACGAGGTTGACCACCGAGGCCGCCGCCCCGAGCCCCGTCAGGGAGAACATCATCACGAAGGGCGAGCTTCCGGGATCGACCTCGTCCCATGGGGTGACGGCCATGATCGCTGTGAGCGCCCCGATATAAAAGAGCATGATCCGCAGCGGGATCGAGTTGATCGCCTTGGGCAAGGTGCGCACCGGGTCGGCCGTCTCTCCGGCGGTCGTGCCGACCAGTTCGATGCCGACGAAGGCGAAGAGAGCGATCTGGAACCCCCCGAGGAAGCCGGACAGGCCGGTCGGGAAGAACCCTCCGTGGGACCACAGGTTCGAGAGGGCCGCCGGCTGACCGCCGCCACCCTTCGCGCCCATGACGACCATGCCGATCCCGACCAGGATCAGGGCGACGATCGCGACGATCTTGATCAGGGCGAACCAGAACTCGGTCTCACCGAAGGCCTTCACGGTCATGGCGTTGAGCGTGAAGAGAAGAATGACGGTCACGACGACCGGTGCCCAGGCGGGCGTCCCCGGCCACCAAAACCGGACATATCCGGTGATCGCGACCATGTCGGCCACACCCGTGACGATCCAGCACAACCAGTACGTCCACCCGGTGACGAATCCCGCCCAGGGCCCCAGCAGGTCACGAGCAATGTCACTGAAGGTCCCGTACCGCGAGTCCGACAGGAGCAGCTCTCCCATGGCCCGCATGAACAGGAAGAGGACGGTGCCGATCGTCGCATAGACCAACAGGACCGAGGGCCCCGCCGTGGCAATCGTCTTGCCGGATCCCATGAACAGCCCGGTCCCGATGGCGCCCCCGATGGCGATCAGCTGGATGTGACGGTTCGTCAGACTGCGATGCAGGGTGGCGGTCGACGCGTCACCGGTCTGCGGGGTCGGAGCGGGGACAGGCGTCGTCATGGGCATCTTCCGGTTGGGGATCCACTCCGGCGCAGGCCAGGGACGAGGGGCACGCATCCCATGGGGGAACCGCCTCCGGGTCATCCCATCTCCGGGGCAACGCCGTCTTCGGCGTGCCACCCACGCTACCTCGCGGCCGTGATGCGTCGCAGGGAGGACCGCAGAGAAAGACTGGCTCCCTCATTGACCGAGACACCGAATCCCACCCGTGCGGGTGAGAGCTGAGGATCTCGGATCCGTCAGCTCCCCTCGAGATACCTCGAGGCCGCCAGAAGCACCCGGCTCCAGTCGCCGGACCGATCTTCCCAGGTCTGGCGCACGACCTCGGGATCGTCGCTGACCCTCGACAACCCGGATTCCTCGACGTGAAGGACGACCTTGCCGTCTTCTTCGGACAGGGAGAATTCGACGAGCGTCGTGCCGTCCTCCGGGAACTCGTCACTCGCCAAGGGGAACCACCGGAAAGAAGCGACATCCATCGGATCCTCGTCCTCGCGGGCAACGAGCCACGTCCCGACCTCAGGATCGTTGACATGGAAGAGGCCGTCCTCGTCGCGATCCAACTCGTGGTCGCCGAACGGGCCGTCGTTGATCCACCACCCCGGCTCCGAGACGAGTCTCCACACGGCCTCGATGTCCGCGCTCACGTGCACGTCCGCTTCGACGCTGTCGAAGTCCTGTCGGGTCTCGGGATCGTCGCCGTCATCAATGATCTCCATGTCCCCACGGTATCCGCGCGGCGCCTTGGAGGGAAGGGCTCAAGATGCGGGACGCACGTCCTCGCATCCCGAACCAAATGAGGGACGAAAGTCCCATTCCTGGGAGCCAGGTCCCGCCTGAGCATGGGACGAAGGGACTATTGGCCATGTCATGGACCTAGGACCACCCGGCCGCACCTAGGCTGGTCCTCGGCGCGCCGAGGGGCCACCCGCGACGCGGAAATACAGTCCACAGTAAGGAGTCCACGTGCGCATTGGAGTGCCCGCACAGGATCCAGGCCAACCTCTGGTCGCCTCGACACCTGACACGGTCGGAAAACTGATCAAACTTGGTTACGAGGTCGTCGTCCAACACGGAGCGGGCGCTCTCGCCCGCTTCCCCGACGCACAGTATGAAGCGGCCGGCGCCACTCTCGTCGACGAACACGAGGTCTGGGGATCTGACATCGTTCTGTCCCTCGACGCCCCCGCCGCCGCTCACCTGGGGCTCATGCACCCAGGTGCGACGCTGATCGCCCGTCTGGGACCGGCCCGCAACCCCGAGCTTCTCGAAGACCTGCGCACCACCGGCGTCACCGCGCTCGCGATGGACGTCGTCCCGCGCATCTCCCGCGCCCAGGCGATGGACGTCCTGTCCTCCCAGGCCAACCTTGGGGGCTACCGGGCGATCGTCGAAGCCGCAGAGGCCTACGGACGTACCTTCACCGGCCAGGTCACCGCCGCCGGCAAGATGCCTCCCGCCAACGTCTACGTCATCGGCGCTGGCGTCGCGGGCCTGGCGGCCATCGGCACCGCCCACTCGATGGGAGCCGAGGTGACTGCCACCGACGTGCGCCCCGAGGTCGCCGAGCAGGTCGAGTCGATGGGCGCCCGCTTCGTCGCGATCCCGACCCAACAGGAGGAAGTCTCCACCGACGGCTACGCCAAGGAGATGGACGAGGACCAAGCGACGGCCGCGAACAGGCTCTATGCCTCGCAGTCCGCGAAATCCGACATCGTCGTCACGACGGCGAACATCCCCGGTCGGGCCGCCCCCATCCTCCTCGATGCCGACGCCATCGCCGCGATGCGGCCCGGTTCCGTCATCGTCGACATGGCGGCAGGAAATGGCGGGAACACCGCGCTGACGGTCCCCCATCAGCAGATCACGACCGACAACGGCGTCATCATCATCGGATATACCGATCTTGCGGCCCGCCTCCCCACCCAGTCCTCGCAGCTCTACGGGCAGAACATCGTCAACCTGCTCAAGCTCATGACGCCCGGCAAGGACGGAGAGATCGCCCTCGACCTCGAGGACGAGATCATCCGTTCGATCACGGTGACGACTGGAGGGGACCTTCTGTGGCCGCCACCGAAGGTCGCAGTCTCCGTGGTGAGGCCGCCGGCCAACGCCGACGAGGAACTCACGCCCGCCGAGCGCGCAGCGCAGGCTGCCCATGAGGCACAGGCCGCGGCTCGCAAGAAACGGAACTCGACGATCGGCTGGTCGGTGGCAGCACTGGTGCTCATCGCCCTCGTGCTGGTGACCCCCTCGCTGGCGTCAGCCTCCTACATCGTGCTGATGCTCGCGATCGTGGTCGGCTTCTACGTCATCACGAACGTCACGCACTCCCTGCACACCCCGCTGATGTCCGTGACGAATGCGATCTCGGGCATCATCCTGGTCGGCGCCATTCTGCAGGTCGGGTCCTCGAGCCTGACGGTCTCGATCCTGAGCTTCGTGGCGATCGTCGTCGCCTCCATCAACATCTTCGGCGGATTCACGGTCACGCACCGCATGCTCGCCATGTTCAGGAAGGACTGAGCAATGACAGCACCGATCCTGACCTCTACACTGCTCGTGCCCACTGCGGTCTCCTCGACCGTCACGACCGCTGTCTCGCGAGTGACCGTGCTGGCCTACCTCGTCGCGGCCATCCTGTTCATCCTCGCGCTGTCCGGGCTCTCCAAGCATGAGACCGCCCAGCGCGGCAACACCTTCGGCGCGATCGGCATGACCCTCGCCCTCGTCGCAACGATCACCCTGGCCCTGACCTCGGACCCGGAACGCGGAGTGTGGGTCACCGCACTGCTCATCGCGCTGGCGATGATCATCGGCGGGACGATCGGCGTCACGCTGGCCCGTCGCGTTGAAATGACCGGGATGCCGCAGCTGATCGCCATGCTGCACAGCTTCGTCGGCCTGGCGGCCGTCCTCGTCGGCTACAACTCCTTCATCGCCCCCGATGCGACGGCGGAGGCGTTGGATGGGTTCCATCTTGGCGAGGTCTTCCTCGGCGTCTTCATCGGCGCCGTGACCTTCACCGGGTCGATCATTGCCTTCCTCAAACTGTCGGGCAAGATCAAGGGCGCACCCGTCACCCTGCCGGGACGCAACCTGATCAACCTCGTCGCGCTCGTGGCGTCGATCGCCCTGATGGTCTGGTTCATCATGGCTCCGGAGCATTCAGCGGGTGCCTGGATCGCGCTGGTCGCCATGACGGTCATCGCGTTGGCCCTGGGTCTGCACCTCGTCGCGGCGATCGGCGGCGGCGACATGCCCGTCGTCGTGTCGATGCTCAACTCGTACTCCGGCTGGGCGGCAGCCGCTGCGGGCTTCATGCTCAACAACGACCTGCTGATCATCACCGGCGCCCTCGTCGGCTCCTCCGGCGCGTACCTGTCCTACATCATGTGCCAGGCGATGAACCGATCCTTCGTCTCCGTGATCCTCGGCGGCTTCGGGACGGACACGTCCTCGGCGTCCACCGGTGACGAGACCGATCAGGGCGAGGTCCGTGAGGTCAGCGCCGAAGCCGTCGCGGCGATGCTGGACGGTGCCAATCGGGTTGTCATCACGCCCGGATACGGCATGGCCGTCGCCCAAGCCCAGTACCCGGTCGCCGACCTCACCCAGAAGCTGCGCGACCGCGGCGTCGAGGTCCAGTTCGGCATCCACCCGGTGGCCGGACGCCTCCCCGGCCACATGAACGTGCTGCTGGCCGAGGCCAAGGTCCCCTACGACATCGTCCTCGAAATGGATGAGATCAACGACGACTTCCCCGATGTCGACGTCGTCCTCGTCATCGGTGCCAACGACACCGTCAATCCGGCGGCCGAAGAACCCGGCTCCCCGATCGCCGGCATGCCAGTGCTCAAGGTCTGGGACGCCCATCAGGTCGTCGTCTTCAAGCGGTCGATGGCCACGGGATATGCAGGCGTGCAGAACCCGCTGTTCTTCAAGGACAACACCTCGATGCTCTTCGGCGACGCGAAGGCCAGCGTGGAAGCCATCATCAAGGATCTGTGAGAGCAGGCACTGCTCCGCGCGACGCCGCCGTGTGTGACGCGGTTGCTGACCGAATCGGTGCCAACTGAACGGCCATCGGTGCTCTGACTGCATCACCCATGAGGAGGGGCCCAGCCGCACATCGGCTGGGCCCCTCCTGCGTGTCATTGCGTCCACGCCGCCGCGCCTCAGGATCGGCTTTGTGCCCCGCTGACCGGAGTCCGCCCCAAAAGGTCAACACCAGGTCAATCCCACATCATGATCAATTCATGCCGCTGCTGTCACTTGCCCTGATATGAGTGCTATTTTCCTCTTTGTCATTCATGACTGAGCTTTTTGCTCAACACTGGAAGGGCGTCGCCCCGACGTCATTCCCGCACACAGGAGGGCAGGATGAACCCACCGACCGCTGCCACGGCCACCATCGCCTTGCTGCGTGAGACCGCGAAGGACCCGTCCTCGCTCGGACGCGTCGCCTCGTACCTGTCGGAGTCCCCCTCGACCCATGCCACGGAGACGATCGGTCACATCGCCGAAGTGACCGGGACCTCCCCGGCCACGGTCACTCGTCTGGCCGGACGCCTCGGGCTCGGCGGTTACAAGGAGCTGCGCGTGGTACTGGCCGCTGCCGGTTCCGATCCCCTCTCCGATGCCGTCCTGCCCGGAATCTCCTGGTCCGACAGCCCCGAGGATCTGCTCCAGAAACTCGCCTCCCAGGAACGCCGGACCCTCAAGGAGTCAGCCCGGCTGATCGACGCCGCAGCACTCACCACCTGCGCCGCGCTGATCGCCAGCGCCCACCGTGTGATGGTCTTCGGCGTCGGCGCCTCCCGTCTGGTCGGCATGGACCTCGCCTCGAAGCTCGACCGCATCGGCGTCATCTCCCACGTCTCCCCCGACCGGCATGACGCACTGGCGCTCGGTGCCGCCTTCACCGACAAGGACGCCGTCGTCCTCATCTCCAACTCGGGCACGACGATCGACGTCCTCGAGGTCGCCCGAGCGCTGCGCACCCACACCCCGACGGCCTGCCTCGTCTCTCGGTCGAAGAGCATGCTGGCGGACCTGTGCGACCCCGTCCTGCGCACCTCGCCCGGTCCGGAACAGGACATCCGACCAGGCGCGACCTCGTCGAGGATCGGGCAGATGTTCGCCTGCGATGCCCTCTCGATCGCCGTCATGCAGGCCCATCCCGCGAGATCGCGGACGCTGTTGGCCGCCACCCGCTCGTCCGTCGAGACCCTCCACTGAGGCAGGAACATCATGACCACCATTCCCGATCCGCCCACCGGCCGGCCTGCCGCAGACGTCGCCCCCGATTCGATCGCCGTCCTGTCCACCGAGGTCGCCTCCGTGGAGTTCGCCGACCTCGATCAAATGGACGCCCTCGGCATCGTCACTGCGATGAACCGGCAGGACCGCACGGTCCCCGAGGCGATTGCCGCGCATCTGCCCGCCATCGCCGAGGCCGCAGAGACCGCGTACCGGTCCCTGCGGGCGGGTGGTCGTCTGATTGACGTCGGGTGCGGGACGGCCGGGCGCATGGGCGTCCTCGACGCCTCCGAATGCCCCCCGACCTTCGGCTCCGACCCCGCCTCCGTCCTCGGGATCATTGCCGGCGGGGACGTCGCGCTACGCACCGCGGTCGAGGGCTCCGAGGACGACGAGGCCGCCGGGATCGCTGCCATGGACGAGGTCGGGGCCGGCCCCCACGACACCGTCGTGGGGATCGCCGCCTCCGGGCGGACGCCGTACACCGTCTCCGCCCTGGCCCGCGCCCGCGAGCGCGGTGCCCACACCATCGCGCTGGCCTGCACGATCGGATCTCCGCTGGCGGCGCAGGCCGACCTCGCCCTCGAGGTCGTCACCGGGCCCGAGGTCATCGCCGGATCGACTCGCCTGAAAGCCGGGACCGCGCAGAAGCTCGTCCTCAACATGATCTCGAGCGCCGCGATGGTTCGCCTGGGCAAGACCTACGGGAACCGCATGGTCGACGTCCAGGCGACGAACGCGAAACTGCGCGCTCGAGCGATCTCCATCGTCGCCGACATCGCCGAGGTCGACCATCCCACCGCTCGCGACGCCCTCACCGAGGCCGACGGCCACGCCAAGACCGCCTGCCTGATGCTTCTCGCCCACTGCACCGTTGAGGAGGCTCATCGCCTCCTCGACCTCGCCGACGGGAATCTCCGCCGCGCGCTCACCTCCGCTCTCCCGCCCTCGCCCACTCATCACTGAAGGAGCCCACCATGTCCGATGCACAGGACCTGGCCCGCGACATCGAAACGATGCTCGGCGGACCCGATAACATCGTCGATCTTGAGAACTGCATGACCCGGCTACGCGTCCGGGTCAGCGACGAATCGCGCGTCGACCTCTCTGGGCTGAAAGCCCGCAAAGGGGTCCTCGCCGTCACCGAACAGGGGGACAACCTCCAGGTCGTCCTCGGTCCCGGCCTCGTCGATCGCGTCGCCAAGGAAATGGGCGCTCCGACTCCGGCGCCGGTCGGCGCCCCCGCGACTGCCGCCTCCGGACTCGCTGCAGCTGACGGCGTCGACCTCGCCGCCCGCTCCGAGGCGGTCCATTCCGCGACCCGCGCAAAGCACGACAACTCGGCCTCGCGCCTGCTGCGCCGGATCAGCGCGATCTTCGTCCCTCTGATTCCCGCCCTCATCGCGTGCGGCCTGATCGCCGGCATCAACGGCATCCTGACGAACCTCGTCGCCAACGGGACGGCGCCCGGCCTTGCCTCATTCCTTCCCCTGATCAACGCGCTGTCCGCCGGATTCCTCGCCGCGCTGCCGGTGTTCGTCGCGATGAACGCCGCGAAGGAGTTCGGTGGCACCCCGATCCTCGGTGGCGTCATCGGCGCCCTGATCATCTCCACGGCAGTCACCAAGGTCACCGTCCTCGGCATCACCCTGGCGGCCGGACAGGGCGGCGTCCTCGGCGCTCTGGCGGGCGGCATCCTCATCGCCTACATCGAGCGCTGGGCGAGATCATGGTGTCCCGACGTCATCGCCGTCATCGTCGTCCCCCTGGTCAGCGTGATCGTTGCCGGCCTGATCCAGATCGTCGTCATCATGACGGTCGCCGGATGGATCGCCACCGCGATCGGCACCTTCGTCACGTGGCTGCTCGTCCATGGCGGCCCGGTCGCCGGGTTCGTCCTCGGCGGCCTCTTCCTGCCGGTCGTCATGACCGGGATGCATCAGGCACTCACCCCGATCCACACAGCCCTCATCGAGCAGAACGGCATGACGATCCTCCTGCCCGTCCTCGCAATGGCCGGTGCCGGCCAAATCGGTGCCGTCCTGGCCCTGTGGCAGCGCTTCCGCTCGAACCACACCTTCACCCGCGCCATCAAGGGTGCTCTTCCCGCCGGATTCCTCGGCATCGGCGAGCCCCTGATCTACGGTGTCACGCTGCCCCTGGGCCGCCCGTTCATCACCGCCTGCGTCGGCGGCGCCTTCGGTGGCATGACCGTCGGGATCTTCGACGCCCTGGGCACGACGGTGGGCTCCGTCGCGATCGGCGCCTCCGACCTGTCGCTGTTCCCCCTGCTGACCGGTTCCCACGGGTTGGCGGGCGCGGCGCTCGGCTATGGCTGTGGCCTGCTGGTCGCCTACATCACGGGCTACCTCGCGACGCGCTTCTTCGGCGTCCCGGACTCCGTCGTCGACGAGGTCGCTTCCGCCTTCCCCGACACGGAGACCGTGGGTGTTCCCGTCGCGGCCGGAGCAGGCGCCCGCGCATGACAGCACTTGGGGTCAGCGCCTTCCTCTCGGAGATGGATCACTCTCGAGCCACCCTCGAGGTGGCCCACCAAGCGGGAGCGAGGACGGTCTTCACCTCGCTCCACATCCCCGAGGACAAACCCTCCGAGCTGTGGGACGTCGCCCGCACCCTCGGCGCGTGGGCGCGCGAACTGGGCCTCGGCCTCATCGCGGACGTCTCCCCGCGCATCCGTGCCTCCCTGGGTGAGGCCCCCTGGTCCGCACTCGCGGAGGTGGGCGTCTCCCGGGTCCGCCTGGACGACGGGTACTCCCCCGCGACCATGGCGGAGATAGCGGATGTCCTCCCGATCGCTGTCAATGCGTCGACCGTCGATCCGGCCACCCTCGCCCGAGCGCTCGCGGCCGCCCCGATCGACCCGGTCCGCGACGGTGTACCGAGCGTCATTGCCCTTCACAACTACTATCCACGACGCTGGACCGGGTTGTCCCTGCACGTCGTGGCCGATTCCGTGCGAGAGTGGCACGAGGTCGGCCTCACGCTGGGAGCATTCGTCTCCGGCGACGATGTGCGGCGCGGTCCTCTGCGGGAGGGTCTGCCCACCGTCGAGGACCTGCGCGACGCGGATCCCCTGGTCCAAATCCTCGCTCTCGAATCCGCGGGCTGCGACGACATCCTCGTTGGCGATCCAAGCATGCGCGCGGAGACCTGGGAGCGCGTGGGGGCGTATCTAAACGGTGGAGCGGTCGAGATCCCCGTGGTGCTGGCGTCCGGCCTGCCCGCCAACCTCGCCGTAGCGCTGCGCGAGGAGGACGTGACCCGCCCCGACGAGGCCGCTCACCTCGTGCGCTTCCAGGGGTCGCGGGCGCGAATGACGGGCATCGAATTGCCGACCGAGGGCGGGCAGGAGCGCCCTCGTGGATCCGTCACGATCGAGCTGGATGCCTCGGGGCGCTACCGGGGTGACCTCGCGTTGACCCGGACCGATCTGCCCGCCGACGAGCGGGTGGCTGTCATCGGGCATATGGCGCTGAGCAGCGACGGGCTGATCGACGTCATCGGCCCCTCACGCCCAGTGAGGCTACGCCCCGTCGAAGCGTGAGAACCCCGGCCGTGTTCCCCCCAGGCACCCCGACTAATGCCTCGACGGGAGTGGCCATGGCGTCGAACTCCGATGTCAGGCTGCGGGCTCCGGGTCCATGTCCTCGAGCGCGCCAACGACATCCTCGTGATGGTGGTGATGGCCGTGCCCACCACAGCCACACGACCCGCCGCCACACCCGCAGGTGTCGCCCGAGTTGCTGGAATCGCTGAGTTTCTGGGCGTCGACCAGTCGGAACATCTGGTGGGGCGCCTCGGGGGCTGCTGTGGATCGGATCTGCTCACTCATCGCGTGTCCTTCACGTTGTGATACCGGGCGGGGGTACGTGTTCGGAGCCAGCTTACTGCCCGGCCCCGGGCTCGTCTCGTGCGGACCGGGCCACGTGAGTCACTTCCCGATCAGTGAGACGTCGACCAGAGCGAACTCGGCCTCGACCTCGACGGGAGCGTCCAGAGGCAGCGCCGCCACGCCGACGGCCGACCGGATGTGCTGGTCACCGAAAATGTCTCCGAGCAGCTCCGAGGCACCGTTGATGACACCCGCCTGACCGGTGAATCCCGGCACCGACGACACGAATCCCGTCACCTTGATGACTCCACCCAGTCGGTCGATGCCGCCGGCTGCGTCTGCCGCTGCCGCCACGGCATTGAGCGCGGCGATCCGCGCCGCGTCCTTCGCCGTCTCCGGGGGCGTTCCGCCCTCGCCCACGGGACCCGAGGCCGTCAACACTCCCTCGACGAAGGGCAGCTGACCGGAGGTCCGCACGACACCCCGGTCGACGCGCGCGGGAACATAGGCCGCGACCGGGGTCGCGACCGGCGGAAGTTCGAGGCCGAGGTCGGCCAGTCTCTGCGAGGGAGTGCTCATCGGGGGATCCTTTCCGGAGGGGGCAATTCGATGCTGCGCCCAGGACCACGGTAGTCAGTCGCGCGGCGAAGTCATGGCCCCAGCACACCGAGTGGGACAACCAGGTCACCGTCGTCACGTCGGTAGACCGTTCCAGACCGAACGATGACGCCCGGGCCAGCGGAGCGCTGGAGAGGAGCCTGATGGATTTCTCCGCCACCTTCCGCGAGTACTCACCGTCGGCCACCACCCGAATTCCCACCGCCGCCCATCCCCGAGGTGCTGGCCTGTCCAGCCGTGGCGGTCATGGTGGAGCCGTTGACGTCGATCGTCACAGTCGCCCCATCGGTCACACCCGAACTGGAGAAGACGACGTTCGAAAAGGCCTTGGCGACGTCGAACGCGCCGAGCACGTTCCCGGAGGAATCCGAGATCGTCAGGGTCGATCCCGTGGATCCGGACACGCTGGCCTGCACCCAGCCTTGGCCGCCGGTCGAGGTCGGGGACTCCGCCATGCCCGAGGAGCCGGCAGCCAAGAGGGTTCCGCCGGTGATCGCCAGCGTGCCGTTCGTGTCCAGGGCGCCGTTACCGTCGTTCGTCGGCCCCCACACGACGATCGTTCCCCCGGAGATCGTCGCATCACCGTTGGAGTCGATCCCATCTCCTCCGGCATCGACGGTCACGGTTCCGCCCGAGATGTTCAGCTGCTCACCCGAGTCCCCCATGCCTCCGCCTCCTCCTCCACCCATGCCCTGCTGGGTCTGCGCACTGGTGTCGGTGGAGTCCTCCGCCGTTGCGGCCAGACCCTCCTCTGCTGTGGTCGAACCGGAAGCGTTGATGCCATCGTCGGAAGAGGTGAGGTCCACCGTCCCTCCCGAGATCGTCACCAGCCCCGACTCAAGAGCCTCATTCGACTGCGAAACCGTGACGGTGGCCCCGTCCAGGACGGCGGCGACCTCGGCATGGACGCCGTCGTCGCCGGATCCGAGCGTCAGTGTGCCCGCGCTCAGGCGCAGCCCGCCGTCGGAGTGGATCGCATCATCGGCCGCATCCACGGAGACCGTAGCGCCCTCGACGATGACGAAGGTCCCAGCCTTGATGCCCTTCGAAGCGTCATCCGCGGCCTCCGCGGTTCCCCCGCCCGAGGTCAGGGTGACGGTCCCGCCCGTGAGCACGGCATCGGTCTGGGCGGAGATGCCATCACCGTCCGAGGTCACGGTCACCGTCCCGCCCTTGATGTCAATGAATCCCTGGGTCGCGTCCTCGTCCTGATCGGACTTCAGGCCGTCGCCCCCGGACTCGACCGTCACGGTGCCGCCCGAGATCGTCAGCGAGTCCTTGCCCCGCAGACCGTCGTCGACGGCCGTGACGACGAGCGCGCCCGAGAGGATTCGAAGGTCATCCGTGGACGTGATCCCGTCATTGCCATTGCCCGAGACGGTCAAGGTGCCATCGCCGGTGATCGTCAGATCGGCATCGGAGTAGATCGCCGCGTTGGCCTCGGCGCTGTCGTCATACGAAGACGTGTCGGAGACGGAGTTGTCCCCGCTCAAGGCGATCACGACGTCATCGGCACTGACCACTTCGATGGCCGCGCCCGCAGTGGTCGCAATCGTGGCGCCGTCAAGGATGACGACGACCTGGGCGTCCTCCCCTGCGTCGACGCTGAGTTGCCCGTCAAGCGAGCCGCCCAGGCGGTAGACGCCCGCAGCCGTGATCGAAACTGTCGAGCCCTCGATGCTCACGCCCTCCCCGTCCGAGGACGCGGTCGATCCCGACAGGGCGATCGATGTTGCCGTCGAGGCATCCCATTCATCGTCGTTCACTGTCGAGGCGTCGGTATTGGCCGCCAGGGCTTCCTCGGCCGTCGGCGGGTTGACGGTGTCGACAACCTCTCCCGTTGTGGAGGCGGCGTCGGAATCCGTGGTCGCGGACTCCGTGGCACTCGAACCCGCGCTCGCAGAGGACGCGGTCGAAGCGGCGTCTCCGGAGGTCTCACAGGCACCCAACGCCAGCGAGGCCGCTAGGAGCAGACCGGAGACCTTGAGGATGGACATCTTCACGAGTGGGATTCCTTTCGGCTGACGGGTCCGGGACCCGCGCGAGATACGGCAGCGTGCAGTCAGAAGCGCTCGCGCATGACCCGGACCCACCGATTCGACGGCAGAGAAGGATCAAGCACGGCGAGTGCGGTCGCGAATTTCGATAGCCGTACCGGGCGGTGCCCGGCGGACCACAGGAGGCGGTCGAGGTGGGAGGGAGAGGACCCGGACTTGGTCTCGATGATCACCAGGTCCGGCCGCGAAAGCACCGATTCCTGCCCCTCACACGCTGTGCCGGGAACCGTGCGCCACACGAGGTGGGAGTCGACGGTCGCGCGACCTCCCTCGTCCGGCATCAGCATCGCGGTTCGCGAGTACGACCCGCGCAACACTGGGGTCAAACTGGCGGCAGTCCCAGCGGATTGGCCGACACGGGCCAAGACACTCTCGAGCCAGACGAGGTCGGCACCAGACAGCACGTCGGGGTCCTCTTCGCGCGACAGGGGGTGCCCCGTGCGTTCCTTGACTGTGGTGCCACGCGGTCCGCGCGTCTTGACCTCGAGGAACGCCGTGCCCGAGTCGACGTAAGTGCGGGTGCGGACCTTGAACCGACGCCTGCGTGGATGGGCCGTGGCCCGGAAACATTGGCGATCGGGGGTGTCGAAGTAGGTCGATCGGTAGGCCTGGGTCCGCACGCCACCCGTCTCCAGGACTCGCGTATGGGAATCCACGCCGGAGAGAACCTCGGCAACCTGGGACCGATCCAGGACGTACTTGCGATCGACCCGCGTCATCAGGGCGGCGTGCTCCGTCATCTCCTCCAATGAGACCATCCCCAGGTCAGGAGGAACCAACGGATCCACCGAGGCCGGGCGCACCCGCGCCGCGCCGACTCCCGGCTCTTCGCCGCGGACCGAGGCCGCCATCTCAGGCCACCTCCGCACGAGGCCGGGCTTCGCCGTGGCTGCGTGCCGGCGCATCGTCCTCGGCGATGGCGGAGATCCCCTCGCGTCCTCGTCCTTCGGAGCGGGGGCGGGTCCGGGCTCGACCCGCGCGGCGGAAGCGCACCTCGACGAGCGTGAGGTCGTTGACGAGGTCGAGCCTGACCACCGACACCCCCAGGATTGGAACACCGAGGAGAGCCTCAAGAGCCTCCCGGAGTTCCTCCGGATCGGCGATGGCTCGATCGAGCTGGACCTGCTGCGCGTCCAGCGATCCGAACAGTCGCGGGGAGTCCCCCACGGCCAACGCGGCGATGATGAGCACCATCAGGCCGGTCTCCCGCCATGACGGCGTAGACGTCATCCCCGCCAGCAGGCCGATGGTCAACGAGGCGAAGTAGTAGGCGACCTCGCGCTGGGAGATCTCCGAGGAGCGCAGGCGGATGATCGACAGGACGCCGAACAACCCCAGACCCAACCCCACCCCAACGGTGGACACGGTCAGCACGGACGACACCGCCAGCACACCGACATTGACGCCCAGGAACGCAGCGGTCAGGTCGGCTCGATGATGTCGTGGGAGGTACAGACCGAAGACCAGGACCGCGATGGCAGCCAGGTCGATGAGGATCATCAGGACGGTGGTCATGGTGGGGCCTTCCGAGGGCGAAAGTTGACACTCTCATTCAGTCAGACCCACCTGTGGAGCGCCTGTGGCTCCCGTTAGCCCACCATTTGTCCGGTGTTCGCCTGCGGAGTCAGCAGCGCACCACTGGCACGCGCGTGGTTCCCGAGCGAAGGCCCGACACGGGGCCAGCAGGCCGCGTCTGGCCGTCAACCACCCGTTCGCCCGTGATGTCAGTGAGGAACTCGACTGGACTCCCGTCGGGATTCTCGAACGCCGCATCGGGGAAATAGGCATGACCCAGGTCAGATCCACTCACCGACAGTGAGCTCGTGGAATCGATGCCATCGGGCAGCTCCACCAGGAGAGCCACTCCCTCCTCGTTTTCCGACACTCTCACGGAGGCCTCGCCTGCAAGAACCACCGCATCGTCCTCGTGGTCGTAGGGCTGAGCGCCTCCAACGTAGACGTTGTGGCGGATGTCGACAGGAAGCTTCTGGCCGTAGAAGCGCTGATGATCGCCTTCCAACGCCCCGGTGCGTGCCAGATAGGACTCAAAGGAGGCGGGGTATCCCGCATAGCCGATGGTCCCGTAGCGTGCGGCGCCATGGTGGAAGGAGCCCGGAGCATAGGCGAGGTCCGGGTTCCCGCCGAAAAACAGGTTCCCGACCCATCGGTCATCCCCGCCGGGGATCACTGAGAAGCCCACCACCTGCGTCGAATGGGGGCGGTGATAGGGAGTTGCCCGGTCCATCACCGGTTCCAACCGGACCGTCCCACCGACCAAGTTGTGAACGAAGGCCCCTCCCTCGCTGACGACCTCGATGGATGCCAAAGAGGCGAAGACGTTGTCATCCACGACGTAAGGGCCGTGCGAGACCTCGACGAACAGATCCCGGCAGTTGTTGTGACAGACGTTGCGCGTCACTCGCGTTCCCTGAGCCTCCCAATCCAGCCAGATCGCCAATGAACAGTCGTGGATGCGATTGTGCCGAATCACTACGTCGATCGCCGCATGGAGTTTGATTCCAGCGATCTCGTGACCATAGAACTGCCGCCGCACCGCAATGTGGTGGATGTGGTTGTCCTCGATCACGGAGAACACGCATCCGAGGTGACCGACGATGCCGGCTTGGCCGCAGTCGAAGATCGTATTGCGTCGGACGATGTGTGAGCCGATGTGCTCGCGGTCCCATCCGATCTGGCGCGCAGAGAACACCGACTCCAGTTGGTACTGGTATCCCGGCTTGTCCCGACGGATCGTCGCGAAGTTGTGTCCCGAGGACCGCTCCTTGCCCAAGCTGATTCCCACGCACATCGAATCATGGATGACGTTGTCCTCGATGATCCAGCCCTTGGCCCAGTTGGGGCCGACGGCACCAGGCTGCTCCGCGGTGGGAGGCGCCCATTGGGTCGCCGCCTGAGCCATCTCAAAACCGCGCACGGTGACATAGTCAATGTGGTGATGGACCGGCATGAAGGTTGACGGCCTCACATTGATCTCCACGAGGGCGTCTGCGGGATCGGCCTCGCCGAAGTTCGCCCAGATGACGGTGGTCTCTTCCTCGACCTCTGCGAACCAGTTCCGCTCAGTCCAAGCTGGGTCTTCGATAGGGACCGTGACTCCTGTCCAATCATCGACGACGGAGTCGTGCGCCCTCGGGGCTGCCACTGCTTGGCGGGACTTGGCTTCGTCCAAACGCCGCCCGTCAATATAGACGGCTCCGAGGTGCTTCCTCGGCTCGGTTCCAATGGGCCGGACCAACCAGTCGCCCTCGAGAGCGATCGCGAAGGGGTTGAACTCCCCGAAGATCGAGTTCGCCACATCAGCGTGCCAGACGCCGCCACCGTCGGGGATCCATCCGGTCACGGGCTCAGACCCCTTGATGACGACGCGCTCCCCCTCGGCAGCCGTGTAGGTGATACGGCGCAGGTCACTGGTACCTCCCCGTGGCGGGCGCACCCACTCCCGGTAGTCGCCTGCGTGGACGATGACCCGGTCACCCGGTTGGGCAAGTTCCGCGGCCCGACCGATCGTGCGCAGCGGATCCGCCGCCTCGCCCGTTGACCGGTCGGAACCCGCCACGCTGACATGCACATCCGTACTCATGCTTCTCGACACCCGTCTCTCATTTTCCGAATCCGGCGGTGAGACCGGCAACCATCTGCCGCCTGCCGACGATGTAGGCCCCGAGCACGGGCAACGCAGACAGAGTGACCGCGGCCAAGATCGCCGGGATGTTGCTCGTGTACTGCCCCTGGTAGTTCCACAGGGACAACGTCAGGACGCGCACCCGCCCGCTCTGGGTGAGGATGAGCGGGAACAGGAAGCCGTTCCACACCTGCAGCGCCTCATAGACCCCCGCGGTGGTGATCGCGGGCATGGTCAACGGAACGACCAGCCGCCTCAGGATCGTCCATTCCTTTGCCCCGTCCACCGCCATGGAGTCGAAGAGCTCAGCAGGAATGTCCCTCATGAAGTTGACGATGATCATGACGGTGATCGGAATCGCGAATGCGATCGACGGAAGGATGAGCCCCAGGAGGGTGTCGTAGAGGCCAAGCTGCACCACCAGGTAGTAGACGGGCACGATGACCGCCTGCAAGGGGATTCCCAACCCGAGAAGAACGAGCTTGTAGACCCTCGTCGACCACGCGTTGCCCTGACGAACGATGTAGTAGGAAACCATCACACACACCAGAAGAATCACGACCACGGAAGCGACCGTGACGATCGCGGTGTTGAGGAAGTACATCCAGAAGTCGTTTCGGAAGACCTCGATGTAGGCAGCCACCGTCGGCTTCTTCGTCGGCACCAAAGGATTCTCGATGTAGAACGACGACTGGGACCGCAGGCTCGTGATGACGATGTAGTAGATCGGAAGCATCGTGATCACAAGCCAGATCCATCCCAGGCCTCCCGAGACGAAGCGTGCCGGAGTCGAACGAGCGCTCATAGGCCCTGCGCCTGGCTTTCCATTGTGGTCGCTCCGGACAGTTTGTTGAGACCGAGCGACATGGACAGCCCGACAACCAACAGTATGGTGCCGATGACGCTGGCCTCGCCCATGTCAAAGCTCTTGAATCCCGCGATGTACATGTGCAGTGGCAGAATCCGCGTGGCATCTCCGGGCCCTCCACCTGTCAACACATAGATCAGGTCGAAGTATGTGAGCGCACCGACCAGCTGCAGGGTCGAATCGGTGACGATCGTGTACTTGAGTTGCGGAATCGTGATGTGCCAGAACTGCTGCCAGGCGGATGCCCCATCAAGTTCTGCCGCCTCGTGGAGCACGGTGGGAATCTGGCGAACCCCGCCCTGGTAGATCAGCGAGTGGAAGGGGATGAACGCCCATCCGATGACCACTACCGTCACCGGCAGCGCGAGCGTGGTGCTACCGAGCCAGTCCTGCCGCAGCCAGTCGGCGTCCAACGCCCTCGACAGCCCGAAGTTGGGATCAAGCAACGCCTTGAAAGCGATGCCCAGTGCGGCCGAGGAGAACAGCAACGGAAGAAAGTAGAGCACGGACAGGAACTCCCGATATTTCTTCCTCGAAGCCATGAACATGCCCAGCAACAGGGAAGCCGGCGTTTGGACGAGCCAGCTGCCGACAATGACAAGGAACGACAACTTGAGGGCATTCAGTGTCAACGGATCCGTGAGCGCGATTCGCCAGTTGTCGATTCCCGCCCAGCTCGGGGTGGACAAGCCGTCCCACTGCATGAAGCTGAGGACGATCACTCCGATGAGCGGAATGATGGCGAACAAGACGAAAAACGCCATCGCCGGAACGGCAAAGAGACCGTTGGGGCCGCGCGACACGACCGTCGACCGTGACACCGAACCGCCGGCTGAGATATCTGCAGACATGATCGTCAGGAGTTCACTTGATCGTCGCGTTCATCGCGTCGACGAATTGCTGCGGCGTGATCGACAGATTGAACAGCTTCTGAACGTTGTCCAACAGCGTCTGCGAGGTGTCAGAAGGCAACTCCTGGTCCCAGGACAGCTGGAAGCTAGATGAATCCAGAACCATGTTGTATCCAAAGGTCAGGAAGTCCTCCTGATCCGATCCCTTGATCAGATCCTCGGCCCCGGTGGTTGGAGGGATGTCTCCGCCGTCAACCATCGCCTTGACGTAGTCCTCATCGAAGAGCGCATTGAGATACTTCGTTGCACTCGCTTGAGCCGATTCACTCGCGTCTGAGGACACCGACCAGAAATTCGATTGGTTGCCGACGACGGCCTTTGCGTCGCCCGTGCCCCCCTCTACCATCGGGAACGATGCAAAACCCAGCTTGTCCGCCGAGACAAAGTCGGGGGCATCTGTCAGGAAGGTCCCATAGGCCCATGATCCCTGCAACAGCATCGCTGCCTTGCCCGTGTGGATCAGGGCGACATCCGCATTCGCATCCGCCGAAACCGAGCCGAACGCATCGCCGAATGCCCCGTCACTGACCAGGTCCTGAGCCTTCGTCAGGGCGTCAAGCACCGCCGGATCACTCCACGCCCCTGCCTCGTTGGCCGCGATCCTCTCAAAGACCTCGGACCCGCCGATGCGATCAAAGAGGTATTCGAGCCACATCATGTCCGTCCACTTGGATGCTCCCGCCAGAGCGATCGGTGTCACCCCCTGGGCCGTGAACGTGGCGACAGCATCCTCGAGCTCGCTCCACGTGGTCGGAACGGCGACTCCCGCCTGCTCGAACAGATCTTTGTTGTAGTAAAGAACGACCGGTTGCGTGCCGACATTCGGGATCGCATAGACCTTGCCGTCGACCTTGCCGCCTTCGGCGATCGACGGAATGAGACGTGCCTCCACGTCAGCTGTGCTGGCGGTGAGGTCGGTGACCTTGCCCGCCGACACATAGTCCTTGAGGGTCGCTCCACCCCATCCGAAGATCAACGTCGGCGCGTTACCGGACCCGATCGCCGTACGAACCTTCTCTTTGTAGGCATCGTTCGCGAACCATTCGACGTTGATCGAATCATCGGGATTTGCCTCGTTCCAGTTGTCGAACGAATCGCGCCAGATGATCTCATGGGTCCCACCGGTCAGGGCCCACGTGCTGGCACTCTCCTCGCCCGAACCGCTGGCGGCCTCTCCTGGCTTCGCGCCGCCTGAACACGCCGTCAAGGCGAGCGATCCCGTCAGAATCGCCGCTCCGACTGCAAGAACCGCCCTGGGTCTCCGCATCATTTCAATCCCTTCCCTTCTGTCGATCAACACTGATCACGCGGGTTGGTCGGACACAACGAGCTCATGCGATCTCTCGTCCTCTGCGACGAAACTATTTCGCTCTCAGGCTCGCATATTTAGTTTATCTGCGAGTCAAAAAACGTCAACGATGTGGCATTACAAAATGGCTTCAGACATGGTCCGAGAAGCTAGTCTGAACGAAACTATTTCGTCCAAGCTGTCCACGAGGAGGAATGATGCCCGCTCGCGAGCGCACAACCCGACGAGTCACCATCGATGACATCGCCCGCGCCACCGGCGTCTCTAAGGCGACCGTGTCCAAGGCACTCAACGATCGGCACGACGTCTCTGACACGACCCGGGACAACGTCCGCCACGCTGCCGCCAGACTCGGCTATCACCTTCGGACACGAGAACCGTCATCCGAGTTGCTTCCCAATGTCGCCGTTGTGACATCCACCTTTGACGCCCTCCACACGCTGCAGATCCTCAGCGGGGCAGTACAGGAGTGCGCCCGACGCGGCTACTCGATGTCGGCCACCCATCTGTTGCTCGATGTCCCGCCGCATATTCCGCGGCCCCTGACCGACGACTGGCTCAAGATCATCGAATCGAAGGGATACGTCGGCCTGATCCTGGTCACAACCCCCGTTTCCAATCGAGTCATCGCCTCTTGCACCAACCTGGGGCTTCCCATCGTCGCCATCGATCCCACGAATCGACCCGGTCTCGATGTTCTCTCCATCGGTGCAACCAACTGGAACGGAGGACTCGACGCCACCCAGCACCTGATCGACCTCGGACACACACGTATCGCCTACATCTCAGGCCCGGCAGAGTCGCTTCCGTCGATCGAACGCCGTCAGGGGTATCTGTCCGCGCTGCAGATCAACGGAATCGAGAGTGATCCCCACTTGATCGCCGGTTCGGAGTTCACCTTCGACGCGGGGCTGGAGGCGGCCCGAAAGATGCTCAGACTCCCGGAGAACGATCGTCCGACCGCGTTCTTCGCAGGATCGGATTGGTCGGCCTTGGGAGCCATCGAAGCGGCCCGAGAATTCGATCTGCGCGTCCCCACAGACATCTCTGTCATCGGATTCGACGACACAGCGCTGGCGACCTCGTCGGCACCGCGCCTCACGACGGTGCGGCAGCCGCTCATCGAGATCGGGGCGGCTGCCGTCAGAAGCCTCGCAGACCTTCGGAGCGGCAATGGCCCGACAGCGGCCATGAAACTCAATACCGCCCTCATTGTTCGCGCGTCGACAGCGCCGCCCCCTCAGGCGTAGATCTCCCGCCCCCGTTCGTCCGGGATGCCGCTGTGACGCAGGAAGTACGTGCAGATCTGGTCGCACCACTCATGGGCGTCGTCCTCCTGCAGGGCGAAACGACGGTCGACCTCGTCGCGCACCCGAGCGTCCTCGACCTTCTCCCGCACTCCATCCCACAGGGCGTGCATGTGACGGACCTGCTCGACGCCCTCGAAGTGTGTGTCGTAGATCCGCTGGATCAGCGTGACCCCGCTCTGGGCAAGCACCTGGTCGTAGCGCACGTGATGGAAGAACAGGAGCATCCGCTCCGGACAGATCGCCGGGTCCGCGTACTCGCGCGCCAGCGCCTCGGGGTATTGCTCCGTGTATCCGGAACCCGCCGGTGTGCGATCGACACCCACACCGTCGCGATCCGCGAAGTGATACGTGCCCCACCGTGAGTATTCGTATCCGTCAATGTTCGGGCCGTAGTGCAGTCCGGGCGTCACCATGAACCCGACCCCCAGCGGGGAGGTGTAGTTCTCGTAGGCCTCGTAAGAGGTCAGAAGGATCTCGATGACCGCCTCTTGCACGGTTTCGTCGGCGAAGGTCGCCCGCACCCACTCGGCGGCAATCTCGCGTGCGGACGCGTCACAATCCCAGCTCAGTCGCCCAAATCCATAGAGGTTCGCCTGCGAGAAGGGATGGCCCGTCCACGTCCAGTCATCGCCGATGTTCGAGACACCGACGACGGCACTACGTTCCCCGTCGCGCTCGAGCCTCTGCGCGATCGTCGCGCCCGGGTCCCCGCCGTCGCTCGTCGCCAGCACGTCCGCCCACATCGACGGCAGGAAGCAGGTGTCGATCGCGTGGCCGGTGTATTCGTGCGCGATTTGCAGTTCGAGGGCGATCCGCGTTCGCTTCAACCCGAAGAGCAGGGGCGAGACGGGTTCGCGAACCTGGAAGTCGATCGGGCCATGCTTGACTTGGAGCAGCACATTGTCGTCGAACTGCCCGTCCAACGGCATGAAGTGGTCCGACGCCGCACGCGCCCGATCAGTCGTCCGGTCGCGCCAATCCTGGCGGCAGTCGTACACGAAACAGCGCCACATCAGCGTTCCGTTGTGGGGCGCCAGAGCGCGCGCCAGCATGTTCGCGCCCTCGGCATGGCTGCGTCCATAGGTGAACGGGCCCGGCCGGCCTTCCGAATCCGCTTTGACGACCAAACCTCCGAAGAACGGAATCGCACGGTAGACGGCGTCGACCGTCCGCCCCCACCAAGCGGCGACCTCGTTGTCCAAGGGATCGCAGGTCGTCAACCCACCGATGTCCTGCGGAGCTGAGAAACCGACGGAGCAGTAGGTCGCCACATGATGGCGGTGGAAGATCTCGGCCAGCGTGCGCAGCAGCGGAAGTCGCTCGGTCAGCAGCGTCATCTCGATCGGACCGACGTTGACGTTGTTCAGGCACACCGCATTGATCCCCACCGAGGAGAGCAGCAATGCATAGTCCTCGACGCGAGCGAGATCGCTGACCAGGCTCCCGCCGTCCGTGAAGAAGACAGAGTCCCCGGCGTAGCCGCGCTCGACGCATCCGAGGACGGGATCGGCGACCATGTTGTCCCAGTGGTCGATCATCCGCAGAGCGACGTCCGGCACCGATGCGATCGCTTGGCCGTCAGCGACGAGGCCGACTCCCCCGACCAGCACTCGGAGAACCCCGTAGAGCACGCCCGCACCGGTGCCGACAACACCGATTTCACGGCCCACACGAGCGACGACGACTCCCTCGTTCCCGAGGTCCGCGACGGTCAGCTCGGCACGTACCAGGTCCGCGAGCGCCGAAGACGGCACCACCTCCCCGCCGCGAGCGACCTCGGACCCGACGCCCCCGAGGTCGTCCGCGCGCCCGACCCAGATCGTCCCGGCACCGTCGGCCTCCGGCTCGGCAGCGAGATCATGCCAGTCTTCCATCGCCCGAGACACCCAGCGGTCTTCTCCGGCGGTCCCGATCGGGCGCAGGCGCCAGTCAGACGTCCAGTCCTTGGTCGCGGGATCCAGCCAGCACGGTGCCGAGGTCGCGAATCGTTGGGTCATCGGGTGTCCTCCCAGTTGTGTGCAGTGGGTCCGCCAGGATGGTCGACCCCTCGCCACGTGCGGCCCCTCAGCCTGGCTGCCGTCGCCGACTCTTCAGGACGCGGATCCCGTTCCTACCCAGGGAGAGTCGAAACCGGCCGTCCGCGCGGCCTGTCGCGCGGCACCGAGTGCCACATATTCGCCGGGCTCGGGGACCTCGACGTCAACGCCGAGAATCTCGGGGGCGAGACGCCTGACTGCCGTCGACCGCGCTCCTCCCCCGACCATGCGGACTCGTGTCAGGGGGACACCGAGGTCCCGCACGGCGTCGAGCGCCCCGCGCATCAACGTCAAGAGGCCCTCGACCCCGGCACGCGCAACGTGCGCGCGATCGGCGTTGGCCAGCGTCATCCCGCGCAGCTCCGCCGTCGCATCGGGCAGGTTCGGTGTCCGTTCGCCCTCGAAATAGGGAACGAGGACGAGGCCGCCCGAATCCCCCACGGACAGAGCCAGGTCGTCGAACTCGTCGTAGCCCGCGTCGACGATGCGCGCCATGGCGTCAATGATCCGCGAGGCGTTGAGCGTGCACGCCAGGGGAAGCCAGTAGCCGGTCGCATCGGAGAACCCGGTGACCAACCCGGAGGGGTCGGCCACAGCGCGGTCCGACACGGCAGCGACGACGCCCGAGGTTCCCAGGGACAACAGGGCCTCTCCTGGTTCCAGCCCGACACCGAGTGCGGCTCCTGCGTTGTCTCCACATCCCGGCCCGAGGACGATCTCGCCCCATCCACGCCCGGCGTCTCCACGACCTGCGCTCTCCCACGGACCCAGGATCCTCGGCAACACGAGGCCCTCGACCTCCGACTCCGGACGCCGCAGCGCCCGGGCGAGGATGTCCCTTCGGTAGGCACGGCCCGGTCCATCATCGGCAGCGGCGCGTTCCATGTAGCCCGTGCCAGACGCGTCGGAGCGGTCCGTGACCAGATCCTCCAACCGGCCCGTTCCGGCGATTGTCCAGGTCAACCAGTCGTGGGGGAGGCAGACGGCCGCGATTCGCGCGGCATTGTCGGGCTCGTGATCGACCAGCCACCGCAGTTTCGTCACCGTCAGGGACGCGACCGGCACCGACCCGGTCGCGTCGGCCCACCACTCTGCTCCCTCCGCGGGATCGCCGCGCCCGGCCTCGGCAATCAGGTCATTCGCCGCGCGAGCGGAACGCGTGTCGTTCCACAGCAGAGCGGGTCGAATGACCTCACCGGAGGCGTCGAGGCAGACCATGCCGTGCTGCTGGCCTCCGACAGAAAGGGCCGCGACGTCCTCGAGACCGCCGGCATCGTCGGCGGCCAGCAGGAATGCGTCCCACCATGCCTGAGGATCGACCTCGGTCCCCTCGGGGTGGGAGGCCTTCCCCAGGCGTACGACGGCACCGGTCATCGGGTCCACGATGATGACCTTGCACGACTGCGTCGATGTATCGACTCCCGCCACGTAGCGGCCGTTTCTCACCATTCCCGCTCCTCCTCGAGTCACGGTTCGCAGTGCTTCGATCGATTCTGCCAGTCCGGAGGTCCACACCGTCGACGACCACGTCGGCCTCATCGTCGAGATTTTGTTACGCAACAAAATTATAACGGCCCGAGCCTATAGTCAATCCATGAGCCCGACGAAGCCACGAGCCCTGCGAGATCCGCGCCCTGCGCCCACGCGGGTCGGCGAACGGGCGCGCTCCGGCGTGAGGGCGCAGAGCCTGCGCGCCATGAATCTGTCCCTCGTCCTGCGTCATGTCCTCGCAGATCCCATCCACGTCTCCCGCGCGATGATCTCGGCGCAGACCGGGATCACTCGGGCCACCGTCTCCCGCCTCGTCGACGAGCTGGTCAGCGCGGGCATCGTCCAGGAGATCGCGCCCACGACGACGACCGGTCGAGGGCGCCCCGCCGTCGGTCTCGCTCCCCGCCCTCGAGCAGTGATCGCCCTCGGCCTCGAGGCCAACATCGGTTACCTCGCCGCGCGCGTCATCGACCTCGGCGGTTCCATCCTCGCCGAGGAGACCCAAGAAGGAGACTTCGCCGGATCGGATCCGGACGCGACGATGTCCGCTCTTGCTACCCTCAGCCATCGCGCGCTGGTCTCCGTCACCCACACGGGGCGAGGAAGGAACCCCCTCTTCCTGGGATCGGCTCTAGCTCTGCCCGGCCTCGTCTCTCCCGACGCACTCACGCTCGCGCCGAACCTCGGGTGGTCGGACCTGCCCCTGACGCAGCTCCTGGCTCCCTTCGGCGATCTGGGCGTCACCCTCGTCGCCAACGAGGCCGACCTCGCGGCCTTCGCGGTGGCGACCCCGCGCCCGGGTGTCCCGACCGGGCCGTCCTCCTTCATTTACGTCTCCGGCGAGGTCGGGATTGGCGCAGGACTGATCGTCGACCATCGACCGTTCCCCGGGACCCATGGGTGGTCGGGCGAGATCGGACACATCTGCACCGACCCCAACGGTCCTCGATGCGCCTGTGGCGCAACTGGGTGCCTAGAGGCGTACCTCGGTCGCCGCGCCCTCTCACGTCGCGCAGGCCTCCCTCGCGACGCGACTCCCACGGACGTCGTCACGGTCGCCAAGGCCGGTTCGGAGCGGGCCCGGATCGCGCTTGACGAAGGGGGCGTCGCCCTCGGCCGAGCGCTGGCGGCAGTGGTCAGTACCGTTGACATTCCGCTGATTCTCCTAGGTGGCAACCTCGCGGAGATCAGTGGCGCACTGCTTCCCAGGGCGGTCGAGGAACTCGACACCCGCGTCCTCCACTCGGCGTGGTCCCATCCAGAATTCCGCGCGATCGAGGAACCCACACGACTCGCCCCAGTCGGCGCCGCACACCGCGTTCTGCAGCGAGTGGTCGACGATCCCATGGCCTGGACCGCCCCGATCCACGCGCGATCCGATATCGATCTGTAACCACCCGGCCTACCATCCAACCGCTCCGGTGGAGTAACGTGTCACACGTAGTTTCACAGTTTCATTGCAGGACATGCGCGTCAGTCGTCGTGGTTGCAGGAGAGTGCGTGACTGCTCCGGTCTCATCCGAGATCGGATTCATTCCCAGCGCGGGACTTTTCTAGACAGGACAGCGCTTCCATGACCACTGGTGTCGTCAAATGGTTCAACGCGGACAAGGGTTACGGCTTCATCACCCCTGATGACGGCTCAGCCGATGTGTTCGCTCACTTCTCCAACATCGAAGCCAAGGGCTTCCGCTCTCTCGACGAGGGCGACAAGGTTGATTTTGAGATCACGCAGGGCCAAAAGGGCCTGCAGGCCGAGCACATTAACCGGATCTGAACCTTCCACACGAGCAGGGCCGGGACCGCTTACGCGGTCCCGGCCCTTTCGTCTGCCTGAGAAGGCCTCACCCGTGACCGCACCCGCTCAGCCGACAGCATGGACGATGTGAGCAACGTCCCCTGGCGCTCGACTTCCTTTTGTCCTTACAATATTGGGGTCCCCATCCAGGGGACGCACAAGGCCGTGTGGGACACGGCCCGAAGGGTTGCGCTCCTGCACCCGAACATTGAACAGGAGCACCACCCATGTCCATCAGCACCGCGCAGATCCCCGTCATCCGAACCGCGCCCACCGAAGCTTCGACCGATGAGTTCGTCCCCACGGGCGCCCGTCTGCTGCTCGCGATGCTCGTCATCGCCTTTCTCGTGGCCATCCTCGGGATTGCCACCGGAAACTTCGGGTTCGTCATTGCCACCGGTTTGGCGGTCTCCATCGCCGTCCCGGTTCTCGTGACGTCCTACCTCGCCGCCCTCCTCAGTCGGTGACGAGCACCAACAGGCATCATCCGGATTGACGGATCTTCGATCCAGTCTCCGAGCAATCACTGGTCGTGGCACATCGCAGTGCCACGACCGTCGTCTTTCCTGACGCGGGTTCCGCGCGACACCCCGGGCAGTCGAACACAGATGGACCGACACGCCCAAGGCGTCCTCGCGACTCACAGCGACATGTCGACGACGCCACGGCCCTGAACCTTGCCCTGGCGCAGCAGGTCATAGCCTTCCGCCACGTCCTCGAGGGCAAAACGACGAGTGACGATGTCCTTGTAGCGAATTATCCCTTCGGCGGCCATGCGCACGACCTCGGGCAGATCCTGACGCGTCCGAGCGCCATAGGACCCGAGGATCGACTGGGAACGACGAACCGTCCGGTTGATCTCAACCTCGGCCGTCTGAACGCCGGCACCCAGACCGATCGGCACCATTCGTCCGCCGTCGCGCAGCGCCTCCAACGCAGAGTTCCAGGTCTGAGCACGTCCGAGCGCCTCGAAGGCGACGTCCACGCCGCGCCCACCCGTCGCGGCAAAGACCGCCTTGTGCACGTCCTCGACCGTGGAGTTGACGACGTCGGTGGCGCCCAGGGCGCGAGCGGCAGCCAACTTGTCGTCCGCCACATCGATCGCGATGACCTGGCGCGCACCGAAGGCCCGGGAGATCTGGATGATGTTGGAGCCAACCCCACCGGTCGCAACGACTGCCACCGTCTCACCGTGGCGGAGATCCGCGCCGCGACGCACTGCGCCGAAGGCCGTCATCGCTGCACACCCGAGGATCGAGCCGGCAACGGGATCGATCGAGTCCGGGACCGGTGTCACTGCCGTGGAGGGGATGACGCAGTACTCGGCGAGGCCCCCCATCGAATACATCGCGATCGGCGAACCGCCGTCGTCGAAGAGGCGCGTGGTGCCGTCGTAGAGCGTTCCGTTGAGCCTGTTCATCTCGAAGAACGGCCCACAGAGGTCATCGCGCCCCTCCGCGCAGGCGGGACACTGACCGCAGGGCATGAGGAACGCGCCAGCGACTCTGTGCCCGACCTTGAGGCCGGTGTGCTCGTTGGCGGGACCGACCTCGACGATTTCCCCCGCGACCTCGTGGCCGAGGACACACGGCTTGGGGAAGGCGATCGCGCCGCTGATGACGTGGAGATCCGAGTGACACAGTCCGCAGGCACTCACCTTGATGAGGACCTCCCCTGCCTTCGGGTGCGGAGTACGGATTCGCTGGATCTCCAACCCGGTGTCGATATTGCGCAGCACGGCGGCCCGCATCGTTGTCTGAATTTGTACTGACATGAATTGTCCTCCATTGGATCTGAACACATCTCCACCTTGGGGAAACAGAGCGTCGGACGCTTTCAACCAGACTAGACATGGTCAACACCATCGACAATATTTGTCCGCACATTTAAATGCTCCGGAACGAGAAAGTCGACTTCGACACGCCGTTTCCCCGACGAAGGTCCCCGTCTCGTCAGCCGTTGCCACCGAGACGACGGGGCGGGGCAAACCGGACCTGTGTGCCAGCCTCGATGAGGGCTTCCGAGATCTGGCGGCGGAGTCGATTGGCGACGACGATGCTGTCGTCGGCCGCGATCTCCTTCAGTCAGCGGGTGGCGTGCTCATAGCCGTAGCTCGTCGCAGCCGGTCGCCATCAGTGGCAGGAAACCGCGACGGGCCGCTCGTCGCGCGCGCGACGAAGCCTGTCGGCAGGACAGCCAGGGCCTCTTCGCCCTCTGGAACGACTCGCATCGCCTCGATCCGCCGTTGAGCGAAGCCAATCGTGGCTCGGGCCAACGGAAGCGGGTCCTGCGCGACGGTCGTCAGCAGGGTCGAGGGGTCTCGCGCCTCTGGTCCGTCGTCGTATCCGACGACCGAGATCTCCCCCGGCACGGCGATTCCCAGAGCCCGCAATTCGTGGACAAGGGAAGCAGCCAGCACATCATTGAAACAGACCACGGCCGTCGGGATGTCTTCCATGGTGGCGATCCGACGCGCAGCCTCGACACCGGCGGACAGAACCGTCCCACCCTGGAGCACCTGCGCGGATGCCGTCAGACCGTGCCGGTCCATCGCCAGGCGGTAGGCCGCGGCGCGACGCGGGGACAATGGATGCTCCGTCCCGCCATCGACGTGGACGATGGCACGATGACCCAGGCGAACCAGGTGATCGACGGCCTGGCTCAATCCCATCTCGTCGTCCGAGGCCACGGCATCGACACCTGCGACCTCCACACGGCGGCACAGGCTCACGGTCGGTAGGCGTCGGGCCAGCCATGCGATCTCCGCGTCCGCCAACCCCGACCCCGTCAGCACCACTGCCTGGCATCGGTCCCGCAGCATCTCGGTGACGCACACGCGCTCATCGTGATGAGGCGTGGCACCGGCCAAGGAGAGCTCCAGGCCCCGCTCGGCGGCGGCCGTGTAGAGGGCGTCGATGAGCATGGCCTGGAAGCTCTGCTCAACCTCGTACACGACCCCCACCAAATGGGAATCCTGGCGCCGCAGGATGGAGGCACGCCGGTCCGGACGCCAGCCCAGCCGGTTGGCCATGCGGACCACCCGTTCTCGGGTCTCATCGGAGACTCCGCGACGTCCGGACAACGCGACCGAGACGGTGGAGATCGACGTCCCGGACGCCCGGGCGACGTCCCGGATGGTCACACGGCGCGGCAGTGCGCCCGGTTCGGGTTTCATGCCGCCACGCTAACATCGTCGCGTCCGCACCGACCCGCTGACGCCCGTCCAACACCTACCCCTTGACCAGCAGTGATCCCCACGCCCGTCCATCCGGAAACAGTCAGGAGTACTTCTTCTCGAAGAGAGGCTCCAGCTCCTCCAGGGTGTGGTCCTTGGTCTCGGGAACGACCTTCCAGTAGAAGAGGAAAGCGACGAAGTTGATCGCCGCGAAGATCCCATAGGTGATCGTCGCGCCCAAGTTGGCCATCATCACCGGAAACGCCCACGTGACGACGGCGTTCATCAGCCAGAGGCATCCGACGGCCACGCCCTGGCCGACGCCGCGGATCCGAGCCGGGAAGATCTCCGAGACCAGGACCCAATTGACCGTTCCGGACTGCTTGACGAAGACGAAGATCGCCACGACGATCAACACCAGCCATGGCAGGAACGCGGGAACGGAGCTGCCGAGGTTCCCATTGGCGTCCATGTGCGGAGCGATGCCGAAGCCGAAGAGCAGAGCCAAAGTGGCGAGGCAGATCGTCACGCCGCCCTCCTGGTACATGCCGACGTGGCGACGCATGAAACGGCCGACGAGGAAGAGCCCGATCGCCGCACCGATCGCCGAGGTCAGTCCCGTGATCACGTTGAGCGTGATCGCATCGGCAGACGAGAACCCTGCGGCGTTGAGGATCTTCGGCAGATAGTACATCGCCGTGTTAATGCCCGTCAGCTGGTCGAAGAACCCCAAGAAGATACCGATGATCAAGATCTTGCGCGTCCACTTCGCGTCCCAGGCCTGACGGAACGTCCACTTCTCCTGATTGGCCTCCGAGCGGGTGACCTCGACCATCTGCTCGACCTCGGCCTCGACGTCATCGCCATCACGACGAATCCGCTTCAGTGCGCCGATCGCGTCACGATACCGTCCCTGACTGATGTACCACCGGCAGGACTCCGGCATCAGGCGGATCCCGATCCACAGCGCGATAGCCGGGATCGTGGCGAGGACAAGCATGTAGCGCCACGCCTGGCCGTTGCCACCCTCGACGACGACGCCGGCAACCTTGGAGACCGCGTCCCACGAATACCACCCGCCGGCGGTGAACGTGCCAGTCGGATCGGAGGCGATCTGGACCTGCGGGCCGCCATGAGCGGAGGAGATCATCGCGTTGAGCGAGTATGCGAGCAGCTGACCGAAGACGATCATGAACTGATCAATGGCAACGATCGGACCGCGAATGCGCGACGGCGCGTTCTCGGCCAAATAGATCGGCACGGTCGCCGATGCCCCACCGACTGCCCACCCGAGGATGAACCGGAAGGGGTACAGCACCCAAATGTTGGGCGAGAAGACGCAGCCGATGGTGCCGACGATGAAGATGACCGCAAGGATCGTGATGTTGTGTCGACGCCCGTAGCGGTCCGACAGCCTCCCGCCGATGATCGCCCCGAAGGCGGCACCGATCGCCAAGAGACCTCCGACAAGGCCCTCTTCAGACGACGTCAGGTAGAGCCCGCCAGCGGTTCCCGGCATGTACATGAAGGGCAACGCCCCGGAGATGACCCCTGTGTCGTAGCCGAAGAGCAGCGACCCGAAGGTCGCCACCAATGCGAGAAGGCCGAGCGGTCGCTTCACGCCGGACGGCGGCGTGTCGCGCACCATCTCCTGCAGCTCCGCAGGAGTCGGATCTTGTCGGGCCTTCGTTCTTTGAGTGGACACCACTGTTCCTCCATTCTGATCGGAGCGGTCCATGGCCCACGCGCTCATCCTCGAGAGCAGGTGCCGGTCTCCACCATGGAGCACCCCACGTCGGAGATGTTACGTCATATTTCTTCTTTGTTCAGACAAAAACGTTATGGTAGGAATCCGCCGAGTGCCGGCCATTCAACGGGCTCGCAGGGCACCTTCTCGGCAACTGGACAATCCCACCCACCTCGACAGAGGGCGGACCCTACCGGGGCGTCCTCGGTAAGACCCCGTCCGCCCCCTCAGCTCACGCGAGCTGCCGGAAGACCGCAGGCGAGAACCTTCATCATGTCGCGCAAGGCGCCGGCAATCAGAGGGAATTCGAGCTCCTGCGTCTTGTCGCAGACGTGGACCGCGTGAATGATGTTCGGGTCCAGGCGAGCGACATCCTCCGGCGTGTCACCAGCCACCCAGAAGTGCCAGAAGTCGACGACGATGCCGACACCGACAGAGCCGGCGCACCTCTGAAAGGTCGGTGCTCCGTAGAGCTGACCTAGCGTCGCCAGGCGCTCTGCCTCGGCGGCTCAGCGACAGTCAACGCGGCATCCAGGGTGATGTCGGCAACCGCGACGATCGTGCTGTCCGTGATAACCCGTCGTTGGAGCGCTCCAACGAAATGGGTCGCCCTCGTCGACCGTTTTATCCAGTCAATGCTCCGGCATCTCCGAGCACCCCGGGTGGGAGCCTTGGTACGGCCGCCCGCACGAGGCGGCCCGGCAAGGTCTCCCCCGCCGGGCCGCTCGGATTCATGCGTGCAGTCGACTCATTCCTCGCGCTGGAATGACAGCGTCGCCGCGAAAGTGCGCTCGGACGGCCACCGAGAGGTGATCACCTTCGCCTTCGTGTAGAACTTGACGCCCTCCGGACCATGGATGTGGGTGTCGCCGAGCAGCGAGTCCTTCCATCCACCGAAGGAGTAGTAGGCGACCGGCGTCGGGATCGGGACATTGACGCCGACCATGCCGGCCTCTGCATCCAGGGTGAAGCGACGGGCGATGCCGCCGTCATTGGTGAAGATCGCCGAGCCGTTGCCGTACGGCGAGGAGTTGACGATCCCGATTGCCTCGTCGTAGGTGTCCGCGTGGACGATCGTCAACACCGGGCCGAAGACCTCCTCGGTGTAGGCGGGAGCATCCAGCGAAATGTTGTCGATGATCGTCGGGCCGAGGAAGTGACCTCCCTCGTACCCAGCGACGACCAAGGGACGCCCGTCGAGGACGATGTCCGCCCCGCGCTTCTCCGCGTCGTCGATGAGACCGACGATGCGGTCCTTGGCCTTGGCGGAGATGACCGGGCCCATTTCGACGCCCTCGTCCATCCCGTAGCCGACCTTGATGGTCTGTGCGTGTTCCTTGACCTTCTGGGCAAGTTCGGCACCGACGCCGCCGACCGCGACGACGACCGGAAGGGCCATGCACCGCTCACCCGCAGCGCCGAATGCCGCGGCCGAGATGTGCTGCGCCGCGAAGTCAAGGTCCGCGTCAGGCATGACGATCGCATGGTTGTTAGCTCCACCCAGAGCCTGGACGCGCTTACCGTGCGACACACCCGTGTCCTGGACGACGTGGGCCACAGGAGTCGATCCGACGAAGGAGATCGCGTCGATGCCGGGGTGAGTGAGGATCGAGGAGACGATCGTCCGGTTCCCGGCGACGACGTTGAAGACGCCGTCGGGAAGACCGGCCTCCTTGTAAAGCTCGGCCATCAGCAGCGACGCCGAGGGCGTCGGCGAGGCTGGCTTGAGGATGAAGGCATTGCCGCTGGCGATCGCCAGGGGATGCATCCAGAAAGGGACCATGGCCGGGAAGTTGAAGGGGACGATGCCAGCGACCACGCCGACGGGCTGACGCAGCGTGTGGATGTCGACGCCCGTGGAAATGTCGAAGGAGTACTCACCCTTGAGCGCCACGTTGATCGCCGTGGAAAAATCCAGGGTCTCCCGGCCTCGTTGGATCTCACCGATCGCATCGGAATAGTTCTTGCCGTGCTCGGCCACGATCAGCTTGGCCATCTCGTCCTGATGGTCGAGGACCAGTTGGCGCATGCGGAACATGATGGCGGTTCTCTTGGCCAAGGAGACCTTTGCCCACTTCTTCTGCGCTGCGCGCGCCACCTCGACCGCATGGTCGAGGTCGGCGTCCGAGGCCTGAAGCAGTTCGGCCTCCACCACACCCGTCGCCGGGTTCTCCACGGGCAGGCGTCCTGCCGGGGACCCGGTGTAGTACACACCGTCGATCCAGTGCTCGATCGTCTTCATCGTCGCGAACTCCTCGTCGCCGTCTCATCGTTGAATCTATCGGCTCTCACCGTCACGCGGACCTGACCGGTCACGGCGTCGGCATGCGCTCACTGTATCGCCACCAGCGAGCATTTGTCCATACAAATAAAGTCATGTCGTGGGAAACAGGTCCGTCCCCGCCCTGGACCCAGGTCCCTCGACCGAACCCGATGGGAGATGATCGGTGCACCGGCAGCACACTCATCGTGATCCGACAAATGTGCCGGGGCGACCGCACCGTCAACGCAAATAGTGTCGTTGGAACGCTTTCTGGTCGAGATACTCCTCATGGGCCTGCCGCGTCGAGTCGAGGCGCGCGACCTGAGCGACCGGGACGTCCCACCACGACGAGGCCGGCGGATTCGGTCCGTACAGGTCCGTCTCGATGTGGATCATCGTCGCCCGATCAGAGGCCTCCGCCCGACGAAACGCTTTGCGGAATTCGTCGATTGAGTGCACCTTGATCACATCGATGCCCCAGGACTGTGCGTTTGCTGCGATGTCGACGTCGAGGCGCTGCCCCTCCTGGTTGTGTGGAGCCCCACCGCCCCTGCGGTACTTCGTCCCGAAGCGCTGGGACCCATGGGACTCGGACAGAGCACCAATCGAGGCGAACCCATAGTTCTGGAGCAGGACGAAGATGACCTTGATCTCCTCCTGGCAGATCGTCGCCAGCTCCATCGGGAGCATCTGGTATGTGCCATCCCCGACGATCGCGACGACCTCGGAGTCGGGCAGTGCCATCTTGACGCCCATCGCCGCGGGGATCTCATAACCCATGCAGGAGAAGGCATACTCGACGTGGTACTGGACCGGGGTCCGCGCCTGCCACAGGGCCTGCAGATCACCGGGCATCGACCCCGCCGCGTTGATGACGACGTCCTCATCCCCCATCATCTCGTTGAGGGCGCCGAAAACCTCGGTCTGGGCAGGAAGGGGACCGTGACCCAGGTGGTAGCACTCGTGGACCTTCGCCGCCCACGCCTCGCGTTCCCGCGCGACCTCGGACGCATAGTCGTCCTCGACGTGGTAGCCGCCCTCGGAACCAGAAGTCAGCGCCTCTGTCAGTGACGCGATCGCCTCGCGCGCGTCGGCGATGAGCATTTCTCCGGCGTTCTTGACGGCATCGAAGGGCTTGACGTTGATGTTGACGAAACGGACGTCCGGGTTCTTGAACTGCGTGCGTGAGGCCGTCGTGAAGTCCGAATACCGAGTGCCGATCCCAATCACCAGGTCCGCCTGGTCGGCAATGTGATTGCCCGAGTCCCCACCGGTCGACCCCACACCGCCGATCGACTGGGGGTGGTCGAAGTTGATAGCGCCCTTGCCGGCCTGTGTGTCCGCGACCGGGATCCCGGTCGTTGAGGCCAGGGTCCGCAACTCCTCGGAGGCCTCGGAATAGATGACGCCGCCACCAGCGATGACCATCGGACGTTTCGCCGAGCGGATCGCGGCCACGGCCCGGTCCAACGAGGGCCGATCCAGCGGAGCGCGGCGCACGTGCCAGACGCGCTTGGCGAACATCCCGACCGGGAAGTCGAAGGCTTCGGCCTGGACATCCTGGGGCATCGCGAGGACGACGGCCCCCGTGTCGGCCGGGTCCGTCAGCGTGCGCATCGCCTGCATGAGGTAGGGCAGGAGCTGCTCGGGCCGGTTGATCCGATCGAAGAAGGCTGAGACCGGTCGGAAGGCATCGTTGACCGAAGTGTCGAGCGTCTGCGCGTTCTCGATCTGCTGGAGGACCGGGTCCGGGTAGCGCGTGGCGAACTGGTCGGCGGGGAAGAGCAGGACGGGCACTCGGTTCGTTGTCGCCAACGCCGCACCAGTGACCATGTTGAGCGCGCCCGGCCCGATCGAGGACGTGCACATCTTCGCCTGCAGGCGGTTGCGGGCCTTCGCATAGGCCGAGGCGGCGTGGACCATGCCCTGCTCGTTGCGCGGCATGACATAGGGCATCGCCCCCCCGTCGGGCGTCGGATCGATCTCGTTCTCGAGCAGCGCCTGCCCGAGGCCGGCGACGTTGCCATGGCCGAAGATGCCGAAGGCTCCCGTGATGAGACGCTGCTCGTGGCCGTCACGCTCGGAATACTGATTGATGAGGAAGCGGATCGTCGCCTGACCGACCGTCAGGCGCACAGTTGGGACCGGAGTCGTGTTCATTCCTTCTCCTGTGGAGGATGGACAAGGTCGGGGCCGACCGGGAGGGGCGGCCCCGAGACTGTCAGTTCGTGGGGGTCATGGGCAAACGGGGATCGACGGGCTGGTCCTCCCACGACTGTCGGATCCAGGTGTGGGCGGGATCGTCCGTCATCAACCACACCGAGTCCTCGGCCGGACCTGCCATGACATTGAGGTAGTAGAGGTCGTAGCCCGGAGCGGCGACCGACGGGCCATGGTACCCGTAGGGCATGACAACGATGTCACCGTCGCGCACCTCGGTGCACACATCGATGTCGTGTCCCGGCGACGGGTAGATCCGCTGAAGGCCGAAGCCCTCGGCATCGCCCTCACCCGAGCGGACCCTGAAGTAGTAGACCTCCTCGAGGACACGCTCGTCCTCGGTGTGCCGGTCGTGCTTGTGGGGCGGGTAGGAAGACCAGTTCCCCCCCGGTGTCAACACCTCACACGCGAGCAAGTGAGAAGTCTCCACCGTGTTGCCCAGGGCGTAGTTGTTGACCTGGCGCGAGGACGGACCCGCACCGCGCAGACCGGTGACGACCTCGGAGCGGGGGCAGTACCGCACCGGGAGATCCATCGTGGCCTTAGCCCCCGGAAGGGCGAACTCGCCGCCGGCCGCGCTGGAGATCCGAATGTCCGTGTGCCGAGGGACGTAGAGGTAGTCCGTGATGTCGGTGAAGACCGATTCACGCCCCATGATCTCGACGGTCTGACCTGCGACCTCGACCGCACAACCCCCCGACAGGGGCAGCACGAGAAACTCAGCCCCTCCCCCGGGAATGTCGACGGACCCGCCCGGCTGAAGGGATACCACACGCAGGGAGGACCACTCCCACCCGGCGCGCTCCGGCGTGAGGTCCACGTCGAAGGAGTCATGAGCGGTCGCACCCGCCCGGATCACATACTCATCGTTGTCACTCACAGCAACTCCACAGCTCGATCGACGGCAGTCTCGACGTCACCGTCGGGCGGATACAGTAGGGACCGCCCGATGACCAGTCCCCTGACGTTGGGCAGGGCGAGCGCCCGGCCCCACGAGGCGCGCGTAGCACTCGGGTCGGAGGAAACCTCTCCGCCGAGAATCAGGCTCGGCAACGTGGTCGATTCCATCACGCGCTCCATGTCCTCCACACAGGGAAGCTTGAGCCAGGTGTGGGCGGAGGTGCGCCCGAGGCCGGAGGCGATTGCGATCGAATGGATCACGGCCTCGACGGACAAATCGTTGACGATCCGCCCATCGGTCCACGTCGAGATGAAAGGTTCGATCATCGCGGACAACCCACGATCAGCCAAGGCATCGACGGCGTGGGCGGCGGATTCCAAGGTGCTCGGCGTGTTCGCATCCGCGTAGTTGACGCGCAGGAGCATCTTCCCGCCATCGAGGCCGGCGGCCTCCACCCCCGTGGCGTCATAGCAGGTGAAACGGTCGTCCATCTCGAAGGACGCTCCCTGCAGACCGCCCCGGTTCATCGACCCCCACACCAATTTCCCGTCGAGGGCTCCTAGCAGCGCGAGGTCCTCAATGAGATCGGCCGCCCCGAGGAACCCCGTGACGCCGGGGCGCGACAAAGCCGCAACGCACCGAGCCAGGAGATCCTCACGCGACGCCATGGCCAGAGGATCGTCTCCTGCGCCCAGCGCACCGCGGGCCGGGTGGTCACAAGCGATGACCATGAGTTGTCCCGCCCGTGAGAGATCGGCGCGCGGACGCTTCTGAAGAGCGCGGGCGACCCGCCCGGGATCCGTCGCACGGATCTCACTGATGGTCTCGATATAGGTCATGATCTCCTCGTGTGTTCCTCGACGACGGGAGCGGACTCCGGATGCTGCTCGATGAGGTGGTCGACCTCGAACTCAGTGGGCATCGCTGTCGAGCACTCGAGTCGCGACGCGACGATCGCGCCGGCTGTCGAAGCGAAGTGGACGGCGCGGCCGAGGTCCCAGCCCCGCAGCAGCGCATGGCAGAAGGAGCCACCGAAGGCATCTCCCGCCCCCAGGCCGTTGCAGACCTCGACCGGGGTCACCGGGACGACGATCCGCTCCTCGCGAGTCTTCGCAAGCGTGCCCAACGGTCCCTGCTTGACCACGGCGATCTCGACTCCGCGCTCGAGCAAGGCGTCGGCCGCTCGGTCGGGCTCAGTCTCCCCCACCGCGATCCGGCACTCTTCCTTGTTGCCGATGGCGACGTTCACCTGCGGAAGGATCGCCTCGACCTCGGCATGCGCCGTGGTCTCGTCACTCCAGAACATCGGCCGATAGTCGAGGTCCGCGATCGTCCACCCGGACTTCGCCCGGGCCTCAAGGGCGGCCCGGTGCGCGCCGCGTGAGGGTTCCACCGACAGCCCGGTCACGGACAGCCAGAAGACCTGAGCCTCCCGGACGGCCTCGATGGGAATGTCAGCGGCACTGAGCTGGAGGTCGGGGGCGGAGGGCTCACGGTAGAAGTAGAGGGGAAAATCGTCGGGCGGAAAGATCTCGCAGAACGTCACCGGGGTGTTGAAGTGTTCATTGCACACGACAAATTGGTCCGACACACCGAGACGACGCATCTCTCTGCGGACAAACCGACCGAAAGGATCGTCCCCGACGCCGGTGATGACGGCACTGCGCTGGCCCATGCGCGCAGCCGCGACAGCCACGTTCGTGGGCGAACCACCCAAGAACTTCCCGAAGCTGGTCACATCCTCCAAGCCGACTCCGACCTGCAACGGATAGATGTCGACTCCACTGCGACCGATCGTCAGCAGGTCGAGCTGGGCGGCTCCCGGACTGGACATGAGGCATTCCCTTCCACATCTACGGGGTTGGTGGTTCCAGTGTGGAGCCAGGACAGGAATCAGTCAAGTTTTGTCCTGACAAACAGACATGGAGCCCTGATCCGGTAGAATGTCCTTCACACACCAGTACACCCGACACCACCAGTGAGGACGCATCATGGCCGAAGCCTCCGTCACCCTCGACGATCCCTACATCACGGCCATCCAGCTCGACCGAGGCTCCCCGCTGCCGCTCTACCATCAGATCTCCCAACCGCTCGAAGATCTCATCGTCTCCGGCGCATTGCAGCCCGGTCAACTCATCGAGGACGAGGTCTCCATGGCCCAGCGCCTCAACGTTTCACGACCCACGGCCCGACGCGCACTCCAGGACCTCGTCGCCCGCGGCCTACTGACACGGCGTCGCGGGGTCGGGACCCGCGTCACCCCCTCCCATGTGCGCCGACCCCTGGGCCTGACCTCACTCAACGACGACCTGATCAAGGCCGGATTCGAGCCGCGAACCGAGGTCCTCAGCTACGAGGTCAAACTTGCCCTCGACGACGAGGCCGCACTATTGGGGACCACCCCGGGCGCGGAGATCGTCCACATCGTCCGGCGCCGATGGATCGACGACCGCCGGCTCGCAATCCTCACGAACATCCTGCCTGTTGCCATCGCTCCGTCCTTGACCCAGCTGACATCCCACGGCCTGTATGCCTGTCTCAAGGAACATGACATCCACCTCGCCTCGGCCCAGCAGTCGGTCGGTGCCCGCTCCGCCGCGACGGAGGACGCGAACCAACTCGACGTGGAGCCCGGCGCGGCTCTGTTGACCATGCAGCGCACCGGCTATGACCTCGACGGAGCGGTCGTCGAGTACGGCAGCCACATCTACAACGCGGAGTTGTATTCCTTCCAATTCACCCTCGTCGCCGAGTAATCCGCCGCAGCGACCATTTGAGATTTTGTTCGGACATATTCTTGACAATACCGAGCATTTGTCATTGACTGGATGAGCAACGACACGGGCCGACCAGCGACGGTCCCCCGCACGCTCGATTCCAGGAGATACCGTGACCACCCCGACCCGCACCCCCGGCCCTCTGCTTGCAGCGACCCGGGCCTTCCCCACAGTGCTGTGGAACGACTCGTCCGACCTCGATGAGTTGCGCCAATCGATCTCCTTCGGAGCGGTCGGCGCGACCTGCAACCCCGTCATCGCCTACACGACGATCTCCCATCACCCCGAGATCTGGAACGACCGCATCCGCACGATCGCCGAGGCGAACCCCACCTGGGGCGAGTCCGAGATCGGCTGGCGCGCCGTCAAGGACATGTCGATCGAGGCCGCAGCTCTGCTTAAGCCCGCTTTCGACGAGTACCAGGGACGCAATGGCCGCCTATCCATCCAGACCGACCCACGCTTCCACCGCAACGCGAAGCAGCTGGCCGACCAGGCCGTCGAGTTCTCGGAGATGGCCCCCAACATCGTCGTCAAGATCCCCGCCACGAAGACGGGCATCGAGGCGATCGAGGACGCCACCTACCGCGGGGTCTCGGTCAACGTGACCGTCTCCTTCTCGGTCCCGCAGGCGGTCCGGGCCGCGGAGGCCATCGAACGGGGCCTCGAACGCCGCGATGCTGAAGGCCTCGACACCGCCCACATGGGACCGGTCGTCACCATCATGTGCGGCCGCCTCGACGACTGGTTGAAGACCGTCGTCAAGCGCGACGGGATCTTCATCGACGCCTCCGCACTCGAGTGGGCGGGAATCGCCGCCTTCAAGAACGCCTACGGGATCTTCCGCACGCGCGGTTTCCGCGCCCGCCTGCTCTGCGCCGCCTTCCGCAACGTCTACCAGTGGTCCGAGTTCCAGGGTGGCGACGTCGTCGTCTCCCCACCCTTCGAATGGCAGCTCGTCATCAACAACTCCGACTACGAGCCGACCGCCCGCATGGACGTCCCGGTCGATCCCCACTACATCGAGGAGCTGCGTCGGATTCCTGACTTCTCACGCGCCTATGACGAGGACGGGATGACGCCTGAGGAGTTCGAGTCCTTCGGCCCGACCGCCAAGACATTGCGGCAATTCCTCGAAGCGGATACCAATCTCGACATCCTCGTGCGGGATCTCCTCATCCCGGCACCGTGACCCCCTGGCAGGTCCGGGAGTACACGCCCGAACCCGCTCAGACGCAGAGGAGTCGGGGGTGGTCCGTGAGATCTCCGAACTCGGAGGTGAGTCCGCGGACCGCCCCCGGCCCGCCCCTCGCCATCTCTCGAAGGTGCGGACCCGGCACCCGACAATCTCCGAATCGTTTTGTCTGAACAAATAAGGTCATACGAACCGACATGACCGTAGACTGATCGCTGAGGTCGTTGGCAGGGAAGCCGCGACCGCCCTCCTGACAATCACAAGGAAGTGCCCCGTGCTGCGAATCGGACTCATCGGCGCCGGCCGCATCGGCCATGTTCACGCCCGTTCCGTCACTGCCAACCCCGGTGCGACGCTCAGCGTCGTCGCCGACGTCATTCCCGAGGTTGCCGCGGCCCTCGCCGACCGATACGGGGCGCGGTCCAGCGGCGACATCGACTCGATCTTCACCGCCGACGACGTCGACGCCGTCATCATCTGCTCCCCGACCCCCCTGCACGTACCCCACATCCTCGCAGCGGCCCGCGCGGGCAAGCCCGCCCTGTCGGAGAAACCCGTCGCGATGGAGACCACCGCCGTCGACCAGCTGCGCACGGACCTGGCGGGACTCGATCCAATCGTCATGCTCGGGTTCAATCGCCGCTTCGATCCCTCATTCCACGCCATCCACACGGCCGTCGAAGCCGGTGAGGTCGGCACCGTCGAGCAGGTCACGATCATTTCGCGTGACCCGGCAGCACCGCCCAAGGAGTACATCGCGGTGTCCGGCGGGATCTTCAAGGACATGACGATCCACGACTTCGACACCGCGCGCTACTTCCTCGGTGACATCGCCACAGTCTCCGCCGTCGGACAGAATCTCGACCCCGGCCTCGCTGACAGCGGCGACTTCGACGGCGCAATCATCACGCTGACGAACGCCCGGGGCGCCTCGGCGACGATCACGAATTCCCGGCATTGCGCCTCTGGCTACGACCAACGCCTGGAGGTCTTCGGCACCCAGGGGTCGCTCCTGGCAGAGAATCTCCGCCCGACGACCGTGCGCCGCTCCACCGCCGAGTACACGGAGGCACAGGATCCGTATTACGACTTCTTCCTCGAACGCTACGAGGCCGCCTATGCGGCTGAACTCAACGAGTTCATCTCGGCAGTGACGCAGGGCCGCCACCCCACCCCTGGAATCGAGGACGGAGCTGCCGCCCTGCGCATCGCCGAGGCCGCGGGCGAGGCCGCTCGCACCGGTCGGACGATCGCGCTCTGAGACACCACGCCACTGGTGGGCGATCCGCGGGACCACCCATCCTGCGGATCGCCCGCCCGGCCGCCCTCCACCAGTGAGGGCAGGCGCTGGGCTGGGCCCCACCGGCGTTCCTGTCTGGCTCAGACCTCCTCAGGGACCATGGAGATCACGCCGCAGGGGCATTCCTCGGCGCAGATCCCGCATCCCTTGCAGTAGTCGTAGTTGAACTGGTATTCCCCGGGGCGGATCTTGATGATCGCGTTGTCGGGGCACACGCCGAAGCAGTTGTCGCATCCGAAGCAATTGCCACAGCTCATGCACCGACGCGCCTCAAAGACCGCCGATTCCTCATCAAGGCCCTGGACGACCTCGTCGAAGGTCGAGGCCCGGCGTGGCCCCTCAAGGCGGGCCCGCACCTGGTGCGGTGCGTCCGCGTAGTACCACGTCTGCAGGCGGTCGAACGAGGCCTCCGGGTGCTTGGGCGCGGGCTCGTGGGTCGTGCCGCGCAGATAGGCGTCGATGTAGCGCGCCGCTTTCTTGCCGTGGCCGATGCCTGCGGTGACGGTGCGCTCGGAAGGGACCATGTCGCCTCCGGCGAAGACGCCCTCCATCCCCGTCATCATCTGACGGCTGACCTGGACAACGCCATTGACGACCTCGATGTCGGTCGCCTTGTCGATGAGGCCCAGGTCGGACTCCTGACCGAGCGCCATGATGAGCGAGTCAGCGCCGAGCTCTTCGAACTCGCCCGTCGGCTGGGGAAAACCGGAGTCGTCGAGTTCCATCTTCTCGATCGTCAGCGAACCGCCGTCGACGTGCTTGATCGTCGACAGCCATCGCATCATGATGCCCTCCTCCTCGGCCTCGGTGACCTCGGTGTCGTTGGCGGGCATACGGTCGCGGGTGCGCCGGTAGACGATGATCGCCTCCGAAGCCCCCAGACGCTTGGCGGTGCGGGCCGCGTCTATGGCGGTGTTGCCGCCGCCATAGATTGCGACACGACGACCGAGGAGGGGCTTCTCTCCCTGGGCGACGTCACCGAGCATCGAGATCGCGTCCATGACCTTCGCCGAGGCTCCGGCGGGGACGTAGGCGCGCTTGCCGATCTGCGCACCGACCGCCAGGAAGACGGCGTCATAGTCATCGACGACGTCCTCGACGTTATCGACTTTCGAGTTGAACTCGAAACGCACGCCCATGTCCTCGATCCGCCGGATCTCCGCGTCGAGGATGCCGCGCGGGAGGCGGTAGCTCGGAATGCCGAAACGCATCATGCCACCGGCCATCGGACCGGCGTCGCGCACGACGACCTCGTGACCCAAACGACGCAGGTGATATGCGGCGGACAGTCCCGACGGTCCCGCACCAATGACCAGGACGGTCTTGCCGGTCGGCAACGCGTCGACCGTGACCCTCCAGCCCTCCTCGATCGCCTTGTCGCCGATGAACCGCTCGACGGCGTTGATGCCGACGGCCTCATCAACCTGGCAGCGATTGCAGGCGGTCTGGCAGGGGTGGTAGCAGACCCGACCCATGACCGCGGGCATCGGGTTGTTGACCATCATCTCCCGCCACGCCTCTTCATAACGTCCCTCCTCCGCCAGGGAGAGCCATTGCTGGACGTTTTCTCCGGCGGGGCAGGCCACGTTGCAGGGAGGCAGGAGATCGACGTACATGGGGCGCTCGGTGCGCCACGAACCAGTCTCATTGCGTAGCGACGACCCGACGTCGAGCGTGATCGCGAAGGGCTCGGTCTCGGTGCGCGGGGTCGTGGTGTCTTCCGCGAGCGCGTGCCCCGCTCCGATGGTGGTGGTCATGGATGTCTCACTTTCCTTCGACATCGGCGGTGGACGAGGTCGCCCGGCCCGCGCCGCTGCCAGCCTTGACGTTGGAGGACCCGGACTCACGCGAGGGCAGATCGGAAGCGGGCACACGAGCCGACGCCGGTGTCATCGCCGTCGCCGCCGTGTCGCCGCTAAGCTGGGTCATGTCCTCGCCGTTCTCGCCGCGGGCCAGGTCCTGCTTGGTCTGCTCGGTCGCATGGAGGATCGTCGTGTAGCGGTCCTCGGGATCGCGTGGCGCCGCCAGAACGCGAGCGAGAACGTCGTCATCAAGTTCGTCCTCCTCGATGAGCCCATAGCGACGAATGTTGCGGTCGCAGATTGCCTGGTAGCGGACGATCGACTCCTCGTCGCGCTGAGGCTTGAAGAGGTGGCGGAAGCGGACCTGCCCTTTGAGGTAGGACTCGACCGGCATCGGCCGACGGATCTTCGTCACCGAGGTGATCTCGCCGCCCTCGGCCTCGAAGACGGGGAAGATCCCGGTCTGTGTGGCCAGACGGGCGTATTCGACTGTCCGGTTCGACGCGGTTCCCCATCCCAGCGGGCAGGGCACGAGGACGTGGATGTAGCGCGCCCCATGGATCTCCATCGCCTTGGTGACCTTGTACTCAAGGTCGCGCAGGTCCGCCACCGTCGCGGTCGCGACATAGGGGATCTCGTGGGCCATCGCGATGCGGGGCATGAACTTGCCCTGGCTGTAGGAGTTGCCCGGGTGAGTGCCCACGGGCTGGGTCGTCGAGGTGCGGGCCCCGGGAGGGGTCGCGCCCGAACGCTGGAAGCCTGTGTTCATGTAGCCGCCGTTGTCGTAGCAGATGTAGAGCACGTCGTCGTTGCGCTCGAACATGCCAGACAGGCAGGCCATGCCGATGTCGACAGTGCCGCCATCACCGCCCTGGGCGACGACGCGGGTCTGCTTGCCGCGGGCTTTCATCGCGGCTGCTGCACCGGCAGCGACGGCCGCCGTGTTCCCGAAAAGGGAGTGCAACCACGGCACGGTCCATGCGGACTCGGGATACGGGGTCGAGAAGACCTCCAGGCACCCCGTCGCGTTTATCGTGACGATGTCTCCATCGGTTGCCGCCGAGGCGGTATCGAGCGCGTATCGCGCGCCGAGCGCCTGTCCGCATCCCTGGCAGGCACGGTGGCCCGACGTCAGGGAGTTGCGTCGGTGCGGATCGGACTGCACGGACCGATCGGCCTCGGTGGCGAGCCGGTTGCCCACCGCGTAGGAACCGACCTGGTAGAACTTCACGTGTTCGCGTGCCGGGATCTCCGTCTCGCGGATCTCGGGGATACCGAGTTCAGTCGTTGTCATCTGCGGTCTCCTTCCTCAGATCCCCAGTGCCTGGCCGGAGCGGGCCTGCGCGTCGCGCATGACGTTCTCCGCAACGGGCCCGGACTTGCGGCTGTGGTGTTCACGTTCCAGTTCCGCGTTGACGAGGTCCTCGTCCAGGTCGAGGAAGGTCTGCTCCGGAAGCGTTCCCGCCTTGATCTGGTCGAACATCTCGTCGAGGGAGCGGCTGGTGACCTGGCGGCCGCCCAGGCCCGCGAAGACCTCAAAGCTCTCGAGACCCAGGCCCTCTGTCGCATGACGGCAGTGCGACGACACGATGCCTCCGATTCCCACACTGAAGGCCTTCTCGATGTTGATGAAGCGCTTTGCGCCCGAAAGGACCTCGCGCACAGCCTCGAAGGGGAAGGGCCGGAAGCTCGTGATCCCGAGGACGCCGATCTTCTCCCCAGCGTCGCGACGGATGTCGACGACATCCTTGATCGTCCCGAGGACGGATCCCAGGGCGATGACGACCGTATCGGCGTCCTCGCACCGGTAGGGTCTCACGAGGCCACCCGAGTCACGCCCGAAGACTTCCTGGAACTCCTGCTGGACCTGGGGGATCAGCGAGAGAGCCTCGAGCTGCTTGACATGCTGGAGGTACTTGACCTCCGTGAAGGCCTCGGGTCCGACCATGGCGCCGATCGACAGCGGGTGGGCGGGATCGAGTTCCTGGCGGGGCACAAAGGGCGGCAGGTAGCGGTCGACCTGCTCCTGTTCGGGGATGTCGACCTCATCGACGGAGTGCGTGAGGATGAAACCGTCCATGCAGACCATGACCGGCACGGACAGCTCCTCGGCGATCCGGAAGGCCTGGACATGCAGGTCGGCGGCCTCCTGGTTGTTCTCCGCGAAGAGCTGGAGCCATCCGGAGTCCCGCTGGCTCATCGAGTCGGAGTGGTCGTTCCAGATGTTGATCGGCGCGCCGAGCGCCCGGTTGGCGACCGTCATGACGATCGGCAGTCCGAGCCCGGAAGCATTGAAGACGGGCTCGACCATGTAGAGCAGACCCTGCGAAGCCGTCGCCGTGTAGGTCCGGGCCCCCGACGCCGAGGCCCCGATGCAGGCCGACATGGCGCCGTACTCGGACTCGACGTTGAGGAACTCGCAGCTCCCGAGCTCCCCCTTCTTCACCATCGCGGACAACCCCTCGACGATATGGGTCTGGGGACTGATCGGATAGGCCGCGATGACGTCGGGGCGACAGGCAGAGATTGCCTTCGCCATCGCCTTGGACCCTTCGATCTGCTCAAGCATGGACTGCCTCCTTGGATGCGGCGCTTTGCATGACCAGCTCATAGGCCGCAGCCGCGGCCGCAACATTGCCTTCCCCGACCTGACCGTGGAAACGCTGGCGGATCGCGGCAGTCACACTGGACAGACGGATCAAGCCGGTCAACGCCGAGACGGCACCGAGCAGGACCGCGTTCGGCACGTTGCGCCCCACGTGCTCCTTAGCGATCTCCGTGGCGGGCACCGTGATGATGTGACCCTGCGGATGCTCGCTGATGAGTTCGAGGAGCCCGAGCTCATCGAATGTCTTCTTTGAGTTGACGACCGCGTACCCCTGGCGCTTCAGGCCCGAGAAGGGGTTCATGACCTTCAACAGCGTCGGATCCTGAACGATGACCAGATCCGGCTCAAGCACGGGCTCGCGCGTGCGGATCGGGGCGTCGGAAATCCGACAGTAGCTGACGACGGGAGCGCCGGTGCGCTCCGAACCGAAGGACGGAAAAGCCTGGGCGTGATGACCGTCCATGAAGGCGGCCATTGCCATCAGGTCCGACGCCGTGACGACGCCCTGTCCTCCTCGACCGTGAATTCTCACTTCGACCATGCCTCGGATGGTAGGTCGATCGTTCGCAGGTCAGACCGGAGTCGACAAAGGCCCCGTATTCCCGCGGTTTTGGGACGTTCTTCCCAGGTTCACACCAGACGTACGTCGCGGGAAATACTGACGTTCGCATGACGTAATGCGACCAAGGTCACCCTAACTTCCTCGGAAAGTCCCAGGGCGATCCGAGGCTTCGCGAACCCTGGGGACCGACGCCTCAGGAACGGTGCATCGGGGACTGTGCGCGGTGGCGCGCACCCCGCTCGCGGGCCACCGCGCGCACGGCCTCGAGGTCGATCGCCGACGTGCCGGTGACACCGGAAGCCAGGAGGGCAGCATCGGGCCCGTGGCTGGCGAGCTCGCGGGAGGGAATCACCGACAGCGGGCGCGGTTGAGTCTCCGATACCCGTTCCGTCGTCCTGACCATGACTGCCCTCCTCACTCTCGAGGCCCCAATGGGCTTCGACATCGACCCTGTCGCATCCGGCCCGATGAGTCCAGGGAACGAGCGGCCAATCGGGGAGGAATCAGGGACAACCCCGAGCCGCTCAGTCAGCCCGCGCCGCAAGGCGGTCCATGCCGTTTCGGCCACCTCGTCAACGCGAGCGTCCGCCCCTCGGGCCTCCCGACCGGTGGATCCGGGATATGGCGATACTCTCAGCGCGTGCCCGATGACACCTCAGAGTCCCCCGCCACCAGACCGGCCACCTCGAGTGCACCGGAGATCGGGTCCCTCGACCCGACCGCCCTGGCGTTCGGAATCGGAACCTACGTGATCTGGGGATTCTTCCCCCTCTACTTCCACGCGCTCACCCCGGCAGGTCCGGTCGAAGTGATCGTCCACCGTGCCGTGTGGGGATTGGCCTTCTGCCTGCTGACCCTGGCGATCCTCCACCGCCTGCCCTCGCTGTGGGCGACGATGCGCAACCCGGAGATTCTATGGCGCCTGTCCCTGGCGGGCGTGCTGATCGTCATCAACTGGTCCGTCTACGTCTACGCGGTCCAGTCCGGACACACCGTCGACGCCGCCCTCGGCTACTTCATCAACCCCTTGGTCACCGTCGCCCTCGGGCTGATCGTCCTGCACGAGAAGATCACGTCGGCCCAGAAGGTCGCAGTCGGCCTGGGAGCGTTTGCGGTCATCGTGCTGGTCATCGGACTCGGCCGCCTGCCGTGGGTCTCGCTGACGCTGGCCCTGACCTTCGCCTTCTACTCCCTCGTCAAGAAGAAGGTCGCTCTGCAGGTCCCCCCCTTGGAGGGCATGGCCGTCGAGACCGCCGCGGTCGCTCCCTTCCTTCTCCTCTACTACGGCTGGCTCGCAATCAATGGACACACGTCCTTCCAGGCACTTGCCCGTGGGGAGTCCTCGATCCCGTGGGGATGGCACCTGCTCCTGTTGGTCGGCTCCGGGTTCCTCACGATGATCCCGCTGATCATGTTCGCTCGATCCGCCCAGGGCCTGCCCTTGGGGGTAATGGGGCTGATCCAGTACGTCGCGCCGATCATGCAGCTAATCATCGGGCTGCTCGTCTTCCATGAGCAGATGGAACCGGCCCGCTGGATCGGAACAGCGATCGTGTGGGTCGCGCTCCTCGTGCTGAGTGCCGACTGGGTCCTGCAAGCCAGACGATCCCGGAAGATCCTGCAGACGAGGGATGCTGCCACAGACTGACCAGACGAACGGGCAGACGGCCAGCTGCCCACCGCCTCGACGGCATCGACCGCTCAGGCTGCGGGCCCGATCTGATTGGCTGAGCGTCCTTCAATCTGACCCCCATTTCCTGCTTCGATTCCTCGAGGACCACCCGGTTCGTCGCGGCCCGTGTAGTTCGCGAAACGCGCCAGGTGCCCCTGGAAGAGAGTCTTGATTGTCGCCGTCTCGCCGTTGCGGTGCTTGGCGACGATGATGTCGGCCTCGCCCGGACGATCCTCGGAGTTGTAGTACTCGGGGCGGTGCAACAGCATGATGACGTCCGCGTCCTGCTCCAACGAGCCGGATTCGCGCAGGTCGGCCATCATGGGCTTCTTGTCTGTGCGTTGCTCGGGACCACGGTTCAGCTGTGCGACGGCCACGACCGGGATCTCGATCTCCTTGGCGAGCAGCTTGAGCTGCCGGGAGAATTCGGAGACCTCCTGTTGACGGGACTCGATCTGACGCCCCGAGCTCATCAGCTGAAGGTAGTCGACGACGACAAGGCCAAGGTCGTGCTTCTGCTTGAGCCGGCGGCACTTCGCGCGGATCTCCGTCATCGCCATGTTCGGTGAATCGTCGATGAACAGGGGAGCCTCCGAGACCCTCGACGTCGTCTCGGACACCTTGCGCCAGTCCAGGCTGGTCATCTCACCGGCCCGCATCTTCGACAGGAAGACCCCTGACTCTGCGGAGAGCAAACGCATCGCGATCTCCGAGCGCGACATCTCCAGGGAAAAGATCACGGCGGTCGTGTCGTGATGGATCGAGGCGGAGCGGCAGAAGTCGAGAGCTAGCGTCGACTTCCCCATGGCGGGTCGTGCCGCGACGATGATCATCTGACCGGGGTGGAGCCCCTGGGTCAGCCGGTCGAGATCCGCGAAGCCGGTGGGCACCCCGTGAAGCTTGTCCTTGTTGCGCTCGATATCTTCCAGCTCGTCGAGGATCCCCTCCGAGATCTCGCTCATCGGAACGTAGTCCTCCGATGCGCGCCGCTCGGAGACCGCGTAGATCTCGGCCTGTGCCTGGTCAACGATCTGATCGACATCGCCCCCGGAATCGGCAAACCCGAGCTGGACGATGCGCGTGCCCGCAGACACCAGACGACGCAAGAGGGAGCGTTCGCGCACGATGCGGGCGTAGTAGCCAGCATTGGCGGCGGTGGGGACCGAAGCGATGAGCGAATGCAGATAGGCGGCACCACCGATGCGCTGAAGCTCACCGCGACGCTGGAGCTCGCCGGCGACCGTCACCGCGTCGGCAGGTTCCCCCCGACCGGAGAGGTCGACGATGACGTCATGGATCGTCTCGTGTGCGGGCTTGTAGTAGTCCGAACCCCGGATTTCCTCCGTGACGTCGTTGATGGCCTCCTTCGACAGCATCATCGACCCGAGGACCGACGTCTCCGCATCAAGGTCCTGAGGCGGAGTGCGGTCGAAATCGGAGTCGTCTGCCATCGGGAAGGGGCCTCCTGAGGGTCGGGTCTGTGGTCACGAGGGCGCCCGGAGCGGGTGGGGATCCAAGGACACCGTGCGCGCACACGTGAGCGTAGCTGGCACCACAGTCATCGGGCACACCCTCGAGTGCCGCTCGATGTGGACAGCCTGTGGACAAGCTGTGGATGGATCGGCGCGTCGTGCACAATGCTTGTGGATGAACAGAGAGCCTCTGTCCGACGGCACGATTTCGGGGCTGAATGCAAATCGGCGTGATTCCGCGCCGTTGACGAGGTCTTCCGTCCACAGGCCTGTACACAACCTGTGGACGGAAAGTAGGGAGCAATTCAGTGGACGACACACGTGGCGGATCTGACATCCCTCAAGTGCCCCTCGAGGGTTCGGAATCGGGCCGCGAGGATGGCTCCGATCGATCGCTGACCCGGCAGATCCTCGCCCTCGCCCTGCCCTCTCTGGGGTCGCTGGTGGCCGAACCACTCTTCGTCGTCATCGACTCCGCGATGGTCGGACATCTGGGCACCGCGGAGCTGGCGGGACTGGCCATCGGATCGACAGTGCTGCAGACCGTCGTCGGGATCTTCGTCTTCCTCGCCTACTCGACGACCGCCCTGACCGCCCAGGCACTGGGAGCCGGGCACCGGGAGAAGGGGGTCCGGGCCGGGATCGAGGCGATGTGGCTGGCAGCGGGCCTCGGCGCTGTGGCCGCCCTCGTCCTCGCCCTCGCCGGACCCACCCTGGTCAGCGCCCTGGGGGCGAGCGCCGAGGTCACACCCTCCGCCGTCGCCTATCTGCGGGCCTCCGCCCCGGGGCTGATCGGGATGTTCGTCGTGCTTGCCGCCACCGGGACCCTTCGCGGACTGCTTGACACGACGACGCCCCTGATCGTGGCCACCGCCGGTGCGGTCCTCAACGTCCTTGCGAATGCCGTGCTGATCTACGGGGCACGCCTGGGAGTCGCGGGCTCCGGCGCGGGGACGGCTCTGGCCCAGACCGCGATGGCACTCGTCCTCGCTCTCGTCGTCGCGCGAGGGGCGAAGGAGCTCGGAGTACCGCTCGGGCCCTCCGCAGGGGGCGTGTCGAAGGCCGCCGTGGACGGCGCTCCCTTGCTGATCCGGACGATCGCCCTGCGCGTCGCGCTGTTGGCGACGCTGGCCGGAGCCACTGCCGTCGGGACCCAGGCGCTCGCCGCCCACCAGGTCGTCAACTCGATCTGGAACTTCACGGGTTTCGTCCTCGACGCCTTGGCGATCGCCGCTCAGGCGTTGGTCGGATACACGCTCGGATCCGGCGATTCCGTGGGTCTGCGCGCACTGCTGCGCCGCCTGACGGTGTGGGGCGCCGGCGCGGGTGTCGTCCTCGGGGGAATCATTGCCGCTCTCGCGCCGTGGCTTCCCCTGTTGTTCGGATCCGACCCCGCCATGCATCACATCGCCACCGCGGCACTCCTCGCCGCGGCGGTGTTCATGCCGCTCGGGGGCGTCGTCTTCCTGCTCGACGGGGTGTTGATCGGCGCCTCGCAGGGGCGCTATCTGGCCGGGGCCGGTCTGGTGACTTTGGCCGTGTACCTCCCCACGTTGTGGGGACTGGTCCGCTGGGTCCACACGAGCGCCGCGGCCGAGAACGTTGCGAGCAGTGGCGCCGCGAGTGCGACGGGGTTCGACCTCGCGACACAGACCCACGCGATGGTCGCACTGTGGATCTGCTTCGGAGGCGTGTTCATAGGGATGCGGGCGCTGTGCAATTCCTGGAGGACCTGGTGGTCGCCGGAACGCGCGCTCGTGCGGACCCTCGGCACAGCGGGTGGAGGCGCCGCCCATTGACATTCGTCAATGTTCTCGACCGGAATGCATGAGGGACAATGGTAATGATTCTTGTGCAGTGGGGCTCACCCGGTTCCACGCGAAGATCGATGGCAAACAGGAGATGATCCCGATGAGGACGACAAAGCGGATTCTGGCGGCCTGTGCACTCAGCCTGGTCGCGCTCGGCAGCACCCAGGCGATCGCGACAGCGAGCCCGGTGGCCAGCCCGCAGGACGAAGCGGTGAGCATCATCCAGCCTGCGGGTGGAGCGACGACGCTGGGATCGGGCTCATGGCTTTGCGCACTCCTCCCGCACATCCCGTTCTGCAGTGAGAACGCCTGATCCCTGTCCATGTTCGATCGGATCCGCCGGTTCGTACTCAGGCAACCGATCGGCAGTGTGTCGCGACGGATCGCCTTCGGTGCGCTAGCCCCCCTTCTGGTCCCCCTCGAGTTTCTTACTCTGTGGCTCTCCAGCGGTACCCTCAACGTCTTCACCGCTGAATGGATTCTGCTGTCCTACGCCTTGCTGGCCCTGACGGGGTGGCTCCCGGCGACCGGAGGCACGCTCTTCACGATCGTCACGCTGACCGGAGTCCTCCTGCCCGACAGCACTCTCCACACGACCTTCACCCTGCTCGGCATCTACGCCGTCGCCGCGGACTGGGTCTCGCGACGGTGGTATCTTCCCGCACTACTGGTCATTGCGAGCACCGAGACCATCCAACTCATGCGCTCCGCCAATCCATTGGCCGATGTCGCAGGTCTGATCTTCGGGACCGCGAGCGCGATCGCCATCGGCCTCGTCCTCCAGTGGAATCACAAACACGTCGAAGACCTCGAGACCCGGGCCGAAGAGGCTCGCTTGGCCGCGAGCCGTGCGGGTGAGGCTGTGCGCCACGACCTCACCGTCAACCTCCACGACACCGTCGCCCAAGACCTCACGCGCATCATCGTCGCCAGTCAGTCGATCGCTCGACGCACGACCGACGCCCAGGCCGGAGAGGACACCGAGGCACTGGGCGAACTGGCTCGCCACGCGATGCGACAGGTCCGTGCCCTCATCGACGACGCCGGGCTCAGTCACCCCGATCCCGCAGAACCCTTGGCAGAGGTCCTGACCACCTGCCAGACGATGCTTGCCGGACGTTCGATCACGTTGGCGGCCGAGCTGCCCGACGACGCCGACACCGCACATTCGTTGCGGCAACGCACCGTCCTCGCCCTCGCCTTTCGGGAGGGATCGACGAACATCTTCAAATACGCCCGCGCCGGATCCCGCGCGACACTGACGCTGGAGGACCTCGACGAGGGCGCCGTCGCCCTAACGATGGTCAACGACATCGACCCAGCCTCCGACGACGTGCGCGCGACTCTGGCCGGCGGATTCGGCCTCGAGAATCTCATCACACAAGCCGCGCGCGAGAGCGGTCGGGTCCAGTTCGGATCGAACGGCGGGCGCTGGGTGCTGACGATGATGCTGCCCGGACCGGACGCTCGCGAAAACTCCGTTTCCATCGACGCGATGCCCCTCGACCCGTCCAGCATTTCGACCGAGGAAGCAGGCACATGAGACCTCTGAAACTCCTGCTCGCCGACGACGATCGCCTGACGCGTGAGGGCCTGGCGGAACTGCTGGGCGAACGCGACGACATCGACCTCGTCGCCGTCGTCGGCGACGGTGCGGCAGCCATTGACGCCTTGACCCGGACGATCGTCGACGTCGCTCTGCTTGATGTGGACATGCCGGTGCTCGACGGAATCACCGCGGCACGCATCACCGCCGCACGTCATCCGGGCGTCACTGTCGTCATGTTGACCGCCTTCGAGCAAGAGGGATTCCTCGCCCAGGCGCTCAGCGCCGGTGCCCAGGGCTTCTTGACGAAGGACATCCCCATCGACCAACTCGCACAATTGCTGCATTCCGCTGCCGCGGGGATCACCGTCATGGGCCCGCGCCCGACCGCGATGCTCGCAAAAAGCTATCGGGAGCAGGCTGCTCGGCGCGAGGACGACCCCGAGTTCACGAAAGCGGTCGACAAGCTGTCTCCGCGCCTGCGCAACGTCTTCGACCTCCTGACCCGCGCAGAATCGAACCAGCGCATCGCCGATCTGCTCGGGCTCAGCGAGGGAACGGCGCGGATCTACGTCTCACAGGTCCTCACTGCCACCGGGTGTTCGTCGCGCGCCGAAGTTGCGGTGCGCGCCGTCAAGGTCGGGCTGGGAGCGCCAAGTGACTGGCTGGACGCGAAGGCCGACTGAGGCGGGAGCTGCGCGACCAGAGCGGTGAGATCCTGCGCGAGGAGACGCCGCCCGCGGCTGGGCACCGTCGCCCACGACCTGGGCCTTGTTGTCAAGGCGCCGGCATGGGACTGACGACGGATAACGACGCCGTCGTTGTGGGCGATGCAACCCCAGCGGCCGTCCACAGGGCTGGCACCGAGGCACCACGGCCGACTAAAGTGGTCAGACGGACCATCTCCGCACCCACCCGGGGGCGGAGGGTTCGATGCAACACCCTCCTGTCACGGAAGGACCGTGACCGCTGAGACCACGGGAGGTGGGTTCACGCAATGCGTGCCTACGAACTGATGGTGATCCTCGATCCCACGATCGACGAGCGCACCGTCGCCCCCTCAATGGAGAAGTACACGCAGCAGGTCATCGCTGCGGGCGGCTCCGTCGAGAAGACCGATATCTGGGGCAAGCGGCGCCTCGCCTATGACATCAAGAAGCACTCCGAGGGCATCTACGTCGTCATCAACCTGACAACGACGCCGGAGACCGCACTGGAGATCACCCGCCAGATGAACCTCAACGAGGCCATCCTGCGCACGAAGCTCCAGCGCGCCGACGCCTGACGCCCAACACCCGTTCCATCCCAGACCCAGAGGACATCAAGGAGCCGACATGGCCGGAGACACAGTCATCACGATCATCGGCAATCTGACCGCCGACCCGGAGTTGCGGTTCACGCCGTCCGGAGCGGCAGTCGCCGACTTCACGGTGGCCTCCACCCCCCGCACGTTCGATCGCACTGCCAACGAGTGGAAGGACGGGGACACCCTGTTCATGCGCTGCTCGATCTGGCGCGAGGCCGCTGAGAACGTGGCCGAGTCACTGCGCAAGGGCATGCGGGTCATCGTCCAGGGACGTCTCACCCAGCGCAGCTACGAAACCCGCGAGGGCGAGCGGCGCACCGTCGTGGAGATGCAGGCCGACGAGGTCGGCCCCTCCCTGCGTCGGGCCAAGGCCCAGGTCACCCGCACCAGCGGTGGTCAGGGCGGCGGTCAGGGTGGGTACTCCCAGGCTGGTGGTCAGGGGGGCTACGGCTCTCAGAGCACCACTCAGGGCGATCAACAGACTTCCCCCCAGAGTGGCCAGGGTGGTTTTGGATCGGGCAACCAGGGAAGCTACAACGCCCCTACCGGCGGATCTACCAACGATCCGTGGCGGACCGAGGGTGCATCCTCGTTCGGGGACGAGCCTCCCTTCTGATCCTCGCGCGCGAGGACGCGCGAGCGAGTGGCCGCATCAATGGCCACGAGACCGCGATCGCCCTCGTCGAGAATCAGCTTGACGAATTGTGTGGGACGGACCTGTGAGTCCGACCCGATCATCAGAGGAGAACATCATGGCGAAGCCTCAACTTCGCGCCAAGCCCTTCAAGAAGAAGGCCAACCCGCTGAGGGCGGCCAAGATCGACCACGTCGACTACAAGGACACGGCCCTGCTGCGGAAGTTCATTTCCGACCGTGGCAAGATCCGCGCCCGTCGCGTCACCGGCGTGACGGTCCAGGAACAGCGTCAGATCGCCAAGGCAGTCAAGAACGCCCGCGAGATGGCTCTGCTGCCCTACTCGTCGTCCGGCCGCTGATCAGGGGAAGGGACAAACATTATGGCTACCAAGCTCATCCTCACCCATGACGTGTCGAACCTCGGCTCGGCCGGAGAGGTCGTCGAGGTCAAAGACGGATACGCCCGCAACTACTTGGTTCCCCGCGGCCTCGCCGCCAAATGGACCAAGGGAGCCCAGAAGCAGATCGACCAGATGACCGCCGCGAGCCGCAATCGCGAGATCGCTACGGTCGATGACGCGCGCATCGTCCGCGACGCTTTGCAGGCGACTCCTTTCGTGACCGTCTCCGGCACCGTCGGGACGAGCGGACGCCTCTTCGGCGCCATCTCGACCTCCGACATCGCCGACGCCGTCAAGAACGAGCTCAACCAGACGATCGACCGTCGCAAGGTCGTCGTCAAGACCCCGCTGAAGGCTGTGGGCGACTACTCCGTGGTCGTCAACCTGCACCCCGAGGTCGCGGCGACGCTGAAAGTTCGCGTCATCGCCAAGTGATCTGAGCGCGAAGGGACGCGGGGAGGTCAGCGCACGTGAGCGCTGAGTGACTCCGGGCCCTCCGCGAGGACCAACAGAACGCCCCCGGTTCCATGGGCCAAGTCCCAGTCGGAACCCGGGGGCGTTCTGTGTTCTGTGTCCGCCGAACACGCTAACTTTTCGCCTCGAGACGCAGCGCGAGTGACGCGCAGTGCGGACGGAGGAAGCAACTGCACATGGAGGTGTCGATCGCACATTGAGGTACCCGCATGCCGGTACCTCAATGTGCAATGAGCTCCTTCGTGTGCGTTTGGAACCCCGATCCGACGCAAAGGAACCGTTTCCTGCCCGGTTGCTTTGGCGCCCCCACCCTCGTCGATGAGCACGCCTGAACGCGTCTCACGATCCAAAGGGAACGTGCCTCGCAGTCTCAGCCGCCGTTCTCGGTCGTGCTCTCGTCCTTGTTCTCGGTTCCGCCTCCAGTGGTCGACGTGTCCGTCGGCGTGGATGTCGGTGTTGAGGACTTCGGCGTGGTCGTCGGCGTCGGCTCTTCCGACGACTCGTCCTTCTTGGTTTCCGTCGGCGTCGGCGTCGGCGAGGTCTTCCGTGTCGGCTCCTCACTCGGCTCCTGCGTCTGGGGCGCATACGTCGGCGTCGCGGCAGCGGACGGCGTGCGGGTTGAGGTCGTCAGCCACGGGAAGTCCTCGTCCTCGTCACCCGCGGTCGCGACCCGCATGTACTGCAGCCAGACATCCGCCGGCCAGTCTCCGCCGTGGAACTGTTTCAGGTCACCGATGTTTGTCAGCGCCTCCTGCTCGCCGTTCTCACCCGACTGGTACATCGACACGGTCGTCACGACCTTCGGCGTGAAGCCGACGAACTGCGCCGACATCTGATTCTCGGAGGTACCCGTCTTCCCGGCGACCGTCAATCCGAGCTTCGCCGCCTTCTCGCCCGTTCCACCGCTCTGCATCACTGACTCGAGCGCCGGCATGATCGTCGAGACGTCACCTGCGTCGAAGACCCGCACCGCTGTCGTGTCCGTCGTGAACAACGAGGTTCCCTTCGAGTCCTGGACCTCGCGCACGATGTGGGGCGTGATCTCCTGGCCGCCGTTCGCCAGCGTCGCATAGGCATGGGTCAGGTCGATGTTGCGCGGCGAGGACGTCCCCAGCACGTTGAGCAGTGTCGAGTCGAGACCGGGTGTCGATTCCGGGATGCCCGCATCGATCGCCGCCTGCATCGTGTTCGCGGGCCCGACCTTCTCGTTGAGTGCGACGAAAGCCGTGTTGATCGAATTCTGCGTCGCCGTCTTCAGTGTGACGCGTCCCCACGAAACACCGCTGTCATTCTGAATCTGGTGATCGGTCAACCCGGTAAAGGACTGCGGGGAATTCCCGTTGAAGACATCGCCGATGCCCCCACCCTGCTGGGCATAGGCGAGCAGGGCGAAGGGCTTGATCGTCGACCCGGCCATGGCGGTGTCCAACGTGACCGCGTTTTGTTGTCGCTTCTGGTAGTCCGACCCCGCATATTCGGCGAGGATCTCTCCCGTCGTCGGGTCCACCGAGGACAGGGCCGTATGCATCGTGTCGGTGTTCCACTTGTCGACCTGTGTCATCGACTCGGCCGCCTGGACCGCTGCATCCTGGTCCGTCTTGTCGATCGTCGAGATGATATGGAGCCCACCGGTGTCGATCTGCTCATCAGTGAACGTCCCGGCATCCCCCAATTCCTCACGCACCTGCTGCAGCAGATAGCCGGTCGTTCCGGTCAGGGACGCTGTCGACGCTTCGGCCGGATCGATCGTTGTCGGGAAGGTCGCTTGTTGTGCATCCTCCTGCGAGATCCATCCGTCTTCGACCATGAGGTCGATGACCCGCTGCCAGCGGACCTGCGCCTGATCGGCATCGACCGCGGGATCCCACGCGGACGGTGCCGGGATGATCCCGGCCAGCATCGCAGACTCGGACAGGGTGAGATCCTTCGCCGAGTGCCCGAAGTAGGCCTTCGAGGCGGCCTCGACACCGTAGGCCCCGCGCCCGAAGTAGATCGTGTTCATGTAATTGCCGAGGATCTCGTCCTTCGTCTGCTCACGGTTGATCTTGACCGCGAGGACGGCCTCCTTGATCTTGCCCGTGTACGAGGTCGTCTCCCCCAAGTAGTAGCGCTCGACGTACTGCTGGGTCAGCGTCGACCCACCCTGGCGGTCGCCACCGGTCAGATTGTTGAGAAGAGCGCGGGCAATTCCCTTGAAGTCGATCCCGGAGTTCGTGTAGAAGGTCCGATCCTCGGAAGCAACGACGGCCTCACCGACGTAACTCGGCAACGTCCCCTCGTCGACGATCGTCCGGTTGACGTCGGAGAGCGCACCCATCTCCGTGGTGCCGTCCGAGTAGTAGACGGTCGTCGTCTGGGCGAGCGCGACCTGGTCAGCCTCGGGGACCTGGAGCTTGGCGTACAGGAAGAGGAACGCTCCCATGCCGACGATCAGGAGCCCGAGGACCGTGAAGACGATCCCCAACCCGATCCGTCGCCCCCAGCGGCGACCACGGCTGCGTCTGCGGGCGTGCCGTGTTCTCGTGGCCGGGGACGCGGGAACTACTTGATCCCAGTCCATCTTCCCGTTCGAACTCGCCACACCATCTGCCTTTCCGGAGGGTACAAGCCATCAGGGTACGCAGAGAAGCTGAGATGTCCACACAGAATGTGGCTCAGTCACCCGTGATGCGCGAGCACGTGGCCGAACGATTCCGCTCCTGATCAGCGTCGAACAGGGGCGGACCCGGCATGGCCGGACCGGGTCCGACTGCCGGACGTGAAGTCAGTCCCACTGCTCCTCGGGACGGCCCTCAACCGCCCACAGGGTGTGGAAGGTCCCCGGCCTGTCGATGCGGTGGTAGGTGTGCGATCCGAAGAAATCGCGCTGACCCTGGACCAGCGCCGCGGGCAGACGGTCGGCCCGGATCGTGTCGAAGTACGACAGGGACGAGGCGAACACCGGGATCGGGATTCCCGCCTGTGCCGCGAGCGCGACAATTCGCCGCAGCGAGGGGATCGCGGACTCGATGCGCGAGGCGAAGGGCGCGGAGGCCAGCAGCAGCGGGAGGTCCGGTTCGCCCTCGTAGGCGGCCGTGATGTCGGCGAGGAACCCGGCGCGGATGATGCACCCGGCGCGCCAGATCTTGGCGAGCGCTCCCTTGTCGATCGTCCAGCTGTAGGTCGCGGCGCCCTCGGAGATCTCGTCGAAGCCCTGGGAGTAGGCGACGATCTTCGAGGTGAACAGGGCCTGGCGCACGTCCTCGATGAACGCGTCGCGCGCGCTCGCGTCGCTGAGGTCCAGCGCCGTGGCCTGCCCGTCGAGCGGGCGGGCGGCCTCGCGCTGCTTGACGCCCGACGAGGCGCCGCGGGCGAAGGTGGCCTCCCCGATGCCGGTGACGGGAACCGCGAGGTCGAGGGCGGTCTGAACCGTCCACTTGCCCGTGCCCTTCTGGGAGGCCTGGTCGACGATGACATCGACCAATGGCCTGCCGGTCGAGGCATCGACCTGGCGCAGGACCTCGGCGGTGATCTCGATGAGGTAGGAGTTGAGCTCGCCCTCGTTCCACGAGGAGAAGATGTCAGCGAGCTCGGCGGGTGAAGCGCCCAGCCCGTGGCGCAGCAGGTCGTAGGCCTCGGCGATGACCTGCATGTCGGCGTACTCGATGCCGTTGTGGACCATCTTGACGAAGTGGCCGGCGCCATTCTCCCCAATGTGGGTGCAGCACGGCTCGCCCTCGTAGTGGGCGGAGATCTTCTCGAACATCGGGCCGAGGCGGTCGTAAGACTCCTGGGTTCCGCCGGGCATGATCGAGGGGCCCCACAGAGCGCCCTCCTCGCCACCGGAGACGCCCGCGCCGACGAAGTGGAGGCCGCGTTCGCGGGCCCGAGCCTCGCGACGGATCGTGTCGGTGAACAGAGAGTTTCCGCAGTCGACGATGATGTCGCCGGGCTCCATGCGCTCGGCGAGTTCCTCCATGACGGCGTCGGTGGCGGCGCCCGCCTGGACCATGATGATCGCGACGCGCGGGCGCTCCAGCGAAGCGACGAAGTCGTCGATGCTCGCCGAGGGGATGAACGTTCCCTCCGAGCCGTCGCCGTGGACGGTGATGAGCTTCTCGGTGCGGCCGATCGACCGATTCGTCACGGCGGTGCGGTACCCGTTGCGCGCGAGGTTCCGCGCGAGATTCGAGCCCATCACCCCCAGTCCATAGACTCCGATGTCAGCGCTGGCGGGGGCTGGGGTGTCGATGGTCATTGCTGGAGTACCTCCGCGACGTCAGGATGTGTGGCGTGATGCCGAGGTCATTGTATTCGCAGCGATGCGGACGCGCCCACGGTGGTCTGTCAGGAAGCGGGGCTGCGTTGTCCCTTGCGACCGGGGTCAGCCCCCGTGGTGTGCAGGTTTCCCATTGCTGTCCGTTCAGCTGGCAACTACCCGTTCAACAACCCGGCCACCAATCGACGAAACCGCCTGCGTCAGCCCTTGGCTCGATGCTGGCGGTCGTGGTCTGAGGCAGCCAGCTCGGCGACCTGCGCCTGGACGTCCTCGCGACCCCACCAGGCCAACAGCTCCTGCTTTGCCTCGTCCTCGCCGAGCGGGCCTCGCTCCATACGCTGTTCGAGGAGGAAGTCGCGCGCGAGCTTGACGACCCGACCCGGCCCGATGCCCAACACCGTCATGATCTGGTCGCCGTCCAGATCCGGCCGGATCGAGTCGAGCTGTTCCCTCTCCCGCAGCGCCGCAATCCGCGTCTCGAGATCGTCGTAGGCGGCCGACAGGTGCATCGCCTTGCGACGGTTGTGCGTCGTGCAGTCGGCACGCGTGAGCCGATGGAGGCGTTCGAGTTGGTCGCCAGCATCGGTGACGTAGCGCCGAACCGCCGAGTCCGTCCACCCCGTCTCCCCATACCCGTGGAACCGCAGGTGAAGACCGACCAGCTTGACGACCGCGTCGGTCGTGTGATGGTCGAAGCGCAGCGCCTTCATCCGCTTGCGCGTCAGCTTCGCCCCGACGAGCTCATGATGATGGAAGGACACGGTGCCGTTCGCCTCGAAACGGCGGGTCGCGGGCTTGCCGACGTCATGCATGATCGCCGCGAAACGGAGGATGAAGTCGGGCGCAGGCACCGGCCCGTCGGGCCCGGTCTCCAAGGCGATCGCCTGGTCGAGGACGGTCAACGTGTGTTCGTAGACGTCCTTGTGCCGGCGGTGCTCATCGTGGGTGTTGACCAGCGCGGAGAACTCCGGGAGGACAACGTCGCACACACCCGTGTGGACCATCAGTTCCAGGCCCCGGCGCGGGAACGCCCCCACCATCAGACGTTCGAGTTCGGCACGGATCCGCTCCGCCGAGACAATCTCGAGGCGCGCAGCCATTTCCGTCATCGCATCCATGACGTCCTCGTCGACATCGATGCCGAGCTGAGAGGCGAAGCGAGCGGCACGCATGATCCTCAGTGGATCATCGTCGAAGGACTGGATTGCGGACACCGGGGTCCGCAGCCGACCGTCAGCCAAGTCCTCCAGCCCGCGGTGCGGGTCGACCAGGGCCATGCCGGGCAGCCGCATCGCCATCGCATTGACGGTGAAGTCCCGTCGGGTCAGATCCCCCTCCAGCGTGTCCCCATAAGTCACTGCCGGCTTGCGGGAGCCGACCTCGTAGGAGTCCGTCCGGTACGTCGTCACCTCAACGGTCAGGTGGCCTTTACGCGCTCCGATCGTCCCGAACTCGCGGCCGACGTCCCAGACCGCCTCACCCCACTGCTTGAGGAGCGTTTCGGTCCGTTCGGGACGTGCCGAGGTCGTGAAGTCGAAATCGTGAGGGGTCACGCCCAGGAACGCGTCGCGCACCGGCCCACCGACCAGAGCGAGCTCCTCGCCGGCATCCTCGAAGACGTGCCCAAGGTCGACGACCCCGGCCGGAAGCTTGGCAAACGCCACCCTCGCGTTGGCGAGCAGCGACGGCACGTCCTGGGCGGCCGCGGGCGGACATGTGGGAGCACCGGCGGAGGGAACGGGGGACGTGGGGGGGACGAACGCGGACTGGTCACTCATCGGAACCAAGCGTGCCACGTCCTCCGGCGCCCGTCGAAGCTCCGGGCGGTGACGCATCCCTCGTCTGTGTCACAAGCGGAGCCCACCGAGAAGACGGGCGGTCCAGAGGTTGCCCAGTGATCCCGCCTAGAGTGGGATCATGCCTGCCCGACCGACTGACCGACGCTCTGGGATTCCCCACCCTCCGCGCCGCCATGCGTCGACGAAGGCCGCTCACCCCCAGTCCTCCCACCTGCCGATCGTCGGAGAGACCTCTGCCGGCGGCCTCGTCGTCGACGTCGTCCACGGTGTGCCCCATGCGGCCATCATCGCGCGACGCAATCGTGCGGGCCGGATCGAGTGGTGTCTGCCGAAGGGGCATCTGGAGGGCGAGGAGACCGTCGAGGAGGCCGCCTTGCGCGAGGTCAGTGAGGAGACCGGTATTCAGGGTCGGATCATCCGTCACCTTGCGACGATCGACTATTGGTTCTCCGGGCCGGACCGCCGGGTCCACAAGGTGGTCCACCATTTCCTCATGGGATACGTCTCCGGGGACATCACCGTCGAGGGAGACCCCGACCACGAGGCCGAGGCCGCAGCCTGGTCCCCGCTGCGCGACCTGGTCCATCAACTCGCTTATCCCAATGAACGGCGGATCGTGGGGATCGCCCTGGACCTCCTCTACCGGGACAGCTGATGGACGGGCACCGCTTCCTCTCCGCGTTGGTCATCCCCGTTCTGCTGGGATTGGCAGCCCCCGTCCTGTCCGCTCCTTCCGCGAGCGCCGCCGACGCAGCCGACACGTCCACGGGGTCCACCGCCCGTCCCACTGTCATGGGAACGACGAACGTCGACGACTCCCAGGGGTTGGACGTCGCGATCGATGGCCTCACGCCGACAGTTCTGACGACCCAATCCGAGGTGACGATCACCGGTTCGGTGACCAACACCTCCGACGTCGCCGTCGCCGCGCCCGAGCTCCAGGTCTTCTTCCAGTCGCGCACCCCCGTCTCGACCGATGAGCTGACCCGCTTCCTCTCAGGCACACAGTCGACTGGCCCACAGGTCGCCTCGACGACCCTCGAGGGCCCCCTCCCGGCCGGGACCAGCACCACCTTCTCCGTGACGGTTCCCACCAGCGATCTTCCGCTGGGTGATTCCTTCGACTGGGGCCCGCGGGGGCTGACCGTGCGGGCAGCTTCGGGACAGGCTTCCGGGCAGGATCGGACGATCCTCACGTGGGACTCCGACTACGAGGTCGCCAACACCGTCCTCAACACTGTGATCCCGTGGACATCGGGGACGGATGCGGACGAGTCAAGCGTCCTCTCGCTAGCGCGCACTGACGGAGCGACCCTCGCGGTGGATCCAGAAGTCCTGTCGACGGATGATGAATCGGGTCAGTCCGGGGATTCCCAGCAGTCCGCGACCGACTCCGCCTCGCCGTCCTCGTCGGCGAGCGCCAGCCCCTCGACCTCGTCCACACCCTCGGACTCCCTGTCACAGAACGCGTCGCCGGAGACCTCCACCTCACCCGACCCGTCCGCCTCCGCCACCATGTCCGGGGACGCCGGTCCGTCCACGACGCAGAGCGGAGCCCGGGTAAGCGTTCTCGCCCATCAGCTGATGACCACCGCGGACGAGATCGTCGCCCTGCCCCGCTGGGACGCGGATCCCGGGGCCCTCGCCCTGGGAAATGACGACACCCTCCTCGATCTCGCCCAGAATTCCCGGCAGAGCCTGGCATCCGCGGATCCCACGGGCACCGCCACCGTCATCGACGACGTCGTGTGGCCCGACGCCTCGACCTTCGGACGTCAGCTGTTGGAGAAGGAACAGGGTCAGGTTGTCATCGCCCCCACGGGTCAGGTGGCGCCCAGCGCCGAGTTGACCTTCACGTCGGTCTCCCGCGTCGAGGTCGATGCCGCCAGTGGACGCACGTCCACCACGGGCGCCACCGATTCGACGACGACGGTCCTGACCTCTCAGGCAGACATCTCAGACCTCCTCGGGTGGCAGACGTCCTCCTCTGCCGATGATCTCGACGCCCGTCAGGTACTGCAAGCGCTCACCGCGATCATCACCCGGGAGAAGCCGAACGAATCGCGCACGCTGTTGGCCACGGTCCCCCGATCGACGCCGATCAACGACCAATTGGTCGGACGGGTCCAGGCACTGGTCCAGTCCCGCTGGATCTCGCCCGCCGCCTTCAGCACCGTCCGTGACTCCGCTCCCACTGACCAGGAACGCAGCGTCGTCACCGATAGTGCCCTCGATGAGGCGACCACCCGAAGTTTCCAGACGATCTCTGACTCACTCGAACAGATCGATCCCCTCGCCCAAGCAATTTCCGACCCCGATGCGCTCACCACACAAATGGAGGACCTCGCCCTTCGAAGCCTGTCCGCCTCGCTGACCGAGCAGGAACGCGACGACCAGACGAACGCCCTGACCGACCGGGTCACCACGCTGCTCGGCTCTGTGCGCGCTGAGCCGTCGGTGACGGTGAACCTCATCAACAAGTCGGCGAATTTCCCGGTGCGCGTCACCAACGACCTCGACTGGGACGTCACGGTCCGCGTCTCCCTGACGCCCTCAGATCCGCGGCTGCGGGTGACCTCTACCCAGGAAGCGACGATCCCCGCGCGTTCGACCACTCCGGTTGAGGTCCCCGTCTCTGCGATCGGATCAGGCAACATCGAGGTGGTGTATCGGGTGACGACCCCTGACGGGCACGTCCTCGACGACACCCAGTCCGTCACCGTGCGCATGCGCGCCGGGTGGGAGGACACGGCCACCACCGTCATCGCCATACTGCTCGCGGTCGCTCTGGTGACCGGCGTGGCCCGAACCGTGCGCCGACGCAGACCTCCGTCGACGACCACCGAGGAGGATGCATGACCGAGCCAGCCATGAGCACGGGGCCGTCTTCGGCCACGAACGGATCCTCCTCCGCTCGAGGAACGGATCCCACCGCCGGGACAGCAGACAACGGGGCGCCGAAGGCCCCGTCCCTGCTGCGCTCCTCGGCGATCATGGCCTCGGGCACGATGGTCTCGCGCATGCTCGGTCTGGTCCGCACGGTCATGCTGCTCGCTGCCATTGGTACGGCCGCCGGCGGGGTCTCGGCCGCGTTCCAGACGGCGAACACGCTGCCCAACACCGTGTACAACCTGCTGGCGGCCGGGGTCTTCGACGCGGTCCTTGTCCCACAGATCGTCAAGTTCCTCAAACAGAAGTCCGGCGATGTCGCCGTCAACCGGTTGATCACGCTCGCCGGGACGATCCTCTTCCTCGTCACCGTCGTCGCCCTGGTGATCTCGCCGTTGCTCGTCACGATGACAGCGGCCGCCTACACCGGCCAGATGCGTGCCCTGACGATCGCATTCTCTCTGTTGTGCCTACCGCAGATCTTCTTCTACGGCCTGTACAACCTGCTCGGCGAACTCCTCAACGCGCGCGGCGTCTTCGGGCCGTACATGTGGGCGCCCGTCGTCAACAACGTCATCGCGATCGCCGGCCTCGCGGTGTTCATTTCCCTGTGGGGGACGAACTCGAGCGTGCGCTCCGTCGGCTCCTTCACCACCACGCAATTCTGGGTGCTCGCCGGCTCGGCGACACTGGGGGTCGTCTGCCAGGCGGCCGTCCTCGTCCTGCCGATGCGGCGGGCGGGAATCCATCTGCGCCCGGACTTCCATTTCCGCGGGACCTCTTTCGGATCGGCCTCGAAAGTCGCTGGATGGACCTTCGCCACACTGGGCATCAGCCAGCTCGGCGTCCTCTCGACGAACAACCTGGCCGCCCAGGCCGACGCGTGGGCGCTGCTTCACCCGGAAACGCTCATTGCCGGAAACGCCGCCTACACGACGGCGTTCATGATCTACATGGTCCCCCAGTCGGTCATCTCGGTGTCGTTGGCCACGGCGATCTTCACCCGACTGGCCAATGCCGCCGCCGACCGCGATCACCGGGTCGTCGCGACGAACTATCACCTGGGCGTCCAACTCATCACGATGTTGTCCCTGCTCTGCGCCGCGATCCTCATCGCCGCCGCGTTCCCGATGATGCAGATCGTGGCGTTCCGATCCAGCCTGGAGATCATCCCCGCCTATGCGTGGGTCCTCGTCGCCCTGATGCCCGGTGTGGCGTCGACCGGCATGGTGTTGATGAGCCAACGCGTCTTCTTCGCCTACGAGGACGCCAAGCCCGTCTTCCTCATGGGAATCGTGCCGACGATCCTCCAGGTCATCGTCGGCTGGTCGGTCTTCTTCCTGGCCTCCCCCCGATGGTGGGTCGTCGGCGCCGCCCTCGGAGAGACCGTCTGCCGCCTCGTCCAGGGGTTCATCGCCGTCATCTGGGTGGCACGCAAGAACCACTGGGTCAATCCCGGCCGGATCATCGCCTCCTACCTGAAGTACTTCGTCGCGGCGCTGGTTGCGCTGGGCGTCGGCCTGATCTGCATCACGCTCGTCGGACCAGTGTCGGACTTCGACTCACGGCTGGTTCGCGTCCTTGTTTCGTTCCTCAAACTGCTGTTGATCAGCGTCGTCGTCACCGCTTCCTACGTGGGAGCGCTGAGGATCATCGACCCGGAAGGATCGGGGCGCATCCTCAGCTCGATTGCCACACGCTTGCATCTCACTGCCTTCCTCAGTCGCCTCATGGTGCGGCGCCCGGCATCTGGGCTCGCAGACGGGGATAATGGGGCGACGACTGATGGCAGTGGTACGGGGGGTGCAATGGTACGGGGAACGGACGACGAGCTCGGCGAGCCGGACGGAACCCTCAATGACGAGGAACCCACCGACGACGAACGCGAAGAATCCGAAGAGGCCACCCGCACCGGCTGGACGATGATCGCGCGGTCGTGGTCGGCCTCCGACCCCACGCACACTGGGGAGTTCCCCGCCGTGAGGCTGCTGGGGAGCGGGGCCGAGAAGTCCGCACGCCTGCCCACCTTCGACGAGATCCTTCACCCGGGCTCCGCCTCCTCCGGATCGACAGCGGACGATTCCACGGACGAGGACGAAGCTGACGTCTCCCCGGACGAGGCGTCGACGTCCGATGTGGATGCGCTGACAGCCTCTGGAGATGCCACCGCGCGGCTCGCAGCCACCGAGGACGAGGATGCTTCCCCAGCCTTCCCGCCGCCACCGACCGAGGATGATCTCCCGGCCCCCGCCGAGGCACCCGAGGACGAGTCTTCGAACACCGCGACCGACTCCGAACCGCCCGAACCGCCCCTGCCCACCGATGAGGACACAGCGGATTCCTCCGGCACAGAATCGACGTCGAACACCGACACCGAACAGTGGATTCCCACTCCCGCCGAGCACCTGGCCCCCGCCGAGACCTGGTCCGAAGCCCTTCACGGCGAGCACGAGCGTGAGATCCGCAGCTGGCGGGAACACTCGCCCTCATCCGAGGACGAGGCCGCCGGCACCACCCCGACCTCAACCGACCGGAAAACGGCGATTCCCCCGACACCGGAGCAACTCGGGCCCGCGGACACCACTGAGTGGGTGCCCGGCGCATCCAGCGCCTCGTCCCTGCCTCCGACCACCAGCTCCGGTTCCGGCTCGTCCACACCGACGGAACCGCACCCAGACCGGGTCGCGGATACGTCCTACCCCAGCGACGGCCACAAGTTCCTCAACCCGACGATTCCCGCTGTCATCCTCGGTGTCCTTCTGGTCGTCTTCGGAGGGGCCTGGGCGCTCAGGACCGTGTTCTCTCCCTTGTCTGCTGATCCTTTCAGCGAACTGGGAGGATCCTCGAGTTCGGCCTCGCCGTCCCAGAGCGAGGAGTCCTCCACCGCGGCTTCACCGTCCGGTGAAGCCGCGCAGGCGGCAGCCCCGGCTCCCGAACTGCAGATGCCGGAGGTCTTCCCCTACAAGGACGGAATGGATCACCCCGAGCTGGCCACCAACATGGTTGACGGCAACACCGACACCATGTGGCGGTCCTACGAGTATGACAACAACGTCTTCACGAGCACGAACGCGATCACGATCCTGCTCCCGTTCAAGGAATCCTCGACGGTGACCGAGATCGACGTCCAGATGGCCGAGGGGACCTCCGGGGGCACGCTCAAGGTGCTCAAGGTCGACGACCAGGCGAACCCGCGTGTGGGAACAGAATTGGCCTCCACGACGTTGAGGTCGAACACAGTGATCACACTGGACCAGCCCACCGAGGCCTCCGCGATCTCGCTGGAGTTCACCTCGCTGCCCACCGATTCGAAAGGCGTCTACCGGGCCTGGATCAGCGAGATCAGCGTCAAATAGGGCTGTGGAACCAGCCCGACTTCCGTCCACTTCGGACAAGAGGAGACATCCACCCATGACTGAGACCACGGTCCACAACGTCGTCATCGTCGGCTCCGGCCCGGCCGGATACACCGCGGCGATCTACACGGCGCGCGCGGGCCTGGCACCGATCGTCCTCGCTGGCGCGGTCAGCGCGGGTGGCGCCCTCATGACGACGACCGAGGTCGAGAACTTCCCGGGCTTCCCCGAGGGCGTCATGGGTCCCGACCTCATGGAGCACCTGCGTGAACAGGCCGAGAAGTTCGGCGCCGAGGTTCGCTTCGACGACGCGACCCAGCTGGAGCTGACCGGTCCGATCAAGCGTGTCCATATCGACGACGAAGTCCTCGAGGCCCGTACCGTCATTCTCGCGACCGGTTCCGAGTATCGCCACATGGGCGTCGAGGGCGAGGACCGGCTCTCGGGACGCGGCGTCTCCTATTGTGCGACCTGCGACGGCTTCTTCTTCCGTGACAAGGACCTGGCTGTCATCGGTGGCGGCGACTCCGCCATGGAGGAGGCCACCTTCCTCACGCGCTTCGCGAACAAGGTCACCGTCGTCCACCGGCGCGATGAACTCCGTGCCTCGAAGGCCATGGCCGATCGCGCGGCCGCCGATCCCAAGATCGACTTCGCGTGGAACAGTGCTGTTGGTGAGGTCCTCGGTGGCGACACCGTGACGGGTGTCGAGCTCACGTCGACCGTTGACGGGTCGAACTCCGAGCTCCCCGTGGACGGCGTCTTCGTCGCGATCGGCCATATCCCACGTAGCGAGCTCGTGCGCGGTCAGGTCACCATCGACGACCAGGGCTTCATCGTCGTCGACGAACCCTCGACCCGCACCAACCTGGAGGGCGTCTTCGCCTGCGGCGATGTCGTCGATCACATCTATCGGCAGGCGATCACTGCAGCCGGATCCGGTTGCCGCGCGGCGCTGGACGTCGAACGCTGGCTGGCCGCGCGGGGCAAGTGAGCGGAGCGCACGCTTCGTCGTCCCGACACAACGCTCCCGACGAGCCGTCCCTCGGCCGCGTCCGTGCCGTGACGCCCGACGAATTGAACCGGATCTCCCGAACCTCCAGCCTGCCGGTCCTCGTCGCCCATTGGGCGCCATGGGCCCGTCCGTGCGCCCAGATGAGCCCGCTCCTCGACGAGGTCGCCCGTGAGTGGGACGGACGCACGCATGTCCTGTCGGTGGACGTGGCCGCCCATCCCGGCGCCGCTCGCGCCGCCGACGTGACCCGGATCCCCACGGTCATCCTCTTCGTGGGCGGTCACGAGGTGGTCCGTCACGTGGGCGCCTGTCCGAAGCACGACCTGATCGACCTGCTCCTGGCCGGCGGCGCGTCCTCGTCGACGAGAACACCTCCACATACCGGCGCACCGCGCCCACCCGCAGCCTGACCCGGTCCCCGGTGCACCCGAGTCGTGCCACCGTCCACACCCTGTGTGGTGGCACACTTGATCTACGGTCCGCACAGAATCCGGGCCACTGCCCTGCGCACCGACATCGCGGTGGCCGGAGCACGACACCAGACAGGAAGGGTCCCGTGAGCGATACACCTCGCCGTCCGGGCGACAACACACAGGGAAACAGACTCGATCCATGGTTCGACGCCTACGCCGAACGAGCTCACAACCTGCGAGCCTCCGAGATCCGAGCTCTTTTCTCCGTCGTGTCACGCCCCGAGGTGGTGTCGCTGGCCGGCGGAATGCCGAACCTCAAGGATCTGCCCCTTCCCCGCCTGGCGGACACGGCCCACAAGCTGATTCTCGACCACGGTGCTCAAGCTCTCCAGTACGGCTCCGGCCAGGGCTGGGAGATCCTGCGCGACCAACTCGTCGATGTCATGACCTATGACGGCATCACCGGTGCCGACCCCGACGACATCGTCGTGACGACCGGCTCGCAACAGGCCCTCGATCTCATGGCCGAGCTGTTCATCGACGCCGGTGACGTCGTGCTGGCGGAGTCGCCCTCCTACGTGGGCGCGCTGGGGTGCTTCCGGGCTCGCCAGGCCGATGTCGTCCACGTTGATCTTGACGAGGACGGCCTCGTTCCCGAGTCTCTCGAGCACACCATTCGTGGGCTCAAGGCTCAGGGTCGCGCTGTCAAGTTCCTCTATACGATCCCGAACTTCCAGAATCCCGCTGGTGTGACTCTCTCCGAAGAACGTCGACCGATCATCGCCGACATCTGCCTGCGCGAGCATGTCCTCATTCTCGAGGACAATCCCTACGGACTGCTCGGCTTCGACTCCGATCCGCTGCCGGCTCTCAAGTCGTACTCCCCCGAGGGGGTCGTCTATCTCGGCTCGGTCTCGAAGATGTTCGCTCCCGGCATGCGCATCGGCTGGGCCTTCGCGCCCCACGCCATCCGCGACAAGCTCATCCTGGCGTCCGAGGCCGCAATTCTCTCGCCCACGATGTTCGGTCAGATGTTCCTCTCGCAATATCTGGCGGACTACGACTGGTACGGGCAGGTCAAGTCCTTCCGGTCGATGTACCACGAACGCTGTGAGGCCATGCTCGGTGCCTTGGCCGAGTACATGCCGGACTGTTCATGGACGACGCCGAGCGGCGGCTTCTACACCTGGGTCCGATTGCCCGACGGCCTCGACGCGAAGTCGATGCTCCCCCGTGCGGTGAAGGCCCAAGTCGCCTACGTCTCCGGAACGGCCTTCTACTATGACGGCCGCGGCGCGGACCATATGCGCCTGTCCTTCTGCTTCCCTTCACCTGAAGAGATCCGCGAGGGCGTGCGCCGCCTGGCAAGCGTCGTCAATGCTGAGAAGGATCTGGTGGAGATGTTCGGCGCGGGATTTGTGCCCCTCGACGGCCACCACGACGGTCCTGCCACCCCTTCCTCATCCGCCCACTGAGCCCGACCTGGAGAAAGCCATGACCAATACCTCCCGAGTCCTCATCATCGCCGGTGGCCTCACCCACGAGCGCGACGTGTCGATGCGTTCGGGCCGCCGCGTGGCCAACGTGCTCCAACAGGCGGGCCGGGAGGTCGTGGTCTGCGAGCTCAATCCCGCGTTGCTCGATCAGATCGCTCGATTCAGGCCCGACGTGATCTGGCCGCTGGTCCACGGCTCGGTGGGTGAGGATGGTTCACTCCAGGCCCTTCTCGAGGGCCTGGATGTGCCCTTCGTCGGATCGAACTCGGTGCAGTCGATGCTCGCCTCCAACAAGCCGACCGCCAAGGGTCTGCTGGCGGCAGCGGGCATCGATACCCCCGGATGGGTCACGCTGCCCCAGTCGCTGTTCCGGCAGCTGGGCACAACCCAGGTCCTCGCGGCGTTGGAGCCGACGCTGTCCTTCCCGGTCGTCGTCAAGCCGACCGACGGAGGCTCGGCCCTCGGGATCTCGCGCGCGTTAGATGCTGAAGAACTACGGTCGGCGATGGTCGACGCCTTCGCCTATGGCGAGCGTGTGATGATCGAGCAGTTCGTCCCCGGTCACGAGGTCACTATCAGCATCATCGACCTCGAGGACGGTCCCATAGCGCTTCCGCCGGTGGAGATCGTCACCGACGACGGCGACTACAACTACGACGCCCGCTACACCACCGACACGGCGCAGTACTTCGTTCCCGCTCGACTTTCCGGCAACGAGGCCGCCGACGTCAGCCTCGTTGCCCTCGAGGCCCATCGCATCCTGGGACTCCGGCATCTGTCCCGCATTGATTTCATCGTTGACGCACAGGGAACACCCTGGTTCATCGACGCCAACGTCGCTCCGGGCATGACCGACACATCCTTGCTCCCCCTGGCAGCCGACGCCTCCGGATCGTTCGCCCGGACCTGCACGGACATCGTCGATTTCGCCGCGGCAGACCGAGAGCCCGTGGCGCTTTCGGCACCCGTTGACACGGACGCGAAATCAGAGTCCGAGGACTGGCCAGAGCTCTGAAGTCAGGCTGCGGTGGCGGATATGAGGATTCCCCGGTCGATCAGCTCGGTTCCCACTTCCTCCGCACCGGTCCACTGAAGGGTCGTCATGCCCGCCAGTTCCGCCGCACGAAGATTGGGAGCGCGGTCGTCGATGAAGAGGATCCGCTGCGCTGGCACCCCGATAGCCTCGGTACCCGCTCGATAGATCGCCTGGCTCGGCTTGGCGGTTCCCAGCGGTCCCGAAAACGTGAAGCTCTCAAAGAGTTCACGTGCCCATCGCTGCGACTCCACCGCATTGGCAACGGCAACCGGTGCATTTGAGAGAATCCCCAAGCGCTTCGTGGCATGCAACTGGTGTGCCACAGCGACCGCTCCGGGATCGGGAGTCTCGAAGCGAGACGTATCCTCGACAACCAACGAGTGCAGCGTGACGTCGTCGATCTCCCCGAGCCCGCAGTCCCCCGCCACCCGGTTCCAGAACTCGCGATCATCAAGACCAATGTCATAGGAATCCCGATGGAACCAAATCGCGTGATCGACCAACTCAACGGCATCCGCAGCGCTGGGATCCAGACCGAGCAAACGCGCGATCCGGCTGGGATCCGGGCGGCTGGTGACCAGCACTCCTCCAACATCGAAGAGGATCGCCTGAATGTCGTCCTCACCACCACTCATGGGTCCAACCCCTGTCCTGACGCCCGTTGTCGGCGCGTGTCGTTCTTTGTCAGCGTCCACCACCCTGCGCGGCGGATGGCCTCCGACGACTATCGAACTCGACCGTCGTCGCAAGCTTCCGTCCCTATTGTGGCTGCTAGGTCATCTCCGCACACGGTGCTGTGATCAGTCACACCCAGCCAGGACGGTGGCTCCGGACACATGGTCCGACTGATTGACCAACAAACGGGCTTCAAGCAGCCTGACCCGACGGAAGAGAACCCCTGGGCCCACGGGTGTTGAGCGGAAGCTGACGGCCTGGATCGGATCAGTGTTTCACGTGGAACAATCCGGCGACATCTCGCCCCGAGAAGCCTCGAATCACCTCCGGTATTCGCCTGGTTCGCAGCGTTCAATCCTTCGGAAGGCCGCCTTCGAACAGTCCCGCCAGCCGCCGCAGGTCATCATGGCCCGCGAACTCAATGACGATCCGGCCTTTCGTCCGCCCTTCGCTGATGGTCACACGCGTGTCGTAGGCCTCCGACAACTGCGCGACCAGGCTTTCTCCCAGCGGAGATGTCGCTCGAGAACCACGCGCCCGCCGGGTCGGCGCCCGCCGGGCTTGTCCCAGGCGCACAAGCTCCTCCGTCGTCCGTACCGACAAACCCTCGGAGACAATACGGTCCGCCAGAAGTTCCATCTCTTCGTTCGTGCCGAGAGCCAACAAGGCCCGCGCATGGCCCGCCGAAATGACTCCCGCGGCGACCTTCCGCTGGACACTCGGTGGAAGCCTCAACAGGCGCAGCGTATTGGCGATCTGAGGACGAGACCTCGCGATGCGCTGCGACAGCTCTTCCTGAGTCGCGCCAAAATCGACCATGAGCTGCTGATACGCCGATGCTTCTTCGAGAGGGTTCAACTGCGCACGGTGGAGATTCTCCAACAGCGCATCCCTCAGTAAGTCGGAGTCTTCCGTCCGCCGCACAATCGCTGGAATCCGCTCGAGCCCGGCGTCCTCGGACGCGCGAAGACGACGCTCACCCATGATCAACTCATAGCGCGCCTCCGGCCTCTCTTCCAGCGCGGTTCGGAGCGCCTCCGACGGAGTCTCCTCAACATCGATCGGCCGAACAACAATCGGTTGCAACACACCGACTTGCGCAACCGATGCCGTCAGCTCTGCGAGTTCGTCCTCGTCAAAGACCTGACGGGGTTGCCGTGTGTTCGGAATGATCCAGTCGATCGGGATCTCGGCGAATGTCGCGCCCGGAACGCTGACCAAGCCTCCCGAGACCGTCGTCGTCCCAGTCCCGTCAGAGCCACCCGTCGTGGCGGCGTCCGCGCCGCGCGCCGATTCCTCCGTCCCTCTCCCGGCATTCTGCCCGCCAACCAAACCCGCAGCATCACCTGAACGCCCGGCCCCCGATGCTCCCTGCGCCTTCCGGCCACCCGAATCCCCGAACGTCGGTGTCGGTGTTTCACGTGAAACATCTGGCATCGTCACACCAGACGTTTTCCCTTCTGCCGTCCGCGAGGGAGGTGCGGTCTTCCGCTGCCCCCGGACTGCTCCGGCAGTCTCCTCCTGTGACCGCTGACGCGATGGTCGGGGAGTGAGCAGTTCACGTGCCGACCCGCCCCGTTCATGCACACCGCCCTCGTCGTGCCGCGCGGGGAACAGAACGTCGAGCGGACGCGCCGCCAGCACCTCGCGCTCATCCTCAGCCTCTGGGATCAAGGCCGCCAAGCCGCGTCCCAACCCACCATGACGTGGCCTCTTCGACCGAGTCGGTTGAACCGAAGCCTCTGTTCCGACCTTCTCCGTATCCTCCACCTTCGTGGACCGACTCTTCGTCTGCCCGCCGCTCCGCTTGGCTGCCATGAGCTCCGTCCTCATCTCCAACGCGCCAACCAGCGCGTTGCCACCGCGTGTTCCACTGGTCCAGCACGATCAAGCTCGCGCCAAGTCCATCAGCGTCCGATCGTGCCGACCGCGACCTCCACGACTCTCGTCCCTCACGCCGATTGTTTCACGTGAAACATCCCGAGCGATACATGCTGGAGCGCGAACTCACTCGCGGCTGGCCGCCGATTTGGCCGCCAGTCGATGACTGAGCTCAAGTGCGGCCTTGCGATATGCCACTGCGCCCGCGCTTCGCGGATCGTAGGTCACGACCGATTGGCCATAGCTCGGCGCCTCCGACACCCGCACAGACCGCGGAATGACAGCCTCCAAAGTCAGATCCGGGAAGTGCGAACGAACTTCAGCCTCGACCTCTTCACTCAAACGCGTACGCCGGTCGACCATCGTCAACAAAATCGTCGAAATCCTCAACTTCGGGTTGAGCTCAACCCGGATTCGGTCAATCGACGTCCACAGTTGCGTCAATCCCTCCAAGGCGTAGTACTCGGCCTGGATGGGGATCATCACCTGATCTGCCGCCACCAACGCATTGAGTGTCACCAGTCCTAACGAGGGCGGACAGTCGATGAGCACCACGTCGACATCTCGGTGGATCGACAAGAACTCCGATATCGCGTCCGACAACAGATAAGCCCGACGGGGGAGATCCACCATCTCAATCTCCGCGCCCGACAGGTCGATCGTCGAAGGACAGACCTGAAGGTTCTCAACATCGGGGCAGGGCTCAAGCACGTCCGCGATTGCCTGACCGCCGACGATCACGTCGTAGGTCGACAGGACACCCGGCCCGTGGGCAATCCCCAACGCGCTCGAGGCATTTCCTTGTGCATCCGCATCGATCACCACGACCCGCAGGCCGCCCATGGCAAGCGCAACCGACAGATTGACCGCCGAAGTCGTCTTTCCGACTCCGCCCTTCTGATTGGCAACGGTCATGACGACCGGCCGGGACGGGTGCCCGAACACCGCGTTCTCCAGCATCCGGCGGTCCGCCAGATTTCGTTCGAGCTGCGCCGACAGCGGGCTGTCGAAGTTACGGCCACCGGTCACGACGTCACCTCTCTTGAAGACCCGACCAGTCTACGTGTCCCTCAGCGTCGGCGACCTGAACACACCCAGCAGTCGAAGAGCCAGATGTCACTCGTGTCGACGGCACACCACGACGAAGGTCGACTCGTCCTCCATGACGCTCGGAACTTCGTGGATCACCGCATCCAAATGATGTCGCTTCAGCTCTCCCGCCGCCGTCTCGACCTCGTCAGGGGCACGGCGTCCCTTGAGCGCAACCAATGATCCATGCGGAGCAATCAGCTTAGATGTCAACTTGATCAACTTCGACATGTTGGCAACCGCGCGCGCCGTGACCACATCTGCACGCCCCTTGCCTCGCAATTCTTCGGCACGGACCTGATGGACCGTCACATTGTCCAGCCCCAACGCGCCCACGACGTCTTCCAGCCACTCGCACCGGCGCTGCATCGGCTCGGCCAAGTGGACATCGAGATCCGGTCGCGCCGCCGCTATGACGATCCCCGGAAATCCTGCACCAGATCCGACATCGAGCACCTGACCGGATCGCGGAAGAAAGTCGAGGACAGCCGCCGAGTTGACGAGATGCCGCGACCACAGTCGCGGACGTTCATGGGGCCCGATCAGACCCCGGACCTCACCCTCATCCTCGAGCAGACGTGCGTATTCCTCGATCGCCGGGAAGGAGAGCCCGAACAACTTCCGAACCGCCTCCGTCGGCTGCTCGACATCGATCTCCCGGACCTCGGGTCCAGTCGGCGTCAGGTCGTTCGTCACTCCTGCGAGTCCTGATCCTCGGTCGTCTCCTCAAGCAGCTCCTCCTCCGGCGCGACCGGTGCCTCCGGCGCCTCAGGACTGCCCGAGACAGCCTCGTTGGCATCGGTCAGCGCAAGGATGACGACATGACGATGGGGATCCATGCCCTCCGACTCGGAGACCAACCCGGCCTTTGCCACGACGTCGTGGCAAACCTTGCGCTCGAAGGGGTTCATCGGATCGAGATGCTGCGCCCTGCCGGTCAGCCGCAGGCGAGCGATTGCCTCCAGCGTCAGCACCTGCAGTTCTTCGCGGCGCTCCTGGCGGAATCCCGCAACATCGAGCATGAGGCGTGAACGCTCACCCGTCTCGGTCTGCACAGCCAGACGCGTCAACTCCTGAAGCGCGTCGAGGACCTCTCCGTTCTCGCCCACGAGATTCGTCAACGAGTTCGTGTCGTCGGCCAGTACTGCCACTGACGCTCGCCCGTTCTCGACATCGATCTCGATGTCTCCGTCGAGGTCGGCAATGTCGAGCAACTCCTCGAGGTAGTCCGCCGCGATCTCACCCTCCTCCTCGAGCTGGGTGATGCGGTCCTTGCCGGATTCCTTGCCGGATGTCTCACTCATGTCGTGTCCTCGTGTCCATGTGTCGGTCTGGGATGAACGGGAATCGTGGGCCACCACCCGCCCGGGAGGCACGTCGCGCCACCGAGCGCCGACGCCACAAGGGCGGGCCTGACTCACTTGCCGCCGGACTTCTTGCGCGCTTGCTTGCGCCGAGCCTTGCGACGTTCCTCGCGACGACGCTCGATCTCTTCGGGGCTCAAGTCGGGACCGGCTTTGTCCGATCCCGTGCGACGCACGGCGCGGCGTTCTGCCTGACGAGCCTCTTCCTCGGCCTTCTCAGCGGCGCGACGACGCTGCTCACGCGACAGCTTGCGCGGCTGCTCGCGTGCGCCCTGCTGAGCACGGCGGTCCGCGACCTTCTCGGTGGCCCGACGCACGCCCCGCATCCACTGCTCATCGGGCAACGTCGTCCACCCCTGAAGGGCAAGATTACGGTAGACGCTCACCTTGTCGCTGGCACTCATGACCTCGGGGAAATCGCTGGCCACCTTCTGCGCATGCGCCTTCTTCGTGACCTCCTCCAGCGTCTGCTCGTCCAGCTCGACGACGGCCTCCGGGGAATCGCCAAGCTCCGTCCTGCGGTGGTCATAGTCGCCGAAGAACGAAGTCGCCCACGTCTTGTAGCTCTTCTCACGCTTTTCAACGAGGTCGAGGTAAGCGGGGGAGCCCGGTGTGGGCATGACCTTGACCGTCCACAGTTGCTGGCCCCATGACCAGAACGTCGTCGTCACCATGTAGACCAGGAGGCCCATCTGGAAGGCCAGACCGGTGAAGATGAACATCGCCGGCATGACGTACATCATCATCTTCTGCGACCGGACCATCGGGTTGTTCGGGTCCTGCTGCGGCGGCATGTTCCGGGTCATCGACAAACGAATCGACAGGAACTGCATGACGACCATGATGATGATCATCACGACAAAGGCAACAAGACCCATGCCGCTGGTCTCCGTCAGGCGGTGGGACAGCGGAACGCCGAGGACCGTCGACCCGTCGATCTCACGGGCGACTTCCTGGGTGATCGGACCCAACGCGTCATAGGGCTTACCGCCGACGGTGTAGACGCCCTCCATCAGGGATTTGACTGCGTAGATCGCCCGATAGAGCGCGAAGAGGAAGGGCATCTGAACCAGTGCCGGCAGGCAGGAGGCGAACGGGCTCGTCCCATGCTTCTTGTAGAGCGCCTGCATCTCTTCGGACTGCCGCTGCCGGGACAGCGTGTCCGTCTTGCCCTTGTATTTGGCTTGGATCTTCTGCATCTCGGGCTGCAGGGCCTGCATCCCTCGCGAGCTCTTGATCTGCTTGAGGAACAACGGAATGATCAACACGCGAATGAGGATCGTCAGCAGAACAATCGACAGAACCCATGCGACACCGGACCCAGAGGCCAATCCAATCAGGACGAGCAGGTCATGAATCTTCACCCACACCCACGCAATTGCAAGGACGAACGGGTGGAGGATCTTCTCCCACATGGGATCTCCTTCAGATGGTCGGAACGCGCGAGGCGCCCATGGGTCGGCCGGTGGAGGCCGGCAGGTCAGCATCGTCATCGAGGACGCCCACGTCCCTGACGGTTGAACGCCCCGACAGGGACGCTGCAAAATCATGGGCGGAATCGTCCTCGAGGCCCATCGGTACGGGCTCGGGCAGGTCGAGATTACCCGCCCAGTCCTCCGGCGGGATCCACTGGTCCGGACGCCAACGTCCCCTCGGCGGAACGCGATCGACGCCTCCGTGACTCCAGGGATTGCATCGCAGGAGCCTCCACGTCGCCAGGATCAGTCCTTTGACGAGGCCATGGACATGCAGGGCCTCGACCGCATACGCCGAGCAGCTCGGCGCGTAACGACACCGCGGCGGCATCGCCGGGGAAATCACGCGCTGATAGAGATGGATCGGTGCAACCAACATCCACACCACGGGATTGCGCGAGGTCGAGCGAATCTCCGGACCCGGTTCCCCGTCCTCCGTCAACGGCCGATTCATCGTCCGGCCAGCTTTGCCCGAGCACGAGCGAGGGCACTGTCAAGACTGCATGCCAAGTGCTTGGAATCCTGGCCCTGGGCACCCGTTTGAACCCGGATCACCACACGCCCACCCTGGGGCATGGACGTCAGCCGAGAACGCATCAGATGACGTAACTGGCGCTTGACACGATTACGCGCAGTTGCGTGGGGGATCGCCCGCTTGGGTACGACGAAACCGACGAGGCACTCGGTCGAGTTCTCGTCGGTTCCGCAATGCACGACGACCATGGAGTTTCCCGCACGAGATCCGGAACGGATCGTCCGCCGAAAATCCTGGGGGTCCACCATGCGGTGAGCGCGCGGCAACACCCCGATGCCAGCTCTCAGGCTGACAGGTGCGCGCGACCCTTGCGACGGCGGTTCGCAAGGATCGAACGACCGGCGCGCGTGCTCATGCGCAGACGGAAACCGTGAGTCTTGGAACGACGACGGTTATTGGGCTGGAAAGTCCGCTTGGTCACGACAATTCTCCTCGGGCGAGCACAGGCATTCATCTGCACTCATCGGTCGGTGTGGGCCCCCTCCACCGAGACACCCTCGCAGGGGGAAGCCGGTATGCCCGGATTCCGGGCATAGACAAAGGCCCAGCCTAGAAGCTGACTCCGGGCACGTCAACGGCACGCGCCCGGAGGTCGAGCACCCCATTGTGAGGTATCGGTCGTTGACCCTCGACACCCTCCGTCCACACCTGTGGATCTTTCGGTGGAGGACGGAATCCACATCGGTGAATTACGAGGTCGTATCCACAGGCCTGTGGATGACGTGAATTCCGTGCGCTGGCTGCGATCGGCCGTGTAACTACAGTTTTGTCATTCACCGTTTAGTTTTCCACAGACGTATCCCCAAGCTGTGGACAGCGACGTGTCGGGTACGTCGACGGGTTAGTGTTGACGACCGACGCGGTGTCGGTGGGATGGCCACATCGTGTCAAAGCTCACTCCACCCCTGTTTCCGGAGGTTGCCGTGACGGCGAATTCCCTCACCGATGCCTGGAATGCGGCGCTCCACTCCCTCGACGCCATGGACCTGGGCCCGGTCGCGACCTCCTTCATCCGGACGGCCAAACCTCTCGGCGACATCGAGGGCACGATCCTGCTGGCAGTCCCCAATGACTTCACCAAGGGCTACATCGAGAATCGCGCGTCCGAAGGCCTGACCAAGGCGCTCTCCGAGGCTCTCGGCCGTGAGGCCCGAATTGCTGTCACGATCGACACGTCATTGGAGCCCATCCCCTCGGAAGATGAGGAGGCTCCCCTCCCCGCGGCCACCGAGGACGACAGCGAATCCTCCGCCCCACCCACTGAGGGACTCGACCAAGACACACCGCCGCCCGCCCCCCACCCCGGACGGACGCTGGACGCCTTCAACATCGATTCGACCGAGACCCGGCTGAACCCGAAGTACACCTTCGACACCTTCGTGCCAGGGTCCTCCAACCGCTTCGCCCATGTCGCTGCGATCGCTGTGGCGGAATCACCGGCCAAGGCGTACAACCCCTTGTTCATCTACGGGGACTCTGGGCTGGGCAAGACGCATCTGCTCCACGCCATCGGTCACTATGCCCTGTCCCTCTATCCCCATCTGCGTGTCCGCTACGTGAACTCGGAGGAGTTCACGAACGACTTCATCAACGCGATCCGCGACGACCGGGCTGAGGAATTCCAACGCCGCTACCGTGAGGTCGACATCCTGCTGGTGGATGACATCCAGTTCATCCAGGGCAAGGAACAGACGATGGAGGAGTTCTTCCACACCTTCAACACGCTCTACAACGCGAACAAACAGGTCGTCCTCACCTCGGATCTGCCACCCAAGAAACTCAACGGTTTCGAGGAACGCCTGCGCTCGCGCTTTGCCGCGGGTCTGCTCACGGACGTTCAGCCGCCCGACCTCGAGACGCGTATCGCGATCCTCCAGAAGAAGGCCGCCGGTGAACAGCTCGAGGTCGACCCAGCCGTCCTCGAATACATCGCATCGCGAATCTCCTCGAACATCCGAGAGCTAGAAGGTTCTCTGCTGCGGGTCACGGCATTCGCCAACCTCACCCAACAACACATCGACCTGCCCCTGGCGGAGATGGTCCTCAAAGACATCATCTCCGACCCGGACGACACGGAGATCACCGCGGCACTGATCATGGGCCAGACCGCCCACTACTTCGGTGTAACTCTCGATCAGTTGTCGAGCACGAACCGCTCCCACACTGTCGTCGAGGCCCGCCAGATCGCCATGTACCTGTGTCGCGAACTCACCGACCTCTCGCTGCCCAAGATCGGTGCAGCCTTCGGCGGGCGCGACCACACAACCGTCATGCACGCCAACAAGAAGATCGGCGAGCAGATGAACGCCAAGCGTGAAACTTTCAATCACGTCACCGAGTTGACGAATCGGATCAAGCAGAAGGCCCGCGAGTCCTGAATTCCGCGGATCCTCAGCGTTCCCTTGATGTCGGGCGCCATCCCACCCTGCTCAGATCCGGATGGGGACAAGGATGTGTGTCGTCGGTGAATTTCTCGTGTGATTCTGTGGACTCCGGGAAGCACTCTGTGGACACGATGTGTGAGTACCGCATCCGTCCACAGACCATCCACCGGTTCGGGCCTGTCATCCACTCTCGTCATCCACCGCGAAATCGGTACGATCACGCGGGCAAAAGGTGTAATTCACAGGATCCACATCCCTGATGACGGTGATGAATTCTGTAATTACAAGAATTACTCTGTTCAGCCTTCATCCCTCCCTCTCGACCACACCTCGTCCGGTCCACACCTGTTCGCCGCTCGTGCCAAGGCAGGGTTCACGTGACGTAGAGTGAGACAGCATTCGATTCGCCATCTGGAGGGAACCCGGCATGAAGTTCACCGTCGCCCGCGACGTCCTCTCCGAGGCCGTTTCCTGGACGGCCCGCGCCCTACCAGTGCGTCCGGCCAGCCCAATCCTGGCAGGGGTCCGTATCACCAGTCATGACCAGGCCCTGACACTGTCGAGCTTCGACTATGAGGTCTCTGCGAACTCCGAGATTCCCGCGACCGTTGACGAGGCCGGAGAGGTCCTCGTGTCCGGCCGGTTGCTCGCGGACATTTCCAAGTCGCTGCCCAACCAACCCGTGCGTATCGAGCTTGATGGTCAAAAAGTCAATCTGACCTGCGGCTCCTCGCATTTCACGTTGGCGGTCATGCCACTTGACGACTATCCGCTGCTGCCGGCCCAGCCGGAGAATCGCGGGTCGATCGACTCCCAGGTCCTGGCTCAGTCGATCGCCCAAGTTTCGGTCGCGGCCTCCCGTGATGACACGTTGCCCCTGCTGACGGGTGTTCGCATAGAGATCGAGGGCGAGCACATCACGCTGCTGGCCACGGATCGCTATCGTTTGGCAATGCGGGAACTGACATGGGAGCCCACGACCCCCGATTTCTCTGAGACCGCTTTGGTCAAGGCCCGGATTCTCTCCGACGTTGCGAAGTCGATGACCGGTGGCTCCAGCGTCGATGTGGGATTGTCGCGGGAGTCCCAGCCCGGCGCGTCCTCGTTGATCGGGTTCTCCGCCGGTGGACGTCGGACAACCTCCACTCTGATGGATGGTGACTATCCGCCGGTGCGTCGCCTCTTCCCGGACACGACGTCGATCCGGGCAGTGTGTGAGCGTCAGACTTTGCTCGAAGCCGTCAAGCGCGTGTCCTTGGTCGCCGAACGCAAGACGTCGGTGCGCATGGCTTTCTCGGAAGGCCAAATTGTCCTCGAGGCAGGTCAAGGCGACAACGCCCAGGCGTCAGAGGCGATTGAGGGCCAACTGGTTGGCGAGGAGATCTCCACCGCTTTCAATCCACAGTTCTTGGTCGATGGATTGTCGGTCCTCGACACCGATTACGTGCGTTTCGGATTCACCCACCCGACGAAGCCCGTGATCGTGACGGGCCAGAACGAGTCAGACGGCGGAGAGGTCCTTCACTTCCGCTACCTGCTGATGCCGATTCGTTTCGGGATCTGACAGGGCACGCGGACGGAGGTGGACTGAGCTGCGGGTCTCGCACGTCGCTCTCGACGATTTTCGGTCCTATCGCCATGTGGTCCTCGAATTTCCTGCGGGTCCGACTGTCCTCATGGGACGTAACGGGCAGGGCAAGACGAACCTCGTGGAGGCGATCGCCTACCTGTCGACCTTCAGCTCGCATCGCGTCGCTGCCGAGCAGGCGCTCGTCCGAGTCCCTCCAGACGACTCCGACGAGGTCGCTCCCGGTGGTGCCGTTATCCGGGTCAAGCTGGTGTCCGGTGAGCATCGGGAGTTCGATCAAGGAGGGTCGGGCCCTCGCGAGCAGGTCATTGAGCTGGAGATCGTCCGCGGGCGGGCGAATCGAGCTCGACTCAACCGCACCCAGGTCCCACCGCGGGACATTCTCGGGTTGGTCCGTACGGTCGTCTTCGCCCCGGAGGACCTCCAGCTCGTACGGGGCGACCCCCAGGTGCGTCGCCGCTTCCTCGACGATCTGGCGACTCAAATGCACCCGACCCTGGGAGTTGTCCGGTCGGACTTTGACCGCGTGGCTCGTCAACGTGCGGCGTTGATGAAGCAGGCCTCAGCGCGTGTGCGTCGGGGTCAGACACCCGATCTTTCGACGATGGATGTCTGGGACCGTCAGTTCGCAGAATTGTCGGCGAGGTTGACGACCGCTCGCCGTGAGCTGGTCGACAGGCTGCGCGTCCCGGCGGCGAGTGCCTACCGGGAGGTGTCCGACTCCCCGCGGCAGCTGAGCCTCGTCCTCGATGCGTCGATCGATCGCAGTAGGGTACCTCAGAATGACCGATCGGAATCCGCTGAGCAACGCAACGACATCGAGGAAGCGGACCAGGGCCCCTCCGTACCGAAGGATCCGCAGGCCGACACGTTGCTTGCGGCTTTGGCGCATGTCCGGCCTCGCGAGATCGAACGGGGAGTCAACCTGATCGGGGCACATCGTGACGACCTCATGCTGACGTTGGGGGGTCTGCCTGTCAAGGGATATGCGAGTCATGGGGAAGCCTGGTCCGTTGCTCTTGCCCTGCGGTTGGCCTCCTTCGAGGTTCTGGAAGATCGTGGGGAAGAGCCGATCCTCATTCTCGATGACGTCTTTGCCGAATTGGACGCCGAGCGTCGCCTGGGACTGGCACGGATGGTGTCCGGTGCGGATCAGGTGCTCGTCACTGCCGCCGTGCCCGAGGACGTTCCCGATTTCCTCGACGGTCACCGTCTGCGGGTCCACACGGATGCGGATCACGGGTCCACGATTGACACGGACGACCATTCGGACGGAATCGACGTCGAAAGCAATCGGCATGTGTGATCACGAGCGCGTCCACAGTGGCATGCTCGATGACATGCGCAACGATGACCGCTCGCCGATGGGGAAGTCGAACACGTCCGCGTCCGAGCCGGATCGTGTGGCGGTGGGCGAGCCCACCCGCGACGATCTCGAGGCGGTTGCTCTCGGTGCGCTGCAGCGCATGCAAGATGCAGCGCGGTCCCACGGCATTCTGCGGGGACGTCCGCGTCCTTCACGGGCGCGTCGTGCCGCCATCGCCCAGGAGTCCGAACTCGAATCGGGCGCCGTCGGGGAGGACGCGCGCGATGACGAGGTCGCCCTGGCCGATTCCTTGCCGCGGGGAGCCCGTGCGGTGTTGGGATCCGTGGCCGCGTCGACGCGGGGCGCAGGAACCCGATGGGTGAGAGCTCCAGGATTGGCAGCGCAGCGCACGCGGTGGAGGGAGCCCGCGGGGCTTGGCTCGATCATTGAGCGGGCGTCGCATCGACTGGGCTGGGACGGGCCGGCAGCCATGGGGTCCGTCCTTGCCAAGTGGCACGTCATTGTCGGGGACGACCTCGCAGAACACTGTCATGTCGAGACCTTTGAGGGGCGGAAACTGCAGGTCAGGTGCACGTCGACGGCGTGGGCGAAACAATTGCAACTTCTCTTGCCCCACATTGAGCGCCGGATCGAAGAAGAAGTTGGTCCCGGGGTCGTCGATCAGGTGGTCGTATGTGGTCCGACGGCGCCCTCATGGCGACGGGGTCGATTCTCGGTTCCGGGTCGAGGACCGCGCGACACCTACGGTTGAGGGCTCCCGGCGCTCTCGTCAGTTGGTGCCACGCATCACATCCCCGAATGACGTGCATTCGTGCAGGTGATAGAGATTTTCGGAACCACGGTGCGAAGGCTGCTCGGACCGGGTGTCCATGCCCTGTTTGGTAGGATGGACCCAGAGTTTTCATGGTGAGGACGCGTTTTCTCGCGCTCCGAGGGGCCCGCATGGGTCCGCCTGTGCGCACGAACGCAGGTCTGACGACCGAGGGGAGCCGACTGAGTGGCTGAATCGACTGGGACCAGTGAACGAGATACTGGCGAGGACGGGTACGGAGCGTCCGACATCACCGTCCTGGAGGGTCTGGAGGCCGTCCGCAAGAGGCCGGGCATGTACATCGGCTCGACGGGGGAACGTGGGCTTCACCACCTGGTCTATGAGGTCGTCGACAACTCGGTCGATGAGGCTCTGGCCGGAGCCGCCGACCACATCGAGGTGACCATCCTGGCCGATGGGGGGATCCGCGTCGTCGACAACGGTCGTGGGATACCGATCGACATGCACCCGACCGAGCACAGGCCCACTCTGGAGGTCGTCATGACGATCCTCCATGCCGGTGGCAAGTTCGGCGGTGGCGGCTATGCGGTGTCCGGTGGCCTGCACGGTGTCGGAATCTCCGTCGTCAATGCGCTGTCGACCCGAGTCGATTCCGAGGTTCGCCGCCAGGGCTACACCTGGCGGATGTCATTCGCCAACGGCGGTGCGCCCATCACGGAACTGATCCGTGGCGAGGAGACCGACGAGACGGGCACGACTCAGACGTTCTGGCCGGATCCATCGATCTTCGAGACAGTCGACTTCAACTTCGAGACGTTGCGCCAGCGTTTCCAACAGATGGCTTTCCTCAACAAGGGCCTGCGGATCACGCTGACGGATGAGCGCCCCGGCGTCCAGGACGAGGGCGACGAGATCACCGGGGATGAGGCCGGTACGGCCGATGATCCGGTCCCCGGACTCCGGCGTGTGTCCTACAAGTACGACAACGGGTTGGTCGACTACGTCAAATTCCTCGACTCGACGAAGAAGACCGAGGTGATCGACCAGGAGATCATCGACCTCGAGTGCGAGAACGACGAGGGCACGATGTCCCTCGAGGTCGCGATGCAGTGGACGACGGCCTACACGTCCTCGGTGCACACCTACGCCAACACGATCAACACGACCGAGGGCGGCACCCATGAGGAGGGCTTCCGCACGGCGTTGACGACGGCGCTCAATCGGTACGCGCGCGACAAGGGATTCCTCAAGGAGAAGGATGACAACCTCTCCGGCGACGACGTGCGTGAGGGCCTCACCGCTGTCATCTCGATCAAGCTGACGGAGCCACAGTTCGAGGGTCAGACGAAGACAAAACTTGGCAACACCGAGGCCCGGACCTTCGTCCAGCAGCAGGTGTACCAGGCGTTGGGGGACTGGCTCGACGCCCACCCGAACGACGCCAGAGGAATCATCGGCAAGGGGCAGCAGGCGCAAATGGCCCGCGTCGCGGCCCGCAAGGCCCGCGAGGCGACCCGGCGCAAGACGGCCCTCGACTCGGTCTCGATGCCGACGAAGCTGCGCGACTGCTCCTCCAACGATCCCTCGGTCTGCGAGATCTTCATCGTCGAGGGCGACTCGGCCGGTGGCTCCGCCGTCCAGGGCCGCGATCCCGAACACCAGGCGATCCTGCCGCTGCGCGGCAAGATCCTCAATGTCGAGAAGGCCCGCCTCGACCGTGCCATGGGCTCGGAGACGATCCAGGCCCTGATCGGGGCGTTGGGCACGGGCATTGGCGAGGAGTTCGATCTCGGAAAGCTGCGCTACCACAAGATCGTCCTCATGGCCGATGCCGATGTCGACGGTCAACACATCGCGACACTGCTTCTGACGTTCCTGTTCCGCTACATGAAGCCGTTGGTCGAGGAGGGACATATCTACTTGGCCACACCTCCGCTCTATCGACTCAAGTGGAGCAATTCGCCCCACGAGTTCGTCTACTCCGACAAGGAGCGCGACACGCTGCTCGCCTCCGGAGCCTCCGCCGGGCACAAACTTCCCAAGGAGGGCGGCATTCAGCGATACAAGGGCCTTGGCGAGATGAACGACCAGGAGCTGTGGGAAACGACCATGGATCCCGATCACCGCATTCTCAAGCAGATCGAGGTCGGTGAGGCCGCGGCTGCCGACGAGGTCTTCAGTCTGCTCATGGGCGACGACGTCGAATCCCGCCGCGCTTTCATCCAGCGCAATGCGCAGGATGTCCGTTTCATCGACGCCTGACCGCGCCTGACACACAAGGAGTTCACCCGTGAGCGACGAGAATCTTCCTCCCGTGGAACCCGTGTCCGGCGGCGCCGAGGGCGCCTCTGGAACCATGGAACCACACGGCCGTATCGACCAGGTCGACCTCGAACTGGAGATGCAACGGTCTTACCTCGACTATGCGATGAGCGTCATCGTCTCGCGGGCCCTGCCGGACGTGCGCGACGGGCTCAAGCCGGTCCACCGCCGCATCATCTATGCGATGTATGACGGCGGCTATCGGCCCAGCGCCGGTTTCTACAAGTGCATGCGCGTTGTCGGGGACGTGCTGGCCCACTACCACCCGCACGGCGATTCCTCGGTCTATGACGCCCTCGCCAGGCTGGTCCAGCCGTGGTCGATGCGCTACCCGCTGGTCGCCGGTCAGGGGAACTTCGGGTCTCCCGGCAACCTCGGGCCTGCTGCGCCGAGGTACACCGAGTGCAAGATGGCGCCGCTGGCCATGGAGATGGTCCGCGACATCGACGAGGACACCGTCGATTTCCAAGACAACTACGACGGCCGCGCCCAGGAACCGGTCGTCGTTCCGGCGCGGTACCCGAACCTGCTGGTCAACGGGTCGGAGGGCATCGCGGTCGGCATGGCCACGCGTATCCCTCCGCACAACATGCGCGAGGTCGCGGCGGGCGTCCAGTGGGCGCTCGAGCATCCCGACGCAACACGTGAGGAACTCCTCGAGGCACTCATGGAGCGCATCAAGGGTCCAGACTTCCCGACGGGTGCGACGATCCTTGGCCGCAGGGGCATCGAGGACGCCTATCGGACCGGGCGTGGCTCGATCATCCAGCGGGCGATCGTCGACGTGGAGGAGATCCACGGTCGCCAGTGCCTGGTCGTCAAGGAGCTTCCTTACCAGGTCAATCCCGACAACCTCGTCCAGAAGATCGCGGAACTGGTCAAGAGTGGTCAGGTCCAGGGGATCGCGGACCTGCGCGACGAGTCGTCCGGTCGTCATGGCCAGCGACTGATCATCGTCCTCAAGCGTGATGCGATCGCGAAGGTCGTCCTCAACAACCTCTACAAGCGGACCTCGCTGCAGGAGTCGTTCCCGGCGAACATGCTCGCCCTGGTCGATGGCGTGCCTCGCACGCTCAGCCTCGACGGGTTCGTGCGCTATTGGGTTCGCCACCAGATGTCCGTCATCGAGAGGCGCACCCAATTCCGGTTGAGGAAGGCGCGTGAGCGCCTCCATATCCTCGATGCCTACCTCAAGGCCCTGGAAGCCCTCGACGCCGTCATCGCGCTGATCCGGCGCTCGCCCACCGCCGACGATGCCCGACGCGGCCTGATCGATCTGCTGACGATCGACGAGGTCCAGGCCGACGCGATCCTCGCCCTGCAGTTGCGGCGTCTGGCCGCCCTCGAGCGGCAGAAGATCCTCGATGAGCACGCGACCCTGCGTGCCCGCGTGGAAGACCTCGAAGACATCCTCGCCAAGCCGCAGCGTCAGCGCGACATCATCTCCACGGAACTGGCCGACATCGTCAACAAGTTCGGCGACGAGCGTCGCACACGAATCCTGCCCTACGGCGGGGAGATGTCCGTCGAGGACCTGATTCCGCGCGAGGACGTCGTCGTGACCATCACTCGTGACGGCTTCGCCAAGCGGACGCGGACCGACAACTACCGCTCCCAGCGGCGTGGTGGCAAGGGCGTGCGGGGAACGCAACTGCGAGGAAACGACGTCGTCGAGCACTTCTTCGTGACGACGACCCATCACTGGCTGTTGTTCTTCACCAACCTCGGCCGCGTCTATCGGGCGAAAGCCTACGAGATCCCCGAGGGCGGGCGCGACGCCAAAGGGCAGCACGTCGCGAACCTTTTGGCCTTCCAGCCCGATGAGACGATCGCGCAGGTCCTCGCGATCGAGGATTACGGCCAGGCGGACTACCTGGTGCTCGCGACGAAGTCCGGCCTCGTCAAGAAGACCAGGCTGATTGACTACCAATCCGCACGCACCGGCGGGATCATCGCGATCAACCTGCGCGAGGACGAGGACGGGAATCCCGACGAACTGGTCTCGGCCCAGATCGTCAACGCCGACGACGACCTGCTTCTCGTGTCCCGCGAGGGGCAGGCTGCGCGGTTCACGGCCTCCGACGAGCAGCTGCGTCCGATGGGGCGTGGGACCTCCGGCGTCAAGGGGATGCGTTTCCGTGGAGGCGACGAGCTGCTCGGCATGGAGGTCGTGCGCGCGGGTGCCGATCTACTGATCGTCACCGAGGGGGGCTATGCCAAGCGCACCCCCGTCGAGGAATACCCGACGAAGGGTCGTGGCATCCTCGGCGTGCGAGTCGGCAAGCTCGTCGAGGAGAGGGGCGCCCTGGTGGGGGCCCTGATCGTCGATCCCGACGAGGACGTCATGGTCATCACCGAATCCGGGAAGCTCGTCCAGGTCTCAGCCTCCGACGTGAGGCCCACCGGGCGCAACACGATGGGCGTCATCTTCGCCCGCCCAGACGCCAAGGATCGGATCATCGCGATCACCCGCAACACGGAGACGGCCCTGGCCGAGGGCGAGGCTGTAGGTGAGGCGACGGACGCCGATCCGATCTCGTTCGAGAGGCCCGCTGATGAATCAGTCGGAGCGGCGGGCGACGAGGGGAACTCCGAGGCGGTAGCGTCTGGGGAGGACCGCCCCGAGGAGGATGACGAATGAGCGATCACAGCGTGGCGCCCAGCGATGTCGAGGACGACGCTCCGCGCCAGGTACACCTGGCGGTGGCACGGGTCGACGCTTGGTCGGTGATGAAGGTCAGCTTCCTGCTGAGTGTCGCCCTCGGGATCGCCATGGTTGTCGCGACCGTCGTCGTGTGGTTCATGCTCGACGGAATGCACGTGTTCTCCACGATTGAGGACTTCCTCAGCGATCTGGGGGCAGATCGGTTCCAAACACTGCTCGATTACGTCAAACTCCCGCGTGTCATGGCGTACTCGACGATCGCGGCGGTGGCCAATGTCATCATCATGACGGCAATCTCCACCCTGGGAGCGCTGCTGTACAACGTCGTCGCCTCCTTGGTCGGTGGCGTGCGCATCTCGCTGATGGACGAGTGAGGGGCCGTGACGGTGGTCGAGGTCACCGGCGCTGGTTTTGTCCGGCGGTGGCGCCTCGGGTAGCATGATGCGGTGCCCGTCAGGGCGCGGATTGGGCCTATAGCTCAGTAGGTTAGAGCGCAGTCCTGATAAGACTGAGGTCGGTGGTTCGAGCCCACCTAGGCCCACCATCCGCAGGTCGGCGGAGGATTGGGGATTCCCGATGAAGAAGTGGATCGCAACCCTTGCGGGTGTCGGCGCCGCCGTTGCCGTGGGATTGATGATCCGGCAGGTCTGCGAGGATCTCTCCGACAATGTCGCTTTGTGGAAGTCCGTCACCGACGATCCCGATGGGGTTGACTGAAGCGGACGATTGAGCGATACGATTTCGCTCACGGGGCTATGGCGCAGCTGGTAGCGCACCTGCTTTGCAAGCAGGGGGTCGTGGGTTCGAACCCCACTAGCTCCACCAGATGGTCGGTGTTCAAACCGGCGACGTTCCTGGTTTGGGTGACATTCTTACTTCCTTCGACTTTATGGTCCCGGGCGAGTGCGTGGACTCCGGAGTCGAACAGACAGAGTGACCGCTAGCTGTGATGCCCAGGGACGTTGTTGCGTGAATCGCGTGTGATCTGCTGACGGGTGAAGGCCTCCCGTTGCGACAGTGGAACTGTCTAAGAACCACTTCACGCACCCAGGAGGCCTCGTGTCCCACGCTCACGCTGTTCTCCCCCGCGCGCTCGAATACAGCTGGCCAAGCTCATCGCCGAGGGTCACCGTGAGGCGGTGGCTGGATTCGTCCATGCGGGGACTCTCTGGTCCCTCTTCCTGTTCAGGTAGATCGTCAACCCGACCGTGAAGGTCACAATCTCGGTGGCGGTCATCGCCCAGATGACGCCGCCCATGCCGAACACCACATTGCCGATGAGGAGCACGGGGATGAACAGCACACCCTGCATGATGGAGAGGATAGTGGCGGCTTTCATCTGTTCGGTCGCTTGGAAGACCGCGATGAAGAGACCGGTAAACCCGTTGAATAGCGTTGAGATGAGCATCGCGGTGAGAATCTGGATGCCGTCACCGACCACCGATGGATCACTGCTGAACAGCGCGAAGAGCTGATCTCGGAAGAGGAACATCAGTCCTGAGCACACGATGGTCGTACCGGCGATGGCCACGGCGACGTTCCTGACGGCGGTATGCAGGCGGGCTTGGTTGCCCGCGCCGAAACTGAACGCGAACAACGGCACCGCTCCCATGAACAGGCCCATGCAGATCATCTCCGGCAACTGGGCGACGCGTTGGGCCACCCCGAATGCGGCGAGCAGGGCATCTCCGTATGCGATCGCGATCCAGTTGAGCAACAGACTCGTGACGATGAGGAACGATGCCTGCAGGAACTCGGAGATTCCGACGCCGAATACCGTGGTGAGCATCTCCCGATCGATGCGGAACCACTTGGGTGCGAGGGAGACCGCCGCGGCCTTTTTCGTGATCCACCAGCTGTAATAGGTGACGGTGACGATGTTCGCCAGGCCGAGTGAGAGTCCGGCGCCGAGGATGCCCCAACCGAGGGCAATGATGAAGAGGACGTCGAAGACCAAGTTGGCGATGGTCGAGGCGATCAGACCGATCATCGAGATCTTGGCGGCTCCCTCGGAGCGCACGAGCTGCTCGAGCGCGAAGGCGCACACGTAGACGGGGGTGAATGCGAACATCATGCCGATGTACTGCACGGTCGGTGTGCGGTCGACTCCTGATGCACCGATTGCGGCGGAGATCGGGGTGATGAACACGAGCCCGAGCACGGCGATGACGATGCCGCTGATCGCAGCGCCCCAGACCGTGAATGATCCGACCTGGCGAGTGCGCAGGAGTCTGTCGCCCGAGTGCGTCTCGATTGCAGGGTGAGCGGTGTCGCTCTCGTGCGATTCGGCGCCCAGGAGGCGCGAGATGTATGTGCCGCCACCGACGCCGAAGACGTTGCCCACGGCCATGATCAACGAGAACACGGGTAAGGAGAACGTGAGCGCAGCGAGCATCGGGGTGGAATCGGCGAGAGAACCGATGAATCCGGCATTGACGATGTTGTAGATAACGCTGACGAGAAGGCCGGCGATCATCGGGAGGCATAAATGTGCGATAGCCCGCCAGACGGGGGCCTTCGCGAGGATGGTCTGGTTGCTTTCAGACATGGTGGAACCTGCGTTTCAAGGCGGGGAAGAGCATGCTCGCGCCTGGCGGCATGGTCAAGAGAAATGAGAGAAGAGGGCGTCGACGGGCGCTACGCGTGTCCGTCCTTGTCGGAAGACGATGGCGTGGAACGGTCGATGTCTGCGGTGACCCGGGAGAGAAGTGCGAGGAGTTGTTCCTGCTCGGATGTGGTCAGGGCAGACAGCCGGCGCGCTTGGCTGGCACGGACGTGCTCTTCAAACCCCTCGACGAGCTGTGCGCCCTTGGGGGTCACGGTGAGGAGCTTGATGCGGGAATCATCGGGGGAGGGCGTGCGCGTCACCAATCCTCGTTCCTCCAGGCCTTTGAGAAGACTGGTGACGGATGCGGGTGTGGTTCCGGTGCTCTCCGCCAGGTCTCGGGCGATCACCCCACAGGCCTGGCGGTCTCCGATGAAACCGAGGCTGACCGCCTGTTGCCTGGTCAGTTCGCTGCCACGAACCCAGGCGTCGGCATCCGAGCGCTGCGTGATGCTGAGGGCACGGATCGCGCTGGCGATCTGATCTGCAAGTTCGGCCATGGTTAGAACTCTAATAGTTAGAACTCTAATGGTCAAGTCGCTGGCGTGAGTTTTGCAAATGCTCCCGACCCGGCTTGTTCGCGTCGAACACCGGGATGCTTGGCGTCGAGACGTTGACCGGAAAACGAGCGGGAACCCTCTATGAGGGTGAGTACGTCATCGCCGCTGGCGATGACCATGGCATCGTGGTCTTGGATCAGGCGCAGCGAGGCCGTGGTCATGTCGCGAGGCTCGGTGAGCGTCATACCTTCCGCGTAGAGGCGAGCTGCCTGCGTGCGTACCTTGTCCGAGAGTTCTGGACGGCGAACGTCAATGCCTGCCGACCGGGCGATCTCCCCCGCCCGTCGCACGGTGGATGCCGAACCGGGCTGCCAGCTCACGGACGGGCACTCCTGCGATGCATCCGGCGAGGACTTCGGTCCGAGTGGGAGGCGCTCAAGCGGGTGTGAGTCTGGACGGAATTTCCTGTCGCCGGGCCCCGTTGATCGACCCTCCGAGCGTCGGTTGAACGCGTCTGAGGACACCCGCGGCGACATCGATGTGTCGCGAGTCAAGGGATGATGACGGTCCGCTCGCCCGGCGCATCCCGATGCGTCCATGCTTCCTCGATGGCAGCAAGCGAAACGGTCCGCGGGCGGATTGCCAGTTCACCCGAGGCGACCGCGGCGGCGAGCTCGGGGAGGTCGGCGCGTCGCATGTCGACCGAGCCGAACCCGCTTCCGCTGATCCGAAGCGCAGTGGATCGAAGGGCCGAGCCGTTGAGGGTGATCGTGGGTCCGCCGGTGCCGCCGATATGCACCCAGTCCAGTTGCCGGGCGTGGTCGCGGCGGGCACCGAGGATCGCTTCCATGGCGAGTTCGGCCGGCGCGCCCCAGACATAGTCGAGGACGATATCGACGTCCGCGGCTCTCACGAACGCTGTGGAGGTCGCCTCGTCGTCGGATGAGAGCACCACCGTGTCATCGGCGCCCTCGGACAGCAGCTGATCGAGGCGCTGGCGATTGCGGCCTGCCGCGATGATCCGTCCGGCTCCGAGGCGGCGCGCGGCCTTGACTGCAATGGATCCCGCCGCGCCGGTTGCCCCGATCACGAGGATCGACTGGCCCGGGGTGAAGGCTATCCGGGCGCGCAGCGCGATCCAGGAGGACATGGCCGGGTTCATGGATGCGGCGACGATCGCGGGATCGGCGTCCGCGGGCAGTGGGACGGCGGAGCGCGGGTCGATGAGAATGCGCTCGGCCAGCGTGCCGCTGCCAGGTCCGACCACATAGGCGAGCGATCCGTCTGTTCGGCGGACGACGCCGTCGATCCCCGGAACGAACGGAAGCGCTCCAGCGCTGGCATAGTGCCTGCCCGAGGCAATGCCGCGCGTGACCGGGTGGATCCCGACCGCGAGCACCTCTGCGATCTCGTGGTGGGAGTCCGTCTGCGGTGCGGGGACGGACCGGTAGTGGGGAGGTTCGCCAAACGCTTCGATGAGCGCGGCGTTGATGGTGTCCATGAGCTCTCCTAATTGGTACGTGGCACGTACTAGTATAGTACGTGCCACTGACTACATTGCTAGACTGAAGCGCATGGGAGAAGAGGACGAGCAGGTCGCCACTGAGGTTCTGGTCCGGCTGTCGTTCACGATCAGTGCGCGTTTGGAAGCGCGTGCTTCGGAGGCAGGGCTATCGATGCAGCAGATGCGTTTGCTCGGCATTCTGCGCGACCACGAACCCACCGTGAACGAGCTTGCCGCGCACATGGGCCTCGACAAGTCCAGCGCGAGTGGGCTGGTGATCCGCGCAGAGAACCGCGCTCTGGTGAGCAGAATTCGGCATGAACACGATGGGCGGGCGGTCCGGGTACGTCTCGAACCGGATGGCCGAGCCCTGGTTGATGCGGGAAGCGCCCGATTCGAGAACGACATGCGTCAGGTATTCGCGGCCTTGACCGATGCCGAGCGCGCACGCTGGGTCGCCCTCACGAACCGATTGCTCGCGGCGGCGAACGAGAGCGGCAACAGCATCTGACTCCGCCAGCGAACGACCGAGTCTCCGCGCGCTGTCGGCGATGCTCGGGAACGTCGGACCGCCGAAGGCGCTGCCCGACCTGCGAGCAACCAGACCGACGAGCGTCGGGTCCGGACGCTCAACGAGCGTCGTGTGCTGCCGGGGCAGACCCCTCGCCGTGCGCTCGTCTGCGTGCGAATACCACGGCGTCCTCCAGGGTCCGGGTTTCGCCGTCCGGCAGGGTCACTGTGCGGGGGCGGGTCTCGGCGACCACGACGTCCCACATCCCGTCCTCGAGGGCGAGTTGGGTGACCTGCTCGCTGGGTGTCGCAAAGACCGGGCGATGATCGGCGTCCATCGTCGACCAGTCCGGCACCGCAGTGTGCGAGGTGACGAGCAGATGCCCGCCCGGCGCCACGTGACGTGAGGCCCGACGAAGGATGTCCTCCCGGGCCAATGCGACCGGAGAATGAAGAAAACTGGACGTGACCAGGTCGAAGTCCCGATCGGGAAGGTCCGACAGATCACCGACAAGGAACTGCGTACGTCCCGTGGTCGCCCCGCCGCCGTGGGCACCCGGTCGGTCGGAGGGCCCGTCCTCGACCTCGATCCCCGCCGTGCGGGCGGCCTCGACGGCTCGACGGATCGCGGTGGGGGAGATGTCGATGCCGGTGGCCGTCCACCCGTGTTGGGCCAACCAGAGGACGTCTGCTCCTTCACCGCATCCCAGATCGAGTGCCGTCCCGGGAGCCAGGTCGCTCGCGATCGACGAAAGGACGCGGTTGGCGGCGCCCGACCAGACCTGGTCCCTGGTTGCGTAGCGTTGCTCCCAGTAGTCGACCGGGGCGATCGTCGGCCAGGCCGCGTCGGCGGGGGAAACGGCGTCAGGTGTGTTCGCGTGCATGTCCACAGCCTGCGGGGCACAGTGGAGTCTGTGCAAACTGGTTTGCCGAATCGGCAAGGAGAACAATGGACAACGACGATCTCGAGAATGTGGGATCACGATTGCGGGCAGCGCGCCGAGCGCACGGACTGACTCTGGACCGTCTGGCCAGAGAGGTCGGGATGTCCGTCAGCACCCTGTCGCGCCTCGAATCCGGAAAGCGTCAGGCGAGCCTCGAACTGGTGGTGCCGCTGGCTCGACGACTGGGGATCGGGCTGGACGATCTCGTCTCGGCGCGCCGACCGCCGGATCCGCGAGTGCGCCGAGCGGTTCTGCGTCGGGGCGGGCTGCTGATTGCACCGCTCACTGCGGAGCACTCTCAGGTCAGCGCCTACCGGATCACCTATCCGAGCGGTGCGGCTCTTCCCGAACTTCGGGTTCACGACGGATTCGAATGGCTGTACGTCCTGCGAGGGCGACTTCGACTTCGGCTGGGGGAGCAGGACCTGACACTGTCCCGGGGCGAGGCGGCGGAGTTCGACACGCACACTCCGCACGCGATGTCAGCGACGGGCGGACACCCTGCCGAGGTTCTCAGCATCTTCAACGAGGCCGGCGTGCGTATTCACACTCACACCGAGGGCGATGCCCAGTGACATGTCGCCGCGCCGTCGCCGATGCCCGGCCGTGTTCCGAGTCACAATGGTGTCATGGTAGATACCCTCGAAGTCGGTGAGTACGAGCCTGTCGAGCGCGCGCACGAGCGCGGACGCGCGGAACGGACATCGACTCGGCGTCAGAGTCTGGCACGGCTGGTCCCCTCGGATATGGACCCGGTCAGCGTTCTTGTCGAGCAGAACGTCTCGCGCCTGCCGGACCTGGCGCCACTGCGCTTCGCACGGATGCTGACCGATCCCTTCGCTTTCTATCGGGGAGCGGCCGCGGTGATGGCGGGCGACCTCGCGGTCTCTCCGCACACGTCGCTGAACGTCCTGTCCTGCGGCGACGCGCATGTGGTGAACTTCGGTCTCTATGCCTCACCGGAGCGTTCCGTGGTCTTCGACCTCAATGACTTCGATGAGGCCGCCGTTGCCCCGTGGGAATGGGATGTCAAACGGCTGGTGACCAGTGTCGTCATCGGGGCGCGGCATGCGGGGCACAACCGGAAGAAGGCTCGGACTCTCGCGATGGCCGCTGCAGGAGTCTATGTCGAGGGTCTGCGCATGGTCATGGATCTGGATGTCGTCGCCCGTCACTACCTGCATGCGGAACCGGAGTTGCTCGTGGGCCGCCTTCGGGGGGAGTTGAGCGACCTCATCAGGACGACCGTGAAGCGGGCGAAGAAACGGACGTCGGAGCGGGTGGTTCGCAAGCTCACCGAGATCGGTCCCGATGGTGCAATCCGATTCCGAGAAGACCCACCGATCCTCGTTCACGTCGAGGGAGGTCGACGTGAGTTCGTCGAGTCCTCCTACCGGACCTACCTCGGCACGGTGGAGCCCGATGTGGCTCTGCTGCTCAGCCAGTTCCGCGTGGTCGATGCCGCTCGGCGGGTCGTTGGGGTCGGCAGCGTCGGAACCCGGTGCTTTCTGGTGCTTCTGGAGGGCCCGGCCGGAGAGAACCTGGTGCTTCAGATCAAGGAGGCGACGGACTCCGTCCTCGTCGCCAACGGCGGGATCGACCAGCCCGAGGTGTTCGACCGGACTGTGCGCGACCGCGGTCAGGGCGGTCGCGTGATCGCCGGTCAACGGATGCTCCAAGCCGTCTCGGACCCGTTCCTCGGCTCTATGCGAGCAGGGGGACACGACTTCTACGTTCGGCAGTTTCACGACATGAAGGGCTCCGTCGACGCCGGTGCGCTCGATCTGAGGAGCTACACCGAGTACGCCCGGTCCTGTGGCGTGCTCCTGGCTCGCGCCCACGCGCAGAGTCCGGCCGCTGCCGCGGTGATCGGATACATCGGCGGTGGGGGAAGGGTCGTCGAGGCGATCGCGGACTTCGCCCTCGACTATGCGGACAAGTCCCGGGAGGATTTCGGGGCGTTGCAGGCTGCTGCGAAGTCGGGACGCATCGACGTCGAGGGCCCGGCGCCGCAGGAGTGATGCCCGTCGGGGGAGCTCACTCCTCGACGGTGATCCCGAGATGGGCGGCCAGGTGGGGCGCGAGAAGCGCCAGCTGCTCGGCGGTGATGGTCGCGCCGCGCAGGCTGCCGAGACCGCCGATCACCGCGAGGGCGGCACCCCGAAGATCGAGGTCCACCAGACGCGCTCGGTTGACGTCGAGCTCATGGATGCGCGTGCTCTCGAATCCGACGCGTTGGACGGTGGCCCCGCCGAGATCGAGGTTCTCGATGATGCAATCGGTGAAGACAACGTCGCGCAGCGTCGCCGCCCGCAGGTTGACGAAGCCGAGCTTGCATCCGACGAAATGGACCTGACGCAGCCCGGACTGGTGGGCATCGACCGCGCCGAGACGGCCGGTGACCTCGACGTTCGTCCAACCGGTGCGCACGGCGTCGACATCGGGACAGTCGATGCCGTCGACGACGACCTCGGTGAGGACGGAGCCGTCCAGCGTCGCTCGTTCTGCCCGGATCGACCGGAGTCGGAGGCCGTCGAGGCGGGCGTCGCTGAGGTCGAGGTCGTCGACCGTGAAGGGCTCGAAATCCATCGCCTCGAGATCCGCTCCAGCCCGCAGATCGTGGGGGTTCCCGTCGCCCAGGTGCCGAAGATCGATCCTTCGGAGTCGGGGAGATTCGAGCGGGTGCTGTGAGGATGCGGAACGCGGTGGCATGGATGGGAGCTTACTGGTGGGCTGGTGCATCTCCGGAGGCGGTGGTGGACGCCGAAGCGTCCCGCTCCAGAGAGCCGGGTCCGGCCTCGCGCTCCAGGAGGTGCTCTTTGAGCGCGAGTCCGTAGCGAAATCCCCCGAGGCTGCCATCCGTTCGGATCACGCGGTGACAAGGAATGAAGAGGGCGGCTGCATTCATCGCGCATGCTCCCGCCGCCGCGCGCACGGCACGAGGCCGACCCGTGCGCACCGCGAACTCCGCGTAGGTGATCGGGCCCCCTGGAGCGACATCCCGCAGGACGTCCCAGGCGTGGGAACGGAATGGTCCGGAGGATTGGCGGACGCGAACTCGGCCCGGAGCGCCGAGGTCACCCCCGTAGTAGTCGCCGACAGCGGCGATCGCGACGGACACGATACGCGGTCGGGGGCTCGTCCCCTTGGCGTCGAGGGCCGCGACCTCGTCGGATGCGGGACGCAGCCTCGGGTGCACAAGAGCGCACAGCGCTTCCACATCCTCGGTCCACCCGGATGCGAGGACGGCATCGTGGGAGGCGACAACGGTGAAGGGACCATCGGGGGTGGCGATCGTCGTGGCGAACGCGCCGGGATCGGGGGACGGGGTCATGAGGTTCTCCTCGGAATCGACAGGGGTGGCGATGTGTGTGTGGTGGCTGTGGCGGCCCGCCACAGGTGGATCACGGCATAGGAGCGCCAGGGCGCCCAGGCGTCGGCACGATCGGCAAGCGTGGCATGGAGGCGACGGAGCGGGGGTCGAGAGCCTCCGTCGGGAGTCAACGAGCCGATGAGTCCGACCGCCCGCGCGCCCGCCAGGAGGGCGACGTCCCCCGTGAGCCAGACGTCCGGATCGTTGAAGAGACGCAACACGACGTAGGCGGTTGTCCACGGTCCGATTCCGGGCCGGGCCAGGAGGCGCTCGCGCACGTCGGCCGGCTCCATGGCCTGATGGATGGTCAGCTCACCGGCCTCGAAGGCGCGCGCCACGTCGATGACGGCTCGCAGCTGCGCGCCGGGAAGGCGCAGCGGCCGATCCGGGTCGAGCGTGTCACCGGTGTCTGGGCGCGTCAGCGCGGCGATCGAGGCCGTGGCCGGGAACAGTCGTGTCAGCCCCGGGATCGATGAGTGGACGGGTTCGCCGATCTCAGCGGTCAGGCGGGACAGGTGCGCGCGTGCCGTCGTCACTGAGATCTGCTGACCGACCATCGCGCGGACGACCAACTCCTGCGGGTCGACCGCGCCCGGCAGTCGCACTCCCGGTGTTGCCGCGACCAGGGGAGCCAGGGCGGGGTCGGAGGCGAGCGCGGAGTCGATGGCGCGTGGATCGGCGTCGAGGTCGAGCAGTCGCCGGGCGCGCGCGACCGCGGGAGTCACGTCGGCCAGGGAGGACAATTCGAGGTGCGCCCGAACGCTCCACGTTCTCAGACCGTCGCTTCCACCGGGGGTTGCCACGAGGTCGAGGGCGCCCGGGCCATGGGGGAGCATCAGTGTCCGGGCGTAGCGCAGGCGATCCGGGGTGCCCACCTCTGCGATCTCGACGCCAGTGATCGCGCGCTCGGCGAGGAAGCGGAAGACGCCGACGGCGTCGAAGGGAGAGCGGACCGGCAACTCGACGTCGAGGGGAACCGAGGGGAGCTGTGCACCCGAAGGAGTGCTGCGCTCGGCGGATGGGGGAAGCGCGGGTCCGTGCCCACGGAATCGAGCACGGACCTCGCGCGGGCGTTCGGCGAAGATCTCACGGAAGGTGTCGTTGAATTGTCGGACCGAGCCGAATCCGGCGGCGAAGGCGACATCGGCGATCGACAGATCGGTGGAGGTCAGCAGGGAACGAGCGGTCTGAACGCGTCGAGCGCGGGCGAGCGCTCGCGGTCCCGCCCCCAGTTCGGCAACGAGCAGCCGTTGGACGTGTCGGGGCGAATGCCCCAGACGCGACGCGAGAGCGTCCACACCTTCGCGGTCGACGATGCCGTCCTCGATCAGGCGCATCGCCCGAGAGACGAGGTCGTGGCGAAGGTTCCATTCGGGAGTGCCGGGCGAGGCATCGGGGCGGCAACGGCGACAGGCGCGGAACCCTGCCTGCTGCGCCGCGGCGGCCGTCAGGAAGAAGATCACGTGGGCAGGCATCGGCGTGCGGGCCGGGCATGAGGGCCGACAGTAGATCCCAGTGGAGGTCACCGCCGTGATGAACTGTCCGTCGAAGCGCTCGTCCCGGGCGGAGATCGCGCGGTAGCGCCGGTCGAACTGGGGATCGCCGAGGGCGCAGCGTGCGGGCACGTCGCTCGTGGTTCCCTTGGGACTCATGTCCTCAGTCAAGCAGCTCGCGGCAGTTGATGTCTGGCGGGTTTAGGACATGGCGGTGGGGAGGACTGGACCCTCACGCGACGTCAGGGATCACACTGTCGTTCCAGGAGGTGGGCATGAATTCACAGGAGCCGGTTTCGCTGACGGTGGGCGAGGTCGCGGCGCTGGTGGGAATCAGTGTGCGAGCACTGCACCACTGGGACTCGATCGGCGTGGTCGTGCCGAGTCGGCGCACGTCGGGTGGGTATCGAGCGTATTCGTCGGCGGATGTCGAACGGATCCACCGAGTCCTGGTCTTCCGGGAACTCGGGTTCTCTCTGGCCGACGTCGCGGCGCTGATCGATGACCCGGAGATGGATGAAGCCGAGCAACTGCGGCGTCAAGGAGCGCTGTTGAGAGAACGCATTCAACGATTGCAGCACATGGCCGAGGGCGTCGATCGTCTTCTGGCCGTACGAGAAGGGAGACAGCACATGGGAGCAGCGGAACAGGCCGAGATCTTCGGTCGAGGATGGCGCGAGGACTGGGCCGAAGAGGCCCACGATCGCTGGGGCTCGTCAGATCAATGGGCTCAGTTCGAGGAGAACGCCGCGAGACTCTCCGCCGATGGACGTACGGAAATTCGGGAGGACGGTGAGGCGCTGCACCGTGAGCTCGCCGCCGCCATGGCGACCGGCATCGAGCCCGGTTCGGCCGAGGCGAATGCTCTGGCCGAGAGGCATCGGGGGATGATCGGCCGCTTCTACGACTGCACGCACTCGATGCATGTGTGCCTGGCGGGGATGTACACCGCCGATCCGCGGTTCACGCGGACGCTGGATGGCGTCGCGCCGGGACTGGCGACGTGGCTGGCGGAGGCCATCCGGGAGAATGCGAGGGCCCACGGCGTCGATCCGGACACCGCGCGGTGGGAGTAGGCCGCGCAGTCGTGTCAGCCCACGGCCCGGCGCAACAGTTCGGCAATGCGGGCCTCCTCGGCGGGACCGATCGACAGGAGGGCGAACGAGGTGGGCCACATGTCTCCCTCATCGAGGTTCGCGCCGGCGTTGAAACCGAGAGTGGCATAGCGGGACTTGAACTTCGCGGCGGACTGGAAGAAGCACAGAGCGGTTCCGTCCTTGGCCCAGGCGGGCATTCCGTACCAGGTCCGGGGGGCCAGCTCCGGGGCGTGTTCGGAGACGAGCGCGTGGATCGCCTCGGCCATGACGCGGTCGGACTCGGGCATGGCGGCGATCGCCGCGAGCAGGTCGGCCTCGGGGTCGGTCTTGGTCCGCTTGGAGGAGCGCGAGGAGCGAAGCTCCCGGGCCCGGTCCTTCATCGCGGCGCGTTCCTCCGCGGAGAAGCCGGAGGAATCGTCGCTGTCGGGGTCTGTGCGTGCGGACTTCTGTTGGGCGGTGGTGCGTCGTGCTGCCATGGTGGTCCTCGGTCTCGGTCGGGTCGGCGGCATCGCCGACCGGGTGCGGACAACGCTAGGCGAGCGCGTGGTCCGGCGCTCGTCGAGCGGGGCCGGGCTCTGTCCGGAGGTCTGCCTTCGGCGCGTTCACATGTGTCAATTATGGAAACAGCCGTCTTTTTGATCACGTTCTTCTCGTCGAAGTCAACCGATGCTCAGGCCAGCCTAAGAGCCGTCTGACCTGCGGCGATATGCCAACCCTTTCGCGCCCTCGACACCGATGCGAGAGTCGAGTCATCGACGCGATTCGAATTTCGCGCATCGAACAAGGGAGAACGTCATGGCCACCACACTCGAGATGCCCAAGGTCCTCAACTGCTCCGTCGAGGCATGCTCCTACAACCACGCCGACGCCTGCGCGGCGGCGGCAGTCACGATCACCTCATCGCCGGCCGCGTCCTGCGCGACCTTCATCCCACTGTCCGTCAAGGGCGGACTGGATCGGGTCACGAGCTTCGTCGGCGCCTGCTCCAAGGCCGATTGCTCTCACAACGACAGCCTGGAATGCACGGCCGAGGCCGTGCGCATCGGGGCCGGATCGGCAGAATGCCTGACCTATTCGGCGCGTTGATCCGCCGGAGAGTCCCGCGGGGAATCTCTTTGACGGTCGTCGTTCCGCATCCCGATCCCACCCGGGTGTCCACACGCAGTGGACGCCCGGGTGTTCGGCATCAGGGGCGTTGCTCGTGCCGCACGAGTCCGACCCCGACCGTCCCGACGACTGCGACGGCCAGAACGAGGACGAGGACGACGCCGCTCCAGGAACCCTGTGCGTCGTGGAGGGCTCCGAGCGCGACCGGCCCGATCGCCGCGATCAGGTAGCCGATCCCCTGGGCATAGGCTGAGGTCTCCGGCAGATGAGAAGGATCGCCGGTGTTGGCGATGAGCAGCAGGGCCGTGGCGAAGGTCCCTCCCTGCATGAAGCCAAGCAGGCAGGGCGCGAGCCACAGGCCGGGGGCTCCCGTGAGCGTCAGTGCGAGCCCCGCGGCATAGGCGAGCGATCCGAGGACGAGGACGGCCACCCCGTGGCGGCCCGAGACCAGACGCGGGTAGATCGTGGCGGCGACGATTCCGATCCCGTTGAACAGTGCCAGACCGACGGACCCGGCCCACACGGGCAGCCCATGGGCGGTGATCTGGTCGGGCAACCACGTCAGCTCGGTGTAGAAGACCAGCGACTGCAGCCCCATGAAGAGGGCGACGACATGGGTGCGGGGGGCGGACAGCACCTCGTGCCAACCGCTGTGCTCGACTCGCGGCACCGGGTCGATGTCGGCCCGCTGGTCGTTCGGATCCGCCATGTGACATTGGCGCGGAGCGGCCCAGAGCCAGACGAGGCATGCTGCGACCGCAACGGGGATCCACACGGCGAGCGCGACTTTCCAGGTGAATCCGCGGGACAACAGCGGACCGGTCACCAGTGAGGCCACCGCCGCTCCGATCCCCATCGACGCCGAGTACCACCCCATCGAGGCGGCCACCGAATGGGGGCGGAACCGACGGATGACCACGGGGACCAAGACATTCGCGAGCGCGATCCCGATGCCGATCAGCGTCGTCCCGGCCAGCAGCGCCGCCGTTGTCGGGAGGCACCGCACCGCGGAACCCGCCGCCGCGAGGAGGAGTCCGGCACTCATCGTCGGTACCGCTCCCCACCGATGCGTCAGGCTCGGCGCGAGAAGCCCGAAGATCGAGAAGCAGATCAGGGGCAACGTCGTCGTGAGTGCCGCGGTGGCCGAGGACAGGCCCAGGCCGCTGGAGATCGCTCCGATGGCGGGTGGGACGGCGGAGATCAACGATCGCATGATCAGGGCGGCCGCGACGATGGCGGTCATGGTCAAACAGGTGCGTCTGGGGCTCACCACGGTCTTCTTTCGGCGGCAGGGGATGAATGCCCGACCAGTGTCCTCCCTTCGTTGCGGTTCCGGTCACGACGGTTGCGACCCGTCTCCCCCTTCCATGGAAGGGCACCCTTACTTTATTATCTGCGTATGGACGCAGATAAAGAGGTCGTGCACACGGGCGAGCCGGTCGACACGCCCGGTGACGATCAGGTGGCTTTGGCGGTCGAGGTCTTCTCCCTCCTGTCCGACCCGACCCGGATCGGGATCATCCTGGCTCTGGAGAACGGTGAGCTCCCGGTCGGCGTGATCGCCGACCGGGTCGGTCGCTCGGCGACATCGGTGTCACAGCATCTGGCGAAGCTTCGGTGGGCGCGCGTCGTTGCGACCCGTCAGGAGGGGACCCGTGTCTACTATCGGCTGATCGACGAGCACGCCAGACTCCTGGTCCACCAGGCACTCTTCCAGGCCGAGCACATGGTCGAGGACATTCCGCTTCACCACCGACAGAGCGCCGCGCGCGCTCGGGCGATGGGGTTGGACCAGGAGGCTCGGGCATGACCGCGGATGCCGCAGTGCAGCCGGTGGCCGGGGTCGACGTCGCCTCGCAGACGTTGTGGGAGCGCATGGACAAGCGCGACCTCGCACGGACGATGCTCGTCGGTGTCTCGACGATCCTCGTTCTGATCGCTGGGCATGCGGGCATCGCACGGCTCCCCATGGGGGTCTTCTCCGTCCTCGTCCTGGTCATCGGGTGTTGGGAGATGCTCGTTGAGGCCTGGGACGATCTGCGCAAGCCCCGGATGTCGATGGAGCTGTCGATGCTGCTGGCGATCATCGCCGCGGCGGCCATCGGGGAGTGGGTGTCCGCGTTGGCGATCACGACCTTCGCGCTCGCGGCAGAGATCCTCGAGGATCTGTCGATGGATCGGGGCCGCGATGCGTTGACGGATCTCATGGCCTTCCTTCCCGCACGCGTCCTCGTTCGCAGGACTGCCGACACGGGCCCCGGCCGGGCCCGGTCCGCCGATGAGGCCGGCGCCCCACGGGACGTCGTGGAGGAGGCGGTCCAGGAGATCCCGCTCGAGGACGTCGTGGTGGGCGACCTCGTCGTCGTGGAGCCGGGCGGGCGCATTCCGGTCGACGGTGTCGTCGAGAACGGAAGCGCCGGAGTCGATCAATCGAGGCTGACGGGGGAGTCGCTGCCGGTCGATGTCGGGAGGGGAGATCACGTCCTCGCTGGTTCGATCGCCGTATCCGGTGCGCTGGAGATCCGCGTCGAACGAGTGGGTGAGGACTCGGCCTTTGGGCAGATCATCGCCACCGTGCGCGAGGCCCAGGATTCCCGGGCCCCCGTGCAGCGACTGGCGGACCGGTTGGCCGGAGCCCTCGTCCTCTTCGCGATCGCCGCGGCGATCCTCACCTTCGTTGTCACGCGAGATGCGCGCGCCACGATCTCCGTGGTCATCGTGGCGGGCGCGTGCGGGATCGCGGCGGGCACGCCCCTGGCAATCCTCGCTTCGATCGCCCGTGCGGCCCACACGGGGGCCTTCGTCAAGGACGGGACCCACCTGGAGGTCTTGTCCCGCGTCGACACGGTGGTCTTCGACAAGACCGGGACGCTGACAGCCGGGCGCGCCGAGGTCGTCTCGGTCCATCCCGCTCCGGGACACGATGAGAACGAGGTGCTCGAGGCGGCCGCCACGGCGGAGTGGCATTCGGAGCACCCACTGGGCCGCGCAATCGTCGCGCTCGCTAATCAACGCGCGCTCACCCCTGGTGAGGCGCGCGACGTCGTGCACACGCCGGGTCTCGGAGTCTCTGCACTGGTCGAGGGACGTCGCGTCGAGGTCGGTAACGCGAGGCTCGTGCCCGGGGGCCGCGAGGTCGAGGCTCCCGGAGGGACGACGCAGGTGCTGGTCGCGATCGACGCCGAGTGGGTCGGAACGATCGTCCTGGGGGATTCCGTGCGGGACTCGGCGTCGGCGTGCGTGGACTCCCTGCTCGGGATGGGGATCAGCGTGCTGATGCTCACCGGAGATAACGAGGCGACCGCGCACGCGATCGCCGAGCAGACCCACGTGGGCGACGTCCGGTCGGGGTTGCTGCCCACGGACAAGCACACGGTGATCGGCCAGCTGCGGGCCGAGGGCCATGTGGTCGCGATGGTCGGGGACGGGGTGAATGACGCCCCGGCGCTGGCGGCCGCCGACGTGGGCATCGCCGTCGGGTCGGGGACGGATGTGGCGCGTGAGAGTGCGGATGTCGTCCTCGTGACGTCGGACCTGATGGACCTGACCAGGACGGTGCAGGTCGCGCGATCCGCCAGGCGGACGATCATGGCCAACTTCGTGGGCACCCTGATCGTCGACGGGATCGGGATGGTCCTGGCCGCCACAGGAGTGCTGGGACCCGTTGCCGCCGCGTTGGTGCACGTCACCAGCGAGTCCGTGTTCATCCTCAACTCGGCACGGCTGATTCCGCGTCGGCGCTCGAGTGAGGAGTCGCCCTCGAGGACGTGAGGTTCTGGATCGTTGCGGATGCGAGGATGCCCCGTCGATGTGATGCTAGGGCTGATCCATCCGATCGACACACGAAGGGAAGCGAACCATGGGATTCTTGGCCTATCTGCTCCTGGGGCTCATTGCCGGCGCGATTGCGAAGGCGATTCTTCCGGGACGCAACAACGGTGGGTGGATCTCCACCCTGGTCCTCGGGGTCATCGGCGCGATGGTCGGTGGGTGGCTCGGTGGACTGATCTTCAAGATCGACACGATGCAGCACTTCTGGTCACTCAGCTCGTGGGTCACGGCGATCGTCGGGTCGGTGATCGTCCTGGCGATCTACGGCGCGGTGGCGGGACGGAAGAGCTGAGCGGAGACGCTCACGCGCGTGGACGAGTGCCCGGGTCACCTCATGACGAGGTGACCCGGGCACTCGGTTCCAACGGGGACTGTTCAGTTCCCGATCGACTGCTCGATCAGGCATTGACGAGGTCGGTGACCTCGGTGTGCGGAGCGGTCTCGGGGGCCGCCATTCCCAGCGCGGTCTGGGCCGCGACATTGATGATGTTCCACGGACGGTCGAATCCGGGCTGGAAGAAGAAGTCCGCGTAGGCGAGATCCTCCAGGGTCAGCCCAGCCTGGATGGCCAGGGAGATCGCGTTGATGTTCTGCGTGAGGTCCGCGGTCGAGAGCACTTGGCCGCCGAGGATCCGGTGATCGTCGGGGGCGTAGGTGAGCGTGAAGGTGACCTTCGCGTTGCCAGCCTCGACCGGCACGAAGGCCGGACGGAAGGAATCGGTGACGACGACGGACTGGGTCGCGACACCGAACGTGTCAGCCGTGGACTCCTTGACGCCGGTGGAGGCGAACTTCAGCGAGAACACGGACAGGGCCGAGGATCCGGAGACCTCGGGGACCTCCACGTCCTGGCCGGCGATGTTTTTCGCGGCGAAGCGGGCCTGTCGGCGAGAGTTCGTGGCCAGAGCGATCGAGGCCTCGGCGCCCGTCGGGCGGAAGCGAATCAGCGTCGCGTCACCGACGGCGTAGACATCCGGCACACTCGTGCGCAGGTGGGAGTCGATCGCGATGAAGCCCTTGTCCGTCAGGTTGACGGTTCCCTTGAGCCACTCGGTGTTCGGCTTGATGCCAGCCGCCTCAATGACGAGGTCGGCGGGGTAGGAGCCCTTGTCGGTGACGACGGTCGTGACGTGACCCTCGAGGCCCTCAAAGCTTTGGACGCGCTGGCCGGTGGCGGCGGTGACGCCGTGAGCGGCGAGTTCGGCCGTGATCGGCTTGGTGAACTCGGGGTCGAGGTAGGTCGACAGGATGCGCGCGGCGACATCGATGACCGTGACCTTCTTGCCGGCCTTCGCGAACACTTCGGCGGCCTCGATGCCGATGTAGCCAGCGCCGATGACGACGACGTCGGTGATCGCGGGATCAACGGTCTTGGCCTTGAGCTGGATGGCCCAGTCACGCCCGCGCATCGCGGTGATGCCGTCGAGGTCGGAGCCCTCCACGGGGATCGGGGCGGGGACGGCGCCAGGGCTGAGAAGGAGCTTGTCGTAGGACTCGTCGCGCTGCTCTCCGGTGGCGAGGTCGGTGACGTGAACGGTGTGTCCCGCGGGATCCACCGCGGTGATCTCCTGACGGGTGAACACGTGGACGCCGAGGTCGCTCAGGGCCTCCGGGGTCGCGTAGCGCACGGAGTCCACGTCTGTGACGACGCCCTCCAGGTACAGCTGCATTCCACAGGAGAGGAAGGAGAGGAAGTCCCCCTTCTCGTACCACTGGATCTCGGTGTCCGGGGCGTCGACCAGGAGCTCTCGGACCGTCTCGAAACCACCATGTGACGAACCAACGACGATGACCTTCATGAAACCTCACTCGGTTCTCGATGAATGTGGATGATGCGACTGTCCCGGGTGTCTCAGGGTGTGACGGGGGATGTGAATCCCTGTGCCTCTGCCAGATCCCGAGGCTGCTCGTCGAAAGCGGCGGCGCACTCGGCGCACACGCCACGGAAGACGATGTCGGCCTCGAGGATCTGCATGCCGTGAGTCTGCGAGGGCGTGAGGCAGGGAGCCTCACCGAGGACGCAGTCCACATCCTCGATCCTTCCGCACACGACGCATTCGACGTGGTGGTGGTTGTCCCCCACGCGAGTCTCGTAGCGGGCGGAGCGTGTCCCCGGCAGGTCGACGCGGCGCAGAAGGCCCGCCACGAAGAGCTGCTGGAGGATGACGTGGGTGCCCTGAAGCGTGAGCGGGGACTTGGCGCCCTGCCGCGACCGGGACTGTGCCTCGGCGGTGACGAACGCGGCATCACTGTGTGGGTGGGCATCAAGGATGTCGAGGACCAACAGTCGCTGGTCCGTCACCCGCAGGTCGGCCGCGTGGAGCCGTTCGCGCCAAAAATCGGCGTCGCGGGCCACACGGACATGGGCCTCATGGGTGCGTAACGCCTGCTCGGAAGACACGTGACCACTGTAGTCCGTCTTTTGATCGACTCAAAAGAGTGTGACCGAATGCGCGTGGCCGGGGGACGGCGCGGTGCAGTCTCTTCACCGTGGTGCGGCTGTCTGCCGCCGCATCTGCAGAGATGCCTTTCGAGAACGACCGTCCTTTCTGCGGGCGCGTGAAACCGGAGCAGAAACGTCCGGGCCCTGTTCCTGTACATCTTGCCGTTCGGCGGCTACGCTCTGTATTTTGTAGTGTAGAAAAACAAAGTGCAGCCCTCGTGTCTGCACGTGGACAAGGGAGTGCCACTCATGGCGGATCTTTGGAATGTTGATCCCATTCCGTTCGTCGGGACGTCCGACCTCACGCAGGGTCTCGGATTCCACTACTACCAGCCCGATCGTGTCGTGGCGGGCAAGCCGATGAAGGACTGGCTGAGGTTTGCGGTCGCCTACTGGCACAGTTTCGACCAGCGTCTTGTCGATCCGTTCGGAGATGGCACGGCCCAGCGGCCCTACGATCACGTGACGGATCCGATGGCTCTGGCGCTGGCGAAGGTCGATTATGCCTTCGAGTTCTACGCGAAGCTCGGTGCGGGGTTCTTCTGCTTCCACGACCGCGACATCGCGCCCGAGGGCGACACTTTGCGCGAGACCAACGCGAACCTCGACCGCGTCGTCGACCACATCGCCGAGCTGCAGGCCGACTCCGGTGTCAAGCTGTTGTGGAACACGTCGAGCCTGTTCACCAATCCCCGTTTCGTCTCGGGCGCGGCGACCTCGCCCTTTGCGGAGATCTACGCCTATGCGGCCGGCCAGCTCAAGCACAGCCTGGAGATCGCGAAGCGCCTGGGCGCCGAGAACTACGTGTTCTGGGGCGGGCGCGAAGGCTATGAGAACCTGTGGAACACCGACCTCCGGCGCGAGCAGGACCACCAGGCCCGCTTCTTCCGGATGTGCCTGGACTACGCGAAGGAGATCGGACTGGACGCGCAGTTCCTCATCGAGCCCAAGCCGAAGGAACCGACGACCCACCAGTACGACTTCGACGCCGCCACAGCCATCGCGTTCCTGAAGACCTACGGGTTGGACGACGACTTCAAACTCAACCTCGAGGGCAACCACGCGAACCTCGCCGGGCATACCTATCAGCACGAGATCCGCGTGGCGCGCGCGGCGGGAATGCTCGGCTCGCTCGACGCGAACCAGGGCGACAAGCTGATCGGCTGGGACATCGACGAGTTCCCCTCCGACCTCTACGAGGCGACCGCAACGATGTGGGAGGTCCTCGCTGAAGGCTCGATCGGCCCCCATGGCGGCCTGAACTTCGACTCCAAGCCCAGGCGCACCTCGTTCACCGAGGAAGACCTGTTCCGCGGCCACATCGTCGGCATGGACACCTACGCCGCCGGCCTGCTCATCGCCGCGAAGCTTCACGAGGACGGCTACATCGAGAACCTGGTCGCCGACCGCTACAGCTCCTACGACTCGGGGATCGGCACCACGATCGAGGACGGCACCGCGACGTTGACGAGCCTGGAGGCGGAGTCTCTAGACGCGCCACAGTCGGCACTGCTGGCCGCGACCCACTCCGACCACCTCGAGTCCGTCAAAGCAACCATCAACAACTACATCATCGCAGCACTGGCAGAGGGGTGAGCCAGCCGAAAGCGCGGGTGGCCCGGTTGAGATGGCGGTCGGGCCACCCGCGGCTGCGAAGCGCCTGCGTCCTCAGATCTTGACGAGAATCTTCCGCAGGCCTGTGAGTTCCCCCGCGTCTAGGGCCAGTCCATCACGGAGGTAGCCCTCGACGGAGCCGAACGTCGCGGCAATCCTGTCGAAGGCGGCCTGGATGTAGGACGCGTCGACATCGAGCAACGGGCGCAAACGTTCGGGGTTGATCCCTGCCCGCGCGGCTGCATTGAACTGCGGTGCGAACAAGGCGAGAACGGCAGGGGAGACGGACAGGTACTCCGTGCGCACAGCTTCGTCGGTGGCACGCGCGGCAGACATCAGAATGGCGACGGCCCAGCCCGTGCGGTCCTTCCCCGCCGTGCAATGGATGAGGACGGGGCGTCCGTCGGCCTCGAGGACGGTTCGAGCGACCCGGGCGAACCCTGCGCGAGCAGTGGGGTCGTCGACGAAGTGTCGGTACGTGTCCCTCATGAAGGCTGACGTGTCGAACGAGGCCGGGAAGGCGTCGGGGTTGATCGAACCGGCAGCGATCGCCGCAGGAACGGTCGCGCCGGACGAGGGCGCGTCGGCGAGGATGTCGACGTGGCGGTACATGGAGCCGTCGGGCACGTGGTCCGGCCGGGCATCGGCTTCGAGACTCGTGCGCATGTCGACGATGGTTGTCAGCTCGAGCGCCGCGAGGCCGGGGTCGGAGAGAACCTCAGGGTCGTCGAGCGCAGCGGAACGGTAAAGCACGCTCGGACGAATCGTCGCGCCACCCGTGGTCGGCCACCCGCCGACATCGCGGAGATTGGGCAAGTGGGCCGAGGCGATGATGTGTGAATCTGACATGACGTGAGTCTATGAGCGGTCCGGTGAATCCGGGCGTGATCACTTCGAGCAAGCACTTGTGAGGCCTCGGGCACGTGGTCCCTGGCTCGTTACGTGACCTCACAGCGCACCGCATCTCACCCCAGCTGCTTCTCCACGAAGGCGACGATCTCGTCCTCGACCTCATCGCGGATGGCGGGGTCGTTGTGGATCTCGTGGCGATAGCCCGGCCACACCCGCGTGCGGAGATCGCGGTGGCCGGACAGGGCCAGCTGATTGGCCACGTGATAGGTCCCCTCGCCGAAGTTGGCGACGGGATCGCCGTCGCCCGAGATCAGCAGGATGGGCAGCTCCGTGGGGACCCCGGGGTAGAACTCGTGTGCGGTCACCTGGTCGTAGAGGCCCAGGAAGTCCTGGATGAAGCGCAGGGACATGGGGGCGGTGAAGTTGTTGAAGGGGTCGTTCGAATGATCGCGCACGACGTCGGGGTCGACGGCGATCCAGTCGGTGGGTCCGTTGACGTGGTCGTAGCGGGACGTGAAGCCGTCGAACATCGCGCCGACGAACGTGCCGTCGTCGCGGGCCTCGCCCTCGCCCGCTGCGATGCGAGCGGACAAGCTGGCGCGGGTGGCCTCGTTCTCCATCCCGTGGATCTGGGAGGCCACGCCGCACAGGGCGAGCGCCCTCAGGTTCTCGCCGTGTGTGGCTGCCAGGGCGCGTCCGATCATCGAGCCCCAAGAGTGACCGAAGACGGTCCAGGGCAGGTCGGGGTGGAGCTCGCGCACGAGGTCGGCCAGGGTGGCCTCGTCCTCGACGACGGCCGTGGCGCCATCGGGTCCCGTGTCGCCCCAGACTCCGGAGACGACCGCAGTGCGGCCGTGTCCCGCGTGGTCGTCGGCGGCTACGACGAATCCGGCGTCGAGGAAACGCGTGATCATGTGGAGGTAGCGGCGCGAGTGCTCCCCCAGGCCGTGGACGATCTGGACGATCGCCCGTGTGGGGCGGACCGGTTCGTAGATCCAGCCCTGGATCTGGTCACGGCCGTTGTGGGAGAGGAAGTCGACTTCGCGGATCGCCATGATGTGCTCCTTTGCCGGGCGGGAATGAGAACGAGGGAGAGAATGCCTGCCGGTCGGGTCCCGTGCCTCAGGCTAGTCGTGGGCGGCAATCGGGGCTGGTTCGGTTGTACATACACTGTCGTCAGACGGATCTGAGGAGAACACGGTGACCAACAAGGACGAGCGCGCCTTGGAGGCGGCCCGGTTGTACTACATCAAGGGCCTGCCGCAATCGGCGGTTGCAAAGACTCTCGGTGTGTCGCGACCGACAGCTTCCAAGCTGATCCAGTATGCGCGCGATCGCGGGTTCGTCACGATCTCGATCAACGATCCTGGTGAGGATCGGGCAGGACTCGAGCAACGGTTGTGCGACGCTTTTGACCTCGAGGAGGCACGTGTCTCCAGCTCGGCCAACGGAGATTACGAATCTCTCCTGGATGGACTGGGTGCGGTCGGTGCGGAAGTCGTCGAGGACCTCGTCCATGACGGCACGATGATCGGCGTCAGTTGGGGCAAGACGATGTGGTCGGTTGCGCGTCACCTTGGACATCGCGATGTCCAAGGCGTTGAGGTCATCCAGCTCAAGGGCGGTCTGTCCTTCACGTCGTGGGAGACCAATGACATGGAGACGATGAACCTCTTCTGCAGGGCCTTCAATGCGTACGGCCGCTACCTTCATCTGCCGGTCGCCTTCGACTCCGAGGAAGTCAAAAGGCTGGTCGAGAGCGAACGTCATCTGCGTCAGGTCCTTGAGATGGGCCGCGAGGCCGATTTCGCGGTCTTCACCGTCGGTTCCGTCCAGCCGGACTCGTTGTTGTTGTCCGCCGGGTACTTGACGACTGCGGAGCAATCCGTTGTCCTTGAGCGAGCGAAAGGTGACATTTGTTCTCGCTTTTTTGACGAAGAGGGCAAGCCCTGCGTTCCCTCGCTCGATCGGCGCACCGTCGGTATCAGTTTGGAGGATCTCCGCAAGAAGTCGACCAGAGTCCTTGTCGCAGGGGGTCAGCGGAAGGTCGACGGCCTCGAGGTCGCGCTCAAAGCCGGTTACGCCACGCGGTTGGTGACCGACGAATTGTCTGCCAGCACGTTGCTTGTCCGTCATGACGACGACTGCGGGCGTGAACAAGTGTAATAATCGAAATTGACATATGTTCCCTTTGGTCGTAGCGTCAGTGTCACGACCAAAGGAGGTTGCGACGTGGCAAAGACGCAGATCATCGATCACACGCTGCTGAAGCCGGATGCGCGACGGGAACAAATCGAGCAACTGGCACAAGAGGCAAAGACCTACGGATTCCATTCGGTGTGCGTGAACCCCTGCTGGGTTTCGACCGTGTCCGGCATTCTTGAGGGAACGGGCGTAGCGGTCTGCTCCGTCATCGCGTTCCCCTTCGGTGCGACGACACCTCGGAGCAAGGCCGCAGAGGCGGCCGAGGCTGTGGAGAACGGCGCCAACGAGGTCGACATGGTGATGAATATCGGTCGTGCCCGCGATGGGGACTGGGGCTTGGTCGAACAGGACATTCATGCGGTGGTCGAAGCGGTCGGCGTCAACACTCTGGTGAAGGTCATTCTCGAAACCTGCTTGCTGAGTGACGACCAGATCGTTCGCGCCTGTCAGGCCGTGGTTGACGCTGGTGCAGATTTCGTCAAGACGTCAACCGGATTCTCCGACGGTGGCGCGACCACTCACGCAGTAGAACTCATGCGTCGCACAGTCGGTCCGGACTTCGGCGTCAAAGCATCCGGCGGGATCCATACCCCTGCCGATTTTGATGCGATGGTCGCCGCCGGAGCAAGCCGGATTGGCGCCTCCGCAGGCATGGAACTCGTGAAAGAAGGTGCGAATCAATGTTGATCAAGAACACCGCCACACAGCTTCCGGACGGATATCTGTCCAAGACGCCGCTCCTGCAATACATCCTGGTGTCGCTCTGCTTCCCCATGTGGGGTGCTGCAGCTGCGCTCAACGACATTCTCATCACTCAGTTCAAGACCATTTTCACCCTGTCGGACGTGGCGACCGCGTTCGTGCAGAGCGCCTTCTATGGCGGCTACTTCGTCATGGCGATCCCGGCCTCGCGCGTCATCAAGAAGACGTCCTACAAGGTCGGCATCCTCATCGGTCTGAGCGTCTACATCATCGGCGGGATCCTCTTCTTTCCGGCCTCGACCATGGCAACCTATTCGGTCTTCCTGGTGGCTCTCTTCGCCCTCGCGATTGGTCTGAGCTTCCTGGAGACCTCGTGCAACACCTACTCCACGATGCTTGGCCCACGCCGCCTGTCGACGCTGCGCCTCAACATCTCCCAGACCTTCTACCCACTGGGCTCGATCCTTGGCATCGTGTTGGGCAAGTACCTGATCTTCGGCAGCGGGGAGTCCCTCAAGAAGCAGATGGAGGGGCTCGACGCCGAGCAGGCGAAGGCTTTCGGTGAGCAGGCGCTGCAGAGCACCTTGCTTCCATACAAGTACATCGTCGTGGTCCTGGCAGTGATGCTGATCCTTGTGGCGATCACTGAGTTCCCGCACTGCAAACCCCTGCGCGACGCCACGCATGAGGCGACGGCGACGATCGGGGAGACCTTCAGCTATCTGTTCCACAACAAGCGCTTTCTGCAGGGCATCGGCACCCAGTTCCTCTACGTCGGTATGCAGACCGCAGTGTGGTCCTTCACCATTCGCCTCGCGATGCAGCTCAACGGGAACATTAACGAGCGTGACGCGTCAACATTCATGATTTTCTCCTACATTGCGTTCTTCCTCGGGAAGTTCATCGCGAACATCCTCATGACGCGAGTCGACGCGAACAAAGTCCTAATCGGATACTCGACGCTGGGAATTCTTGCTCTGATCTATGTGGTGACGGTGCCCAATATGACCGCGGTCTATGCGGCCATTCTAGTTTCAGGGCTGTTCGGTCCCTGCTGGGCCACGATCTATGCGCGCACGCTGGACACGATCGAGGACAAGCGCCACACCGAGACCGGTGGCGCGGTCATCGTCATGTCGATCGTCGGCGGAGCCTTCATCCCGATCATCCAGGGACTGGTTTCCGACCACACGGGTTCGATGCAGACATCGTTCGTCGTCAACATTGTGTGCTTTGCGGCCGTACTTGCCTACTTCATCGCTTTCTATCGTCGGGAGCACCGCGCTCCGTCCGTCGCCTGAGACCTCGAGGAGGGTCATACATGTTCACTGTCGAACTGTCCAGGAACCAATTCACTCCTACCCCGGCAACAATTCTCTCCAATGAGGAATTCACGGTCACGGCGAAAGAATATTCGACCGGTGTCGCGTCCCTGCTCATTGCGAACTCCAAAGGTCACCTTGAGATCCTTCCCTTCATGGGGCAGATCATCTGGGATGCCGAATTCGAGGGCACCAGCCTGCGGATGACAAACATGTTCGCAGAGCCCCATCCGGCGACGCTGATCGAGGACACCTATGGGTGCTTCGCCTTCCACTCCGGGTTGCTCGGTGCCGGATGTCCGGGCCCCGAGGACACGCATCCCCTGCACGGGGAGTTCGCATGCGCGCGTATGGATCGTGCCTGGCTGGAGGTCAGCGAGGACGCCATTGCGATCACCGGCTCCTACGAGTACGTCAAGGGATTCGGGGATAACTACCGTGCTCAGCCGAAGGTGACGCTGGGCACGGGCGCGACGAGGTTCGCCATCGAAATGGACGTCACGAACTTGTCCCAGTACCAGACGATGACGTTGCAATACATGTGCCACATGAACTACGCATACGTTGCGGGTGCCACTCTGACGGAGAACCTGCCGAAGGGGAGCTTCCGAATCCGTGAGTCCATTCCGGCCCACGTTCACCCGACGCCCGAGTGGACTGCCTTCAACGAGGCAATCAAGGGCGGTTCGGTCGACACCGCCAAGCTGGCTGGATCAGAGAACTACGATCCCGAGATCGTCTTTTTCGCCGACGACCTCCCTCAGTACGGGACTGACATGCGTTTCGAGCTGCAGGCTCCGGACGGAACGACCTTCCGCACCGAGTTCTCCTCGGCAGAGTTCCCGGTCGCGACCCGGTGGATCCTATGGAATCCGGATCAGCAGGTCGCCGCGTTCGTCCTTCCGGGCACGTCCCGCCCCGAGGGCCGCCTGGCCGCGAAGGCCGCGGGTACGCTCATCGAGTTGGGGGCCCAGGAGACGCGTCATTTCCGCGTCGTCACGGGCCTGGTCAAGGAGGCGTGAGTCATGAGCGCAGGCATCGCAGTCATCGGGTCCAACATGGTCGACCTCATCAGTTACATCACCCGGATGCCCGCCGAGGGTGAGACCATCGAGGCTCCGGATTTCTCCATGGGGTGCGGCGGCAAGGGCGCGAACCAAGCGGTCGCGGCCGCTCGGCTGGGCTCGCAGATCCTCATGGTCTCGCGCGTGGGTGACGACATGTTCGCCGCCAACACGCTGCGCAACTTTGAAGAGAACGGGATCGATACGACTCATGTGCTGTCGACTCCGGGGACATCGGGTGTGGCCCCGATCTTCGTCGACCCCCAATCGGCCAACTCGATCATCATCGTCAAGGGAGCCAACAACGCACTGTCTCCCGCCGATGTCGAGGAGGTGGCCGACGAGGTCGCTCAGTGCAAGCTGATCGTCCTTCAGCTGGAGATCCCGTTGGAGACCGTGTCCGCGGCGATCGACCTGGGGCACCGGGTCGGGGTACCGGTGCTGCTCAACCCCGCGCCCGCGACCACGGAGCTGGACTTCGACCAGGTGACGAAGTGCGAATACTTCGTTCCCAATGAGACGGAGTTGGCGACCCTGACAGGAATGCCGACGGAATCGCTGGATGAGGTCCGCGCCGCAGCCCGGGCCCTGGTCGACAAGGGTTGTGCGAACGTCATTGTCACGCTGGGCAAGCGTGGGGTGTTCTGGCTCAGCGCCGAGGGTGAGCTGACACTCGACCAGTATCCGGCCACTGCCGTCGACACGACTGGGGCGGGAGATGCCTTCATCGGATGCTTCAGCCACTGTGTGGTTCAGGGCGATTCCGTGCCTGAGGCCCTGAAGACGGCGAATGCCTATGCGGCCAACTCGGTGACCAAACGCGGGACCCAGAAGTCGTACGCGACGGCGGAAGAGTTCGCGGCGTGGGTCGGGAAGGGAGCTCCTTCTCAGGCCTGATCGCCAGCAGGTGACAAGAGGAGCCGAGAACACCACCATCGAGGGGCGCTCACGCAGATCCACACGGGTTAGCGCGAGCGCTTCTTCTGTGTCTTCTGTGCCCTCGTGGACGTTGCTGTACCCGTGACTGCGGGAGCATCCTCCGGCTGTTCGATCTCGGGCAGCGTGATGTCCTCCAGACCCGCGCCCTCGATCCGCGCGCGAATGATCGAGGCGATGTCTGCCAGATCGAGCTGTTCGGCGCGTTCGACGGGCATCGTCACCGAGACGGCGAGGATTGGCACGCCGACGACGCACAGCGGGACTCCGACACATGCGAGGCTCGGTCGATCCTCGCCGATCTCCACCGCGTATCCCTGGGTCGCGACCCGGTGGATCTCCTCGCGCAGGCGGTTGGCCAGATAGTCGGAGGGATCGTCGATCAGCTTCAGCCACATGTCGAGCTCAGCGTTTGAGGGATTCCGGGCACCGAGAATGGCGCGCCCCATGGCGGTTGTTGCGACAGGCGCGCTCTGGCCGATGCGCGACCACACCCGGATCGGGCGATCGGGTTCGACCTTGTCCAGATAGACGACGTCGCGTTCGTAGAGGCGTCCGAGGTGGACGAGCTCCCGCGTTTCCAGAGAGATCTGTTGAAGAACGGGGTGCAGCCTCGTCGCGGCCTGGTCGGAGCTGGTCCACCACGTTGCCATGCGCGCGGTGATGGTGCCGAGGTGGTACTTGCCAGAGTCGTCCTGCTCGATCCAATGTCGCTGGCGCAAGGTGGCCAGGATGTGGTGCAGACTCGACTTGTTCAGTCCGGTGCCCTGGGTCAGAGCGCTCAGCGTGGCACCGCCGCCGTCGATCGTCAGCATGTGTTCGATGACGGCCAAGGCCTTGTCGACCGAGGCGATCGTCGTCGGACGAGTGGGCTCGCGTGTCCCTGACAGTAGGGTCCCCTCGGAGTTGGTGCTCCGCATTCCCAGCTCCTGATCCGTGGATGGCTCGTGTGTGAGGACCTCCCGTCCCACCGGAGGTCTCCCGATGCTCACGAACCTACCACCTGGTTGCACCCTATGAAATGGGTGAGCCACATCACATGACCTTGACCTGTAACTTTCTGGACTCGGCGTTTCTGATCGACGTACATTGAAGATGTGAAACGTGCATTGCAGCATGTGAAACAGTGAGTCTGTGCAGTCACAGGGCGCCAGGCTCGCATCGTATGGAGATTCGACTGAGAGGCAGGCCGATGAGGGCCGTCGAGTACAAGGGACATCGAACGTTCGACGTGGTCGATCGCGAGGTGATCGCCCCGAGGCCGGGGGAAGTCCAGGTCTCGGTGGCCTACGTCGGTCTGTGTGGGACCGACCTCCACGTCTACCTGGGTGACATGGACCAGCGCGTCGGGTCGGACGCCGTCATCGGTCACGAGATGTCGGGGCGCGTCGCTGCAGTGGGCGAGGGGGTCGACGCATTTCGCACAGGCCAGAAAGTCACAGTCCTCCCCACGCGCTACTGCGGGACCTGTCGGGCCTGCCTCCAGGGGCACTCGAATGTCTGCTACAACATGGACTTCATCGGTCTGGATTCTCCGGGTGCCCTCCAGGAACTCTGGAACGTGCCGGCCGACCTCGTGGTTCCCCTCGACGAGGCCGTCGCGCTGCGCGATGCCGCGCTCATCGAGCCGCTGACCGTCGCGGTTCACGATGTTCGCCGTGGTCGGGTCGCCCCAGGCGACGTCGTCCTCGTCATCGGTGGTGGTCCCATCGGGATCCTCATCAGCCTGGTCGCCCAGGCCGCGGGCGGAGACGTCCTGCTCTCCGAGCCGGAAGCCGCGCGCAGACGTGCCGCCAGCGACCTCGGCATTGCGACGATCGACCCGATCACGGAGGACCTCGCGGCGATCATCGATGCGAAGGTGCCCGGCGGGCACGGCGCGGACGTGGTGTTCGAGGTGTCCGGCTCTGCCGCTGGAAGCGAAACCGCCGTCGCCAACACCTCCGCTCGAGGGCGCCTGGTGCAGGTGGCGATTCACGCTCAGAAACGCGAGGTCGACCTGCATCGTTTCTTCTGGCGCGAACTCGAGATGTACGGCGCCCGGCTCTACCACAAGAACGACATGGTCGGGGCGGCCGAGCTGATCCGCGACGAAAAGATCCCAGCCGACCGGCTGATCACCTCGGTCGCCCCGATGGAAGACACGACGGCGGCCTTCGAGGAACTGCATCAGGGCAACGCCATGAAGATCCTCATCGAGGTCGCAGGCGATCGCGACTGAGTTCGTGGCACCCAGCAGGGCAAGACAGAACGAACAAGGGAGTTCACGCACATGACCACCATCACCGGATTCGAAACCTACGACCTTCGGTTCCCGACCTCGTTGCATGCGGACGGTTCCGATGCCATGAACAAGGACGGTGACCACTCGGCCGCCTATGTCCAACTGCTGACAGATGACTCGGAGCTGACAGGAAGCGGGTTCACCTTCACCATCGGACGCGGGAACGACATCTGCGTCCAGGCGATCCGCGACCGGGTCCAGCCGCTGATCGGCCGCGACGTCGACGACCTCGCCGCTCACCTGGGCGGCATCTACCGGGAGCTCGCCTCCGATTCCCAACTGCGCTGGATCGGACCCGACAAGGGCGCCGAGCACCTGGGCATGGCCGCTGTCATGAACGCGGTGTGGGACCTCGCGGCGAAGCGGGCGCGCAAGCCGCTGTGGCGCTTCGTCGCCGACATGACGTCGGAGGAGATCGTCGACGCGGCGGACCTGTCCTACTGCAGCGACGAGCTGAGCGACGAGGACGCCGTGGCGATGTTGCGGAAGCTGGAGCCCACGCGCGCCGAGCGAATCGCCTATCTGGAAGAGCACGGCTACCCCTGCTACTCGACCGCGGCCGGGTGGCTCGGCTACTCCGACGACAAGATGCGCCGACTCATCCGCAAGGAGCTCGACGCCGGCCAGGATTGCGTCAAGCTCAAGGTCGGCCTCAACGTCGAGGACGACATCCGTCGCTGCGGGATCGCCCGGGAGATGATCGGTCCCGAGGGCAAGCTGATGGTCGACGCCAACCAGGTCTGGGACGTGCCGACCGCCATCGAGTGGATGCGCCAGCTCGAGCAGTTTCACCCCTACTGGATCGAGGAACCGACCCACCCCGACGACGTCCTCGGGCACGCGCGGATCCGCAAGGCCCTGGGCGTGAAGGTCGCGACCGGCGAACACGGGATGAACCGCATCCTGCACAAGCAGATGTTCCAGGCCGAGGCCTACGACTTCTGCCAGATCGACGCCTGTCGGCTCGCCAGCCTCAATGAGGTCCTCGCGGTCCAGCTCATGGCAGCCCATCGAGGCGTGCCGGTGTGTCCGCATGGCGGGGGCGTCGGGTTGTGTGAGCTGATCCAGCACCTGGCGATCATCGACTTCGTCGTCGTCTCCGGGGACCTCACCGACCGTTACGCGGAATACGTCGATCATCTCCACGAGCACATGGTCACTCCCTGTGTGCTGCGCGACGGCGCCTACGTGCCGCCGACGGACCTCGGATACACCTCGGACATCAAGGACCAGACGCTCAGCGACTACTCCTATCCGCAGGGCCGGTACTGGGCCGAGCAGTATCCGCTCGACCTCGCCGCCGTGGCCGAGGAGCGTGCCACCGCGCAGGCCTGAGCGTCCACGCACCTCGAGCGCCCCAGGGGCGCAGTCATCCTACCCATCAGCACATGAAAGGGAGCATTCCCATGTCCACTTCCCCGTCCCTCTTCGACCTCGAGGGCAAGACGGCCCTGGTCACCGGCGCCGTCTACGGCATCGGATTCGCGATCGCGAAGGCGCTCGCGGCAGCCGGAGCCACGATCGTCTTCAATGACCGCACGCAGGAGGCCGTCGACCGGGGCCTCGCCGCCTACGAGGCCGAGGGGATTCCCGCGCACGGCTACCTCTTCGACGTCACCGATGAGGACGCAGTCGCAGTAGCCGTTCGCACCATCGAGGCCGAGGTCGCGCCGATCGACGTCCTCGTCAACAACGCCGGGATCATCAAACGGGTCCCCATGGTCGACATGTCGGCCGACGAGTTCCGTCAGGTGATCGACGTCGATCTGAACGCGCCGTTCATCGTCGCGAAGGCGATCATCCCCGGAATGATCGCGCGCGGCGGGGGAAAGATCATCAACATCTGCTCGATGATGTCCGAGCTCGGACGAGAGACCGTCAGCGCCTACGCCGCCGCCAAGGGCGGGCTCAAGATGCTGACCCGCAACATCGCCTCCGAATACGGCGAGTTCAACATCCAGTGCAACGGCATCGGTCCGGGCTATATCGCCACTCCCCAGACGGCCCCGCTGCGGGAGAAGCAGCCGGACGGGTCCCGCCATCCCTTCGACCAGTTCATCATCGCCAAGACGCCGGCCGCCCGCTGGGGCGATCCGTCCGATCTGGGCGGCCCGGCGGTGTTCCTCGCATCGGCAGCTTCCGACTTCGTCAATGGGCACGTGCTCTACGTCGACGGCGGGATCCTCGCCTATATCGGCAAGCAGCCCTGAGCCTGCGCGCGGCGGCATCGCGTGAGCCCGGGTGCGGACCGTCCGGGCTCACGCACCTTCCCCGATTGATCACAAAGACGTGAATGAGGACCATCATGAGTCAAACCGAAGTGAGCGAGGCGTCCACGGCGTCCCTCGACAGTGCGATCTCCAAGATCTACAAGCGCATCGTTCCATTCCTGATGCTGATGTTCATCCTGTCCTTCCTGGATCGGACGAACATCGGATACGTTCGGGAGTACCTCCAGGCGGACACGGGTCTGAGCGACGCGGCCTATGCCTTCGGGGCCGGCGTGTTCTTCTTCGGATACGCGATCTTCGAAGTCCCCTCCAACATGCTGCTCTACAAGGTCGGCGCCAGGCGCTGGCTGGCTCGCATCATGGTGACGTGGGGCATCGTGGCGGCGCTGATGATGTTCGCCCACACCCAAACCGCGTTCTACCTCCTGCGGTTCCTGCTCGGTGCCTGCGAGGCGGGGTTCTATCCGGGCGTCATGTTTTACCTGACGCGGTGGGTTCCGACGAAGAAGCGCGCGTCGGCCAACGCGTTGTTCCAATGCGGTGCGCCGCTGGCTTTTGTTTTCGGCGGGCCGATCACCGGGTGGCTGTTGACCTCGTCCGGAGGGTGGCTGTGGTCAGGATCGGCGTCCTGGCAGATCACGTTCCTGATCGAGGGAATCGCGGCGTCTGTCGTGGGCATCGTGGCGTGGTTCTACCTGCCCGACAACCCACAGAAGGTCTCGTGGCTGTCCAAAGATGAGGCGGAAGCCGTCGACGTTGCGATCAAAGCCGAGGACGAGGACAAGGGCGAACACGGGCAAACTCACATGCTCAAGGCCCTGGTCGACTGGCGGGTGCTGTACCTGTGCCTCGTTTGCTTCACGATCCAAGTTCTGGGGTATGGGTACAACTTCTATATTCCGACCGTGATCGCCGATCTTCTGGGAACGAGCGTCGGCGTGCTCGTCGGCTTCGTGACCGCGATTCCTGCGATCGTCGCGATCATCGGACTGCTGATGATCCCCCGCTATGCCGAGAAGATCGGGCATCGCCGTGTCGTTGCAACCGCGGTCTATGCCTGTGGCGCGATCGGGATCTCTGCGGCGGCGTTCCTGGGCAACATCCCGGTTGCCGCGATCATCGCACTGTGCGTGGCCTATTTGGGCCACATCGTCGTGCAGCCCCTGTTCTGGACGAGCGTGTCGACCTTCCTGACCGGAGGAGCTGCGGCATCGGGCATCGCGTTGATCGGAGCCTTGGGCAATCTGGGTGGGTTTGTCGGGCCAAACATCTGGGTCTGGGCGGACAACCAGTTCGGATCGACCAGCGCGAGCCTGCTGGTGCTGGGAGTCTTCGCGGCGGTCGGCACGGTCATGCTGGGCGCCACGAAGACCGTCGGCATCGATCGCGAGAGTGAGGTCATCGCCGCCCAGGAGAGCGCGGTCGAGGAGGTGGAAGCCGCATAGCAGACTCGGTCTTGGCGGTCGGAGTCGCTGCGATGAGCTCGGATCGGAGGTGATCGCCGGGCGAGTCCGAGTGCCGTGCAGCGGAGCGCGTCTGTGGAGGTTCGGGAGTCCTCCACAGACGCGCTCGTGTGTGGTGACCTGGGTCAATGAGGACGGACCTCGCGCTGGCAGGTCTGACGACTACAGTGGCGGATTGAGTGAACTGAACGGCCCTGCCAAACAGACGAGGAGCCCGCCATGACCACGCCAGACATGCACGCCACCCCCGTCACTCGTCACCTGGTCCGCCACGAGGTCTTCCAGACGTCGCTGATGAGCGCATTGCTCGACGGAATCTACGACGGGGAGATGACGGTGGCCGAACTGCTCGGGCAGGGCAGCTTCGGATTGGGGACGTTCAACGGGCTCGACGGGGAAATGATCATCCTCGACGGGCGATGCTGGCAGATGCGATCGGACGGTGGCGTTCGCCCAGCGAAGCTTGACGCCCGCACTCCCTTTGCGGTGGTGACGAACTTCGTGACGGACATCAGCGAGGCCGTCCCGGAACACTCGTTGCGCAGTGATCTGTCGAAGCTGGTGGACTCGTTGACGCTGTCCCCGAACTACCTGTACGCCGTGCGGTTCACCGGCGAGTTCGACTGGATCACGACCCGGACCGTGCGACGGCAGGCCAAGCCGTATCGTCGCATGGTTGAGACCACCGACAACGAACTGACGCTCACCTTCGAGCACGTCACCGGGGTGATGGGAGGCTTCCGGACCCCGGTCTACGAGCAGGGGATCTCGGTGCCCGGCTGCCATGTGCACTTCGTCGACGACGCTCGCACGCGGGGTGGCCACGTGCTGGATTTCCAGATGGCGTCGGGCACGGTTGAGGTCTGTCTGGGGACGGATCTGCGGTTGTCGCTGCCAAGGACGCACGAGTTCGCCGAGGCCGATCTGGCGCCGGCGAATCTCGAGGACGAACTACAGCGGACGGAGAGTCATCGGTGAGGATTTCTGGTCCGGGGTGATTTCGTCGGAGCGTTGGCGGACAACTTGTATCGCTCCGGCAACTTTGCCAAGCCTCCCGCGTGCCGAGACCACAGTGTCACGCGTGGTCGATGGGGACACGATCATTGTTTCTCGTGGTGGCGAGGAAACGCGCGTCAGGCTTCTGAACGTTGATACTCCAGAGAATGTCGACCCGAACTCTTCTGTTGAGTGCCTGGGCCTGGAAGCGTCGGACTACTTGACGTCTCTTCTTCCAGAGGGGACCACGGTGGATCTCAAATTCGACACGGAGAGGCAGGACAAGTACGGGCGGGATCTTGCGGGGGTCTTCGTCGGAGATACGTTGATCAACGCCGAGATGGCCCGGGCGGGATCCGGGGTTCCCATGGCAGTCGGTGAGAACATGAGGTTCTATCCTCCGGTCAACGATGCGTGGGAGGAAGCCCGGGCTGCGAAGGCCGGCTTGTTCTCTCCCGAGAAGGACTGCACGATCTCAGCACAGGCGGTAGCAGCCGAGTCCGCCGTGGCGGCTGCTCCTGTGGCGGCCGCGAGTTCGTCGGTCGGCGACCTCGAAACGTATGTGGAGTCGCTTTCGCAGGTCACGTCGATGCTCAAGGACTATGCCAACGTGCTGTTTGCCGTCGATCCCTCGATCGAGGTTCGGGCCCTCGGGGAGACGGAGATCAACGAGTACAAGTCGTCGTCCAATGTCCTTCGGGCGAGGCTTGAGAGGCAAACGTCCATGGCGAAGTCTGACCCGGAATACGCCAAGGAGAAGGTCAAAGCTGAAGAGGCGGCCGCAATTGCCCAGATCAGCCGTTGGAAGAACCGTGCCAGCGACAGTATCGACACCGCCATGGCGCGCAGTGAGGCCAGACGCCTCGCCACTGAGATCACCACCCGGTGGGAAGCCTTGACAGACAACAATCACCAGCTCGACACACCCACCCAGGCGGCCAGCCCCGCCCTGCGCCAGATCACCGGAATCGGGCCGGTCACCGCAGCCACGGTCCTGACCGTCTGGTCACACCCCGGCAGGATCCGAACCGAAGCCGCCTTCGCCGCGTTAGCAGGCACCCGCCCGATCCCCGCATCCAGCGGCAACACCGTGCGGTATCGGCTCAACCGGGGTGGAGACCGGCACCTCAACCATGCCCCGCACACCGCGATAATTGTCCGTCTCAAATGCGACGACCAGACCCACCTCTTCGTTGAAAAAAGCACCGCCGAGGGCAAAACGAAACGCGAGATCATCCGCTGCCTGAAACGATACCTCGCCAGACGCATCTACCGCACCCTGGCCAACGAACAGCTCCACACAGAAAAACAAGCGGCCTAAGCAACTTGACACATATAGAAGTGTCATCAGACCCGGCTTAGGTGCCTTCCGGAGCGGATCGCATCCAAAAAGCCAAACCCGTGCGAGTTCAGCCCACTGAGCAAGGAACTCGGCCGTCGGCTGAGCAACCGCGCGGCTGATCTTTCGATTTTCTCCTTCTCCGCCGTTGGATACGTTTTCCGAACGTGGCGTCGACCGAACTGCGCCAGCGCGTTTCCGGCGGGATCCTAGACTTATTCCCCGGCGTCCTCGGCTGAAGAGGATCCGAATTCTTGTCATCTGACCCTGTCGAGCTGTATCCAAATTATTGTTGTGATACCCAACTCCCTCTCCACCTTCATCAAAGTCTTCGGCCTGGACTCAAGTGGAGCCATCGACGAGTCCAAATCTGCGTGGATCCTCACCCTGGATCCAGCTCGTAAGGGCTGCCGGATTATCGGTCTGAATGACGTCCGCCCCCAAATCTGCCGCGCCTTTCCAGCCGCGTTCGACGTCCATCAGTGAGGCCTCATCCGTGAAATCTCCGGCGAGCCCTTTCTACATGGTGTTGACGAAGACTCGGCTCGTTTCATTCAGACCGGCGACGAACTCGGGCTGTGTCTGCGCATCAGATTTCGCGTCCCAGACGATCTCATAACAATCAGGCTCGACCGTGCACGAATGAGCTTGTGTGTAGTTGCCATCATCAAGCAGATGGCAATAGAGCACATCCGGATGGGCCAATCGGAATTCGTTGACTTCCGACGCCTCCGCGGAACCCTTGAAGATCATCTGATCGGTCACCCCCATTTCAGACGCCACACGGTACACGTCCTCCCGGATGCCCCACGCCTTGTCGATGTTGAAGAGAATTTTTCCTCTCCCACGTTCCGGCATCTCTTCAAGCATCGGAACACGAGAGCTCGTGACCATGGAGTTCTCTCCACCGAGAAGGGCCCTCTGACGCCGCTCTCGGATTTCTGCCAAGGTCATGTCAGCAACCCGGCTCTTGCTGTTCGTCGTCCGATCCACGGTGTCATCGTGTACGACGACCAGACGACCATCCGCCGTTTCTCGTACATCGATCTCAGCGATCTCCACCCCCAGATCGATGGCCTATTGAGGGCCCTCAAGGGAGTTCTCCGGCGCCTCCCTCCATGACGCACGGTGAGCCGCGACCATCGTCGGCGCGTCCTCGGACGCATTCACAAACTCGGACCGATACGTGTCAACCGGACGAGTAGCACCTTCCGGCGACTATGTGTCTTCGCTGTGGGCCGGTGAAACCACAAACAGCGATCTAGCCAACGCGATTGCACTGACCACCGTGAGGATCGATGACAGCCGCATCAGGAAACCATCTCTCCGCTGGGAAGCAGCCACGCCTTGTGCTCCTCAATGGAGACGCTGACCTTTTGGCCATCCTCAAGGATCTGGTCAGCACCTGGATCTGGAACCACGCAAGCAATCGAGCCATATTCCGTTTCGATCTCGTACTCCACTGTCTCACCGTAGAAAACGCCGGTCACCACTTGACCGATGGATCCGCTCACGCTTGCGCCCCGGTCTTCGGCATGCATCAGGCGCACAGATTCGGGCCTGATCACCAGGATCGGATCCTGCGACCTCAGCGCGTCGGGGTGGAACGGAACCTGCATTTTTCGGCCGAGCACCTCGACATCGGCAAGACCACTCTTTGTCGTTCCGAGGAGCCTCGCCGAAAGAAAATTCGCTCGACCGACAAAGTCCGCGACGAACATCGACGATGGGTGCAGGTAGATCTCCGAGGGCGTGGCCGCTTGCTCGATCCGCCCTTGGTTCATCACCACGATTCGGTCAGACATCGCCATCGCCTCAGACTGATCATGGGTCACGTAGACGGAAGTGATCCCCAGCCGCCGCTGCATCCGCCGGATCTCAAGGCGCATCTTGACCCTCAATTTGGCATCAAGGTTCGATAAGGGCTCATCGAAGAGCAAGACTTTGGGCCGCACGACCATCGCGCGTGCCAGAGCGACACGCTGCTGCTGACCGCCCGACAGCTGGGCGGGTGCGCGGTCCTCCATCGAGGTGAGATTCATCGAAGCCAAGGCGACATCCGTCGCCTCCACCATTTCCGACTTCGAAATCTTCTGAAGCTTGAGGCCATATGCCACGTTCTCTCTGACGCTGAGATGGGGGAACAAGGCGTACGACTGGAACACCATCGACATGGGTCTTTTGTTCGGGGGCACGACCACCATGTCATCGCCGTCGAGAAACACCGCGCCCTCCGTGGCATCCTCGAACCCAGCGATCATGCGTAGCGTCGTTGTCTTCCCACAGCCTGAAGGCCCGAGCAAGGTGACGAACTCCCCTGGCTTGATGTCCAGATCGACGTGATCGACCGCAGTAACCTCGGAATTGCCGCGACCAAACTTCTTAGTGAGTCCGCAGAGGCTGAGATGCCCGGTGCCGTCCTCCACCCTCCGAAATTTGTCCGCTTTTAGAACTGCAGACATATCCGACATCAGAGTCCCCCTCCCAATTGTTGAGCAGATGCAGGCCGCTCGTGAACCAGTAGATTCATGAGTCCAATCACTAGCATCACGATGACGATGAGTATCGTGC
>JAATFD010000035.1 GCA_015655375.1 Actinomycetales bacterium
ACCACCAGTTATAACCAGCAATCCATTGAGCACACGTGGGTTTCATCGATGCAGCCAGCCAACAACCCACGATTCAGTGAGCACGCGTGAAAGTGATGGATGGAGTGAGCGCCAAGCGAGCGACACGCACGACCTCGAGGATGACCCCGGCCGAGATCGAGGTTGTGGAGCAGGAGGCGCCACTCCCGGTGCTCAGGAACTTCAACCTCGACCGTGTCTGGCACCGACGAGCGGACACTCCTCTCGATCAACCGGGCGAACAGCGGAAGAGTCGAGAGTCTTGTCAGTGTCCGCGACAGAACTCTCGACGTATCCGCCGACTGGCCAATAGATCGATAGATCTGCGCACCCTCGCCGCCGCAAGCCCCGAAACGCCTGCTGGACCAGTCGACCTCGACACGCAACATAGCCCCCTTCCCGTCGAGGACGCGTCTCGAGGCCCAGAGGGGCACCTCGATCTTCAGAAGGGGCGCTGAGGTCAATGGAGGGCGTGCTTCGCCGCTGACACCGCCAGATGGCTGAGCCACGCCAGTCTCATCCCGATGATCATGATGATGATCATCGGGACAGCGAAGGTTCCGCCCCCGTGCGAGGAGAGCGGTGCCGAGACCGCCATCGCGCTCGCCTGGACCAGGCTCTGAGCGGCCGACGCGGTCCCGGCATTCTCGCGGGCGACTCCGACGGCCAATGACGAGGAGTTGCCGAAGACGAAGGACTGTCCCACGAGCAGGGCGACGAATCCGATGCACACGGGAATCAGCGGAGTGCCCCACGCGAAGACCGCGAGCGTCAGGATCACGACGCCGACCGAGGCAATCATCAACCCCATCCGCACCAGTCGCAGGGGCTCGACCCGTCCGACCAATCGCGCGTTGAGCGCTGTCAGCAGCACCTGGACCAGGACGTTTCCCGCAAAGAAACAGGGAGAACTGCAGGGGTGACAACCCCTCCTGGTCCTGGAGGACGTAGGAGGAATTCGAGATGTGGGCGAACATGCAGAACTCGGAGAACGCGCTGGTCAGCATGTATACGTGGAGCATCTGCTGGTGCAGCACATAGGACATTCTCCGTGCGACGGTGTGCAGGCTACCGCCGTGGCGGACCTCGAGCGGGAGGGGTTCCGGGATCGCGATCCATGCGATGCCGGTCATCAGCACGACGAATCCTGTCAGGAACCAGAAGACCACTCGCCAGGTCGAGTGCGTGACGGTGATCTCTCCGAGGACCGGCGCGATCATCGGGGCGAGCGCGCGAACGATCCCACCGAGCGTCATGACCAGGCCTCCGACGAGGACGGGCAAGCGGCGTCCTTGCTGGTCGGAGACCGAGCCACCGATGATCTGTCCCGTGCCCATTCCGATGAAGAAGGCCGTCAGTGTCAGGCCCACCAGGTTCAAGGCCGTCGCGAGGTCGGCAATGAGATGGAGAGTTAGGCCACCGACGTCAATGCCGTCAAGTGGAAAGGGAAGTGGTGCCGACGCCGTTCCAAAGTTTGTGCAGGTCAGACCGATGCCATGCGAAACGTTCTCTCGTATCGTGAGACGAACGTCGGAATAAAGCCGTTCAGGGCCCGACAATGGCGTCATGTTCACACACCGCTTCTGCCTCTCGGCTTCAGACGTGGCGCCGTTCTCGGCCGTCCGTCGAATGCCCAGCGGTGGTGCGTGTGAGGGAGGCTGTCGCCTCCGCTGACGTCGCACGCGATCGGGCTGAGCTGCCCCCTGGATGCCCTCTGAGGGCTCCGGAGATCGCCAACGCACCGCCTAGCCAAATCCTTGCGACGTCTCTGCGTGTCACCGGGAGTCGATCCCGAGGCCATCCGCCCTTCAGCGGGGTCCGCGCGTAACCGTCCCATCGACCTCATCCACAAGGAGAGAGCCATGTCCCGAACACATCTGCCCTTTATCGCCGCCGCTGCGGCCGCCGCATTCGCGCTGGCCGGTTGCTCCGGAGGCGGCTCGAGTTCTGCAGATTCATCGTCGAGCCCCGGATCTTCGGATTCTGCCGCTTCTGCTGACGCCTCGGGCTTCACCGCTCCCGGTGACACGGACAAGGGCGGCAAGGACAACCCGGTCACCATCGGCGTCGTCGGTGCGAGCGGTCCGCAATGGCAGACCTTTGAGAAGCTGGCCAACGAGAGTGGGATCTACATCGACCTGAAGGACTTCACCGACTACCAGCAACCGAACCCGGCAACGACCTCGGGAGACCTGGACCTCAACCAGTTCCAGCACATCCTGTTCCTTGCCCAGTACCTCAATGAGTCCGGTGCGGATCTGACCCCGATCGGCGCGACAGCGATTTATCCGCTGGGCGTCTACTCGAAGCAGTACACCTCCACTGACGAGATCCCCCAGGGCACACAGGTCACCATTCCCAATGACGGCACCAACCAGGCGCGCGCGCTCGGTGTGCTCCAGTCGGCCGGTCTGATCAAGTTGAAGGATGGCACCGGTGCTCTGACGGCGACTCCCGAGGACGTCGACACGGCGAACTCGAAGGTCACTGTTGCACCGGTCGCGGCTGACCAGACCGCTCGATCCTTGGACGACCAGAGCGTCGCCGCGGCAGTCGTGAACAACGACTACGTGACGGAGGCCGGTCTCGAGGCGTCTTCGGCGATTGCCCAGGATGACCCCACGGCCGACTCCTCTCACCCCTTCATCAACGTCTGGGTGTCGAAGACTGCGGACAAGGACAATCCGGTCTATCTCAAGCTCGTCGAGATCTCACAGAGCGCAGATGTCGAGAAGGATCTCCAGGCGAACTCAGGTGGCACGGCGGTTCTCGTCCATGACACCCCGGCGCAACTTCAGCAGTATCTCACGGACGCGGAGTCTGAACTGAAGTGAAGTAGGCTCGATGCGCCAACGTGGGCGGCCGTGGACCCTGACGGGTCTGTCGGCCGCCCCGTGGTCAATCCGACGAGGATGAGAAGGGTGGGCGATGGTCACGACGCCACCGCAGGGCGGTCCCGGAGAGCCGATCATTCGCTTCGACGACGTCACGAAGACGTTCAATGGAGGCGAGACCCATGCGGTCGATCATGTGTCCCTGGAGATTGGGCACGGCGAGATCTTCGGTGTCATCGGTTATTCAGGCGCCGGAAAGAGCACTCTGGTCCGGCTGATCAACGCTCTGGAACGGCTCGATTCGGGAACCATCGAGGTCGATGGCCGCGTGGTCAGTGCCGCGGGGGAACGCGAACTGCGACAGATTCGCACCGACATCGGCATGATCTTCCAGCAGTTCAATCTGTTCTCAGCGCGCAATGTCGCATCGAATATCGGCTATCCGCTTCGCCTGGCGGGATGGTCGAAACAGAAGCGCCGTGAGAGGGTCACCGAGTTGCTCGACTTCGTCGGCATCAGGGACAAGGCGACGCAGTATCCATCACAGCTTTCGGGGGGCCAGAAGCAGCGTGTCGGCATCGCTCGGGCGCTGGCGACCTCGCCAAGCATTCTCCTGGCGGACGAGGCGACGAGCGCCCTTGACCCGGAAACGACGCACGACGTCCTCGATCTGTTGCTGCGGGTCAACCGCGAGCTTGGCGTGACGATCGTCATCATCACCCACGAGATGTCCGTCGTGCAGTATGCCTGCGACAGGGTCGCGGTCATGGAGCATGGGAGGCTCGTCGAGAGCGGCGACGTCTACCAGGTCTTCGCGGAACCCCGCCATTACGCCACACGGCGTTTCATCCAGACGGCCTTGCATGACCGCCTGGACCCGGAGGCGATTGATCGGCTGCGAGCCGGCCACCCGGGGCGGATGGTCATCGCATCGCTGCGCGAGGGTTCGCAGGGGAGTCTGGACCTCACTGCCGCAGGGGAGGGATTGGGGGTCTCGATCGAGGTGCTCTACGGCGGGATCACCGAGGTCGGCCACCGCCCCTTCGGGAGCCTGACTTTGGGGATCGACGGTCCGCACGACGCTGTCGGCCAAACGATCGGCAGGCTCGAGACCCAGGCGAGCGTCATCGACCTCGGGACGGCTGCGGCGCCCTTGGCGGATCCTCGCTGGGAGTCGCGTGAGCCGGCAGCCGGCACGCTAGGACCGGCCGACGACGAGGAAGACGTCGAACTGGATCGAACCATTGCCCGTGACGAGACGACGGGAGATGAACGATGAGCCTGACGACGGTGACGAGCGCCGCTTGGGCGAACACGGCGTGGGGGATTCTGCCGACCAAGAACGAGTGGGACTGGGGCCGGCAGTGGCCGGAGTTCTTGTCCTCGATCGTCCAGACCCTGCAGATGGTCTGTATCACGATGATCGTCGGAGGGATTCTGGGATTGTTCCTCGGGCTGGCACTGTATGGAACGCGCAGAGGCGGCTTGTTCCAGAACGGGATCGTCTATGGGATCCTCAGCTTCATCATCAACTTCATTCGTCCGATTCCGTTCATCATCTTCTTGGCGGCAGTGCGTCCGCTGAATCTGCTGATCGCCGGGACCAGCATCGGAGTCCAGGCAGCCCTGTTCCCCATGATCGTCATGTGCACGATGGCGACCTCGCGGATTGTCGAACAGAATCTGGTGGCGACTGACCCCGGGATCATCGAGGCCGCTCGGGCCATGGGTGCTTCTCGAACCCATGCACTCCTGCGTGTCGCGGTGCCGGAATCGTTGGGACCACTGGTCCTGGGCTATGCCTTCCTGTTCATCGGTGTTCTCGACATGTCGGCCATCGCCGGTGGCGTGATCAGCGCCGGAGGCTTGGGTGCATTCGCCTTGCAATGGGGCTACCAGCGTTACAACGACCTCGTCACGTGGGTCGCGGTGGGCGCCATGATCATCATGGTCCAGATCATCCAGCAGCTCGGCAACTACACTGCCCGCAAGCTGATCCGTCGCTGAGACAACACCTCGCCGCTCATCCGTCTCGAGCCTGACCGGGCGAGGAACGTCTGGTCCGTATCGGTGGACAACCAGGTCACTCGGGTATGCGCGCAACCTGGGCGCCCTGCGCCCTCCCTCCCTTACCGCGCGCGTTCACCAAGGGGCCTCTAGGCTGGGTGATGGCCGACACACCTACGTCGCCGGCTCCGGTCGCGGGTGACCGCGATGCAGACATGGAACTTGAGAGGTGCAGACATGGCCCAGAACACCGAGCAGACACGCAAGCAAGACAGCCAGGAGCCACCGAAGGATCCGCAAGACTCCGCGAGCCAGGAGAAACACGGTCCCCTCCGCACGGATCGGGGGACGACGACGATCGACGACCAGGTCGTCCAGAAGATCGCGGCGGCCACTCTCGAACAGGTCAAAGGGGTCCATGCCATCGGGACGGCTGCCCGGCGTGCGCTGAACTCACTGGCGGAACGGATTCCTGGGGCGTCGACGAACGTCTCAGGTGGAATCGGCGTGGAGAAGGGCGAGGAGCAGGCCGTCCTCGACCTCGTCATCGTCGTCGAATACGGGCACTCGATCGTCGACGTCAGCCGCGACGTCCGTGAGAGCGTCATCGCCGAGGTTGAGCATGCGACGGGTCTAGAGGTGCTCGAGGTCAACATCGAGGTCTCGGACGTCCATCTGCCCAGCGAGGACGATCCGGATCCGGATTCCGACGACGCCCGCGACGACCTCCGCTGACCGGCGGCGGAAGGAATGGAGCAACTATGAACGCCATCAAGTGGGGCCTGCTCGCGGGTCTTGTCATCGGGCTCGTGATCGCCTTCGGGTCGTTCACCCAGCTGATCGTTGTCGCGTTCTTCACCCTGGTCGGGGCGGGCGTCGGATGGCTCGTCGGAGATCGGGTCGATCTCGGTTAGCTCCTCAATCGTCGTCGGAGGTGATCGGTGTGGACACCACGGATCCACGCGGGCGCACCAGCGTTCCGAACGCGGTCTTCACGAAGCTGGCCGAACAAGCAGCCCGAGAAGTTCGTGGAGTCCGCGACCCCGCGGCCGGAATCGTCACCGGAATCGGGCGCACGTTCGGTCGGGCCTCGGGGCCGAAGGCCCAAGTGGACGTACTCGGTCGGACGATGGTCGTCCGCCTCGACATCGGACTGCACTATCCGGTCAACGTGAGTGAAGCATGCGCGCGGGTTCGCCATCACGTTGACGAGCGTCTGCGTGAATTGGCAGGAGCTCGAACGACTCAGATCGACATCGAGGTCAGTGCGCTTCACGTCGGATCGGACTCCGAGGGGAGGGCTCTGCGATGAGGGCTCAACGATTCTGGCATGTCCGGCCCGCGCGGTCGGTGGCGCTCGGCGTCGTGGCCGTGCTCCTTGGCCTGGCGGGCGCCGGGTGTGTCTGGGCGGGGGCCGCCGCGACGCGCTCCGGGTCATGGCCGGACCCGCTTCGGGGATGGCTCGACCGAGGCTCAGAGCTGTCCTGGTCCGATCCGATCGTGCTTGGGGCCAGCATTGTGACTGTAATCCTGGGGATCGTTGTGCTCGCGTGTGCAGTGGTCCCTGGTAGACGGGCGACGGTCGTGATCGAGGGAGATGATCTCGATGCCGGTCGGGAACTCGTGCTGTCGATGCGCGCGGTCGAGGCTGTGATCTCGGGCTCTGTGGAACGGCTGGACGGCGTCTCCGATGCCCGTGTCCGCTTCACCGGCACGAAGGCGAGAGTTCGGGTCCTCACCCGGATGCGTGAGACGGACGGGATCCGCGAGGCGGCCGAGCAGAGAGTGCGTTCGGTGCTCGCGGAGATCCCTCTGTCTGCCCAGCCGAAGGTGGACCTCCGGGTGACGACGACGGGAGAACGCTGATGTGGCAGACGCATTCCGCCCGGAACAGAACGATCCTCGGGATCTTCGGGGTGCTTCTCGTGGCGGCGGGTGTTCTCGGCATCCTCGTGGCGGCGGGACTCCTGCCTGGGATGGTCGACCGCGTTCCGAACCCCGTCGCACCGCTTGCCGACGCCGGAACTCGAGGCATCGCGGGCGTCCTGGCCATCGGGTTCATCCTGGTCGTCGTTGCAGTGTTCCTGCTCCTGTCTGTCCTCCCGCGTCGGCCTCGCGCGCGCACCATGCGCTACGAGGGCGAGGACGGTGCGCTCACCTCGCTCGACTCCGAAGTGGTCTCCCGAGCCGCAGCTGAATCAGCACTTCGCCATGACCTCGTGACGGACGCCCAGGTACGTGTTGGGGGAACCACGCACGCGCCGGTACTCCGTGCGCGCTACACCGTGCGTCAGGACGCGCCGATCCGTGACAGCCTCGGCTTGATTTCGGAGGTGCTCATTCCCGAGGTCGAGGGTGTTCTTGGCGGATCCTTCGAAGCCGTTCATGTCCGCGTCGAGGTGTCGACGGCTCGCGCGGGAACGTCGCAGGAGGTCGATCTCGCGGACTTGGGATGAATTCGTCTCGGTGGGACGTACCCGTCTCCGAGTCGGAGTCATCCAGCTGGTCGGTCGACCCGGCGGCGAGCACCAGTCGAGTCTGTTCCAATACCCGCGAATGGGCGAACGACCGATGGTGCTTGGGCCGGTGTGCCGTTCGGGGCTCATGACATGAGGACCTGCTACTCATGACGCGTGACGATGGAAACCCTGCGTCGGGGCGAGACAATCCCAGCCCTCAACGGCCACACCACCCGGTCGTTGAACGGGGACGATCACCAGCCACTGTCAGTGAGCCCAGGGGGACTCGAACCCCCAACCCGCGGATTAAAAGTCCGCTGCTCTACCATTGAGCTATAGGCCCGTCGGACATTGTAGCGGCAGCGCGCCCCTGACTCTGTCCGATCCGGGGATCGGTGCCGTCGCGGATCCGGCGCTGCCGACATCGGCATGATCTGGCGCAGGTGTCTGCCAGTCCGCGTGCGGATTCTGCCCCAAGACACGAGGATGGCGTCATGGCTGACAAGCACCGAACACCCCGCAGGCCCGCGATGCTGAATCCTCGAGACGCCGAGGAGATCATCGGTGACGACGATCCAGCAGAAGGATCCGCTTTGGCGCACACCTCGGCATGGGCGCTCATGGGTGTCGGCGACGATGAATTCGGTCCCGAGGCGATCGAACGTCTGCGTGAAGCGGTGCGTCGCGAGGGTGCTGACATCGTCGCTGACATGTGGGCGCGCAGCCCTGATTTCACCCTCCCCGGAGCGCTGTGGCGCCTGTACTTGCTCTCTGAGTGGTATCACCGGGATCGTGCCCACGTCGAGAGCCGATACGCCGAGGGCAGAGTCGCGCGGATCATTCCCGGTCTTGAGCACCCGGTGATGGTCCCTGATCTCGCGGCCGTCATGGACGAGGTCGCGGCCCTCTTGGCGGGCGAACGCACGGACGACGACTTGGCGGACATCATCTCCGGTGCGTCGCGGGCACTGCGCATCCTCGCTGCCGGAGACACCTACGGCGCCTCATGGATCCGAGACGAGGACGATCCCCTCGCGCACCCGGTGACGGTGCGGACCCGGGCGCTGCTGCGCACTGCCGACGAACTCGATGAGGCCGCACGCCATGCGGAGGTGGGGACCCTGAACTGACCCACGTGGACTGCACCTTCGTCCTGCCGACCTCACGCCGGACGGGAGAAACAGTCTTCCCGAGAGCCCGCCCTGACTTCCGGACATCCGCACACCGATCTCCCAGAAGGGGTCATCATGTCCGACACTCCGACCTTCTCCGCACCCGACGAATCCTGGCCAGGTCCTGCGCCGGAGCCTGACGTCGATGCGATTGGGGACGAGCCTCTCCTGGGGACCACCGAAGTCGGCGACCCGCCGAACGGCTCTGTCCTCAACGTCGAGCCGGTCCGTGCTGAGGAGATCCTTGTAGCGGCCGATGACGTCTCGCTCGTTGGGGTCGAGCATGAGGATGCCGAGTACGACGACGAGCCCGTGGCCGATGCGGAAGTCCACCCGAGCGTCGACATCGGTGTTGACACGTCGCAGACGCTGGGCGAGGACTCCCCACTGCCCAAGGGCCGATTCGCGGACCGCGAGCTGTCCTGGATGGCATTCAACGAGCGTGTCCTCGAGCAGTCCGAGGACCTCGACCTGCCGTTGCTGGAGCGGGCCTGGTTCTCGGCGATCTTCTCGTCGAACCTCGACGAGTTCTACATGGTGCGCGTCGCAGGTCTCAAACGCCGCATTGCCGCGGGGATCGCCAAGCCGTCGGCCTCCGGCCTCGAACCTCGGCAGGTCCTTGAGGGGATTCAACTGCGGACCCGTGGATTGACCGCCCGTCAGGCCAGCCACTTTCAGGACGAGGTCCTCCCCGCGTTGCATGCCGAGGGCATCCACCTGCGGGCGTGGGCAGAACTCGACGACATGCAACGTGAACGGATGACGGCCTACTTCCGCCGCCAGATCTTCCCGGTTCTCACCCCGCTGGCCGTCGACCCCTCCCATCCCTTCCCCTACATCTCGGGATTGTCACTCAACCTGGCGGTCGTCGTGCGCAACCCTCTGACCGGCAAGCTGCACTTCGCGCGGGTCAAGGTTCCCCAGTCGCTGCCCCGTCTCATCAATGTCGACACTGCGGCTCGTCCAGGCACCATCGGTATCGGCGTTCCCGAGGACTACGTCTCCCAACCGGGAGGCTCCACTTTCATCACTCTCGAGGAGGTCGTGCGCGCTCACCTCGACCATCTCTTCCCCGGGGTTGAGATCGTGGAGGCCCACAGCTTCCGCGTCACACGCAATGAGGACCTCGAGGTCGAGGAGGATGACGCCGAGAACCTCTTGACCGCGATGGAAGAGGAACTCCTGCGCCGCAAGTTCGGCCCGGTTGTGCGTCTGGAGGTCGAAGACACGATCTCCTCCTTCGTCCGTGACTTCCTCATCGAGAAGCTCGAGATCTCTCCGGCGGATGTCATCAGCCTTCCGGCGCCCCTGGATCTCACGTTGTGCAACGACCTCCACGACCTCGACATCGCCCAGCTCAAGTACCCGCGCTACGTCCCCGTGACCGCTGCAGGCCTGGCTGAGGTCGAGTCCTCGCGTCCGGGCGACATCTTCGCCTCGATCCGCAGTCACGACGTCCTGCTCCACCACCCCTACGACTCCTTCGCGACCTCGGTACAGTCCTTCATCACCCAGGCGGCGCGCGATCCTCACACCCTGGCCATGAAGCAGACGCTGTACCGCACCTCAGGGGACTCACCGATTGTCTCCGCTTTGATCGAGGCCGCTCAGAACGGCAAGCAGGTCGTGGCGATCGTTGAGATCAAGGCCCGTTTCGATGAGGAGGCGAACATCTCCTGGGCACGCAAGCTCGAGCGCGCCGGTGTCCACGTCGTCTACGGCATGGTCGGATTGAAGACTCACTGCAAGCTGTCCCTGGTCGTGCGCCAAGAGGCCGATGGGCTACGCCGGTACTGCCACATCGGGACTGGCAACTACCACCCGAAAACGGCTCGCGGTTACGAGGACCTCGGTCTGTTGACCTGTGACCGCGACGTGGCCCAGGATCTGACGCGCCTGTTCAACCAGCTCTCCGGATACGCGCCGCGTTCGACGTTCCACCGTCTGCTCGTTGCGCCGCTGTCGATCCGTCCGGGCCTCATCGAGCGCATCGAGGGCCAGATCGCCCGCAAGCGTGCGGGGGAGGAGGCCTGGATCGGCATCAAGGTGAACTCCGTCGTCGACGAGGCGATCATCGACGCGCTCTACCGGGCCTCACAGGCGGGGGTGCCCGTCGATGTCCTGGTGCGTGGGATCTGCGGGATTCGGGCGGGGGTACCTGGACTGAGCGAGAACATCCGAGTGAGGTCGATCCTCGGGCGCTACCTCGAACACTCGCGGATCTTCGCGTTCGGGCCCGAGGGCGAGGAAGAGGTCTGGATCGGTTCGGCCGATCTCATGCACCGCAACCTCGACCGTCGGGTCGAGGCACTCGTGCGGATCTCGGATCCCGGCCAGATCACCTACCTCGCCGACCTCGTGCGGAGGGGCGTCGCTTCGACGACGTCGTCGTGGGTGCTGCGCAAGAACGGGACGTGGAAGCGCCACACTCGTGACAAGCGCGGCCGCCGGCTCGAGGATATCCAGACGACGCTGATGAACGAGGCCTCGGCCCGCGTCATCGGCCGTTCCCTCGGTTCCTGACTGTCTCGGTGTCATAGGCGTCGCGTGCCTGCAGGACTGCGCCCATGTTCGATCGGGACCACTCCTCCAACAGGCTGACGGTCCCGTGCAGCGAGCGTCCCAGGTCAGTGAGCTCGTACTCCACGCGGGGTGGGATCTCGGGGTGGGCGGTGCGCGTGACCAGACCGTCGCGCTCGAGAGCGCGCAGCGTCTGGGTGAGCATCTTTTGTGAAACGCCGTCGATGCGCCGTGCGATGGCTGAATAGCGCGTGGCCCCCTCCGCCTCTGCCAAGGCTCCGACGACGAGGACGGTCCAGCGATCGCCGATGCGGTCGAGCAGCTGCCGTGTCGGACAGTTTCTCTGGTAGGGATCGTAGGGAGGCACAGGCGTGTCACCAGTGGTGCCCGATTCCTGTGCGGCTGACGATGCGGGGCGGGTGAGCGTAGTCGTCATGTATGGATCCTCCTCGTCGGGCACCCGATCCTGTCGGGCACTGTCAGGTGCCTACTTCCCATTGGGACGTTGCTCCCTTATGGTAAGTAACTGACATCGGGGCTGCGCTCCGTACCCCTCGGAAGGAATTCTCCCATGACGCATCTGACAGTTCTCGGCGGTACCGGATATGCGGGTTCACACGTCGTGGAGGAGGCTGCCTCGCGCGGCCTGACCGTCACCTCCTGGTCTCGTTCGCTCCCGGAAAAGAAGGTCGACGGGGTTGACTATCGGATCGGTGACGTGCTCGATCCCGCGGTCCTCGCACAGGTCGTCACTGGCTCGGATGTCGTCGTCGGCGCGCTCTCACCGCGCGGCGCCCTCGACGGGAAGCTCCGTGACGTCTACACCGAGGTCGCTCGTTTGGCCCAGGCATCCGGTGTGCGCGTCGGGTTTGTCGGCGGGGCAGGCTCGCTCCGTGTCTCCGCAGACGGTCCGTTGCTGCTTGACTCGGGGTTTCCGGCAGAGTTCAGGTCGGAGGCGGAGCAGCTCGGAGCGGTCCTCGATGATCTGCGCTCCAGCGACGAGGCCTTGGATTGGTTCTTCGTCTCTCCGGCCGCGAACTTCGGTTCCTACAACCCCGGAGAGAAGACCGGGACCTTCCGCGTCGGCGGCGATGTTCTGCTGACCGACGAGGCGGGTGAGTCGAACATCTCGGGTGCGGACCTCGCCACCGCGATCCTCAACGAGGTCGAGGCCCCGGCGCATCGCCGGTCGCGGTTCACTGTGGCCTACTGAGCTTGACGAAAGTGGTTGTGCGGGCACCTCGCATCGGCCGCTACCCTTGATCCGTGTCGAGGTCCCGTCCGTCCCCAGTTCCCAGCCGCCTGGTGCGTGCTGCCGGCAGCGTCGTGTGGCGGCCCGTCGAGGGCGCCGCGACGCCGGCGATGGGAGAACCGATCGATCCCGCAGCGGTCGAGGTCCTCATCGTCCATCGCCCTCGATATGGGGATTGGTCGTGGCCCAAGGGCAAGCTGGAGGCCAATGAGCCGCTGCCCGTGGCCGCCGTCCGCGAGGTCGAGGAGGAGAGCGGCCTGCCCGTCGTCCTCGGAGCTCCCCTGACCACTCAGCGTTACCGCCTCGGGTCGGGCCACACCAAAGAGGTCCATTACTGGCTGGGCACTGTCGCCGAGGCCGGGCCTGCGCTGCGCACCCGCCGTCCCGTCAGCCCCGCCACCGAGCGTGAGATCGACCAGGTCCGGTGGGTCGCTCCCGATGAGGCGCGCACGCTGCTCACCCGTCGGGGGGATCGCCGACTGCTCACGGAGCTCGTCTCGCGGGCCGAAGCGGGAACGCTCGTGACTGCGACACTCGTGCTTCTGCGTCACGCGAAGGCCGTCTCGAGGTCGTCGTGGGAGGGAGCGGAGGACGAACGCCCCCTGTCGCGTCCGGGTGTGATCCAGGCGATCGACCTCATCGATCTGATTTCCTCGTGGGGGGTGGGGAGGATTCTCTCGTCTCCCTGGGAGCGATGCGTGGCGACAGTGGGACCCACTGCTGCCCTGGCTGGGGTCGAGGTCGAGGGACGTCCCGAACTGACCGAGCGCGCGATGACGGAACGCCCCGATCCCGGTCGAGCGATCGTCGAGGATCTCTTGCGGCATGGTGGGGTGCCCGCGCTCGTGTGTGTTCACCGTCCAACGCTGCCGGTCCTTCTCGCTTCGGTCGCCGACCTGTGTGGTCCGCAGATTGCTGCGCGGCTGCCCCAGTCGTCACCCTGGTTGCGGACCTCGGAAATGCTGGTCGCCCATGTCGCCCATCCTGGTCGGGCTGAGAGCCCATCGGTCGTGGGGGTCGAACGGCACGCTCCAGCGGCAAAGATCCGCTTCGCCAGTTGACGATGCCCCACTCGTTGTGACGACTGTCACGAACCTGTTCACCGTCCGTTCACCCAGCGCCGTCCGGCCCGTCAACTCGGCTCCTTATCTTGAACACTGAGCCGGTCGAACCGGTCGGATGACGCGCCGTCCACGGGGCGGCAGAACGGAATGAAGATCAATGACCTTGCGCGACCGTTTCACGCGCACTGGCGCACTTCTCGGCGCTGGCGTCCTCATGGCCTCTCTTGCTGCATGTGGCAACTCCTCTTCGGACAGTGACAATGCGTCAGCAGATGCCTCCGGCTCCACCGAGGAACTTTCTGGAACCCTGGCTGGTGCGGGAGCGACGTCCCAACAATCCGCGATGGACGCCTGGAAGTCCGGTTTCGCCCAGTCACAGCCCGGTGTCACTCTCTCCTACGACGGAGTCGGTTCTGGCGCAGGCGTCACCCAGTTCACTTCCGGACAGGTGGTGTGGGCAGGCTCAGATGCTGCGCTCGAGGGCGACCAGATCGCGGCCGCGAGCTCTCGTTGCGGTGCTGCCGCGTGGGACCTGCCGGTCTACATCTCCCCGATCGCCATCGTCTTCAACCTCGACGGCGTGACGTCGCTGAGCCTCGACGCTGACACCGTCGCGAAGATCTTCCACGGTGACATCACCACGTGGAACGACCCGGCGATCGCGGCCACCAACTCGGGCGTGACGTTGCCCGATGAGACGATCACTCCCGTGCATCGCTCCGACGAGTCCGGTACGACCGAGAACTTCACGGATTACCTCCACGAGGCCGCCCCCTCGGTGTGGACCGACGAAGCCGGAAAGTCCTGGCCGGTGGAAGGCGGAGAGTCCGCTGCCAAGACCTCCGGTGTCGTCCAGGCCGTCCAGGCCGGCAAGGGCTCCATTGGCTACGTGGATGCCTCCCAGGCCGGTCAGCTCGGGACGGTCGCGCTGGGCGCCAAGGACGGATCGTTCGTCAGTTTTTCCGACGCAACCGCCGCGAAGGCCGCGGAGACCGCGACCCGCGTCGAGGGTCGTGATGCCAACGACATCGCGCTCAAGGTCAACCGCATTCCGGACACGAACGACTCGTACCCGCTGATCCTCATCAGCTACTCGATCGTGTGCTCGACCTACTCCGATGCAAACGATGCCGCAATGGTCAAAGCCTTCGTCGGGTACCAGGCGTCCTCGCAGGGCCAGGAGATCGCGGCCCAGGCTGCCGGCTCCTCCCCGTTGTCCGACACTTTGCGGTCGGAGATCACGACCTCGCTCGACGCCATCAAGTGAGCATGATCGGACGGCATCGGACGGATGGAATGAGCGGCCCGATGGAGAGCAGCAGTGGGAAGACCGGCAACCTGATCTTCAAGGGCATCTCCACGGCCGCAGCCGTCCTGATCCTGTGCACCTTGGCAGCGGTGGCGATCTTCCTGATCGTCACCGCATGGCCTGCGGTCTCTGACTTCTCCCAACGTTTCCATACAGTGGGCTCGTCCAATACTGTGTCGATCCTTCGATTCACGGGACCGCAGCTGTTCGGCACGGTGCTCGCCGCGGCCCTCGCGATGGTGATCGCTGTTCCCGTGTCGGTCGGGATCGCCCTATTCATCAGTCACTATGCGCCACGCCGAGCTGCCCAGGCCCTCGGATATCTGGTCGACCTGTTGGCCGCGATCCCGTCGGTCGTCTATGGCCTGTGGGGGGCGATCTGGCTGATTCCTAAGCTGGTCCCGATCTTCACCTGGCTCGGAGTCCACTTGTCGTGGTTTCCGCTCTTCGCCGGGGAGCCCTCCCCGACGGGACGTGTGATCGCGGCGGCATCCCTGGTCCTGGCGATCATGATCCTGCCGATCATCACGTCGGTCTCTCGGGAGGTCTTCCTCCAGACGCCGTCCCTCCATGAGGAAGCGGCGCTGGCCCTGGGGGCGACCCGGTGGGAGATGATCCGCATGGCGGTTCTGCCATTCGGGCGTTCCGGGGTCGTCTCCGCCTCGATGCTCGGTCTGGGGCGGGCCCTCGGCGAGACGATGGCGGTCGTCATGGTCCTGTCGGTCGGGTCGTCCTACTCCTGGCACATTCTCGAGGCGGGCAGGCATTCGACGATCGCAGCGAACATCGCCCTGCAGTATCCGGAGTCGACGGGCGTGGACACGGCGGCCTTGATCGCCACCGGTCTGGCCCTCTTCGCGATCACGATGATCGTCAATTCGATCGCACGATGGATCGTGAACCGCCACTCCGAGTTTTCGGGAGCCAACTGATGGCGAATCCGTTCCCTTCCAGCGTTGCTGGGACTGCTGCGCCCGCACCCCGTGCGCGCCGTCAGGCCACGGACAACCTTCAATCCGCGGATCCAGGGTGGGAACGGTGGAGGGCGATCAAGAACCGCATCGCGTGGGTGATGGTCTCGCTGGCCTTTCTCCTGGCGGTCCTGCCACTGGTCTCCCTGGTCATCACGGTCGTCACCCAGGGGTACAAGCGCGTGAGCTGGTCGTTCCTCACCACGGACATGGTCGGGGTCTTCGGAGGAATGCCCTCGGGTGGCGTCCTCCACGCGATCATTGGAACACTGCTGATCACGCTGTGGGCGACGATCATCTCCGCACCGATCGGGGTGTTCGTGGCGATCTACCTCGTCGAGTACGGACAGGGTAGGTTACTGTCCAAGGCGACGACCTTCTTCGTCGACGTCATGACGGGAATCCCCTCGATCGTCGCAGGTTTGTTCGGTGCCGCGATCTTCTCCTTGGCGGTGGGGCCGGCCTACCGTGCGGGCATCATGGGTGCAATCGCTTTGGCCGTCCTGATGATTCCGACCGTGGTCCGGTCCTCGGAAGAGATGCTCCGGCTCGTCCCCAACGAACTGCGCGAGGCCGCATATGCTCTGGGTGTGCCGAAGTGGCGTGTGATCGTCAAGGTCGTCCTTCGGACCTCGGCGGCCGGGCTGACGACGTCCATCATGCTCGCGATCGCGCGCGTCATCGGGGAGACCGCTCCGCTGCTGATGACGGTCGGCTTCATCGAGAAGCTCAACACGAACGTGTTCGACGGACGCATGACGACGCTCCCGGTGTTCGTCTACAACCAGTACTCGCAGGGGCTGGCGACGTGTCGCGCGGGAGCCGTCAACTGCGTGACGACGATCAACTATGAGCGGGCGTGGGCAGCGGCCCTCGTCCTCATTGTCCTCGTCATGTTGCTGAACGTCATCGCGCGCTCCATCGCTCGCCTTTTCGCTCCCAAGACCCGCTGACCCACGCCGTCCGTGCGACGGCGGGCCCGACCGGTCACCGTTGCGCCTCGGAGACCACAGGAGAACAGATGCCCAACCGAATCGAGATCACCGATGAGTCCATCTACTATGGCGACTTCCTCGCTGTCGATGGAGTCACCGTCAACATCCCGGCCAATGCGATCACCGCGCTGATCGGCCCGTCCGGGTGCGGGAAGTCGACCTTTCTGCGGACCCTCAACCGCATGCACGAGGCGATTCCCGGCGCACGTGTCGAGGGCTCCGTGCGTCTGGACGGGATCGACATCTATGCCCGTGACATCGATCCGGTCCAGGTGCGTCGCAGGGTCGGCATGGTGTTCCAGCGTGCGAACCCGTTCCCGACGATGTCCATTCGGGACAATGTGCTGGCGGGGGTCAAACTCAACTCCCGCAAGATGTCGAAGTCTGACCAGGACGGCCTGGTCGAGGAGTCCTTGCAGGGCGCGAACCTGTGGACCGAGGTCAGGGACCGGCTCGCGCGTCCGGGCTCGTCCTTGTCGGGCGGCCAGCAGCAGCGCCTGTGTATCGCCCGGGCGATCGCGGTTCGCCCCGAGGTTCTGCTGATGGACGAGCCCTGTTCGGCCCTCGACCCGATCTCGACACTCGCCATCGAGGACTTGATGAACGAGCTCAAGGACGAGTACACGATCGTTATCGTCACCCACAACATGCAGCAGGCCGCGCGCGTCTCCGACCGCACCGGCTTCTTCAATCTGGAGGCGACCGGCAAGCCCGGACGCCTCGTCGAGTTCGATTCGACCGAGAAGATCTTCTCCCATCCGTCCGAGAAAGCGACGGAGGACTACATCTCGGGTCGGTTCGGCTGAGTCTTCACGGTGAGACGGTGAGACGGTGAGACGGTGAGACGGGCCGAGGGACGGCGTTTCGGACCTCCCGCCGACCCGATGCGCGCGTCATCGCGCGGGTCCGTCCGTGGGGGTCTCGCATCGACAAGAGGTCACCGAGCAGTCCCTCCGTCGGGCTCGGTGGGCTCGGGAATGCCGTGTCAAACCCGTTGGTCTCGCACGCTCCACGTCATCGTGGAGCGGTCGGCAGTCGTGGCGATGCACGTGACGGATCGATCGTTCGCGGATTCCCAGGACTGCTGTGTGGGCACCAACCACGTCAGGGCCAATGAGGAGTCGGCGTAGGCGACTCCGACATACTGCTCGAACAACGCCAAGCAGTCGCGCTGGGCGAGGGCATCGAGCTCGTCGGAGGCCGGCAGTGCATCGCTGGGGACGGTTGCGATGCCGACGACCTCGGCATCGTGTGTCGAGGTGCAGCCCCGTCGCTCGACATCGGTGAGGGCGTCGCCCGAGGGCGCCATCAGGCAGTCGCCGGTTGTCAAGGACATCACGCCGGTCGACGCGCACCCGGTGAGGACCCCGGAAGACGCGAGGCAGACGACCGCGCCTGTGATCGCGATGCCGGTCCGCGCGGTCACAGTACGAGGAGTTGGACCACCCAGAAGACAAAGGCGGCCACGATCGCGGCAGCGGGCAGGGTGAGGAACCAGGCAATGACGATGTTGCCGGCCACGCCCCAGCGCACGGCGGAGACGCGGCGCGTGGAGCCGACGCCGAGGATCGCGAAGGTGATCGTGTGGGTAGTCGAGATCGGAGCATGGAGGACGAACGCGGCCAAGTAGAGGATGGTCGCCGAAACGGTCTCGGCCGCGAACCCCCGGGCCGGATCGAGGTCGATGATGCGGCGTCCGAGGGTGCGCATGATCCGCCAGCCGCCCGAATACGTTCCCAGGGAGATCGCTGCAGCCGCCGAGAGCTTGACCCATAGGGGGATCGACATCTCGCCGGTGACCGGATCAAGGATGTGGTGGTGCTCGCCGTAGCCGCCGGCAACCAGTGCCATGACGATGACGCCCATCGTCTTCTGGGCGTCCTGCAGACCATGTCCCAGTGCCATCGCTGCCGCAGAGACCGTCTGGGCCAGCCGAAAGCGCCGCATCGTCCGGTGATAGGGAGCATTAGCGAACACCATCATGATCAAGCGCATGAAGAGATAGGCGACGACGAACCCCACGACCGGTGAGGCGAACATCGGGATGATGACGGATTCGACGATCCCCGTCCACTTGACGGTGGTTGCCGAGGCGAGGCCCGCCCCGACCAGACCGCCGATCAGGGCATGGGAGGACGAAGAGGGGAGGCCCAACCACCACGTGATGAGGTTCCAGGTCGCCGCGCCCACCAAGGCAGACAGAACGATGACGAGTCCCGTGCGCTGCACGAAGATGTCACTCGACAGTGAGTAATGGGAGATATCGATGATGCCTTCGCCGATGGTCTTGGCGACCTCGGTCCCCAGCAGGGCCCCGACGACGTTCATGGCGGCCGCCATGAGGAGCGCGACCCGGGGTGTCAACGCGCGGGTCGACACGGACGTCGCAATCGCGTTGGCCGCGTCGTGGAAGCCGTTGGTGAAGTCGAAGGCCAGGGCGATGACGGCGACGAGGACCACGAGGACCAGGTTGAGGTCCACGGTCTCAGGACTCCTTCACGGCGATCGTCTCGATGCCGTTCGCCAGATCCTCAAAGGCATCGGCACAGGACTCAAGGACTTCGATGACGTCCTTGAGCTTGATGATGGTGATCGGGTCAAGCCCCGACTTGAAGAGTGTTGTCAGCGTCAGGCGATAGGCTTGGTCGCCCTCGTTCTCGAGGCGGTTGATCTCCACCCAGTAGTCCCGCAGATCGAGTGGTGATTTGAGGCCGGGCACGGCGTTGGCGGTCTGATCGGCACACCGGGTGAGGACGTTGACCTGGGCGGCCAGCAAGGCGGCGACGTCATCGGGGATGTTGGTCAGGCCGTAGAGGACCATGAGATCCCCGGCCTCGTCCATCAAGTCCATGCAGTCGTCGAGGCGAGCGGCCAAGAAACCGATGTCCTCGCGATCGAACGGGGTGACGAAGGAGAGGTTCAGTCGCCGCACCAACCGGTGGTTGACCTCGTCGCCGTCATGCTCGACCTCGTGGAGCTTGTCGCGCAGGGCGACGCGCTCCTCCGCGGAGGCTCCGAGCATCGATGCCAGGAGCTCGACGCCGGTGACGAGTTGGCTGGCCTGGGTGGAGAGCAGGTCGAAGAAGGACGGACCCTCCGGCGCGCGAAGTCCCACGGTGATTCCCCCAACGGATCTGTGAGCGATGATCGCCTCCCAGAGTAAGGCACACGTGGCCCCATTCCTGCATCGTCCGCGCCTGTATCACAGCGGCGGCGCAGCGGTGTGCCATTGGACACACGATTCTCGGGACCAATCGCCCCCGCATCATCGTGTTGTGTACGTCATGATTGTGACTGTAGATCGAGGGCGTCACAGAGCCCTGGAATACCGAGTGCCGCAGGAGGCAAAATGTCTGTGACCGAACAGGATGTGCGTGGTGCAGCGCCGTCGAACACTCCCGAGGATGTCCTCACGTGGGTGGTTGGAATCGCTGCTCTGACGACGCCTGACGCCATCGAATTCTCCGACGGATCGCAGGAGGAGTGGGACCGGCTGACGACCCTCATGGTTGACACCGGAATGTTCGTCCGCCTGAACGCCGACAAGCGGCCGAACTCGTTCCTCGCTCGTTCCCTTCCCTCTGACGTGGCACGTGTGGAGTCGCGCACGTTCATTTGCTGCGAGAAGGAAGAGGACGCGGGTCCGACAAACCACTGGGCCGATCCCAAGGCCATGAAGGCCACCCTCAAGGAGAAGTTCTCCGGGACGATGAAGGGCCGCACGATGTATGTCGTGCCGTTCTCAATGGGTCCGCTGGGCGGTCCGATCTCTCAGCTGGGCATCGAGATCACCGATTCGCCCTACGTCGTGACCAACATGCGCATCATGACCCGAATGGGCAAGCCCGCGCTTGACCTGATCGCTGAGGGCAAGCCGTGGGTTCCCGCAGTTCACTCCGTCGGCAAGCCGCTCGCCGAGGGCGAGGCCGATACCGAGTGGCCATGCAATGACGAGAAGTACATCACGCACTTCCCTGAGACGAACGAGATCTGGTCCTATGGATCGGGTTACGGCGGCAACGCCCTGCTCGGAAAGAAGTGCTTCGCACTGCGCATTGCCTCGACGATGGCGCATCGCGACGGCTGGATGGCCGAGCACATGCTGATCCTGCGCCTGACTCGCGAGTCGACCGGGCAACAGTTCCACGTCACCGCTGCCTTCCCGAGTGCCTGTGGCAAGACGAACCTCGCCATGCTTCGGCCCACTATTCCCGGCTACAAGGTCGAGACAGTCGGCGACGACATCGCCTGGATGCGTCCGGGCTCCGATGGGCGTCTGTACGCGATCAACCCGGAGGCCGGATTCTTCGGCGTGGCTCCAGGGACCTCGTACGACACGAACCCGATGGCCATGGAGACGATGAAGTCGAACACGATCTTCACCAACGTCGCCCTGACCGACGACGGAGATGTCTGGTGGGAGGGCATCGATGCTCCGGCACCGGCGCACCTCATCGACTGGCACGGCAACGACTGGAGCCCGGACTCCGGCGAGAAGGCTGCTCACCCGAACAGCCGTTTCACCACCCCGGCCAAGCAGTGCCCGATCATCTGCCCCGACTGGGAGGCTCCCCAGGGCGTTCCGGTCGACGCGGTCCTCTTCGGTGGACGTCGCGCCACCAACGTGCCACTGGTCGCCGAGCAGTACGAGCCGGCTCATGGCGTGTTCATCGGCGCCACGGTCGCTTCCGAGCAGACGGCGGCCGCTGAGGGCGCGGTCGGTGCTCTGCGCCATGACCCCTTCGCCATGCTGCCGTTCTGCGGGTACAACATGGCCGACTACTGGGGCCACTGGCTGGAGATGCAGGCCAAGCTGGGTGACAAGTTCCCGAAGGTCTATCAGGTCAACTGGTTCCGCAAGGACGAGGACGGAAAGTTCATGTGGCCGGGCTACGGCGACAACTCGCGCGTCCTCGACTGGATCGTGCGTCGCGCGGCCGGCGAGGCCAGCTCGATCGACGGCGTGACCGGGCGCTACCCGAAGTTTGAGGAGTTCAACCTCGACGGACTCGACATCGATCAGGCGAAGTGGGATGAGCTCTTCGCGATCGACCCCGATGCCTGGACCGCCGAGACTGACGATGCGGAGCAGTACTTCTCGCAGTTCGGTGATCACCTGCCCCGGGAGATCACCGAGCAGCTCGGCAAACTCCGTGAACGTATCGCTGCTGCCAAGGCAGCGGCCTGATCGGCTGATTGACTGACCAGCGCCCGATCACTCGGACCCATGCGGGCTCCGAGTGATCCCGGGATGCCTGGGTTCGGCTTCAATGGGTCCGTCCCCCGAGTGGGGGCGGGCCCATTGTCGTGTTCGGAGGCGGGGATGCTGGGTTCACCTGACTGAGGCATCGCCTTGGGCCTCTGCTGAGAACGGTGATGCGGACGGGGGCGGTCCCCGGTTGATCACTGCTGCAGTGGTGGAGCCTCGCCCCACGCCCGACAATGTTCGAGGACGCTCGCGATCCGACGGGCCTCGGGGAGGAGAAGCCATGTTGATCACGCTTGCGGGGTCGATTGGAAGCGGCAAGACCGTCCTCGCCGGGATCCTCGCCGAGGAACTGGGGGCACAACCGCTCTACGAGCCCGTCGAGGACAACCCGATCATCGACGACTTCTATCGGGGTAACGCGATCGCCGCTCGGTGCAGGGCCGCCGGAGATCTCGACGCCCACAACCCGTACGCATTCCTCATGCAGGTCTTCCTGCTGAACCGACGTTTCGCGGCGATCAAGCGGGCGCGGGAGAGCGGCCGGGACACCATCCTGGACCGGTCGATCTACGAGGACCGCGTGTTCATGCGCATGAACTACGACCGGGGCAACGTCACCGAGGTCGAGTGGGACACATACAACGCGCTCTTCGAGAACATGATGGAGGACCTGGAAGGCGCGCCGTACCGGAAGTCGCCGGACCTCATGATCCTGATCAGGGTTTCCTCCGAGACGATGCTCCGACGCATTCGCAAGCGCGGGCGTCCGTTCGAGCAATTGGAGAGCGACCCGGGTCTGGAGGACTACTACCAGGACCTGCTCCGTCACTACGACGAGTGGGAGCGGGAATACGATGCCAGCCCACTGCTCGCGATCGACGGCGACCACTCCGACGTCGAAGGCGACCCCGCGGACCGCGCCATGGTCGTCCGGATGGTGAGGGAGGCGCTGGGAGTGCAGCGATGACACGCTGGAGGCCGAGGTCGCACCTGTTGCCCTCGTGTCCTGGTGAGGATAACGTGCGAACAGGAACGCATCTCATCGGCAACCGGGCCGGATGCGGGGGCACGCGCGAGGAGTCATCATTATGGGCGCATCACGAGGGCGGGATCTGGGATTGCTGCTGCTGCGTACGGGAGTGGGCGCGACTCTGGCGGCGCATGGTTCACAGAAGCTCTTCGGGGCACTGGGAGGTCATGGACTTGAGGGGACGGGCGCCTGGATGGACAGCCTCGGCTTCCGGCCCGGCAAGGTCTCCGCTGTGCTTGCCGGCCTCGGAGAATTCGGTGGCGGCACCCTGTTGGCACTCGGTCTGGCAACCCCGCTGGGAGGTTCGGCGGCGGCGGCGACCATGGTCGTGGCCAGCGCGGTGGATTCCCCTCGTGGATTCTGGGCCTCCGGTGGTGGCTTCGAGCTCCCTGCGGTCCTCGCCACGGCGGCCACGTCCCTCGCTCTGGCGGGTGCCGGCAGGTACTCCCTGGACCATCTCACGCGTGGCCGCTTCGCCCCCTCCTGGCTGGCGCCGGTGGCGCTGACGGGTTCACTGGCCACCGCGGGGGCACTGATCGTGCGCGCCTCCACGCTGCGTGCCGCTGACGAGGGTGGAGACGTCGCCTCGGTCGACTCCGTGGACTGAGCTCGAATCCCTCTGGTTTCTTCCCGTATGCGCCAAGCTGCGAGCGCGCGTCAGGTGCGGGTCGAGGCCAACGCGGCCCAGACCAGCACGGGCTGGAAGAACAAGCGGGCGAAGCGTGTGGCGTCGGAGTTCAAACCGAAACCGTCGCGTCGGTGCACGAACTGCGAGATGTTACCGGGGAAGACCGCGATGAAGAACAGGGCCGCCAGACGGCCCAGCGCGCGGCGGTGCCTGCGGGGCACGGCGACGAGCGCGGCTCCGAGGCTGATCTCGACGCCGCCCGAGGCCACAACGGTGGTGTCCGGGTCCAGGGGGACCAGATCGGGGACCTGTGCCTGGAACTCCTTGCGTGCCCAGGTCAGGTGGCTGGTGCCGGCGACGATGAGCATCGTCCCGAGAGCCACGCGGGCCGCACCTCGCGCGAGACTGTCATGGTCGCCGGCGGTGTCATTGGAGTGGTGGAGCACAGTCATACGGGTCATGGGAATGTCCTTCCAGGAGACAGGATCGTCCTGTGAGCATCGCAGAAGATCGGCTTCCGTGCTTGCTGGGACGGCTTCCGGTCCCCGTACGGCCGTCGGCGGCCGCGCAGCTTGGCAGCGGATCCAGTATGCGGAAAAGCGGAGCCCTACGACGACTCACGCTCCCAGTGTCCGTCCGGGCGAACAGGTGATACTGGGATCATGACCGATGCGACGCCCGCCCGGACCCTGCTGACGCATCCCGGACGTTCGGCAGTGTTTCTCACCCTGTTCCTCGCGGCCGCCACACTCACCGCGTGCGACCTGACCGGCACGATGGACGTCTCATCCTCGGGTCAGGCCGATCTGCACCTCGAGATCGGGATCGAGCGCTCCCTCCTGGACGGGGAAGAACTGACCTGCCAGCAGGTGATGAACGCACTCCTCGATGGCTTCCTGCCTGACGACACAGGAGCCGTTGCCCAAGTCGACGACGCTGACTCCCTACGCTGCACGCTCGATGCCCACGTCGATCTCGCAGATCAGGGATGGGACGGAGAATCCGGTCGGCCACTGTGGGCGGCCGACGCGAATACGGGCGAGTACCGGTTGTATCTCCCGTTCTCGCAGGGCACAGGTTCCGGTGGACTGACCGAGAGCGATCTCAAAGACCTCGGCCTCGACGGCGATGTCTCGTTGGCGATCACGATGCCCGCGAACATCACGTCGGCGTCGATCGGGGAGGTCAGCGGGAACACCGTCACGGCGACGGGTGTCAGACTGGCCGTCACCGACCTCGACGTGCGGTGCTTGGGGTCATCAGAACAGGGGGACGTGACGCCAGTGATCGCCCTCGTCGGAATGATCCTGATTGTCATCGCCGGGGCGCTCGTCCTCATCATCGGCCAGCGTCGTCACCGCCGGCGCCTGGCTCAGAGGTCGGGTCGCTCGCCGAGCCAGTCATAGGTGGCCTGCGAGAGCTCGGCGATCATGTCCCAGCTTGACTGCTCGGAGTAAATCGAGAAGACGGCATCGCCCTGGTCCGAGTAGACGATACCGACGTCATTGCGGATGCCGTCGAGCCAGCCGACCTTGTCCGCTACGGTCGCCTCGGGCTCCAGTGAGGCGATCCCGTCACGGTAGATTTGACGTTCCATCAGGCTGAGGAGGGTGGCCGTGTCGTCCGTGTCCATCAGCGTGCCGGAGTAGAGGCTGGTGAGGACGGTGGCCATGTCGGACGGCGTCGTCGTGAAGTCGCCGCGCTCCAGGGACGTGTGCGTCGCCCCGATCGCGTGGGCGTGTTCCTCCAAAGCATCGTATCCATAAGTCGTCAACCATGTCTCCGGGCAGTCATTGTCCGAAATCAACACCATCGTGGACTGACACGCACTGAGCGTCGTCCCATTAAGAGTGCTGCTCCACGTGAGTCGACCGGACTCGACGGCATCCGCCATCGCGGACGCGACGAGGACTTTGTACGTCGAGGCGGTCGTGAACGATTGGTCGGCATTGAGCTGATAGACGGTCTCGCCACTGGACAGATCGACGATGTCGATGCCGACCCGCGTGGATCCGATGATGTCATCGACCTCGGCTTGGATACGCGCGTCGCTGAGGGAAGTCGACAGCTCTGCTGCCGCGGAGACAGCATCGGACGCGGCGTCGCCGGAGTCTGTTTCCGAGACGGCATCGGATGCCTGATCCACCAGATCCTGGAGGTCCTTGGCGGCCGACGTTGTGGTGTCGGACAACCCGTTGAGCGTCTCCTGAGCCAGAGCCAGCTGGGTCCTGACTTCCTTGACAGCCCGGCTCGACGTCACGGCCGCTGCGCTGTCGGCGACATCGTCGATCGCGTCCTCGATCCGATTCGTTGCCCGCGTGATCCTGCTGGCAATGAGCTCGGCGCTGATGACGGGCAGAGGGGTGTTGCAGTCACTGTCGACCTCGGTTGAGGCCGTCGAGCCCAATGCCACCAGATCGTCAGCAAGGTCGGTGACGAGGTCGGGATCGGTGACGTCGTCCGCGGTGAGGCTCGCGAGATCGCTGTACTGATCGACAATCGATGTCGCGGCCTCGACCTGAAGGGAGTGCTCCTGAAGAGCCGACTCACACGAAGTGACAACCTTGTTCACGAGGGCGCGTCCCTGCGCTGCGCCTCCGCTGAGCAGAAGGACAACCAGCACCACGGCGATCACGATCACGAGGACACGGCGGCTCCTGTTGCCGTCGAGGGCCATGAGGGTGTGTCGAGACGCGATCCTGCGATGGTGGGGGGTTCTCCGGGGATCCGTCGTCTGCCGCTCCGTTCGTCTGCCTCTGGCGAGGTCGTTGCTTGCCACGCTAAGGGGCACGCGGGTGCGGCGACCCGCGGAATGGCTTCAGAAGCCCGTCTCACAGGGCTTCCACAGTGGACCCATGGCTGACGCCCACGAACGGCTGGCGAACGGGCGCAGTGACGACGGCCTGAGCCCCCGACGTTGATCCGCATAGACTGGGCCGGGACTGATCCCGAGGAGGGCACGTGGCGGACGAGTACCTGACCGATGACGAGGTGTCACAGGCCGGCGAGATGCTCCGCCGCATCGACGCCATCGTCACCCAACGACTCGTGGGCCAGGCCGGCCTGCGCCGGGCTCTGACGGCGGCGCTGCTGGCGCGGGGCCACGTCCTCATCGAATCCGTTCCCGGGTTGGCCAAGACGACGGCCGCACGGACGCTGGCCGCTGCCGTGTCGGGGACGTTTCACCGGATCCAGTGCACCCCCGACCTGATGCCCAATGACATCATCGGTACACAGGTTTACAACCAAGCGTCGGGTGAGATGACCACTCAGCTGGGCCCGGTCCACGCCAACATTGTGCTGCTCGACGAGATCAACCGGTCGTCCGCGAAGACGCAGTCCGCGATGCTCGAGGCGATGCAGGAATCCCAGACGACGATCGGCGGGGTCGTCCACCCTCTTCCGAAGCCCTTCATGGTCATGGCGACGCAGAACCCGATTGAGGAGGAAGGCACCTACGTCCTTCCCGAGGCCCAGATGGACCGCTTCCTCATGAAGGAGGTCATCACCTATCCGGAACCGCGGGAAGAACTGGAGATCCTCGACTGGATCGACTCCGGCCGCATCTCGCAGGACCTGACGGGGGATCCGATTTCCCTGGGGGAACTCACGACACTGCAGGACCTCACGCGACGCGTGTTCGTCCACCGCACGATCAAGACCTACATCGTCGACCTCATCAACACGACCCGTGGAGCGGGGCCGAACCCATTGCCGGACTTCCGTTCACACGTGCGGGTCGGTGCGTCGCCGCGCGGCGGGATCGCCCTCATGCAGGTCGCCCAGGCGCTTGCCCTGATGGCGGGGCGGAACTACGTGGTGCCCGGCGACGTCAAGGAACTGCGTCAGGCGATCTTGCGTCACCGCATGATCCGCACCTACGACGCGATGGCCGATGACGTCTCGGTCGAGGGGCTCATCGACGCGGTCTTCAACGCCGTCCCGGTGCCCTGAGGATCCTCCTGCCATGCGTTCACCCGGTCTGGAAGCGATCGCGTCCCGTGTCGAGCTGCCCGTCCTGCGCCGCCTGCTGTCGGTGATGGACGGACGGCACGGCTCCACGCGCGCCGGACGTGGCATGGAGTTCCTCGACATGGCGGAATACAAGGTCGGTGATGACGTCACGAACATCGACTGGCTGGCCTCGGCGCGCACCGGTCGCCCCGTCATCAAACGCTTCGAGTCCACGGCCAACGTCCAGATGATCCTCGTCGTCGACACCGGACGGTCGATGGGAGCCCTCGCCCCGTCCGGTGAGACTAAGGAAGAGGTCGCCCTGGCGGCCTGCGAGGCGATGGCGTGGCTGTCGACCGTTCGAGGGGATCGAGTCGGTCTGGTCGCGGGCGATTCCCAGCGGCTCCGCCACCTTCCCGCACGGTCCGGCAAGGCCCACGCGGAGACCCTGCTGCGCCTGATCGGGGAGGACATCGACCTTGCCTCGCCGCACTCTGATGTGCCGCGCTTGTTGGATCGCGCGCTGGCCGCGACTCGTCGGCGGTCGCTGGTGGTTCTGGTCACCGACGAGACCCAGCCACCGCCCAGCGCCGAGAACCTGGTCAAGCGGATCACGGTTCGCCACGAGATGATCGTCATGAGCGTCGCGGATGCCGCGCCGACGTCATTTAGCGAGGACACGCGGGTCATCGACGTCGACGCGGGCCCCTTGCCTGACTTCATCCTGGGGGACGCGGAACTCGCCGAGCAGGCGGCCGCCGTCGAGCAGGCGCGATCCCGGGCGGTGGCCGACATGCTCGAGCGTCGCGGCGTCACGCAGGTTGAGGTCGCCTCCGTCCAAGGCGTCGCCCGCGCCCTCGTCCTCGCACTGGGGAGGAACGCCCGTGTCCGGTGACACCCTGCGCGATCCCATCGCCTACCCGAATTGGATGTGGGTGACCGGGACGCTGCTCGCTCTCCTCGTCCTCGTGTGGGTCGGGGTGTGCCTGTGGAGGTGGTGGCGGGGGGAGGAGATCGCGATCCCCGAGCTGCTGACCCTCTCCGAGGCCGAACGTCGACGCTATCTGAGCCTCGTCGATCAGATCGCGGAGCGGGGGGACTCCGGAGAACTCGACGGGCGTGGGCTCCACCTGGCGCTCGCGGGTCTCATGCGGGCACTCGGCACCGCGCGGACGGGACGTGACCTCGAGGTCGCCACCGTCGAGGAGGTCGAGGCCCTGGTCCCGAGCTGGCCCCAGTTGGGAGCGGTGCTGCAGGCCTGCGAGCGTCCCAGCTTCGAGGGGCCCGAGCAGGACGGCGGCGAGGACGTCCTGCGTCTGGCCCGCGAGGCGATCAGAGCATGAGATTCCCGTGGCTGATCGCCGTCTGTCTGCTCGTCATGATTCTCGCGGCGGTGTCGGGGTGGTTCCTCCTGCGCGACGCCGGGCGACGCGCAGGGCGCCGAGGATGGGTGGCGAACAGCGGGTACGTCCGTGAACTGCCGAAGTATCGGGCGCTGGTGCGGCGTCAGCGGTGGGCCCTGCTGGGCGCCGTGATGTGTGTGCTCGGGTTGGCTCTGGCGACGTCCGTGACGGCGGCGGCCCCTGTTGACCGTCACCTGGAGGATGAGCGTCTGGCGAGCCGGGACATCATCCTGTGCCTCGACGCCTCCGGGTCGATGCTCCCCTACGACGGGGCGATCGCCGACTCCTTCGACACGATCACGGACCACTTCTCCGGGGAGAGAATCTCCCTGCACCTGTGGTCGGCCCAGACGATGACTCTCTTCCCGCTCACCGACGACTACGCGATGGCGTCGGAGACCCTCGGCAACGTCGCGACCCTCATGAAGACCGGCTACCTCGGCCAGGACCTCGACGGGGTCTACGTCTCCCGGGAACTCAGTGATTTCCTCGAACCGACCGTCGACCCCACCGAGACGGTGTCCTCCCTGTCCGGGGACGGTCTGGCGGGATGCGTCCTCGGCTTCGATCGGACGAACACCGAGCGCTCTCGGCTCGTCGTCCTAGCGACCGACAACGAGGTGCTCGGCTCCGAGATCTACACGCTCTCCCAGGCGATCGACCTCGCCAAACAGCAGGGAGTCACGGTCATCGGGCTGTATCCCGGCAACACGAGCGTGCTTCCCAGCGAGGGCGAGGAGCTGCGTGACCTCGTGCGCTCCACAGGCGGCGACTTCTATGACGCAAAGGATCCCGGGTCGGTGGACGGAATCATCTCCGATATCGAGTCCCACCAGCGCGTCGACCTCGAGGGCTCCACGGTCGTGGAGACCGACCGGCCCGAGGGCCCCCTGACGTGGGTCGTCGTCGCGTTGATCGCCTTGCTCGCGATCGCCGCGTGGTTCCGTCTGTGAAAGCCCACCCGTGGACGAGCGTCACCGTTCGCGCGGGCGATTCCCTTGCGACATCCTCCAGGGGTCGATGAGGGCGTGCGCTGCGGCGCGTGTCTCGGCGACCATGTCCGTGTCATAGGGCTGATGAGCCGCCCCGTGGTCGTTCTCGCTCGTTCCGCTGTCGGCTCGTGCGCACAGCCACTGGACCTGGAGGCCGTCGGAGAGTGCGACGAGGGCTCGAGCCAACGACTCCGACGGTGTCTCCGGCACCAGTTGCCCGGTCCTCGTGGCCCGTTCGAGCACGGTCGTGATCGTCGTGATCGTGTGGGCGAGGTGCTCCGAGAACCAGTGATGGGCTGGATGGCGCGCGTCGATGACCGCACCCGACATCGCGGTGTAGAGGGCGACACCCTCGGGGGCTGCCGCGTTGCGACGGGCGATCCCGATCCACGAGTCGAGGAATTCGTCCAGGTTCCAGGTCTCGGGCGAGGGAGCGGGGGCGTCCTGATCGCGCCGCTCGAGGACGGCGGCGAAGAGGGCGTCCTTGGTCGGGAAATGATGGAGCAGCCCCGCCTTCGAGATGTCGGCCTCGCGGGCGATGTCGGACAGGGAGGTGCCTGCGTAGCCGCGATGGGTGAACAGCCTCAGGGACTCGTCGAGGACTCGCTCGCGCTTGTCCTCGCTGCCCGTGGGAGGACGACCTGGTTTGTGCTTCGGTGATTCGGAGCCGCCGGTGCTCACCGGGTGCTCACCGTCGAGGCGAGGTCGGCCAGCATCCGGGTGTGCTGGTCGGGCGTGATCAGCTCGCCCGGCATCCGGCTCAGTCGGTCCAGGGGAATGGCGAGGAACATCTCGACGCCCTCGTCGCGGGCGAGGAAGTCGTCGAGGGCTTGTCCCGCGACTGAGCGGGTGATCGCCGCGCCCTCGGGATCGTCGAGCCACTCGGCCAACGTCGAGTGCTCGTCCAGAGGCCGGCGCAGGTCAGGAGCGTCAACGACGATCGACAGGACCGCCGCGAGATTCCGCGACGAGGAGCCAACCGAGACCTCCCACGTCCCGGCTTCCACGGCCCAGGAATGGGTGGCGATGTCCCAGTGGGAGAAGTCGCGTCGCGTCAGAGCGAGCTCGACGTCGACGGACTCTCCGGCCTCGAGCCAGACCTTCGTGAAGGCGCGCAGCTCGCGGGGAACCCGGGACACCTGCGAGACGCCGGCCCGGCCGACGTAGACCTGGACGACCTCCGCGCCGGCACGCGTGCCCGTGTTCGTGACGCGGGCCCGGACGCGGCAGACGATCTCGTCCTGATCGGTGGCGTCGGTGATCGTCACAGTCCCGGGGGCTGCGACCTCGACCCCCTCGATCGAGAAGGTCGTGTACGTCAGTCCGAACCCGAAGGGATAGGAGACCTCGGCCCCCATCGCATCGAATCCGCGGTAACCGATGAAGAGGCCCTCGCCGTAGCGGACATGGCCGTCGGAGCCGGGGAAGTTCAAGTGGGCGGGCACCTGGTCCTGGCGCACGGGGATCGATTCGGCCAGCCTTCCCGAGGGCGCGACCCGACCGAGCAGCACGTCGGTGAGCGCAGAGCCCGAAGCTTGGCCGCCGAGCCAAGATTCGAGGAGCGCATCGACCTCGTCCTCCCAGTCGGAGACCAGCACGGCCGAACCGTTGGACAGGACGACGATGGTGCGTGCGGCCACGCCCGCGACGGCATGGATCAGGCGGACCTGGTCGGCGGGCAGATCCATGTCGGTGCGGTCGTAGCCCTCGGACTCCGTGGCGGCAGGCAGACCGACGAAGAGGACGACCGTGGCGCCGGTGGCAGCGTCGATGGCACGTCGCGCGAGTGTGTCCTCGTCGAGGTCCTGGCCCTCGAGTCCACTGGCCTCGTCGAGGTGGAAGCCCGGCTGGAAAGCGATGGCGTCCGCTCCCAGCGCCTCACGCAGTCCGCTGAGGGCATCGTCAATGCGTGTGGGGTTGATCTGGGAGGATCCCGCGCCCTGATAGCGGGGCGTGCGGGCGAACTCGCCGATGACGACCAGCGGGGTGGAGGCGGAGAAATCGGTGGGGTCCAGCGGGAGTGCCGGCGTGCCTGCGACGACCTCGTTGCGCAGGAGGACCGCCCCCGCGGCGGCGACCTCCCGGGCCAGCGCGTGGTGGGCCTCGTGGGCCGGATCGATGGGATCTGCCAGGGCGGGGCGAGCCCGCAGGAGCAGTGTCGTGATGCGCACGGCCGCAGTGTCGAGGATGGATTCGTCGAGGTCGCCGGAGCGCACGGCCTGGACGATCTCCGTGTCCGTGTTGCCCCCCGAGGAGGGCATTTCGAGGTCGAGGCCGGCGATCAGCCCCGGAATCCGGTGGTTGACGGCACCCCAGTCGGAGACGACGAGCCCGTCGAACCCCCACTCGTCGCGCAGGATGCTGGTGAGCAATTCGCGGCTCTCGGAGACGTAGACGTCGTTGATCCGGTTGTAGGAACACATGACGGTCCACGGCTGCGATCGACGCACGGCCCGCTCGAAGGCCGGCAGGTAGATCTCACGCAGGGGCCGTTCGTCGACGTCGGCGCTGACGCGCATGCGGTCGGTCTCCTGATTGTTCGCCGCGAAGTGCTTGAGGGAGGTTCCCACGCCGCGGGACTGGATGCCCTCGATGAGGGCGGTGGCGCTCTCGCCGGCCACCAGAGGATCTTCTGAGAGGTACTCGAAGTTGCGTCCGCACAGGGGCGAGCGTTTCATGTTCGCTCCAGGGCCAAGGATGACCGCGACCTCGTTGGCCCGGGTCTCGGTGCCCAACGCCTCACCGACGCGGCGCAGCAGGGCCGGATCCCAGGTCGATCCCAGTGCTGCGCCGGTGGGGAAGCAGGTGGCCGGGACGGAGCCGTTGAGGCCGAGATGGTCGCTGACGCCTTGTTGTTTGCGCAGCCCATGGGGCCCATCGGTGACCATGACCGGGTCGAGGCCGAGGCGTTCGACGCCTTTCGTGTGCCAGAAGTCGAGGCCTGAGGTCAGGGCGGCCTTCTCCTCGAGGGTCATCCGTGCGACGAGTGTCCTCGCCTGTGCCGTGAGGTCGGCGAGGTCGGGCTCGGGGATGGTGCGTGCGGCGGACATGTGAACTCCTTCGGTCGACGATGAGTCAATCCTACCGATTGGTTGATTTGAGCGAAAGAGGTTCGTGGGCTTCCGTTCCACGGGGCTCCTCGTCGTCCTCGAGCGGCTCATGGCACAATCGCGGGGGAGGATCCCCGATTGATCGCGGACGAGCTCTGCTCGACGAGGTTCGGGGAACCAGCGCGAGAGGGGAACGGATGGTCTTCCGACCGATCGTCGGGCCGGTGCTCATCGCCGTGTTCGTGGTGATCGGTCTGGGCTTGTGCCTGCTCGGGGCCCGGCGCGCCCGACGTCGAGGATGGTCCCGCCGGTGGACTGAGGTGCGGCGTGTTCTGATGGTCGTCGTCGTGGCCCTGATGCTCGCTGGGCCTTCCGTTCCGGGAGCGGTCCCGCAGGTCACCTCCACCACGGAGGTCTGGTTCGTCGTCGACCGCACCGGCTCCATGGCCGCCGAGGATTGGAACGGCAACCAGCCCCGCCTCGACGGTGTGCGCCACGACATGGAATCGATCCTCGCCTCGATGGCCGGGTCCCGCTTCAGCGTGCGGACCTGGGACTCCACCGTTCATACCGACGTGCCGTTGACCAGCGATGCGAACGCGATCGAGTCCTTCCTCGAGACCTTCCACCAGGAGAACTCGGAGTTCTCCCAGGGGTCGTCGCCCGACGTGCCCGCCTCCTCCCTGCTGGAGTCGCTCCAGCGCGCCAAACAGACCAATCCGGACGGTGTCCGTTACGTCTTCGTCCTCACGGACGGGGAGACCTCGAACGGCAGTGGGACCAACGTCCTCGGTGATTCGAGTGCATGGGCGTCGGTCTCGGAGCTGATCGACGGCGGCCTCGTCATCGGCTACGGCACGACCGAGGGCGGGCAGATGCGCTCCTACCGGTTGGGCCAGGACGCGTCGTCGGCCCCCGGGGACGAGGCTCAGAGTGGGGAGACTGGGACCGGGGACACCGGAACCGATGACGGCTTTATCCACGACTACTCGCAGGCGGGCTCCCCGCGCGCCATCTCCCGCATTGACGAGGACGCCCTGCGGCGGATCGCTGACGCGTTGGGGGTGGGCTACCTTCACTCGCCCGACGATGTGGCGATCTCTTCGCACGCCTCCTCGATGATGTCGAACGCCACGATGGTCGCCGACGCGCGCACCCGGTTGTCCTCGCTGCGGTATTGTCTGTGGCCCTTCGCGCTGGTTCTCGGCGTCCTCGTCGCCTGGGAAGCGGCCGCGCTGGCTGGCCGGGTGCGCGCGATGAGGAGAGCCCATGTCATCTGAGCAGCCGGGCGATCCGCGCATTCCCGGGGGCCAACCGCCCCGGAGGCGACGGGCCGCGCGCGCCGGGCGTGGTGGTCGTCGTTCGAGGCGTCGAGGCCCCGAGGAGATCATGGCGCCCTTCGGCGCCCCTGCTCCGAGCGGCGCAGCAGAGGGCGCGGGCCGGGGGGCCGGGCACCGCGGCACCGCGCGGCAACGGTCACGCGCGAGCCTGCGGCCGCTGTGGTGGTCGATGCCGATCGTCGTGCTGGCCACCGCGGCCTCGATCCTCCTGCTCGGGCTCCACTTCTGGGCGCTGGCCGCCAATCATGCGTGGGCCCAGGGCAACCTCGATGCGGCACAGAGCGACTACGACGCTCAAGTGTCCGTGACCGCTCACGGACCCGAGCGATGGGTCGCCCGGTACAACTCCGGGACCACGATGCTGGCGCGCGGCGACATCGACGCGGGAGTCAGTCAACTGCGGCGCGCCCTGGAGACGGTGCCGAACGCCACGGAGGTATCAGAGGGCCACGTGGAGGCGTATTCCTACGAGTGCCGCGTGCGGATGAACCTGGCGTTCGGGATCGAGGCCCAGGGCGACCAGTCCGTGACTGATGACCAGTGGTCCGAGGCGGCCGACCACTATGACGAGTCCGCTTCGGTGCTTGAGCCCTGCGACACGTCGTCCGACGGCCAGTCCCAGTCGGGGCAGTCCGGCGACCAACAGTCCGGCTCCGGCTCGAGTTCGGGTGGCGACGGATCCGATCCCGGGCAGCAGGCAGGATCGGCACGCGATCGCGTGGAACAAAAGAGCCAGGATGCCCGTGACCGCGCGCAGGGCGGCGATTCCTCGGCGGAGGAGTCTGAGCAGGGCTCTGGCGGTTCAAGCGGTTCTGACGCGAGCCCGAGCCCCTCCCCGACGCCCTCGGAGTCCGAGGCGGGTCAGGCCTCGCCCTCGCCGAGCGCCACGTCGGACCCGTTCTCGGGAGAGACGGACCAGGAACGCCAGCGTCGCGAGGAATTGGAGAAGAAGCTCGAGCGCTGGCAGAACGATCAGGATGGCGGGTCCGACCAGAACCGCTCCGGTCTGCCCGACGGGGGATGGTGAGCGTCCACTCGAACGCTGCGGCTCCGGTGGACGCCCGCCCCCGCCGAAGCAGGTCTTTCAATGCCGAGGCACGCCTACGCCTTATTGTCAGTGTCGAGATCGGCCAGTTCGGCAGGCTGGGTGCGTCGCGTGGCGTCGCGATCACTCCCACGGATGCTCACTGGACTGCTTGTCATGACCGACAGTCCAGTGAGTACTCGTGGGTTTCGTGAGCACGTCCAGTGAGCAACTCGTGATCTGGTCAACGCCTTCACTCACCCAGACGAGTCACCAAGACGAGCTCACACACCGACCAGACAGGACTCATCTCGAGTCCCACAGACGACATGCCTCGCGCTGTTGTCGGCGTCTTCACCGCTGCGTTCGTCCCAGACGTGACCAGCGCCATGCGCCCGCTGTTCGGTCCATGTTCAACCGTGGGTCAAGGACACGTTAGTCTGGCGTCGTGAAGGTCCTCCTCGTGGGCTCCGGTGGTCGTGAACACGCACTCGCCCGGGCCCTGGTCCGCACCTCCAGCTCGGTCGAGCTGTTCGTCCAATCGGGCAATCCCGGAATGGATTCGCTCGGGACACCACTCACCCTCGATCCTTCTGACCCGTCGACGCTCGCGCACATCGCTCGCGCCCACGACATCGACCTCGTCGTCGTCGGTCCGGAAGCGGCTCTCGTGGCGGGGGTTGCAGATGCGGTCACGGCGCTGGGCATCCCGTGTTTCGGCCCGACCCGCGCAGCTGCGCGGCTGGAGGCCTCAAAGAGCTTCGCCAAGGACGTCATGGCCGCCGCGGATGTCGCCACGGCGGCCTCCCGCACCTGCACCTCGATCGATGAGGTCGAGGCCGCGCTCACCGAGTTCGGTGCTCCCCATGTCGTCAAGGACGATTCGCTAGCCGCGGGCAAGGGCGTCGTTGTCACCTCCGATCGCGAGGCAGCCCTCGACCATGCCCGCCGCTGCCTGGACCGCCCGGACGGCACGGTCGTCATCGAGGATTTCCTCGACGGCCCCGAGGTCTCCCTGTTCTGCCTGTGCGATGGCTCGAACGTCGTTCCCTTAGTTCCTGCCCAGGACTTCAAGCGTCTGCTCGACGGCAACGAGGGGCCCAACACCGGAGGCATGGGCTCCTACACGCCCCTTCCCTGGCTGCCTGAGGGCCTCGTCGACGACGTCGTGGACGCGGTGGCCCGCCCGACGGTGGCCGAGATGGCTCGCCGCGGAACGCCGTTCGTGGGCCTGCTCTACTGCGGGCTTGCCCTGACGCGTCGCGGCGTCCGCGTCGTCGAATTCAACGTGCGTTTCGGCGATCCCGAGACCCAGGTCGTCCTCGAACGCCTCGACTCCTCACTGGCGGACCTGCTGATGGCGGCCGCCACCGGTACTCTCGCTGATCTGCCGGCCCCGCGGTGGTCGTCCGATGCCGTGGTCACCGTCGTCATGGCCTCGCCGGGTTACCCCGACCATCCGGAGACGGGCCGCCCGATCTCCGGCCTCGGCGCCGCGGAGGCCCTGCCCGACGTCCACGTCCTTCACGCGGGGACCCGCGCGACGCTTTCCCGTCCCGAGGGCGGTGAGGCGCCGACGGAGAGAATCGTCACCGCGGGCGGTCGCGTCCTCGACGTCGTCGGGCGTGGACCCGACCTGGATGTGGCCCGCGCCGCCGCGTATCGGGGGGTCCGGGAGATCTCCTTCGAGGGCGCCCAGTACCGGACCGACATCGCCACCTGGGATCTTCACCCACAGGACTGAGCCAGGGATGCACACCCCGGAGAGGATCGACATGACCGACACGATCGAACTTGAGGGGTGGGTGCATCTTGCCTCCGGCAAGGTCCGCGACATCTACGCTCCTGCCGATGCCGGTGATCACCCGGACCGCCTGTTGATGGTTACCTCGGATCGGATCAGCGCCTACGACCACATCCTTCCGAGCCTCATCCCCGACAAGGGCAAGGTCCTCAACCAGCTCGCCCTGTGGTGGATGGGGCAGATGACGGACGTCATCGACACCCATGTCCTCTCCACCGACGTGCCCTCGCAGGTCGCAGGCCGCGCCGTGATCTGCGAGGCCTTGGAGATGATTCCCGTCGAATGCGTCGTGCGCGGGTACCTGACGGGCTCCGGCCTCGTCGAGCACCGCGAGGGCGGGACCGTCTGCGGGCTTCCGCTTGCCGACGGATTGAGCGAGGGCTCGAAGCTTGCCGAGCCGATCTTCACGCCTGCTGCGAAGGCCGAGCTGGGCAGTCACGACGAGAACGTCTCCTTCGAGCGGGTGGTGACGATCGTCGGCCAGGATCACGCCGAGGCGCTGCGCGCGACCTCGATCGCGATCTACGACCGGGCAGCGAGGATCGCGGCAGAGCGCGGCGTTCTCATCGCCGACACGAAGTTCGAGTTCGGCCTGCGTCCGGTCACCGGCGAACTGGTCCTCGGCGACGAGATCCTCACCCCCGACTCCTCGCGCTTCTGGCCCGCCGACGAATGGACGCCGGGCCGGGCCACTCCGAGTTTCGACAAACAGTACGTGCGCGACTGGCTGACCTCGCCCGCCTCGGGATGGGATCGCTTCGGCGAGGCCGAACCACCGATGCTGCCCGCCGAGGTCGTTGCCGCGACGCGCGAGCGCTACATCGAAGCCTTCCGCCGCCTGACCGGCGCGGATCCCGTTCTGTGACCGGCCAGGGCCGGGCACCAACCAAGGAGGACACCGTGGGTCGAATCATCGTCGAAGTGATGCCGAAGCCGGAGATCCTGGATCCGCAGGGCAAGGCGGTCGGGTCGGCATTGCCCAGACTCGGGATCACGGACTTCACTGCTGTACGCCAGGGCAAGTGCTTCCACCTGAGCGTGGAGGGACCCGTCACCGAGGAACACCTGACGGAGGCCCGTCGCGCGGCCGTTGAGGTCCTGTCCAACCCGATCATCGAGGACGTCGTCCGCGTCGAGGAGATCTCCGCCCAGGAGGACGGATCCGTCCGCACGGACGTCTTGGCATCCGGCGAGGCCAAGGAGGCTGCGCTGTGACGCGCATCGGCGTCGTCACCTTCCCGGGGACCCTCGACGATCGCGATGCGGCCCGCGCCGTGCACGCGGTCGGTGCGGAACCCGTGTCCCTGTGGCACAAGGACGATGACCTCCATGGGGTCGATGCGGTCGTCCTGCCCGGAGGATTCTCCTACGGGGATTACCTGCGCTGCGGGGCGATCGCCGCGGTCGCGCCGATCATGGGGGCCGTCGTCGAGGGCGCGCAGCGAGGCCTTCCGGTCCTGGGGATCTGCAACGGCTTCCAGGTCCTGTGCGAGTCCCATCTGCTCGAGGGCGCCCTCGTGCGCAATTCTGGACAGACCTTCATCTGCCGGGACCAGGTTCTGCGGGTCGACAACGCTCACACCGCCTGGAGTCGCGCGCTTGAGGACGGTGCGGAAATCACGATCCCCCTCAAGCATGGGGAGGGCTCGTTCCAGGCGGATCCCGCAACGGTTGAGCGCCTCGAGGGCGAGGCCCGCGTGGTGTTCCGCTACGTCGGAGGCAACCCCAACGGATCCGTTCACGACATTGCGGGGATCACGAACGCGACGGGCACCGTCGTCGGGCTGATGCCCCACCCGGAGCACGCGGTCGAGGCCGGTTTCGGCCCGCTTGGTCGTACAGATTCGGGAACATACCTCGCCCACGGAGGCACCGACGGCCTCGCGATTTTCGCCTCGGTTCTCACCCAACTCGTCGGCTGACGGATGTGCGGCGGATTTGATCATCCCGATGATCATTTCGAGGCTGTGGTCGACGGAGGTCTCGACCGTCGTCCACCGGTTTCTCCACAGGTGTGGAGCGAGATTGCGTTGCCGTCCACAGCCCTGTGGATGGAATCTGTGGACGACTCGGATCCCGACTCCGATCATCTCGCCGCGAGAATCGCTCAATTGAACATGACCGATCACTGCGCCGATCGCGCCAGCCCCGTCGCGACACCTCCCCGTCCCCCTCTCCCGATCCTTTCCCCTGGAGCACGCCATGACCGTTGAGGAACCCTCCACCACCTCCCAAAACGCCCCCGACACCGTCGAGGACGCCGCTTCGAGCCCCGACCGGGACATGCCCTGGGCCGAGCTCGGGCTCAAGCCCGACGAGTACAAGCGGATCCGCTCGATCCTCGGGCGCCGCCCCACCGACGCCGAACTCGCCATGTACTCCGTCATGTGGTCCGAGCACTGCTCCTACAAGTCCTCCAAGAAGCATCTGGCCGCCCAATTCGGTGCGCGGATGACCGACAAGATGCGCTCGCACCTGCTGGTCGGCATGGGCCAGAACGCCGGAGTCGTCGACGTCGGCAACGGCTGGGCCGTCACCTTCAAGGTTGAGTCCCACAACCACCCGAGCTTCGTCGAGCCCTACCAGGGTGCGGCCACGGGTGTGGGCGGGATCGTCCGCGACATCATCGCGATGGGTGCCCGTCCGGTCGCCGTCATGGACCAGCTGCGCTTCGGCGCCCTCGACCACCCCGACACCCCCCGCGTCGTCCACGGCGTCGTCGCCGGTGTCGGCGGTTATGGGAACTGCCTGGGGCTGCCCAACATTGGCGGGGAGACGGAATTCGATCCGTCCTATCAGGGAAATCCGCTGGTCAACGCCCTGTGCGTGGGGACCCTGCGTCACGAGGACATCCATCTCGCCAATGCGACCGGCGAGGGCAATCTGGTTGTTCTCTTCGGGGCACGCACGGGCGGAGATGGCATCGGCGGCGCGTCGATCCTCGCCTCGGAGACCTTCGAGGACGGCATGCCCGCCAAGCGTCCGTCGGTCCAGGTCGGCGACCCCTTCATGGAGAAGGTC
>JAATFD010000046.1 GCA_015655375.1 Actinomycetales bacterium
CGGTGAGCTCGAGCGTGCGCGGATGAGGAGGCTGGTGCGAGGTTCTGATTGCTGAGATGTTGTGTCGTTTCATCAGATGGAGATCGGAGACCACTGCGTCCTCGTCGAAGACACGGCCGAGGTCGGGGTGCGTCTCATGACGATTGACGCCACGCAGCACCAACGGACGGCCGTTGGCGAGCAAGTGGTCTCCGACAATCTCGATCCGGCGGAACCCTTCGCGCAGGTGAGCCTTTTCTTGCGGGGCCGATACGAGGACGTCGTAGAGCCGGGGGGATTCCGCGGACCAGGGGGCGACGATCCCGACGTCGAGCAGGGTCTGATCGGACGGATCAGTCCACTTCACGTCGAAGCCGAGTTCCGGGATCGACACCGTGATCGGGAAGGCGCCATCCACGTCGAGGTCGAGAGACCCCCGACCTGTCACTGGATCGAAGTCGGCGTGCGCCCGGAGATCCTCGATGCCTCTCCCGGGGCGTGCAAGCAGTGTGACGTCGCGAAAGATGCCAGGAAGCCACCACTGGTCCTGGTCCTCGAGATAACTGGCGGCCGACCACTGGCTCACCCGGACGGCCAGAACGTTTGGGCCGCGACGCAGGACAGATGTGACGTCGAACTCGGTGGGAAGACGGCTTCCGGTGAACCACCCGATTGCAGTCCCGTTGAGCCACACCTGTGCGTGGGACTCGACGCCGTCGAAGCGAAGGAGGACCCGCGGAGCGGCCATGTACTCCTCCGGTGGGACGAAAACTAGGCGATGGTCGCCGGTCGGGTTCTCGTCGGGGACGTGGGGCGGGTCCAGGGGGAACGGGTACGTGATGTTCGTGTAGATCGGAGATCCGTGGCCTTGGAGGACCCAATGGCTGGGCACGGGCAGGCGATCCCAGGACGAGTCGTCGAAGTCTGCCCTCGCGAAGGGCGGCACATCCGAAGAATCAGCGTCTCGGGGCACGCGGGGATGGAGACAGAAGGCCCATTCCCCATTCAGGCTGAGGGTCGGCGCATCGGTGCGCACAAACGCGCGCGGCGGCAGACGCGAGCTGGAACCCGGCGCCAGTGATTCGAGCGTGTTCGGCATGGCGATGACTCTCTCCCGAGTGATGACGATATCCGCGACGGATGATGCTACTTGAGTGCGCCCTGGGCGATGTTGCCAATGAACTGGCGGGCACCGAGGAGAAAGACGATGAGCAGGGGCAGAATCGCCAGCAGAGCACCAGCCATCACCATCGAGTAGTCCTGCCCGAACGCGGTATTGAGCTGGGCGAGGGCCACTTGCAACGTGAGGCGGTGTGGATCGGTGAGGACGGTCAGCGGCCACATGTAGTCGTTCCAGGATCCGATGAACGTGTAGATGCCAAGAAATCCGAGTCCGGGACGGATCATCGGCAGGCAGACCAGTAGGTACTGCCTGAAGAACCCGGCTCCGTCGAGTGCGGCTGCGTCAACGAGCTCGTCGGGCACGGCCGAAGAGATGTACTGCCGCAGCCAGAAGATGCCGAAGGCGTTGGCGGCTGCCGGAACGATCAGCGCCTGCAAGTGACCGACCCACCCGAGGCTCGTCATCGTGATGAACTGAGGGATGATTGCCAGCTGCATGGGCAGCATGAAAGTGACCAGAGTGATTCCGAAGAGCAGATTTCGCAGTGGAAAATGGAATTTTGCGAAGGCGAACGCCGCCAGTGAATCCAGGAGCAGCACGAGGACCGTCACCGACGAGGCGACGATGAGAGTGTTGATCAGAGATCCCCCGAAGTCGATGCGGGAGAAGACCTTGGCGATGTTCTCCCACAGGTGGGAGCCGGGGACAAAGGTCGGCGGTGACTTGTAGATGTCACTCGTCGTGTTCGAGGCCATGACAAAGAGCCAATAAAGCGGGAACAGAGAGATCACGGCTCCCGTGGTCAGTGCCACGTGGAGAGGAAGGTGCCTGTGTGACCTAGGGCGTCCACGTCGCGGGGACGAGGTTGGGGCAGCAGGGCGTCGGGATGCGGGAGTGGGAGAGGTCATGAGCGTGCTTTCGATTCGGACTTCCCGGAGGACAGCCGCCAGCTGATGATGGAAAAGATGACGACAACGAGGAAGACCCCCCAGGCGATGGCAGCGCCGTATCCGAAGCGGTTGTATCCGAAGGCCTGTTGGTAGAAGTACAGGACCATCGTCAGACCACCCTGTCCCGCGCCACCGGAGTTCGGGTTGGTCGTCGAGGCAGACGACGTCAGCACTTGGGCTTCGGTGAAGCTCTGGAGTCCGGTGATCGTGGAAACGACGAGGACGAAGAGGATCGTCGGGCGCAGGAGCGGAAGGGTGATGGAGAAGAAGCTTCGGACAGAACCTGCTCCGTCGAGCGTCGCGGCTTCGTAGACTTGAGGATCGATGGATTGCATTCCCGCGAGGAAGATGATCGCGTTGTATCCGGTCCATTGGTAGGTGATAAGCAAGGAAACGGTGACCTGGATCCCCAGTGGCGTTGTCAGCCATGGGAGCTGCGATCCCCCGAGTGCCTCGATGAGCTGGTTGGCCAGACCGAAGTTCTTCCCGAAAATGGACCCGAAAAGGATCGCCATGGCAACGACCGAGGTGATGTTCGGGATGAAGTAGGCAATCCGCAAAGCGGTGGAGAATCTGACGGTCGAGTTGAGCATCGCGGCAACAATGAGCGCCAAGAGCAGCATCGGCACCGTCGACAAGACGAAGATCACCAGGGTATTGCGAATCGAGAGATAGAAAGTGGAATCCGTGAATAGATGCTCATAATTTTCCAGCCCAACCCATTCGGGTGACCCCAGACCATTCCACTTCTGGAAAGAGAGGACCAGAGAGTAGATCGTCGGGTAGAGACCGAAGGCGGCGAACAGGATGAAGAAGGGGGCGACGGCCACGTACATCGGCCAGGATCGGCGCAGCGCCAGGTTGCGGGATCGGGCCCGTGGCTTCGATCCCGCAACCTGGCCGGAAAGCGGCGTCGTCACTTGGAGCTCTCCAGAGCTTGTTTGGCTGCTGCCACGGCATCGTTCCAGGCCTGCACGGGGTCCTTTCCCTGGGACTCGATGTTGGTCAGTTCCGTGTAATAGGGCGCAGAGACCTCGGAGTCATAGGGGCTGGTGTACTTGGTGGGCATGTTCTCGATCGCCGTCTTGAAGACGTCTGCGGTGACTTGCCCGCCGAAGAAGTCGTCGCCGGTGGTGAGGGCGGACTCGCTGAGGGCGTCTGTCGAGGACGGGAAGTTACCGACCTCGGAGTAAGTGGTCGCTTGGTTCTGCGCGGAGAGGACTTCGCGGATGAATGCGATCGCCGTGTCGGTGTCGGTCGTTCCGGCCGGAATCGTCAGGAAGGATCCACCGGAGTTCGCCGGTCCGCCGGGCATGGACGTCACCTTCCACAGGCCCGACGTGTCCGGTGCCGCATTCTTGAGGTCGCCCTGGTACCAAGCGGCGCCCAGCAGGGTTGGCAGCGAACCCGAATTCACCGCCGATGCCCAATCCGTCGAACCGTCCGTCAGGCCGGCATTGAGACCGAGTTGCTGGGCCTTGACAGCGGTGTCCCAGGCGGCGCGGACCGCGTCGGAGTCTCCAGTGAAGGTGTCGTCCTCGTCGACGAATCCTCCATCGGACTGAGCAACGGCGGACGAGAAGATCTGAGCGAGCGAGACGGTGAGACTCGCTCCGGTCGCCTTCTTGAGTTTCTCGCCGAAGGCCAAGTAATCGTCCCAGGTTGAGGTCTCTGCGGCGACCTCGGCGGGATCGGTCGGGAGCCCGGCCTCTTCAAGGACGTCGGTCCGGTAATACAACGCGCTCGGCCCGATGTCCATGGGCAGGCCAATGAGCTTCCCATCGGCGGTCGTCGCTTCGGCAAGCTTCCAGTCGGGCAACTGGGAGAGGATGTCATCGATGCCCAGGGTGTTGAGGTCTGTGAAGAGGGAGTCCTCCTGAAGAAAGTAGGGCATGTCCTCTCCCTTGATCCCCGTGACTGAAGGAATCCCGGATTTTGCCGAAAAGGTCGTGACGAGCTTCTGCTTGAAGTTGTCCCCAATCGTTGAGATCTCGATGTCGTGCGATGAGAAGTCGGATTCGACCTGTTCCTGGACGGTCTCGCCGATGGCGTTCGGCCAGAGCCAGACGGTCAGGGCGCTTGAGTCGGATCCCGATGCGGAGGAGTCAGATCCTCCGGCACAGGCACTCAGCGTGAGTGCTGCAACGGTGGTGACGGCGAGCACAGCGACACGCGTGCGCCCGGTTGTGGTGGTCATGAGTGTGTCTCCTGGTGGTGAGGCTCTGGGTGAGCGGATTCGGGCGGGAAAGGCGTGAAGGGAAGCCCTTCGGCGTGGGCGAGTGAGTTGCGCAGGAAGCCAAATCGACCGTGGTCGGTCTCGGGGTGTTCGTCGAGCCACGTCACGAGTTCGTCCACTCGCGCAGTGGCGGACGCTCCGCCTGGTCGCGAGACGGAAATCGCTGAGACGAGACTGGCGAAGTCCAGTCGTTCGCGCAGCGACCAGGGCGTCAGCGTGGCGACCATGAGCGCGCCGCCGAACACATCACCGGCTCCCGTCGGATCGACAGCGCGGATGGGAACGGGTGGGACGAGTTCTTCCTCGCCCGTCGAGGAATCGACGGCGAGGCAGCCGCGAGCGCCCAGCGTGACAACGACCAGTGGCACTCGTTGAGCGAGTCTGCGCGCCGCCTCCCGAGCGGACTCTGTTCGCGTGTAAGACAGTGCTTCGACCTCGTTGGGCAGGAAGGCGTGGCACCCGTCGAGGCCATCAAGCGTCGCGGGATCCCACGATTCGGTGTTGTCCCAGCCGAGGTCGGCGAAGACTCTTGTGCCATGCGTAGAGGCCGTCCTGGCCCATTCGGAGGTCGAGGGATCGAGATCGAGCGCGGCGACTTCGGCGTGGGGGGCTTCCGCCAGTAGTTCCGCAGTGGTCGTCGGCGAGGGAACGCCACCCGTCACCAGGGCTCGGTCCCCGTCGTAGCCGAGGGATGCGGTCACGGGAAGGGACCAATCCTGGCAGGCCCGGAGGCCGGAGAGATCGATGTGGTCGTGGGAGAGCTGGTCGATGCAGAGAGACGAGAGGGCGTCGGTGCCCACTGCTGCGCACACGGCAGTGTGTGCACCAAGTCGAGAGGCGGCGAGAGCGAGGTTGGCGATGCCGCCCGGACTCCAGCCGAAATCGGGGGTCCAGATCTCTTCTCCCGGTTGAGGAGGGCGGGGGAGTCGGGAATAGACGATGTCGACGAACAGCTGACCGGCCGTCAGGACCTGTACGGTCCTGTCGGCCGGATTCTCGGATGTGGTCATCGTGGGCTCCATCGTCGGTGTTCGCCTCCGGGTCACGCGTTCGTCACGTGTTGGTCTGTGACTTGATGCACGTTATCGCACGAGTCGATCATAGTCATACTATTTCTCGCCAGATGGACGAACTATATTGAGCGAGTTTGATTGATACACTGGGTCCATGCGAGACAAACGTGATCGCGAAATCCTCGCCTATCTCCAGACGGAGCGGGCAGCGAGCGTGGCCGAGCTGGCGTCGACAACCGGATCGAGCATCGCGACAATCCGGCGTGACCTGCAGCGCCTTGATGGTGAGGGCCTCCTCCACCGAACCTACGGAGGCGCGACCTTCCGTGAGGACGCCGAGGGCGATGCTCCGTTCCTCACTGTTGAGGCCCACAACCGGGATGCGAAGATCCGGATCGCCGAGGCTGCGGCCGAGGAGGTCCTCGACGGACACACGATCATCCTCGACATCGGGACGACGACGCTCCAGTTGGCGAAGCTCCTGCGCGGACGCAGTCTGACCGTCATCACGTCGAATCTCGCGGTCCTTGAGGTGTTCCAGGATGACGAGCATGTCCATGTCGTTGCGCTCGCCGGTGACTACGACCCGACCTACCGCTCGGTCTCCGGACACCTGACCACGGAGAGCCTGAGCCTCTTGCGTGCCGATCACGCCTTTCTGGGGGTCTCGGGCATCGCAGCGAACGGGGATCTGCGTGACACGACGATCGCCCAGATTCCGATCAAGCAAGCGATGGCGGCGGCGTGTGACTCGGTCACGGTGCTCGCGGACTCCAGCAAGTTTCCGGGCACTGGAACGGGCCGGATCGTCCTGCCGGACATGCCGACGCGAGTGATCACCGATGCTCGCCCGCCCCGCAGCGTCTCCGCTGCATTTGCACGGAAAAAGATGGAGGTCACCGTTCTATGAAGCTTGCGATGGTCGGGGGCGGCGGCTTCCGCACGCCCCTGGTGTACTCAGCGTTGCTGCACGATCATGCACCGGGACGTGTCACGGAGGTCGCCCTTGTCGATGTGGATTCGGATCGTCTGGCGACCATGGCCCGCATCCTCGAGGACGAGGCTGCCGGTGCCGCCGACGCCCCTCGTGTCAGTATCCACACGGACCTTGCCGAGGGGATTCGCGGCGCCGACTTCGTCTTTTCGGCCATCCGCGTGGGAGGTCTCGAGGGCAGAGCTCTTGACGAGCGCATCGGCCAGTCGCACGGGGTCATCGGTCAGGAGACCGTGGGATTCGGGGGAATCTCTTTCGCGCTTCGGACTCTCCCGGTCGTCATGGACCTCGCGCGGACGGTTCGGCGGGTGGCGCCCGAGGCATGGGTCATTAACTTCACGAATCCTGCGGGGATCGTCACAGAGGCGATGTCGCAGGTCCTGGGAGATCGAGTCATCGGAATCTGCGACTCGCCGATCGGGTTGGCCCGGCGTGCACTCGGAGCTTTGGGACTGGGCGACTGTGCGGACGTCGACGTGCGCTATGCAGGGCTGAACCACTTGGGGTGGGTGACGCAGCTGCGGGTGGATGGGCGCGACGTTCTGCCGGAGCTCCTTGCTCGGCCCGACCTCATTGAGTCCTTCGAGGAGGGAAGGCTCTTCGGCGCTGAATGGATCCAGGCGCTGGGTGCCTTGCCCAATGAATACCTCCACTACTTCAACTACCAACGTGATGTTCTTCAGGCCGACCAGTATGCGTCCTCGACACGCGGGCGTTACCTTGTCGACCAACAGAGCAGTTTCTGGGATCGAGCGGCCCGGTCCGGACATCCCTTGGAGGACTGGCATGTGTGCCGCCACGAGCGCGAGGTCACGTACATGGCGACCAATCGAGAGTCCGCAGGCATGGGCGATCGGGATGAGGCGGACATCGTCTCGGGGGGATACGAGAACGTGGCGCTGGCGCTGATGCGCGGCATCGCCCACGATCAGATGGCGCGCCTGATCCTGAACGTGCGCAATCGGGGAACCCTGGTCGGTCTGGATGACGAGGCAGTCGTGGAGGTCCCCTGCATTGTCGACTCGGCGGGCGCGCATCCGATTCCGGGCGCGGAACTGCCTGACTTCGGTCAGGGGCTCGTGACGACCGTCAAGTACGTCGAGCGCCAGACGATCGAGGCCGGTGTCAATGGGTCGAGAACAGCCGCGTTGCGTGCACTGGCGCATCATCCGCTCATCGACTCGGTGCGTGTGGCCCGATCACTTTTGGAGGATGCCCAAGTGAGCTTTCCGACGGATCTGTCTCACCTGCGCTGACTTGAGCGGGCGTCGATCCCGCTCCATCGGCTCGTCCAATCTCCTCCCCCCAGACCCAGAATCCCGGAGGCGTCAGCGTCATGCACCAGAACCAGAGTCTCGTCGAAGCCCGTATCGAGCGGGTGCTCACCCAACGGATCGTTCCTGCCGTCTATTCAGCGCGCATTCCCGTATCTCTGGGGGCCTGGGAGGTGCCCGATGAACCGGTCCCGGTCGCCGAAGGGCTGGATGCTGACTACCGGCCCTTCGCGGTGGGGGAAAGGTGGGGACGGGCGTGGTCGACGTGGTGGTTCGAGATCGTCGGGCGGATTCCTTCCGAATGGGCCGGGCGCACGGTCGAACTACTCATCGACCCCGGATTCCAGGGTGATTGGCCCGGAAACCAGGCGGAGGGGATGATCCGCACGCCCTCGGGAGATCCCGTCAAAGGCATTCACCCCCGCAACAGGTATGTGAGGCTCGGCAACCCCGTTTCCGGGGGAGAACGCGTTCACTTCTTCCTTGAAGCGGCCGCCAATCCGGACATCCTGGCCGATGATTTCGTCCCAACACCCCTCGGTGACAAGCGGACCGCACCTCGGACCCCGCTCTATACGTTCCGGTCAGCGGATCTTGCCGTGTTCGAGCAGAGCGTGTGGGATCTCCGCTTCGACGTCGAAGTGCTGTTCCAACTTCTCAAAGAGCTTCCCGAGGAGGAACCGCGTCGACAGGAGATTCTGCGTGCGCTGGAACGGAGCCTCGATGTCCTGGCACTTGACGACATCGTCGGGACGGCGGAGGCTGCTCGCGCAGAGCTGGTGGACGTGTTGTCCCGGCCGGCCTCCGCCTCCGCTCATCGGCTCGCAGCGATCGGCCATGCCCATATCGACTCTGCGTGGTTGTGGCCCTTGCGCGAGACGAAGCGCAAAGTGGCCAGAACGTTCTCCAACGTCCTGGCTCTGGTGCAGGACTATCCGGACTTTCGTTTCGCGGCGTCCTCCGCCCAGCAGTACGCCTGGGTCAAGGAACATCACCCGCAGGTCTGGTCCGGGATCAAAGAGGCAATTGCCTCCGGACATTGGTTCGTGGTCGGCGGGCAATGGGTTGAGCCCGACGGAAACCTTCCCGGTGGTGAGGCGATGGTGCGCCAGATCACGCAGGCCATGCGCTTCTTCGAGCGTGAGCTGGGGACGAGCCCGGATGGGATCTGGTTGCCGGATTCATTCGGCTACACCGCGGCTTTCCCCCAGATCGCGGTCCTCGCGGGGATGAAATGGTTTCTCACGCAGAAACTGTCGTGGAACCAGACGAACGTCTTTCCCCACCACACATTCTGGTGGGAGGGCATCGATGGGACGCGGATCTTCACGCATTTTCCGCCCATCGACACCTACACCTCGACGCTCGAGGGCGAGGAACTCCACCACGCCGTGCGCCAGTTCCGAGAGAAGGGACGGGCGACGACTTCGTTGGTCCCCTTCGGGTATGGCGATGGTGGGGGCGGTCCCACGCGGGAGATGATGGAGCGTCAGCGGCGCGTTCGTTCCGTGGAGGGGTCCCCTCGGGTTGAAATCGAGTCGCCCGATGAGTTCTTCGAAGCCGCACGCGCGGAGTATCCGGATGCCCCGGTGTGGGTGGGTGAACTCTATTTGGAGCTGCACCGAGGGACATTCACCTCACATGCGCGCGAGAAACGAGGGAATAGGCTCTCCGAGCATTTGTTGCGTGAAGCGGAATTCATCTGGACGGCAGCCGCGCTGGAGGGGGCGGACTATCCCTATGAGGAACTCGACCGATTGTGGCAGGACACGCTCCTCCAGCAATTCCATGACATCCTGCCGGGATCCTCGATCTCTTGGGTCCATCAGGACAACGAGGAGATGTATCGCGAGACCCATCGGATGCTTGAACGCGTGATTGAACGGGGACGTGAGGCGGTCGGCGCGTCGGGTGCCGTCCTGAACGTCTCCGATCGAGATCGCCGGGCCTTGGCACTCGACGGCGGGGGGCATCCCCTTGGCCTCGTCGATGTGCCAGCGTCCGGGTGGGCGCCGATGCGCTTGGTCGAGCCTGTGAATCCCGTTGCCCTTGAGCGCGATGCCGAGGGCGGCTTCATCCTGGACAACGGGCTCGTGCGGGTGACGGTCGACGCTCGGGGACTCATCGTCTCCGTGTGGGACGAGGACGCCGAGCGCGAATTGATTCCCGTCGATCGCGTCGCGAATCTCCTTCAGCTGCACGAGGATCTGCCCAATGCCTGGGACGCGTGGGACATCGACGCTCATTATCGCAATTCGGTGCGCGATCTTGTCGAGGTCGACGAGATGCATGCTGACGACGAGTCTTTGTTGCGGGCGGTCGTTCGTGTCCGGCGGTCCTTCTCGTCGTCGACAGTCGAACAGACGATTGCCCTGCATGCCGACGATCCACGGGTGTACCTCGGTGTCGATCTCGAGTGGGCGGAGCAGGAGAAGCTCCTCAAGGTCTCACTTCCCTTCGAGGTACGGGCGCAAATGCACTCCGCGGAGATCCAGTTCGGGCACGTGGACCGTCCGACCCATACCAACACCTCGTGGGAAGATGCTCGATTCGAGGTGATGGCTCACCGGTGGATCCATGTCGGGGAGCCCGGCTACGGGATCGGTGTTGCCAACGCGGGAACCTATGGTCACGACGTCACGCGTGCCGTCGGAGACTCAGGCGAGACTCAGACCGAAGTCCGTCTGTCCTTGGTGAGGGCAGCTCGGGTTCCTGATCCTGACCAGGACCGGGGTCATCATCGTTTCGACTATGTGATCCATCCGGGCGCCTCCATTGAGGACATCACGACCACTGGCTATGAGGAGAACCTTCCGATTCTGCTTCCAGTGAAACCGGACCCGGCGGCCCGCACGCGAAGCCTGGTGCAGATCGACAATCCGGGTGTCCGTCTCGAGGCGATCAAACTCGCCGACGATCGGTCGGGCGACGTCGTTGTCCGTGTCTACGAGGCTGTGGGACAGCGAAGCAAAGCGGTCCTCAGATTTGATTTCCCGGTTGACGATGTCGACGAGGTCGATCTGCGTGAGAGGCCTCTGTCCATGGACCTGCCGCATGCTCGTGTGCTGGACACGTGCGGTCGCACGGTGCGGGTGGAGCTTCGTCCTTTTGAGATTCTCACACTGAGGATCGTCTCCAGCCGGTGATGTCGGGCCCACCGGGGTGCACAATGGCCGAATGACGAACAGGCAACGAGCGCGGCGGGAACACGTCGGCGGGCGCATCCGTGCCGTCGTCGTCCTCGTGGCGTCGTTGGGCCTCATTGCCGGGCTCCACGTCCTTGGCGTTCCCGGTGGGGAAGCGTCGGCGGCGGGCGTGGTGCCGACCGCTTCAGACACCGTGCAGGCGACTCCGAACGGGCTGACGGGGCTGGCCTCGACCGACATCACCTGTGCGTTGCGCGGCAGGGACGCGGATCAACAGCCGGCGCCCTGGTCGGCCGTTCCTTCACTGGCCTCGGCCTCGCAGTCCGTGATCCCCACGGTCACTGCTGGCGACTTCGTCTTCACCGACACACAGGGCCTCGCCTCCTCCTACCACGTCTCGACGACGGGCGTGGATCTGGGGTGCCAGTGGGGAATTCTCTTCTGGTTCGAAGGCGACCAAGACTGGGATGTCGCGATGGAAACGGATCAGACCTCGATCGCGGATGACGAGCGCATGTCCGAGCTCGCCGAGGTTGCAGCGGAAGCAAATCTTGTCCTGGTCGTTCCCGATTCGCCCGACCGCTCCGATCCCGACACCGTCACGTGGTGGGAGGACTATGCCGACAACGGCCGCTGGTTCCGCTCCCTCGCCCACACGTTGATCGATCAATGGGGGGCAAGTACCGATGACCTCTGGTTCACCGGGTACTCCGGCGGCGCGGAATTCATCGCAGCGGAGCTGATGAGTAATGATCCCGCGTGGATCCATGGGGGCGGCGCCGTGATGATCGGGGGCGGCGAGATCGTCCACACCCCCGACCTTGCACCAAGCACGCTGACGTCGATGCCGATGACCTGGATGGTCGGCAGCGAGGACATCGGCACCACTGACGAGGACGATCAGAGCGAATCCGACGACGAGGATCTGGGCGGGGGCGATCCCGACGAGCAGTCGCAGGACAGTGAATCCTGGGATGGCCGGACACAGGATGACCAGTCCGACCCCGAGCAGTCGGATCCTGAGCAATCCGACCCCGACCAATCGGGCGAGACACTGTCGGATACCCCAGGCGACCCCGGCGCAGATACCGATGATGACCCCGATCTCGGCGATCCCGACGGGCGTGACGACGGCGACGGATCCGATCAGTCTCAGGAGTTCGGTCCGGAGGACCACTCCGATGGGGTTTGGTCGCCGGTCGCGGTCGCGACCCAGGCGCAGGCGGTCTTCGCCGAGCGTGGGTACACCCGGACGTCCCTCATCGTTCTTCCGGGCCTCGGCCACCAGGACTATGACGTTTCCGTCCTCGTGGCGAGCGCTCTCGGGGTCACGCCACCGCGCGAGTAGCCGGGCCCGGCCTCGGGGTCGGCCCGAGCCGCAGTCTCAGTAGATCCCGTCCTCGGGGTCGGTACGCACGACGATGGCGATGGCTTGGGCGGCCAAGCCCTCACCGCGTCCCGTGAAGCCGAGCCCGTCGGTGGTCGTGGCGGACACGGAGGTCGGAGCGCCGACGATGGTCGACATCCGCTCCCGGGCCTCCTCCAGGCGTGACGCCATGCGAGGACGATTCCCGATGACCTGGACCGACACATTGCCGACGCTCCACCCCTCTTCGTTCAGGAGTCGAACGACCTCTTCGATGAAAGTCGCCCCGGAAGTTCCTCGCCATTCCGGTCGGGAGGTCCCGAAGATCGACCCCATTTCGCCGAGCCCGGCCGCCGTCAGCAGCGCATCGCACACGGCATGGGCCACCACGTCCCCGTCGGAGTGGCCGGCCAGTGCTTGTTCGCCGGGCCATTCCAAGCAGGCCAACATCAGGGGGGCTTCGGAGGCCTCGGAGTCGAAGGCATGGGCATCCAGTGCCTGACCGATGCGGAAGGGAAGAGGCGCCATGGGACCAGCCTATCCGTCGTTGGGGCGGGCCTGCCTCGAGGCGGGGTCACACAATCCCGCGTCCCGCGTGGGCCAGTGGCGCGGCCCACTACGATTGGACCCATGACGGTGCACCTCTACGATTCGAAGACCGCGCGCGTGCAACCCCTTGAGTCGGTGACTCCGGGAGAGGTCGGGATCTATCTCTGCGGTGCGACGGTCCAGGGGTCGCCCCATGTCGGTCACCTGCGATCCGCCGTGGCCTTCGACGCTCTGATCCGCTGGCTGCGCCGGGGCAGCATGAACGTCCTCTACGTCCGCAATGTCACCGACATCGACGACAAGATCCTCATGAAGTCCGCCGAGGCCGGGGTGCCCTGGTGGGCGTGGGCCTATCGCTTCGAGCGTGAGTTCACGCAGGCGTACTCGACCCTGGGGGTTCTGCCTCCGACCTATGAGCCGCGCGCAACCGGGCACATCCCCGACCAGATCGCCCTGGTGGAGCGCCTCATCGACCGCGGTCACGCCTACAGTGACGGGGCCGGGAACGTCTACTTCGATGTCCACTCCCAACCGGACTACGGGTCGCTGACGCGTCAGCGCCTCGTTGACATGCGGACGACCGAGGACGACTCCCAGATCGAGGCGAGCATCGAGGCCGGCAAACGCGATCCCCGGGACTTCGCCCTGTGGAAGTCCGCGAAGCCGACCGAGCCGGCAACGGCCAAGTGGTAGTCGCCCTGGGGCCGCGGTCGTCCGGGCTGGCATCTCGAGTGCTCGGCCATGTCACGGCGTTACCTGGGAGAGACCTTCGACATCCACGGTGGTGGCATCGATCTTCGGTTCCCCCATCATGAGAACGAGCAGGCTCAGTCCCATGGGGCCGGGTGGGACTTCGCACGCCTGTGGGTCCACAACGCCTGGGTGACGACGAAGGGGGAGAAGATGTCGAAATCGCTCGGCAACACGCTCTCCGTGGAGAATCTCACCCGCGACTATCCCCCGGTCGTCCTGAGGTGGGCACTGTCGACCGTCCACCACCGTAGTGCGATCGAATGGGGCGAGGACACCCTGCCTGCGGCGGCCCTGGCATGGGAGCGGTTCTCGGGGTTCATCGCCCGTTCCATCGACGTCGCCGGGGAAGCATGTGGCGAGGAGATCGCGCTGGCGCCCGCCGATCTGCCTGTGGCCTTTGCCGCGGCGATGGACGACGATCTCAACGTTGCGGGTGCCCTCGCGGTCGCCCACGAGCACCTGCGGATCGGCAACACGGCCCTGGCCGAGGGCGATGTGCCGACGGTGCGTCGCGAGCAGGTCCTCGTGCGCTCGATGTTGGACATCCTCGGACTGGATCCGGCCTCGCCGCAGTGGCGGCCAAATCTTGGCGGGGGATCGTCCTCGTCGGAGGCTGCGGCACTGGACGTGCTGGTGGATGGGCTCATCGCAGAGAGGTCGGAGGCGCGCGCGTCCCGTGACTGGGTGAGGGCGGACTCCCTGCGCGATCGACTGACTGCTGCTGGCATCATCCTCGAAGACGGGCGCGAGGGCGCGAGCTGGCACTTGACCTGATTGATGGTATTCCCCCTGGACAGACCGAAGGCTCGCAGCCGTTCAGCATGTGAGGACGGGCCGCGGTCGAGGACTCGGCGACGCACGATGTGGAGCCGCTGGATCGCTGCCAGCGACTCGGTGAGCGTGACCTGCTCGGTCGATGGCAATGGGTCCGCCCCCCTCGGTGTCCGGGGCAGTGCAGATCACGCCGGGTGGCCCCAGTGGGTCGCGCATCTGCCTCATCGGGACCGTTACTCTTGGGTGGGCTGTCGCGAGGACGGCGGAAAGGCGGAGGACATGGCGGGGAACCAAGGGCGCCGCGGTGCCGTGCGCAAGCCGGGCTCGAAGAAGGGCTCGACCGTCGGGTCGGGTGGACGTGCACGGAAGAAGCTCGAGGGCCGCGGCCCCACGCCGAAGGCGGAGGACCGCACCTATCATCCGGCTCACCAGCGCAAGGTCGCGCGTGAGGCGCGTGAGGCGCAGGAGACTGCGATCACCCGGGCCCGTGCGAAATCCTCGATCGTGATCCCCGAGGGCCATGAACTCGTCGCTGGACGCAATCCGGTCGCCGAGGCCGTGCGCGCCGGCGTACCGGTCGAACGCGTCTTTCTGGCCGGGTCGATCTCCGACGACCGAGTCGAGGAGGTCGTGCGTGCGGCGGCCTCATTGGGTGCCCCCGTCTTCGAGGTGACCCGCCGCGACCTCGACATCACGACCGACGGCGCCGTCCACCAGGGCGTCGCCATCGAGGTGCCTGCCTATCAGTACTCTGCGGTCGATGACCTGATCGCCGACTCATTCCAGCAGGTCGCACCGCCCTTGCTCGTCGCCCTCGACCAAGTGACCGATCCCCACAACCTGGGTGCGGTCCTGCGCAGCGCGGGAGCCTTCGGCGCCGATGGAATCATCATTCCCGAACGCCGCTCCGCGGGGGTGACGACGGCCGCCTGGAAGGTGTCCGCCGGTGCTGCTGCGCGGGTGCCGGTGGCTCGGGCCACGAACCTCGTCCGGGCTCTGCAGGCCTGCCGGTCTGCGGGGTTCTTCGTGGTCGGCCTCGACGGCCACGCAGATCGGACCATCCGCGATCTGCCCCTGGCGACGGAGCCCCTGGTCATCGTCACCGGAGCGGAGGGATCGGGATTGTCGCGCCTGGTGCGCGAGACTTGCGACCAGATCGTCTCGATCCCGATCTCCGGGACCGTCGAGTCGCTCAACGCCGCTGTCGCCACGGGGATCGCGCTCTACGAAGTGGCCTCCGTGCGCGTCGTGGTGAAACCCGCAGACTGAGGCCGGTCTTCGCTGTGGTTGAGATCGCCCGCAGTGAGCATCCTGCCGGGCGCGTTCCGTCGTTGTAGGGTCGCTCACAGATGCCCAATCGCCCACGAGGACCGGCACGTGATCGTTCCCGATGGGCGCAGATGTGGGAGGACGTCATGGCGATTGAGACCACCGATTCCGATTGCGAGGCCCAGAGCGACATTGCCCGGGCGACGAACCTGGCTCTGGAGACAGCGGACCGCTGGGCCGACTCCGCCGGTCGTCATCCCCGCGGCCGTGCGGCGCAATTGCTTGCCGGCGCGGTGGCAGACCCAGACGGGTTGTCCTTCACCGTGCGTTTCATCGACGAGGTCATGCGGCCGGAAGATCCCAAGGTCGCGGCTGCCCACCTCTCGGAACTGATGTCGACGAGCCCCGGTTTCCTCCCCGCGTGGCTGCGCATTCCGGCACGGGTCGGTGCAACGACGGCGCGTGTGGCACCGCGGACCGTGGTCGGTGCAGCCCGCCGGGTCTTCCGCGATCTCGTCGGCGATCTCGTCGTCGATGTCGGGGGGGACCACCTGGGGGCGGCCATTGAGCGCCTGCGCGCCGACGGGTCGCGACTCAACATCAATCTGCTCGGCGAGGCGGTCCTCGGCGATGCCGAGGCCGATCGGCGTCTGGCCGAGACCGTCGAACTCCTGCACCGCGACGACATCGACTACGTCTCCCTCAAGGTGTCCGCGATCACCGGTCCGCACGCTGCCTGGTCCTTCGATGAGGTCGTCGACCACGCGGTCGAGCGATTGTCTCCGCTCTACGCCTATGCGGCCTCGACCTGGGTGGACGGGGCCGACGGCACGTTCCTCAATCTCGACATGGAGGAGTACCACGACCTCGACCTGACGATCGAGGTCTTCACCCGCCTGCTCGACCGGGCCGAGAATCTCCAGTTGCGAGCCGGCATCGTCCTGCAGGCCTATCTGCCGGACGCTCTCGGGGCGATGCAACGGATCCAGACCTGGGCACAGGGGCGACGCGCCCGTGGGGGAGCACCTGTCAAGGTTCGGATCGTCAAGGGTGCGAATCTCGCGATGGAGCGGGTCGAGGCCGGGATCCACGGGTGGGAACAGGTCACCTGGGAATCCAAGCGGGCCACGGACTCGAACTACCTGCGGCTGGTCGAATGGGCGATGACGCCGAAGCGCACGGATGCGGTGCGTCTGGGGATCGCCGGCCACAATCTCTTCACACTGGCCTTCGCCTGGGAGTTGGCGGGTCTGCGAGGCGTGCGTGAGGCCGTCGACGTCGAGATGCTCGCCGGGATGGCTGGCCAGCAGGCCGCCGCCGTCCGCGAGCAGGTCGGCAGACTGCTGCTCTACGTCCCGGTCGTGCGCTCCGAGGAGTACGACGTCGCGATCTCGTACCTGGCGCGGCGCCTGGAGGAGAACGCCGCTCCCGACAACTTCATGGCCTCGATCCCCGGCCTTCCGGCGAGCTCCAGCGCGTTGGCGCTGGAGCAGGACCGATTCCTCGCCGCCGTCAGCCAATGGCGCACCGAGGGCGATCGGCGCGTGGCTCCGAACCGTCTGCAGAATCGTGCGCGCGAGGACGACCGAGCGCTGGAACGCCTCGTGCGCTCGCCCGGACGTGCGTGGGCGTTCGCGAACACGCCGGACTCCGATCCTTCGCTGCCGACGAACCGGGAGTGGTCGCGAGAAATCCTCCGGCGGATCCCGGACTCTCAGCTGGGCGAGAAGACCGCGGAGGCCGCGCGACTCGACGACTCTGGCGTCGACGGCGTCCTCACGCGTGGGACCGACGCGGGGCACCAGTGGGGGGCACGGCCCGCTGCCGAGCGCTCCGAGATCCTCCACCGGGTCGGCGTTGAGCTGGGCCGCAGGCGCGGTGATCTCATCGAGGTCGCCGCAGCTGAACTCGGCAAGGGAATCGACCAGTCCGATGTCGAGGTCTCCGAAGCGATCGACTTCGCGCATTACTACGCCGAGCGGGCGCTCGACCTCGAGACGCTTCCGGGAGCGTTGTTCGCGCCGGTCGCCCTGACATTGGTGACGCCCCCGTGGAACTTCCCGCTGTCGATCCCCTTCGGTGGGGTCGCGGCGGCGCTCGCGGCCGGCTCGGCGGCCCTTCTCAAGCCCGCACGGATCGCGACGCGGTGCGGCGCCGTCCTTGCCGAATGCCTGTGGGCGGCGGGTGTTCCCCGTCATGTGGTGCAACTGGTGGCGCCGACGGACCACGGCGTGGGGGAGACACTGGTGCGGGACACGCGCGTCGAGCGGGTCGTGCTGACCGGGTCCTCCGACACCGCGCGGATGTTCCGTTCCTGGCGCCCGGACCTGCCGTTGCTGGCGGAGACCTCGGGGAAGAACTCGATCATCGTCACACCGTCAGCCGACCCGGATCTGGCCGTGCGCGACATCGTTGCCTCGGCCTTCGGTCATGCCGGGCAGAAGTGCTCGGCGGCCTCGCTGGTCATTCTGGTGGGGTCGGAGGGATACTCGCGGCGGCTGCACGATCAGCTGATCGATGCGGTGTCGTCGTTGACCGTTGACTGGCCGACGAATCCGGAGGCGCAGATGGGGCCGCTGTCGACGAGACCCGGCAGGAAACTGGTACGGGGGCTGACCGAGCTGGAGGCGGGACAGCATTGGGAGCTGCGACCGCGGCGACTGGACGACTCGGGCCGACTGTGGAGCCCGGGCGTGCGATCCGGGGTGGAACCGGGCAGCGAGTTCCACCGGACCGAGTACTTCGGACCGGTGCTCGGTATCATGCGGGCGAGCACGCTCGAGGAGGCGATCGAGCTGCAGAACGGGACTGAGTTCGGGCTGACCGCCGGGATCCAGTCGTTGGATCCGGCCGAGATCTCTCAGTGGCTGGACCGCGTCGAGGCGGGCAACCTCTATGTCAACCGGGGGATCACTGGGGCGATCGTGCGTCGCCAGCCCTTCGGCGGATGGAAGCGGTCGAGCGTCGGGGCCGGAGCGAAGGCGGGCGGTCCGAACTATCTGTTCGGTTTCGGCAGTTTCGAACCGGTCGAGCCTCCGGCCGGTGAGGTCGGGGGTCCCGGGTTCCCGGCCGTTCCCGAACGCCCGGCGGCGTTGGACAAACCCCAACTGCGTGAGCTCGTGCGGGCCTCGACGGGGTATCTCTCCCCGGCCGAGCGCTGGGCCCTGCAGCGCGACGTCGCCGCCATTGAGTATGCCTGCGACACGGAGTTCGATCGGCTCTCAGACCCGACGGGGCTGGCTGTGGAGCGCAACGTCTTGAGGTATCTCCCGACGGCCGCGACGATCCGGGCCGAGGACGAGGCGACGCTCGGCGATCTCGTGCGGGTCCTGGCAGCCGCGTTCGGCCCGGGAGAGTTCCTCGATCCGACGCCCGATCAGGGGCGGATCCCGGGTCGCCGGGCCGCGGGTGGGATGGCGGACGCCGGTCAACCGCTCGTCGTGTCGCTCGCCAACGCTGTTCCGATCGTGCTGGCGCGACTGCTCGGTCGGCTCGGAGCCGAGGTCCGTGTCGAGCCTCATGAGGTTTTCGTCGCCCACGAGCGCGCCGCGGACCATCACCGAGACGGACGGATCCGGCTGATCGCCGGAGACGGGGACGCGCTGGAGCGCGAACTCGGCGGGGACATCGACGTGGCGATCTGGGCGGGCCCGGTCACTCACTGCGGGCGGATCGAAGTCCTGCCCTTCGTCCACGAGCAGGCCGTGTCGATGACGAACCACCGCTTCGGCAACCCGACGTCCCTGTTCGACGGAGTACTCGCCGAGAGCTGATCGGGTTGCGGGGCGGGGAGGCGTTCGCTGTGGTCAGCGGGCGGGGTCGACAGGACCTTGATGGCTTGGCCTCGTCCATCAACCGATAGGCCCAGGCGACCTCGGACAGGCCGACGGCGCGGTCAAGCACCAGCCCGGGCTGGATCCTTCCGTCCAGGACGCGGCGGACCAACTCGTCGGCATACACGCGGGTGGGTGCCATCCCGCCCCGCAGGGCGATGGTGCGGCGGAACATCGCCGATTGGTGCGAAGCCGCTTGGTGAGGGACCCGACTTGACCTCAGCCGAGATGGCGGCGTGCCAGCCGGTCGCTGCGGCCAGTTGAACTGCGCGCCGTCCAGAAAATTAGATATCATATTGATATCGCGGACGGGCTCAGGTCGTTCGCCCCTGGCTCGACACCGTCAAGAAAGGCTCCCGTCATGGCAGACGCCACCGACTCCCACCCGTCCGCTGGCCCCGAAACCCCCTCCGATCTGTCGGCCCACCCCGTCGGCCACGACGGCATCCGCGTGGACATTGAGGAGACATCCGCCCCGGCGATCGGCGGCGCTGCTGCGTTCATTGGCCTGATTCTGGCACTTGCTCTGACGCTCGCAGGTGTGGCGTCCGAGATCGGCGCGGGCTTGGCGGCCGACGCAGGACGGTCACCGGCGCTCTTGGTCGTCGCGGGGACCGTCATCCTTGTCGTCGGGCTGATCGTTCTGAGCTCGGTGAAGATCGTTGCGCCCGGGCAGACGGCGGTGCGGCAGTTCTTCGGTCGCTACATCGGGACTGTTCGGCGTACTGGCCTCGTCCTGGTGACGCCGCTGTCGAATGGGCGGAAGGTTTCGGTCAAGGTCCGCAACTTCGAGACGAACGAGCTCAAGGTCAACGACCTCGACGGCAACCCGATCGACATCGCCGCCATCGTCGTGTGGCAGGTGGCTGACACCGCGCGCGCCGTCTTCGCCGTCGAACATTACGACGAATTCATCCAGACCCAGTCCGAGGCTGCCCTGCGCCATGTCGCGACGACTCACCCGTACGACGAACCCGGTCCCGGGGAGACCTCCCTGCGTGGTGGCACCGAGATCGTCTCGGCCGAACTCGCCATCGAGGTTGCGGAGCGGGTCGCGATTGCGGGTCTGGAAATTGTCGAGGTCCGGATCTCGTCATTGTCTTATGCTCCGGAGATCGCCCAGGCGATGCTCCAGCGTCAGCAGGCTGGCGCGATCATCGACGCTCGCGAGCAGATCGTCGAGGGCGCGGTCACCATGGTCGACCAAGCACTGACCCGCCTGGAGAAGGAAGACATCGTCGCCCTCGACGACGAACGCAGGGCACAGATGGTGTCGAACCTCCTGGTTGTTCTCTGCTCCGATCAGCGCACGACGCCGGTCGTCAACACCGGCTCGCTCTACGCCTGAGCCACCGATGGCCCCTGAGAAGTCTGGCGGGCTGTCCCCGTCGTCCTTCCGGGCGGCGGGGAGTTCGGCGTGGGACGCGGACGGCCAGCCTTCGGGGGAGGAGCAGACAGATGGCAGTCAGGCGAAGGCGGGTGAGGGCGACACAGGTCGCAGATCTGGGCGCAAACAGGTCTTGCTGCGTCTGGACCCTGCCGTCCATGCGGCCGTCGCGAAGTGGGCGGCCGACGATCTGCGCTCCGTCAATGCACAGATCGAGGTCATCCTGCGCCGTGCCCTCGTCGAGGCCGGGCGTGATCCCCATCCTGCGCCCCTGCGTAAACGAGGCCGCCCGAAGCAGGACTGACAGCAAGACTGACCGTGGGTCGGGCCGCGGGCATGCCCGGAGCCGCCTTTCCGGTGGCCGTCGGCTCGGCGTATGAGGGCTAGCGGTTTGTGTTCATGGTTGCTCACTGGATTGCTGCTCGCTGGCATCCAGTCATTGAGCAAATGGCAGACTCACCGCCGCGAGGCCCTGATTCGCCCCACACAAGGGGTGCACCAGGCCTTTCGACGCGGATCGCTGGTAGACCACGGCAATTCACCCGTGTCGCCATCGAGATCGACACAACCGGCACGCACCACGACCGGGTCGACGCCAGCAGCAGCACCAGCGCCAGGGCGCGGACGACGTGGTGGTGTGGCCCCTGCCACCGTCTAGACTTGCGGAGGTAGAACCACAGTTCTGTCCGCGTGGTCCGGGTTCCGCATCACACTGACCTCCGGATTCGTCCGTTCGCCGGTGTCCGACGAGGCCGCTTGCCACGTGCCGATGCAGCAAACAGGGGGACCGCATGCCAGCCGTCATCGTGCTCGGAGCCCAATGGGGCGACGAGGGCAAGGGCAAGGCCACGGATCAGATCGGTCAGCAGACCGACCTCGTCGTCAAGTACAACGGGGGCAACAACGCCGGACACACCGTGGTGGTGGACGGTGAGAAGTACGCGCTCCATCTGCTGCCCGCCGGGATCCTCAGCCCCGGCGTCACTCCGATCATCGGCAATGGTGTTGTCATCGACCTGGAGGTCCTCTTCCAGGAGATCGACGAGGTGAGCGCGCGCGGTATCGACTGCTCGCGGCTATTGATCTCCTCGGCCGCACACATCATCCCGTCCTACAACAAGGTGATGGATCGATCGACGGAGAAGTTCCTCGGCGCTCGCCAGATCGGCACGACGGGACGCGGCATTGGCCCGACCTACGCGGACAAGATGAACCGCATTGGCATCCGTATCCAGGACCTCTTCGATCCTTCGATCCTCTCCCAGAAGGTCTGCGGGGCGCTGGTCAACAAGAATCACCTGCTCAGCGGGGTCTACGGCCTCGATCCAATCGATCCAGATGTGGTGACGGCGGAGCTGCTCTCCTACGCCGACCGAATCCGCCCGATGGTCGCCGACGCGTCCCTGGTCGTCAATGACGCGCTCGATGCCGGGAAGACTGTCCTTTTTGAGGGCGGCCAGGCAACGATGCTCGACATCGACCACGGCACTTATCCCTTTGTCACCTCGTCCAACCCGACCGCAGGTGGTGCCCTGACCGGCACGGGTGTGGGTCCGACCCGCATCGACCGCGTGGTCGGTGTTGCCAAGGCCTACACGACTCGCGTGGGGGAGGGCCCCTTCCCCACGGAGTTGACCGACGAGGTCGGGGACGCGCTCCGCACCAAGGGTGGCGAATTCGGCGTGACCACCGGGCGGCCCCGGCGCACGGGATGGTTCGACGCGGTCGTCGTACGCTATGCGACCCGCGTCAATGGGCTCACCGACATCTGCCTGACCAAGCTCGACGTGCTGACCGGATATGAGAAAATCCCCGTGTGCGTTGCATACGAGGTCGATGGCACGCGGGTCGACGAGATGCCGCTGGATCAGTCCTCCTTCCACCACGCCGTTCCGATCTACGAGGAGCTGCGCGGGTGGAGCGAGGACATCACCGATGTCACCTCGTTCGAGGACCTGCCCCAGGCTGCTCAGGACTACGTCCATCGCCTCGAAGAGGTCTCGCGCTGCCGGATCTCCTCAATCGGTGTCGGTCCGGGTCGCGAGGCGACGATCGTGCGCTTTCCGTTGCTGGGGTGACGGGGAGGGGGTCGTTCCTCCCGCCGTTGCCGGTGAAGCCGTCGAGGCGAGCCCTCTTGAGACGACCTCGCATCGATCGGTCCGGGGATCATCGCTGACAGCCCGGTCAGTCACCGTGAAGACTGGGACGCCGAGCCGAAAGCGCCTGTCGGCGCGAAGGCCGCTCGTAGCGGCAATGTTTGGAGCCCGGGGCTTAACGGCTCGGCGTCGGACACCAGTGTAAAGGACGATGGGGAGCCGCGCGTGCGGTGGATGGTGTGGGGTGGAGCGCCTTTCCATGCGCCGCCCACGTTGAGCCTGGGATCGCTCCGTGTAGGTCGTTGGTGTGGGACGATCCCTGTGTGATTGATCCAGAACATTCAGCGTCCGGCCTACCGCGCCGCTCGAGGGGGCAGGCCGATCGGGCTTCCCACGACGGAGCCGCTCACGTTCGCGCTGGCCACGGCCAGGCTCCCCGTGGTTTCGTCTCCCACGCTCGCTTGTCGGGCGCACTCACTCCGGTGATCGTCCTCATCCTCGTCGGGGCACTGGTGGCGGTGACGCTCCTGGCCCCCTCGCCAGGGGAGGCAGCAGTTCTCACGGCGGTGATCGCCTCGATCGGCGCTCTCGTCGTCGCGTCCGGGTGGCAGGGAATGACCGGTTTGCCCCTGTCGACCGGGGAAAAGATCGGCACCGGGCTCACGGGGCTCGTTGCCATAGTGGTGACGGTCTTCAGCCAAGACCTGTCGTGGGCCGCCGGAGTGTCCGCCGTGGGCGTTCTCGTCCTGGTCCTGCTCACGCTGGCCGAGGTGCCTGCTGCGGGCGCCTCGACGATGCCGGTCGAACGACTGATGACCCTTCCCAACTCCGTGAGTGCTTTGCTCGTTGTGGTCTCCGGGTCGTGCTGGGTCGCGCTCGAGGGTGCCGGGCAGGACCGAGCGGTGCTCATCGGGTTGGCCGGGTTGCTGGTCGCGGCTGGCGCTGAGTTGCTTCCTAGCTCAATCAGGGTCCGGACGTTCGTGGCTTTGGCGGTGGGCGGTCTCGTCGGCGGCATCGGGGGAGTGATCGGGTGGGTTCTGTTTCCGGGGAGGTCATCTCCGGCGGTGCTTGCGGATATGACGGGCATGGTCGGGTCCCACGGTGCTGCGGGATTGGTTGGAGTTGCGACGGGGGTGTCCGTCGCGATGGCTGTCTTGGCTTTGGGAGGGGTTGTCCGCGCGGGTGAGCTCGAATCCAGTCGGACGGTGCGAGTCGGATCCCGCCGGCGCCGTGGTACGGCCGTTCGCGCAATTCCGCGGATTGCTCGTGTCGCTCGGGGGTGCGCCCCGATGCTGGTGGTGTCGGTGCCTGTGTGGGCGATCGTCCTCGTCGGTGGGGCGTGAGCGGTTGGCATGGCATGAGGAAGGGACTGTGGTCGCTTCACGCCGTAGGCTGATTCCATGATGGTCATTCCTGAGGACTTGCCGACCGAGTTGGCGCCCGTCGCGTGGATCCTGGGTTCCTGGCGGGGGTGGGGCATGCTTGTCGTCGCGGGCGAGGACGAGGACCGTGTGGTCGTCGAGGACGTTGATGCCCAGATCTGCGGGACCCAGATGCGCATGATCACGTCCGTCTTCGAAGGTGTGACTGACGGAGGGATCGATCCGCGTCTGGACGCGGCCGACGGTCTTGCCGTCATCGCGACCGGGGACCTGCTGCGCCAGGAGACCCTGTATCTCAAGGTCCTTCCGGGCTCCGGGCGTCTGCCGGAACCCGGACAGTACGAGCCGCGTGAGTTGATGGCGTCGAGCTCAGACCTCGGTGGCTGTGCCGCACTGTGGGCCGGTGTCGACCTCGGCCCACGCGTCCAGCTCGTCACCGACACGATCGCGCGCGACTCGACAGCCGAGCCCCTCGAGCATCTCAGCCGCATGTGCGGGCTCGTGGGTGGGGAATTGATGTGGACCCAGGAACGCACGCTGGAGGGGGACGAGGAAGCCGCGATCGACCTGTCCGGCAGGCTCACACGCACCGCCTTCGCGAGGACCGCCTCCGGCGAGGAGATCGATGCGAGTGATCCGACTCCCGAGGGTGGATCGCCGCTCTTTGACGTGATGGACGTGTCGGGTCTGAGCGAATCGGGGGCCGACGATGAGTGAGCCGACACCCGCGGACGGAGACGATGCGGGCGTGGGCGGGACCGAGGTCGGCACCGGCGCTGAGACTGTCAGTGTGTGGCGTTCCCCGCTGCTCGACCTCCCGCGCGCCGTCGCAGGCGAGGAGGCGCTGGCCGGGGTTCCGCTCCACTTCGGCGATCCCTCCGGCGAACAGTGGGCCCTCGAGGCCGGCGAAGCGCTCGCGGACCGCTCCGACCTCGGCGTCGTCACCGTCAGTGGTCCCGATCGCCAGACGTGGCTGACCTCGATCGCGTCCCAGGTCATCACTGGGATGACGCCCGGAGAGTCTCGTGAGCTGTTGGTCCTCGATCCGCAGGGGCACATCGAGCACGCTGCCGCGGTTGCCGACGACGGGACGACGACCTGGCTGATCACCGACGGTGACCGTGCCGACGCTCTGTCGGAGTGGCTTGATTCGATGCGTTTTGCTCTGCGCGTCGAGGTCGCAATCCGCGAAGACGTGACAGTGGTCACCACGGTGACGCCGGGTGGTGGCGTCGTACCGACGTCTGATGTCACGACATCTCCAGGTGTTGATACGTCCCGGCCTCCGCACGACGGGACCTTTGGGGACCTTCCCGGGTGGATCCTCACGTGGGACGATCCGTGGCCCGGCGTCGTCGGGGGTGGGACGGAGTACTTCCGCGGTGTCCACCCCGGTGCTCTCACCCGTTTCCACCTCCACGTCCTCGAGAAGGCGCGGGCGGGCGAAGCCATGACCGCGTGGCTGGAGGCCGCTCCGCGGCGTCGTCCCGCGGGCCTGCTCGCCCTCGAGGCCGTGCGGATCGCCGCTTGGCGCCCCGGCATCGATCACGAGGTCGACGCGCGCGCGATCCCGGCCGAGCTGGACTGGTTGCGCACGGCGGTCCACACCCACAAGGGCTGTTACCGCGGGCAGGAGTCCGTGGCCCGGGTCCTTAATCTCGGTCGGCCGCCCCGTCGACTTGTCTTCCTGCAGCTCGACGGTTCGATGGTGGATCTGCCCGCGGCCGGCAGCGCGATCATGCGCGGAGGCCGCCGGGTCGGTACGGTGACCTCGGTCGCCCGTCATGCCGACATGGGTCCGATTGCGCTGGCGTTGGTCGCGCGCGCGCTGCCGGCGGATGCCGTCCTCGACCTCGACGGGGTCGCCGCGGCGCAAGAACTGATTGTTCCCATCGACGGACGCTCGGCGGCCTCGCCGGTGGAGCGTCCGGGAGCAGGATTGCGCAACCCGGTGTTGCGCCACGGCGACGTCAGGGGCACGCCGACCGGCGGCCTCGGACCGGCACAGTGACATGCGGGCTGTCATCCAACGCGTGACCCAGGCCCGTGTCACGGTCGCGGGCGAGGTCGTCGGGGCGATCGATCGGCCGGGCCTGTTCGCCCTGGTTGGGGTGACCCACGGAGATGGGCCCGATGAGGTCGATCGCATCGTTCGCAAGATCGCTGAGCTGAGGATCCTGCGCGAGGAGCACTCGGTGCTCGACGAGGGCGCCCCTGTTCTCGTCGTCTCGCAATTCACTTTGTACGGCGACACTCGGAAAGGTCGGCGCCCTTCATGGTCGCATGCAGCGCCGGGGGACGAGGCCGAGCCCTTGGTCGATGCCGTCGTCGCGGGCCTGCGAGGTCGGGGCCTGGAGGTGGCGACCGGGCGGTTCGGGGCGAACATGCAGGTCGAATCGGTTGGGGACGGGCCCTTCACGGTATTGGTCGACGCTTGAGGTCCGACGCGGGTTCCTCACGAAGACACGAACGTCAGTGCTGCCCGTACACGTGACGTAGCGCTCGTGGAGCGTGTCGATCGTCTCCTGTGGGATCGGCGAGGGTGCCGCTTCGAGAGCGGAGATAATTCCTTGGCTGATCGAGTCGTCACCGATGGTTGCCAGGGGCCCAGCGGAACGGGCCCTCCGAACTCATCGGTCATCATCGTGAGCAGGCAGGCGATCTCGCGACCCAACGTCGCCCAGGCCGTGGCAGAGGGCGAGTGCGTGCGCCTGGGTGTCGGACAAAGGCTCACGGTCGACAGCGGACGGCGGGTGATGTCGGCACGCATCAGCCTGAGGAAGTGGTTCTTGAGGAGGCCATCGGCGATGCGGATTTCGTTGACGGTCGTTCCGCGCTCCTCGTAGTTCTCAATGATGACCCGGGCACCGAAGCAGCAGTAGTCGAGAAGTGCTTGGTACTGGTCCTCGGGTCGGGCCGCCAGGGTTTGCCCGACCATCAGACCCTTGAGATTCGCGGCGAGGAGGATCGACCGATTCCTGTTCCACCGGTCCAGAGCAATGAGACTGTGTTCCCCGATCTCCTGGGCGGAGGCCTGCCCATCGAGAAGATCGAAGATGGAGATTTTTCGGCTTTGCGCTTCGGCGAAGTACTCACTCGGAACGCAATTCCTGACGAACTAGGCGGAGCGGTTCCCGACAGCGTCAAAGGCGCCCGGAACACCGTGGTATTCCTCGGAGGGAAGAACCCAACACATGGACGTTCCGAGGATGCCGGTGAGCTGGCCGGGACGCACGGCGTTGGCGGCGGCGGCGCGGGCGTGGACATCGATGTTGCCCGAGGCGATGGCAATCCCCGCAGGCAGTCCCAGTCTCTCGGCGAACTCGCCGCAGAGTCCACACACCTGCGTTCCTTCGGCGACAGCAGCGCCGTCGGCGGTGCGCACGACAACGGCACGGACTGACAAGGTGTCGAAATCGGCGCCGATGGTGTATTCGGCGCTCGTGGTGACTGTCATATCATGACTCGCCTTCGAGTCGGGAAGGATCCTGTTGTGTGGTGACGACCGGCAGATCTCAGAAGTTCTCCGAGTGACGATGCCGCCCTCAGAACCCCTGCTCCGAGAACAACTGATCGACGATCTGGTCGAAGATCGCGACGTCGTGGACGAGATCGAGGATGGTGTAGCGGGAGCGAATCATCCGCGTCTGTTCGATCGTTTCCAGACGATCGCGCAGTGTGTCTCCCCGCAGATTCTTGAAGAGCGAATGATGGACGGCCTCGGCCACGATCCTCGGCGAGAGCGACGATCCGATCGTTGTCGAGGTCAGCGAAATCCATGGTGAGGGCCAGTTGCCACATCGTGCACGAGGCAACGGTGCCGACACGGACCTTGAAGCCATGGGAGAGCGGGGACTGCCAATCCAGCCCAGGGCACTCCATTTCCCACACGTGGAAGAATTGATGGCCCGCACCGGAGGCGAGACGCGAGGACTTCATCGCCTGCATGGCCAATCCGGACATGATGTTTCCCTCAGTCAAGCCCTCAATGACAGAGGAGTATGCGTCGCCGATGGCGCCCGAGTTCCCTCGAGGTCATTTTTGTGAGCTTGCGGAGGGCTGCCGGAGGCAATCGAGCAGATGATGGTGTCTTCCATCGGCCGAACGAGTTCTCGGAGCACCTCGACATTCGAATAGTTGGCATACAGCGTGGGGGTTCCGGGGAAGACCTTCCGGGGTCGTATAGCGACACCGGCGTCATCAAGCGACCGCTCCACCTGCTCGCCGGCGCTCCCGAACGCGTTCTCGTCGGCGACGACGAGGGCCTTCTTGCCAGGGAAGAGCTCGGCGAACAGTGGGCCAGTCCTGTCGAGGACGCTTAGTCCGAATGCGATCACTCGAGTGTCGTCCGCATTGCGCAGGGCCGTCTCAATCACTGTGTCTGTCATGGTTCTTCCTCGTCACTGAATGATTTGTTGATCGGGGAATCCTGCCCGGAGCCCAGCACGGCAATGGACACACGGACTCAGGGCAGTGAGGGCAGGACTGCTCGGCTGATCGTCGTTTCGGGATCTGCAGGTGTCTGCGGATCGATCACATCGGCAACGGCTTGCAGAAGCGGAAGTTCGAGGGCGACGTCGACTCCGACCTGGCGGGCGAGCCGCAGTGCGAGGTCTGTGGCCGGGATGCCTTCAACGGTCTGTTCGAGGCGTGTCATTTCTGCAAGTGCCTCGGAAGGTGTTTCTCCGCGCCCGATCCGCTCGCCGTAGATCTTGTTGCGTCCCGACAGTCCGGTGACCTCGAGATCCCCGACTCCCGGGAGGCCATAGGCGGTCTCGGACTCGGCTCCCAACTTTTCGCCGAACAGCGACATCTCCTCGACCGCCCGAGCGAACGTGGCCGCCTTGAGATTGTGACGGGGTGAACCGAGCGCCTCTCCGAGCCCGTCGGCGACGCCGAGGGCGATCGCATAGATGTTCTTCATGGGAGCACACACCTCGACACCGGTTTCATCGTCGGTGGCCGCGATCGCGTAGGAATCCGTGCGCGTCTGACGGGCATATCCGCGCGCGACCTCGAGGTCCGAACAACCGAAGATCGTGGCCGTCGCTACTCCCGCAGCGCACTCGTTGGCTTTGACGGGACCGGCGATCGCAACGATGGGGGGAAGCGCCACGTCATGCGCTCGGGCAATCGTGCGGATGGCATCGGGCAGGAGCTGAATCCGTCCGTCCTCATCGGGGCAGAATCCCTTCGACGTCAGCCAGAGCGCATCGGCCCGGCTGATTCCGTCGAGGGCAAGTTCGGTGACCCGCGGAACGCCGACAGAGGCGACCGCCATGACGACGACATCTGCACCATTGAGGGCCTCCCCGAGTTCGCTCGAGCGATACGTCTTGACGTCGTGGGAGACGAGGACGTGTGTCCGAGGATGTGGCTCACCGGCTTCGATGGCGTCGACCAGGTGGTCGTCCAGCCAGGTCCCCCACAGGCGAACGTTCCACCCGGAGTCGACCAACGGCCGGCATAACGCCGAACCCATTGCCCCCGCGCCGAGCACGGTGATTGTTGCCATGAGAATTCTCCTTGTGCTGTGTGGATTCATGCAGAGTGGACTGAGACGCGGTCATTCGTCGTCCCGCGGACGAGCCCATCCATTTCGTGGAACAGGTCCTGGAGTTTCGGGAACAATTGGGCCTGGATGCTCCCGATGGCCTCGTAGCGATCGTGACGAGAGGGATCTGGGGTGAGCGTCCCGGTGAAACGCGCCATGACGCGAGCCGAGGCTGCCACATCCGGTGTCCCGTCCGGCAGGCCCGTCGAGTGAGCATTGATACCGGCCATCGCGAGCACTGCCGCCCCGAATGCGGAAACTTCATCCGTGGAGCAGATGACCAGGGGAATCCCCAGGACGTCCGCCATCATCTGGCGCCAGATCTCTGAGCGGGTTCCGCCGCCCATGATCCGCAGCTCGGTGATCGGTGTTCCGGATGCGGATTGGAGGAAGTCGACGTTGCGGCGCATCTCGTAACAGATTGATTCGAGCGCGGAGCGGTATAGGTGTGCTCGGGTGTGGGTCCCGCGCCAGCCGATGACGGCTCCACGTGCGGTGGCATCCCAATACGGGGACTGGACAGCGTTCCAGTAGGGGAGCGTGATCAGGCCATCGCAGCCCGGATCGATCTGCCCGGCGGCAAGATCATCGCGACGGATGTCATCTTGTCCCGGGCGATCGGGGTCGCCGAAGGTCGAGCGGACCCAGTCGGCCAAGTAGGAGCCAGAGGACTGGAGGACCTCGAGAACATAATTTCCCGGGATGCCGGAGACATGAGTACGGAAAGCTGGGCTGTAGATGTACTTCGACGTCTCGATACCGGCGTTCACGGCAGTGCCCATGTTGAGGTAGCCGATTCCCGGATCCACGGCAGCTGCGCCGATGCCTGCTGCTTGACCATCCCCGAGCCCAGCTATCACTTGCACGGTGCGGGGGATCCCCCATTCGTCAGCGAGCTCGGGGACCAAGGTGCCCATGGTCGAGGCCGGAGGAACAAGATCGGGCATCTGGTCTGGGGTGACGCCGGCGATCTCCATCAGCTCGGGGCACCATGTCCTGGTGCGAATGTCGAACAGCCCCAGGGAATCAGCGGAAGCCGTGGAAGAGACCCAGCGTCCCGTCAGATGAAAGGCGATTGCGCACAGGACGTCGACGACGCGATCCGCCTGGCCGAAAATCTCAGGCGATTGCTCCTTGACCCAAGCCATCTTGTAGATCGCGGGGGTCACACCAGCCGGTTTTCCGGAGATTTCATGGACGTGACTGCTGCCATACTGAGCGATCTGGTCAACGGCTCGGCCATCGAGCCAGAGGATGCCGTTGGCCAAGGGCGTGCCGTCCTCAGTGAAGGGCGCGAAGCTCTCACGCTGGTGGGTCAGCCCGATCGCACCGACCCGTTCCCGATCGTGTGGATTGAGTCCGGAAAGAGCCTCTCCAATCGTGTCGTGCGCCGTGGCCCACCACAGACGAGGGTCATGCTCGTAGTGGTCCATCTGTGGGGTCAGGAGGGGGATTGGGTGTTTCGCCGAGGCCCATACCGTTCCACCTGCGTCAACGACGATCGCTTTGGAGGACTGGGTGGAGGAGTCAATGGCGACGACGAGTGGTCCGTTGGGAAGCTTGGTGGTGGAGGTCATGTCTTCTCGATTCGATCATCATTGATCGATGTGCTCGGCACATCGTGTTGATAGTAGCGCATTGAGTGTTAGATTCCACATAGTTGATGTGAATGTGCGCAGGTGGGAGGAGCGTCCGCGCGGTCCTTTCGAGGGGACCGCCACGGTGTCAGCCTTGACTGTCCACGTGGGACGGCGCGGCGAGTCATTGAGTAACGCCGGTCACATCGGCGTGGGTGTGTCCGACGGTCGGGGACCGGCGTGCGGCATGCCTCGTGGGAGGACAGGAAGCGGGGCGCGACCAGCATGCGGCGCTCTCCACGCCCAGGGTGAACATTCTCGCGACCCGTGGACTCAGCCCGTAGTGTGGTCACCAGTTCACCGCGCCGTCACTGGCGGCGCCCGAGATCCAGTGAGGAGGGTCCATGTTCGAACGGTTCACCGATCGCGCACGACGTGTCGTGGTCCTGGCCCAGGACGAGGCCCGCAGTCTCAACCACAACTACATTGGCACCGAGCATCTGCTCCTCGGCCTCATCACCGAGGGCGAGGGCGTGGCGGCGAAGGCCCTGGAGACGATGGACATCAAGCGTGACGATGTCCGCGCCGCCGTCATCGACATCATCGGTGAGGGCGAGAAGCCCGTCGAGGGACATATTCCCTTCACTCCACGTGCCAAGCGCGTGTTCGAGCTTTCCCTGCGCGAGGCGCTCCAGCTCGGCCACAACTACATTGGCACCGAGCATCTGCTCCTTGGCCTCCTCAAGGAGGGCGAGGGCGTGGCTGCGCAGGTTCTCATCAAGCTGGGGGCCGATCTCGGCCAGGTGCGTCAGACCGTCATCCAGATGCTGTCCGGCTACCAGCGCCCCGGTGAGGGCGAGGGCCGTGAGGCCGTCGGCGTCTCCGGTGCGCCAGTGCGTGACCCCGGCCAGACCAACTCGGCGATCCTCGAGCAGTTCGGCCGGAACCTCACCCAGGCTGCCCGCGAGAACAAGCTCGACCCCGTCATCGGTCGAAAGACCGAGATGGAACGCGTCATGCAGGTCTTGTCCCGGCGCACGAAGAACAACCCCGTACTGATCGGCGAGCCCGGTGTCGGCAAGACGGCCGTCGTCGAGGGCCTCGCCCAGGCGATCGTCCGCGGCGACGTGCCCGAGACGATCAAGGACAAGCAGATCTACAGCCTCGACATGGGATCCCTGGTCGCGGGCTCCCGCTACCGCGGAGACTTCGAGGAACGGCTGAAGAAGGTCCTCAAGGAGATCCGCACGCGCGGTGACATCATCCTGTTCATCGACGAGATCCATACTCTGGTCGGTGCGGGTGCCGCCGAGGGGTCGATCGACGCAGCCCAGATGCTCAAGCCGATGCTCGCCCGTGGTGAGCTCCAGACCATCGGCGCGACGACGATGGACGAGTACCGCAAGTACATCGAGAAGGACGCTGCCCTGGAGCGACGCTTCCAGCCCGTCAAGGTCGAGGAGCCTTCCGTCGAGGAGACGATTGCGATCCTCAAGGGACTGCGCGACCGCTACGAGGCGCACCACCGCGTCATCATCACCGACGAGGCGATCAAAGCAGCCGCCGAGCTGTCCGATCGTTATGTCTCGGACCGCTTCCTGCCCGACAAGGCCATCGACCTGATGGACGAGGCCGGCGCGCGCTTGCGCATCCGTCGGATGACCGCGCCGCCCGAGCTGCGTGAGCTGGACGAGAAGATCGCCACGGTCCGCCGTGACAAGGAGTCCGCGATCGACGATCAAGACTTCGAGAAGGCGGCCTCGTTGCGTGACGAGGAGCAGAAGCTCGGCGAGGAGCGCCAACAGAAGGAAGAGGCCTGGAAGGGCGGCGACCTCGACGAGATCGCCGAGGTCGGGGAGGACGAGATCGCGGAGGTCCTCGCGATGTCGACCGGTATCCCGGTCTTCAAGCTCACCCAGACCGAGTCCGCGAAGCTCCTCCACATGGAGGACGAGCTGCACAAGCGCGTCATCGGTCAGGAGGAGGCCGTCAAGGCGTTGTCCCAGTCGATCCGGCGCACTCGGTCCGGTCTCAAGGACCCGAAGCGTCCGGGTGGATCGTTCATCTTCGCCGGCCCGACCGGTGTCGGCAAGACCGAGCTCGCCAAAGCGCTCGCGGAGTTCCTCTTCGGCGACGAGGATGCACTCATCCAGCTCGACATGTCCGAGTATTCCGAGAAGCACACCGCCTCCCGGCTCTTCGGTGCCCCTCCGGGGTACGTCGGTTACGACGAGGGCGGCCAGCTCACCGAGAAGGTTCGCCGTCGTCCGTTCTCCGTCGTCCTCTTCGACGAGGTCGAGAAGGCCCACCCCGACATCTTCAACTCGCTGTTGCAGATCCTCGAGGAAGGCCGCCTCACCGACTCGCAGGGTCGCAAGGTGGACTTCAAGAGCACCGTCATCATCATGACGACGAACCTTGGCACGCGCGACATCAACAAGGGCGTGCTGACGGGCTTCCAATCCTCCGACAACCTCACCCACGACTACTCGCGGATGAAGGCCAAGGTCAACGAGGAACTCAAGCAGCACTTCCGTCCCGAGTTCCTCAACCGCGTGGACGACGTCATCGTCTTCCCGCCGCTGACGAAGCCCGAGATCACGCAGATCGTCGACCTGATGATTGCCAAGCTCGGTGATCGGATGACGGAGCAGGGCATGCAGCTCCAGCTCACCGACGAGGCCCGCGATCTGTTGGCCGATCGCGGTTTCGACCCTGTCTTGGGCGCGCGCCCATTGCGTCGCGCGATCCAGCGCGATATCGAGGACGCGCTGTCGGAGAGGATCCTCTTCGGGGAGATCCATTCCGGTCAGGTCGTCACGGTGGGCGTCACCGGCGAGGGCGACGAGCGCGAGTTCACCTTCAACGGTGGAGCCGCCTCGGCACCGCTTGCGCTGCCGGAGATCGAGCCCGCCGCCGAGGCCCCCCAGGTGGAGGCCCCGACCGGCAACTGATCGACTCAATCGGGAAGCGAACCGGAGAGCCTGTTCTGAATCTGAACAGAAGAGCGCCCGGACCATCGCTTGATGGTCCAGGCGCTTCTTCACGTTCTGACGCCGAGGCATGCCTCGCGTGGGAAATGAATGGGATCAGGAGCGCTCAAGGTCGTTCGGGAATGCGCTGGACCATTCCGGGATTTTCATCGCTGTCTGCACTCCGAGTGTGGCTGGCGTCCTCGGCGTCCACCGGAAGGAAGGCCCACAGCAGCAGGTAGATGAGGATGCCGGGTCCGGGCAATGCAAGCGCGGCAATGAACAGCAAGCGGATCAGCCACGGGTCCTTGTCGTAGCGGTGGGCGATCCCGGCGCAAACGCCTCCGAGCACCTTGTCCTGGGAGCTGCGTGCGAGTGCCATGGGTTCCCTTCCTCGTTGATGACGGATCCGCGCCCGTCGGCTTGTTTTCATTGCACATCCATTTCATCGTGGGCAGCGGTCATCGCGCCATGGGGTGACGCCCTGAACGGACCCTGAACCGTTCTCGGGGAAAACCACCGGAGGCCGTGCTGCTCGCCATCCTCTCCGTCTTTCCCGGGGCTGGTCTGGCGCAATACGGGCCGTGAGTCCCGGACAGATGGTGATCTAGGTCCCAAGATTGATAGAGTGTTGTCCCGGGCGAGCCCAGCGTCGGGCCGTCGGTCAAAGGAGAAATGAGGACCTCAATGGTCACGTACGTGTACGACTTCACCGAGGGCGACAAGTCGATGAAGGACCTGCTGGGAGGCAAGGGAGCAAACCTGGCGGAGATGACGAGGCTCGGTCTGCCTGTCCCCCCAGGATTCACCATCTCCACGCAAGCGTGTCGCGCGTATCTGCGCGACGGCGCCGTACCGGACTCATTGGCCGACGAGGTATCCACCGCGTTGAGCGCTGTCGAGGAACAGATGGGCCGCACATTGGGCAACGCCGAGGACCCGCTGCTGGTCTCCGTGCGCTCGGGCGCGAAGTTCTCGATGCCCGGCATGATGGAGACCGTCCTCAACATCGGCCTCACCGATGAGTCAGTCCGGGGCCTGGCCCAGGTCGCCGGGGACGACCGATTCGCCTGGGACTCCTACCGTCGACTGATCCAGATGTTCGGCAAGACCGTCCTCGACCTTGATGGGGACCTGTTCGCTGGCGCCCTCGACGCGCTCAAGGTGGAGCGGGGCGTCACCGCTGACGTCGACCTCACCGCCGAGGATCTCCGTGGTCTCGTCACGACCTTCAAGGCGATCGTCCGGGAGAACACCGGTTCCGACTTCCCGCAGGATCCGCGCACCCAGATGGATATGGCCACCGAGGCCGTCTTCCGTTCGTGGAACACCGAACGTGCCCGGATCTACCGTCGTCGTGAGCGTATCCCCGATGACCTCGGGACGGCCGTCAACATCGTGACGATGGTCTTCGGCAACATGGGCGACACCTCCGGCACGGGCGTGTGCTTCACGCGCGACCCCTCGACCGGCCACTCGGGCGTCTACGGCGACTACTTGCCCAACGCCCAGGGCGAGGACGTCGTCGCGGGCATTCGCAACACACTGTCCCTGTCCGCCCTGGAGGAACGGGACAAGATCTCCTACGACCAGCTGCGTGAGATCATGCGCACGTTGGAGACCCACTACCGCGACATGTGCGACATCGAGTTCACGATCGAGCGCGGGAAGCTGTGGATGCTCCAGACCCGTGTCGGCAAGCGCACGGCTGCCGCGGCCTTCCGGATCGCGACCCAGCTCGAGGCTGAGGGGCTGATCAATGCCGACGAGACCCTGGTCCGCGTCACCGGTGATCAACTGACCCAATTGATGTTCCCCCAATTCGACGCTTCGGCGCCCAAGGAACTGCTGACCAAGGGAATGGCTGCCTCCCCAGGAGCTGCGGTCGGTGTCATTGTCTTCGACAACGCCCAGGCCGAGGCCGCGGCGCGCGAGGGGCGCAAGTGCGTGCTCGTGCGCCGGGAGACGAACCCTGACGATCTGCCCGGCATGGTTGCCGCCGAGGGTGTGCTGACCGCTCGGGGCGGCAAGACCTCGCACGCCGCCGTCGTCGCCCGCGGAATGGGCAAGACCGCGGTGGTCGGCGCCGACACCCTGCTGATCGATGCCACGGCCGGAACCGTGCGCCTGGGGGATCGGGTGTTGACCGGCGAGGACACGCTCGCGATTGACGGTCAGACCGGCGAGGTCTTCATCGGGGACGTGCCCGTCACCGACTCTCCAGTGACGACCTACCTCAGCAACGGCCTCGAGGCCGGTCTGGTGGCCGCCGGTGACGACGAGGGGACGCATGAACTGATCTCCGCTGTCGATCGGATCCTCACCCATGCGGACGAGGTTCGTCGGCTGCGCGTGCGCGCGAACGCGGACACTCCGACCGACTCCCGTCGCGCGCTGGAGTTCGGAGCAGAGGGCATCGGCCTGTGTCGCACGGAGCACATGTTCCTGGGCGCGCGTCGGCCGTTGGTTGAGCGGGCGATCGTCTCCGAGAAGGGATCCGAGGAACGTCAGAAGGCTTTCGATGAGCTCGAGAAGCTTCAGAAATCCGACTTCCTCGAGATGCTCGAAGTGATGAACGGCCGCTCGATGACGGTTCGTCTGATCGACCCACCGCTGCACGAGTTCCTTCCCGATCTCACCTCCCTTGAGGTCGACGTCGCCGTCGAGCGTGCGACGAAGGGAACCGTGGATCCCGACAAGGAGGAGATGCTCGCTCAGGCACGCAGGCTCCACGAGCAGAACCCGATGCTCGGCCTGCGCGGCGTACGTCTGGGCGTGTACATGCCGGGACTCTTCGAGCTGCAGATCCGCGCTCTGTGCGAGGCCGCCGCGGAGTTGGTGGAGCGGGGACTCGACCCTCGCCCCGAGGTCATGGTTCCTCTGGTGGGCTCTGTCCGTGAGCTCGCGCTGATCCGCGAATCGGCTGAGACAATCGTCGCCGAGGTCGAGGCGGATCGCGGGGTCGACCTGTCCGGCGTGACGATCGGCGCGATGATCGAGCTGCCGCGTGCGGCGATGACCGCGGAGGACCTGGCGACGGAGGCGGACTTCTTCAGTTTCGGGACGAACGATCTGACGCAGACCGTGTGGGGTTTTTCTCGCGACGACGTTGAGGGCGTCTTCTTCCCGGAGTACATCGAGGCCGGGATCTTCGGAGTGTCTCCCTTCGAGACGATTGACGTCCACGGCGTGGGCGCTGTCGTCAAAGAGGGCGTGACCAGGGCGCGCTCGACCAAACCGGATATCAAGCTTGGTGTGTGCGGCGAACACGGCGGAGACCCTGCCTCGATCCACTTCTTCCACGAGGTCGGTATTGACTATGTGTCCTGCTCACCGTTCCGCGTCCCAGTCGCGCGGTTGGAAGCGGGTCGCGCGACCGTCGGGGAACGCCTGGCTGAGTAGCCCCGAAACGGGGTCGTCCCGAGAGAGAACTGAACAAATGGTTATCTCTCGGGACTTCTGCCTCTGGAAGTGAGGTACCTCAGTTGACATGGCCAGAAGTACGGACGAAAGTCCCATTAGGTAAGGCTCACCACCCATAGGATGTGGCATGGCTGTGGGCATCAACGCCCCAGCGCGATGAATGAGGGTGTCATGTCGACGATGGGTTCGACCGAGGTTGGGACTGCGGTCCTGTCCGAGCGGACAATGAGGTTGTCGGGTCTTAAGCCGGGTGCGAACGGACGCATCACGTCAGTCGACGCTGCGTCGGGGCCCGCGATCGCGCGTCGTCTTCAGGCTCTCGGATTCGTTCCTGGGGCGGACGTGGAGGTCCGTCGGCGTGCGCCGCTGGGTGATCCCACCGTCTACGTCGTCGCTGACTATGAGATGTGCCTGCGTCGTTCCGAGGCCTCCCTCGTCCGAGTGCAGGTGGAGAACTGATGGGCTGCGCAGCGTGCGGAACGGGTGAAGAGCCGCTTCCGATGACCACCACTGGAGACTCCAGTTCCGGCGCCGAGCAAGGACAAGGCGGAGTTGCCGTCCTCGACCGATGTGCTCGCGTCGCATTGGCTGGTGCCCCCAATGCGGGAAAGACCTCGATCTACAATGCGCTGACTGGTCTGCGCAACAAGGTCGGCAACTACCCGGGGGTGACGGTCTCCCGTTCGATCGGCCATTGCACGGCTGAAGGACGCGATCTCAAGATCGAGGACCTCCCTGGCGCCTACTCGTTGGACGCGATCAGCCCCGATGAGCAGATCGTCCACGATGTGCTGTCGGGGGAGGCACTGGGCGTTGAGATGCCAGACGCCGTCGTGGTCGTCGTCGACGCGACGACGCTGCGCCGGGGGCTTGGATTCGTCGGTGAGGTTCTGGCCCTGCACCGGCCGACCTGCCTCGCGGTGACGATGACCGACGAGCTGGTCAAGCGCGGTGGGCGTCTCCACGTGGAGGAGTTGGGTCGCGCGTTGGGCGTTCCGGCCGTGCGTGTCGTCGGCAACCGTTCCACCGGTATTCCGGATCTGCGCGCCCGGGTCGCCGATTTCGAGGACTGGGCGACGACTCCTCTGGATCCACCGAGCGATCCTGTTGAGCTGAGATCGTGGACCGACTCGATCCTGGCGGCCTCCGACTACGCCTCTCCGAACGAGCACCGGGCAACTGCCATCGCGGACCGGATCCTGCTCAATCCGCTGCTTGGCACACTGATCTTCCTGGCGATCATGTTCGCGTTCTTCCAGGTGATCTTCACGGTTGCCGCGCCAGCGCAGGATTGGATCGAGGGCCTCTTCGGTTCGTTGGCCGGATTCGTCCACGACGGCCTCGACGTCTCTCATCCGCTCCTGGCAGGGCTGCTGGGCGACGGCCTGATCGGCGGCGTCGGCTCGGTGTTGACCTTCATTCCGCAGATCGTTCTGATGTTCCTGATGATCGCCTTGCTCGAGGGTGTCGGCTACATGTCCAGAGCCGCCTTCCTCATGGACCGGATCATGAGCAAGGCCGGCCTCGAGGGTCGTGCCTTCGTGTCGTTCTTGTCGGGGTGGGCTTGCGCAATTCCCGGCATCATGGCGACGAGGACGCTGCCGAGCGCGAAGGATCGGATCGCAACGATCCTCGCGACGCCGTTGATGACCTGCTCGGCGAGGCTGCCCGTCTACGTCATCCTTGTCGGACTGCTCGTCGACCCGTCGACGAAGGTCGGTCCGTTCGGTGCATCGGGTCTGATCATGTTCGCGCTCTACTTCTTCGGTGCTGTCTTCGCGATGCTCGCGGCGTCCATCGTCAAGAAACTCACCGACCGACATGGAGCACTTCTGCCGTTCTATCTCGAGATGCCGCCCTACCGGGTGCCTCGCCCGCGCACCGTGCTGCTGTCGATGTGGGATTCCTCGAAGGGATTCCTCAAGAAGGCCGGCACGATCATCACGACAACGACAATCGTCCTGTGGATCCTCCTCAACGCCCCGATCCAGTCCGAGGACACGTTCAACGCCTATTGCGCGGGGGATTCGGAGTGCTCGACGATCCAGAACGCGGTCAGTGACCCGAGCGCATCGACGGTCACTGACGACGAGGGTGCCGTCATCACGGATCCGGATTCGCTCGACAGTCGGCTCCAGGCCCAACGGACGGCCTTCACGATGAACAATTCGTGGGCGGCGGGCATCGGCAAGGCCATGCAGCCGGTCTTCGCTCCGCTCGGATTCGACTGGCGCATCAACATCGCGATCCTGTCCTCTTTGGCGGCGCGAGAGACTGTGGTCGCCACACTCGGTCAGATCGGTGCGGCGGAGGACCCGGATGATCCGTCCTCCCAGCTGGCCGAGATGACCTATCAGAACGACACCCTGACGAACCAGGCCGGGGACGTGCTGATGAACCCGGCAACGATTGCGGCGCTGCTCATGTTCTTCATGTTCGCCTTGCAGTGCATGGCCACGGTCGGCACGATTCGGCGCGAGACGGGCACGTGGAAGTGGGCTGGGATCGCGTGGGGATATATGTTCGTGGCGGCCTGGGTCGGTGGCGCGCTGGCGCATCTCGTGGTGGCGGCGTTCCTGTGAGGAGGGTCCGGTGTCGGTGATGGATGCAGTTCCAGCGGAACTGGTCAATGGGCTGCGGCGAGACCTCGAGCGGCTGATGGACGCGCACCGGACCCGGCGGTTCGTGCGCAGCGGGGCAGCACAGGCCGGAGTCTCTGCTCGGACTGCTCAACTCCGACGGGTGGGCGCGGCCGTTGACGATCCTCGGCGGAGTGGCCCGGTCGGAGTCATTCCCACCCATCCTGTCGCGACATCTGATCCGAGCGTTCTGCGTTGGGCCGTGCCCGATGGTCTGTTCAGCTTTGTCGGGCCGGTTCGTGCGGTTCCGTCTCGGCTCCAGGACCTTCTGGATGAGGGCGTCCTCGCTCGACTCGAGGTCGTCCCGGGGGCGCTCCTCACCCGTTTGGGTGATGGACACGCGTGGGCCGAGGTCGGAGCGCACGTGCGCACCGCCCTCGTCGATGGCTTGGCGGCACCAGAGCGGTGGTCGGGGAACGAGGATGCCCGGCCCCTGGGTGCTGACGCGGCGTTGGAGGCGGCGGCGCGCCAGATCGCCGAGGGCGTGGTCGGTGAGTTCGCGCGCAGCCACGGCGGATACATCCGGGTGCTCGGATGTCACGAGGGCGTTGTCGAGGTCGCGATGGAGGGAGCCTGCCACGGGTGCGCGGCGGCCTCGATCACGATGCACGCGCGACTGGAGCACCTGTTGCGCAATCGCTGCGCCTGGCTCGTCGAAGTTCACGAGGCCCGCGGGCATGTGGCCCGTGCGGCGTTCGCGATGGACGGCGCCGGGGCGGTGGAGAGCCGGAGCATTTCGGTTCCGCTGACGCTGACGCGGCGTTGAGCGACAGCTTTCGGAGAGGTCTCGGTCTCGCCTCGAGCAGACGATCTCCCGGTTGGAGGGAACCATCGTGTCGTGAGGTCCCGTGACGGGGGTCAGTCCCGGGACACTGCAGCGCCGTCACGCAGGAGCGTCGCGAGGTGGACGCCGTGGCGTGACGCGAGCTGGTCCGCCTGGGTCCGACAGGAGAATCCATCGGCGAGGTAGACGGCGTCGGGGTGCTCCTCCAATGCTGGCAACAGTGAGTTCCCGGCGACGGCGACAGAGACCCCGTAGTGTCCCTTTTCCATCCCGAAATTTCCGGCCAGGCCGCAACACCCGTCGAGCTGGACGACGCGAGCGCCCAACCGATCCAACAGCGTCCGGTCCTCGCTCCACCCCATGACCGAGTGATGGTGGCAGTGGGGCTGCGCGACGACCTCGACCCCGCTCAGGTCCGGGAGGATCTGCTCGTCCTCGGGGATTCCGGCGAGAACCTCGGCCAGCGTGCGGACGGCTCCGGAGACGGCATGGGAGCGGGGATCGTCGGGCAGCAGATCCAGCAGATCATCGCGCAAGACAGCGGTGCAGGAGGGCTCGACCCCGACGATCGGAATGCCGTTGACGGCATACGGCCCGAGGACGCTGAGCAGCTCGCGGAGTTTCTTCTTCGCACCGCCCAATTGCCCGGTCGTGATCCAGGTCAGGCCACAGCAGACGTCGGTGGGAACCAGGACGGTGAACCCGTTGGCCTCGAGGACCTCGACGAGGGCGCGCGCGCCGGAGTCGTCGAGCGTCTGGGAGAACGAGTCCGCCCAGACGACGATGTAGCGTGGCGTGGGGCGCGCGCGGACGGATCTGGAGGCCGTCTCGACGGACTGCTCGGTGGCGATCATCGGGGTGGGGGGCGGGGTCGGTGACGCGTGAAGTGCGGGAGCCTTCGCGCCCAGGCCGCGTCGGCGCGCCCACCGGGAGAAGGTCCCCGATTGCAGGTGCGGCATCGGGCGCCGCGCATCGAGGCCGAGGGCGGAGAGGACAACACGACGCAGCCCTGACACGGACAGCACGGTGTTGCCGAGGGCCGCGGCCCCCGGGATCCTCGCGCTCAACCGGGTCCACCGGGGCAGCCATCCCAGGACATAGTGGGACAGGGGACGCAGACGCTTGCGGTAGCGGCGGAAGAAGACTTCGGAGCGGTACTTCGCCATGTCGATCCCGGCCGGGCAGTCCGAGGAACAGGCCTTGCACGCCAGACACAGGTCAAGCGCCTCGAGGACCTCGGGGCTGGTCACCGAGGCGATGAGCTGTCCGTTCGCCGCTTCCTGCAGAGTGCGGGCGCGGCCTCGGGTGACATCCTTCTCGTCGTGGGTGGCCGCCCAGCTCGGGCACATGAACGTCCCCGGGATTGAGGCGCGGCACTTGCCCACTCCGGTGCAGCGGTGGACGGCGGTCGTGAAGTCGCCGTGGTCCTCGTGGAAGGCGAAGCCGCCGTCGGCGGGCATCGGACGCGCCGTGGGTCGTCGGAGGAAAGCGTCCAGGGGGTCCACCCGCCACGAGGTCGAGGGTGCGGCGATCGGTGCAGCGATGACGCCGGGATTGAGCAGGTTCTCTGGATCGAACACGGCCTTGACTCGGCCGAAAAGCTCCAATATCTCCGGGGAATACATGAAGCGCAGCAGCTCGGACCGGGCCCGCCCGTCCCCGTGCTCGCCCGAGACTGAGCCGCCGTGACTCGCGCAGATCTGTGCCGCGCGCTCCAGGAACCGTCGCGAACGGGCGACGCCTTCGTCACTGGTCAGGGGCAGATCGAGGCGGACGTGGACGCAGCCATCTCCGAAGTGGCCGTAGAGCAGACCATCGATGCCCGACTCAGTCATGAGTGCGGTGAAGTCACGCAGGTAGCCGCCCAGGCGCGCCGGGGGGACTGCTGCGTCCTCGAAACCGGGCCACGCCTGTTCGTTTCCGTCGCCCGTGTCGGGGTCTATTGGCGTCCGCCCGCCCAGACCCGCTCCGTCGGCGCGGATCCGCCACAGGGCGGCGGCGTCGGCTCCTGGCGGATAAACGGCGATCGCGTCGGTGTGGGCATCGGCCGCCAGGGCGTGGGCGCGGGCCAGGGAGTCCTCGGGCGAGGAACCGCCGACCTCGCACATCATCCAGCCCTCGCCCGGAGGAAGCTTCGGGACGGCGCCGGGTCCGTTGTGATGGCGCACGACGTCGACCAGCCGGGAGTCGAGGCCTTCGACCGCCAGCGGATGGTGGATGAGAAGCGTGGGGACGTCGTCGGCTGCAGTGATCATGTCGGGGTAGCCCAGCGCGACGAGGACGGGGGAGGTCGGCAGCTCGACCAGGCGGACGGTCACCGCCAGGACGGTGACGAGGGTTCCCTCGGTTCCTACCAGCATGGCGGCGAGGTTGTGGTGTTTCTCCGGGGTCAGGTGCTCCAGGGAGTAGCCCGAGACCTGACGACCGAAGGTGCCGAGCTCCGTGCGGATCGGGGCGAGGTGGTCGGCGATCAGGTCCGAGAGTCCGGGAACCTCCGGGATCCCGTCCGCTGACGAGGTTGTGGCCGTGAAACGGTGCCCCCGCCCGTCCACGACATCGAGCGAGACGATGTTGTCGGCCGTGCGTCCCCAGGCAGTGGCATGCGGGCCGCACGCGTTGTTGCCGACCATCCCACCGATCGTCGCGCGGTTCTGGCTGGAGGGATCGGGCCCGAAGCGAAGCCCGAACGGCTTGGCTGCGGCCTGGAGGGTCGACTCGACACAGCCCGGCTCGACGACGGCAGTACGAGCCTCCGGATCGAGTGAGAGCACGTGGTTGAGGTGGCGCGAGAACTCGAGGACCAGGCCGGACCCGACTGCGTTGCCCGCGCACGACGTGCCGCCGCCGCGGTTCGTCACGGGAACTCGGTGCTCACGGCACAGGTCGACGACGACGAGGACGTCCTCGACCGACGACGGGAAGACGACGACGAGGGGTGGGACGCGGTAATTGCCCGCATCGGCGGAGTAGCGGGCGCGGGTCCCGACGGTCGTGTCGACCTCGCCCGCGACCGAGGCGCGCAGGGCGGACAGGAAAGCGCGGGCAGCCTCGTCCTCAATGGGATGCCGGGTCGAGGGCTCGACGACGGCGCTGGCATTCATGCCTCGATTGTGGCATCGCTCGCAGCCAGCGGGAGCAGACGTCCGCGGGAGGACCCGTGTTGCGTCTCGAAGGGGGCGCGTCTCGCGGAGAGCACCGTGTCAATATGTGGCGGCTTCGATGGGCAGTCAGTGGCAGAAGGTGCTTAAAGTGAGGATGTCATCCTTGCGGGTCATTCCCACCCGTCGGGCATTGGAATGTATGGAGCGTGATGTATGTCCATTAGGGATGTTGAGCCGATGTCCATCGCCCAGATCGTCGAGGCGGTGACGACACCCCCGCTGTCAATTCGCTTCACAGCCTATGACGGTTCCTCGACGGGCCCTGAGGACGCTGCCTACGGCCTTCGCCTCGAGAACCCTCGCGGCCTCGCCTACATCGCGACGGCGCCGAATGATCTCGGTTTGGCCCGTGCCTACGTCAGCGGCGATTTGACTGCCCGCGGCATCCATCCGGGCAATCCCTATCCGGCCTTCGTCGAGCTCGAGAAGCTGGCGGCGGGTGTCCATCGCCCGGCTGCCCACGATCTTCCGCGGATTCTAAAGGCTGTGGGGCGCTCGAACATGATGCCGCCCCAGCCGCCCTCGGTCGAGCAGCTGCCGGTGTGGCTGAGAGCCCTGCATGGGGCGTTGCCTCACACTCACGTGGCCGACACCTCGACGGTGACCTCCCACTATGACCGGTCCAACGAGTTTTACGCCGAGGTCCTCGGCCCGACGATGACGTACACCTGCGCAGTGTTCGACACCCCGGACATGACGTTGGATGAGGCGCAGGACAACAAGCTGCGACTGGTGCTCGACAAGCTGAAGCTCCAGGCCGGTGACCGGCTGCTCGACATCGGGTGCGGCTGGGGATCGATGCTCGTTGCGGCGGCGCGTCGGGGGATCCACGCGATCGGTGTGACGCTGTCGAAGCCACAGGTCGACTGGGCCAATGCGTGGCTCGAGCGCGAAGGCCTGTCCGACCTCGCCGAGGCGCGGGTCATGGACTACCGCGATGTGCCGGAGACAGGATTCGATGGCATTTCCTCGCTCGGCATGATGGAGCACGTCGGTGTGCGTCACTACACCGAGTACTTCCAGAAGATGTACTCGATGCTGCGTCCGGGAGGGCGCCTGCTTAATCATCAGATCACGCGGCACGATTCGCGTCAGGGTCGCCGGGCCGGGGCGTTCATCGATCGGTACGTCTTCCCCGACGGGGAGCTTGCGGCTCCCGGTGTCGTCATGACGCGACTGGGAGATTCGGGCCTGGAGGTCATCCACGAGGAGAACCTTCGCCAGCACTACGCCCTGACCTTGACGAAGTGGTGCGAGAACCTTGTCGAGCACTGGGACAAGGCCGTCGAGCTGGGCGGGCATGACACGGCTCTGTTGTGGGGCTTGTACATGTCCGGGTCGCGCTACAACTTCGAGGCGAACAACATCCAGATCCACCAGTTCCTGGCCGTGCGTCCAACCGATGACCGGGAGGGCCACTGGTATCCGATGCGTCCCTGGTGGAGGCCGTGACAGCCCGCCCTTCTTCCGCCTTGGTCGGGATTACTGGCCGAATCGGTGCCAACTGAACGGCCGATAGTCACTTAACCCCGACCACCAGGACGAGGCTGGCGCCGACACCGCTCGCAGGCCGCGGCAGCACGGCAGTGGTGAGCCGCAGAGCCGGTCCGGGGGAAGTCTCCGTCCACAGGCCAGTAGTTGTCCGAGCGCCGTCCACAGATCCGGGCAGCCAGCCGACGAGTCTGGTCGGCGACGTGTGATCGTCGATCCATGGATCTGATTGAACGAGTGCGCCGCGCGATGATGGCCACAGCGTCCGACTCGTCATGGGTCGCGGCGCGGGCCGTGGCATCGGGCACCCTCGTGCGGATCGCGCGTGGATGTTTTCTGCGGATCGGCGTGCTGGCCGAGGTCGGCGATGATGTGTGGGAACAACGCAGATGTGTCGATGTTGCGCGGATCCTCGCTGTTGTGCCGTCACCGGGAGAAGCACAGCGAGAGTCACGGCGACGTGCTGCGATCGGCGTGGCCGGGGGTGGAGCAGCTGAAAGTGGGGAACCGAGGTGCGTCATTGATAGCGCCGGATCTGCCTCGATGATCGGACGCGTTGTTGCTTTCGAGTCCGCTCTGGTAATTCGGGGTCTTCCCGTCCTCGATCGATCGCCCGATGTCCATGTCGTCGCGCCGAACTCCCGGTCGACGAAGGGCATGCGTTTTCCTGCCGTGAGTTTTCGGGGTGAGCTGATCCGAGGTCCCGCGCGCTTGGCAATCCACCGCCTCGACCACGCGGGACGTGGGGCGGAGATCGCATCGGGCGTTGTGCTCACCGACGCTGCGACGACCGCGATCGACCTCGCTCGATTTCGTTCTCCGCGTGAAGGCGTTGCCGAGGTGAGTGTGCTCCTCAATCGGGTTGTCGGGTTCAAACGGGAAGACCCCGCTGGAGGCCGCGCCCGCGAATCCGAAATCAAGGCCGACTGGCTCAGGGTCGCTGGCGAGATCGGACGGGCTCCCGGTGCGGCGAGAGCGCGGCGCGTGATCGGAGCGGCCGACGCCGGGTGTGAATCGATTGCCGAGGGCGTGCTCACGTGGTTCCTGCGTGCTCATGGGATCCGACCCTGGCGGACACAGGTGCCGACGTCCGTCGGGTCGCGGGTCCTCTACCCCGACGTCAGGATTGATGACGCCGGGGTCGCCCTCGAATGCGAGGGGCAGAAGAAGCTGGGCACGGACGGTCGGGAGGTCGCCCGCAACGCCCACGCATTGATGCGTCGGTCGAACGAGCTGGGCGCCGCGGGGTGGCGAGTCGTCTTCCTTCCGGCTGCGGAGATCCTCGGTGCTCCCCGCGTGTTGGAGGCGCGTCTGCGGCAGGTCGCACCCGAGATCTTCGACGCGCGCCGGGGCCTCGACCTGTGGTGGTTCACCGGAGTGGACGAGATGCCAACTGGTGCTCGAAACGGCCTCCGAGCCGACGACGAGTGGCCTGAGCCGGGGAGGTCTGACGCGCGGGAGTCCGCACCTGGGAGCTCCTCCCGTTCCGACTGGTGACCGGGTTGAAGGAATGACGTTCGTTCAGCTGGCAGCTGTTGCGCCAGCAGGCGCACCACCCATGCCCGTCAGGCGGCGCTGCGCCGGTGGATGGACGCACGCCCTTGCCGTGCCCAGGGGGTCGGTCGTCGGACGCTCCCGGTACTCTGACAAGAGTCCTTGCCGTTGACGAAGGGAGACCCCGGTGCATCGCACGGGCGTGTGGGCGATATGCGGCGTGGCTTTGTTGATCGTGGTCGACGCTCTCGGCTCCGTCGTGATGTCCGTCCAGGACGAGGTCGCGCTGCCGGGCAAGGTCCTGGCGCTGATCGGCGTGGTGGCGATCGCGGCGGGCGCGGTATGGCTCTACAGCCAGATCGTCATGAAGCGGTGGGCCGAGCGCTGGCCGAGCGAGGTCCTGCGCCCGGGCGCTGCGGGAGCTGTGATCCAGGGTCTGGCGATCGGGGCCGGGTTCATTGCCATCAGCTTCGGGATCGTGGTCGCGCTGGGTGCCGACCGAGTGACGGGACTGGCGAAATTCAGTATCGCGGATCTGGTTAGCGTGGTGACGCTGATGGTGATCTCTGCCGTGCTCGAGGAACTGATTTTCCGTGGGGTGCTGCTCCAGGCCCTCGAGCGATGGCTTGGGTGGATTCCGGCGCTCGCGCTGACGTCCGCGCTGTTCGGTGCCGCGCATCTGGCCAACCCCGGTGCGACGTGGTTCAGTGCGCTCGCGATCGCGATCGAGGCCGGGTTCATGCTCGGTGCCTGCTTCGTGTGGAAACGGAACCTGTGGGTCGCGATCGGCGTGCATGCCGGGTGGAATGGCCTGGAGTCATTGCTCGGGATTCCGGTGTCGGGTCAGACCTCGCATGGCGTGTTGGTTGTCGTCGCCCAAGGATCCGAGTGGCTGAGCGGAGGATCGTTCGGCATTGAGGCCTCGATCGTCCCGATGGTTCTGGGTGCGGCGCTCGGCGTGTGGTTCCTGGCGACCCGGCGGCGAGCTGACGAGGCGGTGGGCTGAGGCGCGCCATTGCTGTCTGGGTTAGCCCACGGGTGGCCGTTCAGTTGAACGGGCATCGCCAAGCAACGCGGACACGGGCGAAGAGCCGGGCGAGCCGCCCGGACTCGGATCGGGAGAGGACACGAGGGCGACGCCCCTGACCATGACTGGGCTCGTCCGCATGTGGGACAATGGATCCGTTCCGCGCGACAACGATCACGGTGGGGGGTGCGCATGGCTCTGTTCGAGATCGAGGCCGGACGGTTGATACCTGCCCAGTTCGGACGACCCGTGGCCAACGGTCTGACCCAAGAGGTCCTCGAATCGGTGCGAAACCAGGTCCTCGAGATCGTCTCGCGCCCCCTGTTCCCGATCACGTGGCGAGACATGTCGCGGGTGTCGGACCCCAGCAACGACCGGCCCCGGCTGACGGCACTCGATGCCTCGGGCCAAGTGGTTTCCGTCGAGGTCCTCGAGCACCTCGACTCGGACACCTTGATCTCCTCCCTTTCCCGCTTGGCCGACACGGCGTCCCTGTCCTGGACCGACCTCGCCCGCGAATACCCCGGCGACATTGAGGGTTTCAAGGCTGGGTGGGTCCGTTTCCGTGACTCGATGCCGCCCTCGCCCGGGTCCGGCCCGCGGCTGGTGATGGTTGTGGGCTCGATCGACGTCCAGGTTCGGCCGGCCCTCGATGTATTGGCGTCCTCAGGCGTCGAAGTCCATGAGATGAACCTTCGCCAGATGTCGAATGGTCGTGCGTTCCTCGAGGTCCATGCCGTTGGTCCGCGCTTGTACGGACACAGCCCTCAGGTGCTTCTCGGTTCCACAGGCCACATACCCGAGCTTGAGGGCCTTCCCGACGATACGATCGGCGCCGATTCTACCGGTTCCGTTCCCCATGGCCGTCACGAGGGCACTCATGCGAGTGAGCCATTGGCCGAGGCCGAGAAGATGCTCGTGCCTGCCACGTGGTCCGAGGCCGTCCCCGCGTGGCGCGGAGGTTCGCCCGTTCACTTCGTCGAGGGTTCTGATGTCGAGCACCCGGTCGGCCACCACAGGACGACAGGCTTGTCGACGACGGGCCAGGCGGATGCTGTCGAATCCGAATCCGAGGTCCCCGTCCTTGGGCGTGACGAAACCGGATTGGCTGCTCTCGGCCAGATCGTCGGCGAGGACACGCCCCTCGCGACTCGGCCGACGCTCGCCACTTCAGCACAGGCGGTCTTCACCCCGCAAGGCGCCATCCGCACCGACTCCGGTGACTTCACCGACCCCGATGCGGCCCTCATGGCGTGCGGGAATCCGGCGGGGCTGGACGGGTGGAAGGAATGGCACTTGGGGGATCATTTGGGTCCCTCATTGGCCGAATCCCTCGATGAGGTCAACCGCGAGATCAAGCGCGAGTATGCTCGGACCTCGTCGCCGACGCGCCAGCACTGACCTCACCCGCCAGGGGGACTTCCGTCAGCCTTGACGTCCGTCCCGTGATTCTCCGCACTCTCGGACTGCGACTCACACGAAGGCGTCGAGCCAGTGCTGGATGACGGTCCAGACCTGCGCTCGCACGTCGGGATCCGACAGGAACAGGTCGTGGCGCCCGTCGAAGCGCGCGATTGTCACCAGTGGCCCCAGGGTGGCGGAGCGCTCGACGATGACGTCGACATTGAGGACGACATCGGAGGAAAAGACCTTCGGCGACCATTCCGTGCCGGAGTAGGAGCTGGTCGAGCACATCGACAGGACCGGACATTCGAGGTGGACCTGCTTCTCGACCGTCTCCTGTCCGACGAGGATCGCATCGAGCCATTTGGCTCGCACCGGATAGGACTCCGGTCGCTTCCATTCGTGGGCGTAGGTCCATCCGGCCACCGCGGGATCGCTCTCGTGACCGACCAATCGGTCGGGCAGATCGAATCCGGAAGCGGCCCATCCGCCGGTCAATGAGCGTCCGTAGAGGTCGGGTCCACCTCCGGTGGGGATTTCCCACCGGGGATTGCGCGCCGCGATGCGTTCCAGGACCGGCTGTACCGTCGAGCGCATCGGGGCCATGGTCTGCATCTCGAGCCAGGCCGAGTTGAGGATCACGCCCGCCAGTGCCCCGGGATGGCGGTACGCCCACAGGGTGGCGATCAGTCCTCCTGTCGAGTGCCCGATGAGGATGAGTGGCAGGCGCCCCACCTCAGAGTGGATGACGTCGAGGGCCTCCGAGAGGTCCTCGTCGTAGACAGTGAGGTCCCCGACGTCGCCGATTGTCTGGCCAGGGCGTAGGGACCTTCCATATTTGCGCAGGTCGAGAGCGTAGAACGCGCCTCCCGCGGCGGCGATTTGGCGGGCGAGATCAACGTGGAAGAAATAGTCGTTGCGTCCGTGCAGGTACAGGGCCGTGAAACGCGGAAAGATCAGCGCGTCGCCCGTGGCCTCAGGATCGCGGTGGGGCAGATGTCGCACGAGGGTCGCGACGCAGTCGCCCTCGTCATCGGGCAGGAGGGGAAGCGCACGCGACTCGAAAGCGGGCCCCAACAGATCGACGCGCCAGAGGCCGGTGGGTGGGGGACCCGCGGTTCCCCAGGGCGCGAGAACGTCCCGCCCGACAGGGGCTGGCGCGGAGTCGGTGTCGGGACCGCCGCCGCGGTCCTGGGGGGAGGGAGTCATCACGGGTCCAGCGTAGAGCGGGAGCGTCGGGGTCGGCGCGGGACGCGAGCGAGGATCCTGAAAGCCGGGTCGATCAGCCGAGGACGCATATCCGTGGAGCGACGGCGTGATGCGAGCCCGCCGCTCAGCGTGTGGGAAACGAATCTCTCGCCAGGACGGAATCGCGTGCGGGGATGCGCTCGTTGAGGAACTCGTCGAGCAGACGCGTCATCTGGTCGTGTTCGATGAGGAAGCCGTCGTGGCCGTGGTCGGAGTGGATTTCGCGATAGAACGCGCCGCGCACGCCCTCGGCGACCTCCCATGCCTGGTCCGGGAAGAACAAGCGGTCCGAATCGACTGCGACGACCAGGGCCCGGGCCGTCACGCGCTTGAGGGCCTCTCGCACTCCGCCGCGGTCGCGGCCGATGTCGTGCGTGAGCATCGCGTGGCACAACGCGGCATAGGATCCCGCATCGAAGCGTCGGGCGAGTTTGTCGCCGTGGTGGTCGAGGTAGGACTCGATCGCCAGGCGTCCACCGGTCAGGACATCCTCGTTGTGCTGGGGCAGACGTCCGAAGCGCTCGGAGAGTTCCTTCGGCGAGCGGTAGGTGGTGTGGGCGATCTCCCGGGCGAGGGCGAGTCCCGTGGTCGGCCCGGTCGGCTGGTCGTGATAATCGCCGCCGTGCCAAGCCGGATCCAGCTCGATCGCCCGGATCTGGGCGTGGTTCCATGCGGCCTGTTCGGCGGTCGTCTGTGCGCCCGAGGCGACGACTGCGACCCGCTCGACCCGACGGGGATACCCGACTGCCCATTCGATCGCGCGATGGCCGCCCATCGAGGCTCCGATGACGAGGGACCAGGACGAGATCCCGAGGTAGTCCGCCAGCCGGACTTCGGCGGCGACCTGGTCCCTCGTCGAGATCACGGGGAAACGTGAGCCCCAGGCCTTCCCGTCCGGAGCAAGTGAGGAGGGCCCGAGGGACCCCTGGCATCCGCCGAGGACATTCGCCGCCACGACGAATGAGTGGTCCGTGTCGACGATCTTTCCCGGGCCGACGATCTCGCTCCACCACCCAGGCGTGGGCTGACCGGGGACGCCAGGTCCGCCCACGCCGGTGACGTGCGCATCGCCGGTGAGGGCGTGGAGGACGAGCACTGCATTGGACCGCTCCCTGTTCAGCTTTCCCCAGGCCTCGAAGGCCAGGCGGACGGCGGGCAGCGTGGCACCGTTCTCCAGGCGCAACGGGCCAAGGTCCGCGAAATGTCTGAAGGCCACGGGGTCGCCCTCGTGCCAGCCTCCGGAAGTGGGAGCCGATGAGAAGGGAAGGGAACGGTCCGTCACGTCAGGCTGCCTGGCTCTGCGTTCGCGTGCCGGCGTTGACCTGCGCTGCAGCGGCGAAGCCCTTCTCGAGGTCCGCGATGATGTCGTCGATGTGCTCGATGCCGATCGAGAGACGGACCGTGCCTCCCTCGATGCCGGCCTTGAGGAGCTCGGCCTCGCTCAGCTGGGAGTGCGTGGTCGAGGCCGGGTGGATGACCAGGGACTTCGCATCGCCGATGTTGGCGACGGTCGGCAAGAGCTCAAGTGCGGTGGCGAAGGCCTTTCCGGCCTCGACGCCGCCCTCGATGACGAAGGAGAGCAGACCGGAGGCGCCCAGTGGCGCGTACTTCTGCTGGAGTGCGTGGTAGGGCGAGGACTCGAGTCCGGCGTAGCTGACCGACTGGACCAGGTCATGTCCTTCCAGCCACGTTGCCACGGCCAGTGCGTTGGAGGAGTGGCGCTCGACGCGTAGCGAGAGGGTTTCGATGCCCTGCTCGATGAGGAACGCGTTGAAGGGGGAGGATGCGAACCCGAGGTCTCGCTCACCGAGGGTGCGGGCACGCAGGATGTAGGACAGGTTGACGCCGAAGGCGCCGTCCTTGCCGAGATCCTTGCCGAAGACGAGGCCATGGTAGGACTCGTCGGGCGTGTTGAAGTAGGGGTAGCGCTCCGGGTCGGCCGTGTAGTCGAAGTTTCCGGAGTCGACGAGCACGCCGGAGATCGAGTTGCCGTGTCCGCCCAAATACTTCGTGGCGGAGTGGACGATCACGTCTGCGCCCCACTCGAAGGGGCGGATCAGATACGGGGTGGCGACCGTGTTGTCGAGGATCAGGGGAACGCCGACCTCATGCGCGGCCTTGGCGATGGTCTCGATGTCGAAGATGTCGCCCTTCGGATTGGGGATCGTCTCACCGTAGAAGGCGACGGTCTTGTCGTCGGACAGGGCCTTGTACTGCTCCGGATTGGAGGGGTCCTCGACGAAGCGTGCTTCGATGCCGAGGCGTCCGAGCGTGTTCTTGAGCAGAGTGACCGATCCGCCGTAGAGCGAGGGCGAGGCGACGACGTTGTTCCCGGCGGTGCCGAGGTTGATGACGGCCAACGCCGAGGCTGCCTGTCCGGAGGAGAGGAAGAGCGCTCCGACACCGCCCTCGAGGGCTGCAACGCGGTTTTCGACGGCCTCGTTGGTCGGGTTCGTCAGGCGGGTGTAGATGGGACCGAGTTCGCGCAGCCCGAAACGGTCAGCGGCTTGCTCCGCTGTGGCGAAGGCATAGGAACTGGTCTGATAGATCGGCAGGGTGGTCGCGCCTGTCTGCGGGTCACGGTCCCAGCCTGCATGGATCTGCTTGGTCTCGAAGTGCCAATTGGAGGCGTCGGTCTGATCGCTCATGGTGATAGCTCCTGCAGTCGGTTTTCTCTGGTGGGGAGCGGGTTCGCGCACCTGCGGCCTGGTGGCACTGGGGTCGTCGGCCGTGGGGGGTGCCTCCCGCAAGGAAGGCCTGCTGCACGGCAGGTTCCGCACACGCGCCGCGCTCGACCCCTGGGAGGACTTGCCTCAACCAACCGGCTCGACACGGTGGAGAGCTGACGTGCAGTCAGCTCGGCATTCGACGGAACATGCTGTGAAGATACGGGGATCGCAGCGCCCACGTGTGCGGCTGTCCGGGATGCGGACCACCGTGACGCGGGAAGACCGGGTGCGGAGTCGGGAATCGTGTGGGAAAGGGCGAGGACTTGCCGATTGGCGAGTGACGCGAGTGACTTATGATGTCAGTGTGGCATCTGTTACGTATAGTAGTGCCTGGGAAACGTGTTGCACGAGGGGACAATGGTGAGCTAGCTTCGTAGGGACACGAGTCTGATTCGGCACTTCTCGCACTCGACGGATGCAGGTGAACCACGTGGCTTTGAGCATTCACGGACGACCCGGAGGCCGGGCGCATCGAGGAATACGGCTGGTGGGTGCCACTGCGCTCCTGTCGGCTCTCGTGTTGAGCGCGCCGACTATTGCGGTGGCCGAGCCATCCCAAGACGACATTGACCAAGCCAAACAGGCTGAGGACGCGGCCCAGATGTCCGTGTCCGACATCGAGGTCGAGCTCGCATCGGTCAATTCGCAGGCCGAGCAGGCCACCCAGCAGGCGCAGATCGCGGGCGAGGATCTGAACGCCGCCAACATCGCGCTGCAGGAGGCGACTGACACCGCCACGCAAGCGAAGGCCGACTCCGACCAGGCGCAGGCGGACTATGAGACGGCCCGCCAACAGCTCGCCTCGGTCGCGCAGACGACCTACCGCGAGGGCGGATCCTCGTTGGATTCTCTGGCCCCCTATGTCGAGTCAGACGGTCTGAGCACAGTCGAGCAGAAACAGTCCGCGCTGGAGACGGTCGGATCGTCTGCGGACGCGAAGATCCAGAAGGTCGCTGCCCTCGAGCAGGTCGCCGGAGTCATGTCGGATGCGGCCGACAAGGCCCAGGCCGCGCAGGCGGACGCGACGACCGAGGTTCAGACCCGTACGGACGCAGCCCAGGCAGCTGCGGACAGTGCGAGCCAACTGGCGACCCAGACCGAGGCGCGTCACCAGGTCCTCGTCGAGGAGCTCGCGAAGAAGCAGGGCACGACGGTTGAACTCGTCAATGAACGTGAGAACTACCTCGAGCAGCAGCGTCAAGAGGCCGCACGCAAGCAGGCCGAGGAGGCCGCTGCGGCCCAGGCCCGCGCCGACGAGGCAGAGGCTGCGCGTCAGAAGGCCGCATCCGGCACCTCGGGTCGCGGCTCGTCCAGTGGCGGCTCGTCCAGTGGGGGCTCGTCCAGTGGCGGCTCGACGTCGACAAGTAGTGGCGGCTCCTCGTCCGGTAGCGGATCGTCCTCGGCTGCTGCAAGCACGTCAAACGGTGGCTCCACGCCGGCACCAGCGAGCGGCAGTGCTGCTGGAGCGATTGCCTACGCGAAGTCGAAGATCGGCTCGTCCTACGTGTGGGCGACGGCGGGTCCCAGCACCTTCGACTGCTCCGGTCTCGTCTCTGCGGCCTATTCCACTCAGGGTGTGTATCTGACGCACCAGTCGTCCGTCCAGTACGGGCAGGGCTCCAAGGTCTCGCTGGGATCGATGCAGGCGGGTGACCTGCTCTTCTGGTCCAGCAATGGATCTCAGGACGGCATTTACCACGTCGCGATCTATCTCGGTGGCGGGATGATGATCGAGGCTCCGGCTCCGGGCGGCGTTGTTCGCACCACGTCGGTCAGATGGTCGGGAATCATGCCCTACGCCGTGCGCGTCATCTGATCGAACGACTCGGGAGTCCCCCGCGTCGTCGACTCACACGCTCCTCACTGATCGGAACGCCCGCCTGGATCTCGCAGATCCAGGCGGGCGTTCCGTGTGTGTGCGTCATTGACGGACAGGTATGGGTTCAATCAGCCCAGCGTGCTCCCGTGTCAGTGCGCCGGTAGGGCCGTCGTCGAGAAGCCCTCGGCCTTCGCGCGCTGGTACGATTTCGTGATTTCCTTCTCGGCGTCCTCGCGGCCGACCCAGTGGGCGCCCTCGACGGATTTGCCTGGCTCCAGGTCCTTGTAGACCTCGAAGAAGTGCTGGATCTCCAGACGGTGGTACTCCGAGACGTCTTCGATCTCGGTGCGCCACGACATTCGCTGGTCGGAGGCCGGAACGCACAGGACCTTGTCGTCGCCGCCCTTCTCGTCGCGCATGCGGAACATGCCGAGTGCGCGGCAGCGGATCACGCAGCCAGGGAAGGTCGGCTCGTCCAACAGAACGAGGGCGTCGAGCGGGTCTCCGTCCTCGCCGAGCGTGTCGTCGATGAATCCGTAGTCGTCGGGGTAACGGGTGGAGGTGAAGAGCATCCGGTCGAGTCGGATGCGCCCCGTCTTGTGGTCGATCTCGTACTTGTTGCGGTTCCCCTTGGGGATCTCGATGGTGACGTCGAACTCCACGTCCGCACTCCTTGTCAGGATTCGCACCAGGCACTCGCCTGGTCCGTCTGGTCCGTCGCGCGAAGCAACTACCGTAATGTGGTCCGGGTCGGAACACCTGAGGAGGCTGCATGCGGCGCAGGGCTGTTGGTGCGATTGTAGGCGCTGCGCTCGCTGTCCTCGCCGTGGGCGTGTATGGGATCGCGGATGCGCACGATCTAGTGCCCGGCGTCCTCACCCTCTCCGACACACTGACACCGGCCACGGCTCCGACGATGCAGGCCCACTCCGGCACGACCATCGACCTGGCCGAGCAGGGGGAGGGGACCCCCGTTGACGCCGCGCGTGTCGCCGACCTGTGGAGCGCGTCGGAGAAAGAAGCGGCCGACGGCAAGTGGACGACCTGGGCGACCGTTCTCGACGGCGCGACCGGGGACGTCCTGCTCGACACGGAGCCCGGCGTCACCCATACCCCGGCGTCGATCACGAAGACCCTGACCGCGACCTCGGCGCTGAGCCACCTCAACGCGTCCGACCGACTGGCCACGGGAGTCTCCCTGTCGGGCACCGACCTCCACCTGTGGGGTGAGGGCGACCTTCTGCTCGCCGCGGGTGCGGGGGATGAGGATGCCGTCAACGGACATGCCGGACTCGGCGATCTCGCCACGGCGGCGGCGAAGACCCTGAGCGAGCGTGGCATCACCTCGGTGACCCTGGACTGGGATCACGACCTCTTCAGCGGGTCCTCCCACCTCTCCGCCTGGGACGAGCAAGGCAGTGGGGCCTACGAGGGGCAGGTCGGGGCCTTCGCGATCGACGCAGGCCGGGCCTATTCCGGCGCGTCCGACCAATTCGTCGCCGACCCCGGAAGCGCGACCGCGGAAGCGCTGGCTGCGGGATTGCGATCAGCCGGGATCCACGTGACGATGGGTGCGCAGACCTCCGCACCCTCCGATGCCGAGGAACTCGCTCGCGTCGAGTCGGCGACGCTGGGCCAGCAGATCCGCTGGCTGCTCCACCATTCGGACAACACCCTCGCCGACCAATACTGCCGCCTCGCTGCTCAGGCCGCCGGGGCCGAGACCACCTACGAGGGGGCGATCTCGACGATCACCTCGACGCTGACGGACCTCGGTGTCGACACGTCCGGCCTGACCCTGCAGGACTGCTCGGGCCTGTCCACCGAGGACCGGGTCAGTGGGGCGACGCTGGTCCAGACCCTGCGAGCCTCGTTGGTGTCGACCTCGGGTTTCGACCGCGATCTCGTGCGCTCACTGCCCTGGGGCGGACTTGAGGGAACGCTGGACTCCCGCTTCACGACCGGGGCGGCGGCAGCCAACGTCCAGGCCAAGACCGGTTCGCTGCCGGCAACGACCTCGCTGGCGGGAGTCGTCACGACCAGCGGAGGTCGCACGCTCGTCTTCGCGATCGGTAACGACGCGGTTCCCGACGATGCGGCGGTGTACACCCATGCTCCGCTCGACGCCTTCATCCAGAACCTTGCGGGGCTGTGAGAGACCCTCGTCGTTAGACTCGGAGCCATGATCCGCACCTGTGGTTGGTCCGATGTCGCACGGGCGGTCCGTCCGGTGATGATGGCGGGTCCCCGGGTCTCTGCCACGGCGGCCGCCGCATCCGTGGCCAGACTGCGTCGAGCCGTGCGTTGGTCCGACCCGATGCTTGCCGGACTGAGCGCCCTGCCCGAGGCCGCCGAGAGGGTGGCACACCGCCCAAGTGTGGTCGTTGACCGGCGCGGTGCCCTCGATCTGTGCGCGGGGATGATCGACCGTGCGATGGACGGCGAGGATGTTCTGCTCGGTCCCGGTGCCTGGGGACGCACTCCGGTCGGAACATGGGGGCCGCTCTCCCTGGGGGCGGCGGGTGTGGTCCTGACTCGGCTCGTGCCCCGGATCCGGGGACTATGGGATCCCTTCGAGCGCCGGCGCATCCTCGTGGCGCCGACGGTGTTGTCCACCGGTGACCGTTGCTCTCTCGATCAGATCGACCATTCGCGGTGGGTTGCCCTGCGGACCGGTCTGTGGGGCGTCCTCTTCGAGCAGGCGCCGTGGCTGGGCGCCCACCTCGTTCATCTCTCCCGCACTCTGCCGCGCACGACGGGGGACCTCGTCCGCCTCGTTGTCCTGGCGGATGCTCTGGTCGCTCGTCAGATGGAGGCCCTGACTCCCCAGGACATCCCGTCGGCGCAGTGGCTGCGTCACCACGCTCCGGGCTCGGCCGGATTCGTCGGGCTCGACGCGTTGCGCCTGCTCGGCCTGGGAATCGGCGACCTCACCGCTCAGCACACACAGGCCGAGGGCTTCGCGCGAGAGGTCATCGCAGCCGGGTCGCTGGATGCCCTGCTCCTGTCCGCCGATCATCTTCCGACCCGCGAAGAGCTCGAGCGCCCTCAGGCCTGGGTCAGTCGTGTCGGGCTGTGAGGTGGTTGTCCCGGCGACCCACCTGATCGGGGCCAACCCCTGCGGCGCCGTTGCCCGGGTCTCGCTGGCCGTGCGTCGGGCACTGACTGACCTCTCCCACGACGCGACGATCGCTGTCCTGGTCGGGGTCTCCGGTGGAGCCGATTCCCTCGCCCTCGGGGTGTGTGCGATCGACGTCGGCTCTCGAATGGGCCTGCCGGTCCATACCGTGAGCGTCGACCACGGGTTGCGGGCGGGCTCCGCAGAAGAGGCCGCCGAGGTCGCTCGCCGGCTGACCCGGCTGGGGGCACACGCTTCAACCGTGCGGGTCGAGGTCGCGGGGGCCGGCGGCCCCGAGGCCTCGGCGCGCACCGCCCGGCGGGAGGCACTCCTGCGCGAGGCACGGAGGATCGGCATGAAGCCGGGCTTGACGCGCGTTATCATCCTCCTCGGCCACACGATGGACGATCAGGCCGAGACGGTTCTGCTGCGCCTTGCCCGAGGATCGGGAGCGAGGTCGCTGCGGGCGATGGCTCCCGTGATCGGCGACGACCGACCGGACAGCGACGACGAGGCCGCGCGGACGCAGGTCACCTGGGTTCGCCCCCTGCTCGGCGTGCGCCGGGCCGACACCCGGGCCTGCTGCACCGCACTCGGGCTGGAGTGGGTCGAGGACCCGACGAACGCGGCCGGGGGGCCGTGGCGGGCCGCCGACGGGTCTGCGTTGCGCCGGGCGGCGATTCGGGAACGAGCATTGCCGGAGCTCGCCGAGGCGCTCGGGGTCGATCCCGTCCCAGCGTTGGCGCGAACAGCCGATCTTCTGGCGAGCGACGACGATGCTCTCACGGCGACGGCCGGAAAGCTGTGGGGTGACGCCCTCGTCGAGGAGAATGACAGCGTGCTGATGCTGTCCGTTCCTGTCCTCGCGGATGCGGAACCGGCGGTGCGCGGGCGGGTCCTGCGTCGGGCGGCGCTGCGCGTTGGAGCTCGCAGCGGCGACCTCGCACGAATCCACATCGAGACGATGGACCGGCTGGTCATCGGCTGGCACGGGCAGGGGCCTGTCGACCTGCCGGGCGCGCGCGCTCGACGTCGGGAGGAAAGCCTCGTGTTGTCCGCCGTGAGCGAGATGTGAACCCTGCGTTATCGGCCGCGGGCGAACTGTGGCACCCTTGAACAGTCTTGTCCTCCCGCATCGTCGGTGGGGATGCGAGCCAGAGGAAGGGAACGGCGTGGACGCGACCGACATGGGTGAGGACCTCGAGAGGGTCCTCGTCGAGGAGGAGCGGATCGACCAACGCCTGGACGAGATGGCGGCGGAGATCGATCGGGACTATGCCGGGGAGAACATCCTTCTGGTCGGCGTCCTGCGGGGGGCGGTCATGGTGATGGCCGATCTTTCCCGCAAAATCCATTCGCGCGTCGAGATGGACTGGATGGCGGTGTCCTCCTACGGCTCGGGGACGAAGTCCTCTGGTGTTGTGCGTATCCTCAAGGATCTCGACACCGACGTCCACGATCGCCATGTGCTGATCGTCGAGGACATCATCGACTCCGGCCTGACCCTGTCCTGGCTCAAGGAGAATCTTGAGGCGCGTGGCGCCACGTCCGTGAGGATCGCGGCCCTGCTCCGCAAACCCGATGCTGTCAAAGTCAAGGTCGAGGTCTCTTACCTCGGCTTCGAGATCCCCAACGAATTCGTCGTCGGCTACGGTCTGGACTACGACGAGAAATACCGTCACCTGCCCTTCATCGGCACCCTCGCTCCGAAGGCGTACGGCGGATGAACGACCATCGTCACCCCAGCGTGGCGCTGAGAGACGTCGGACCGGCGTCCTGCGCACGCACCCCTGAGCAGTGAGGACATTCGTGGGCGAGAACACGACGAAGAAGAAGAGGACCAACTGGACCTACGTCCTTCTGCCATTGCTGGTATTGGTCCTGGCCGCGTGGTTCGTGTGGCGGATGTTCCAGCCCCAGACGATCGACACCTCGGAGGGCCTCGAGATCCTCAAGGGCACGACCGTCGAGCGTGTCGTCGTCAATGACGGCACCCAGCAGGTCAACCTCGTGCTCACTGAGGACTACACGCACAAGTCCACCGGTGCCGGCGACGCCGACCGCAACAAGGGCAAGTCGGTGGTGTTCACCTTCGCGAGCTCCCAGTCCGCCGATGTGATTGCCGCGGTCGAGAAGGTCTCGCCCGCCAAGGGATGGAATGCGCTGTATCCGCAGCCGAGTCTGTTCTCCTCGATGCTGCAGTTGATGATCCCGCTGATCATCCTCATCGGCGCCTTCTGGTGGTTGACCTCCCGGATGAGTGGGTCGCGCATGATGGGTGGCTTCGGCCAGTCGCGCGCCAAGGAGATCAATCAGGAGCGCCCCGAGATCACCTTCGCCGACGTCGCCGGCGAGGACGAGGCCGTCGAGGAGCTCGAGGAGATCCGCGAATTCTTGTCCAACCCGGAGAAGTTCCACAAGGTCGGCGCCCGCATTCCGCGCGGTGTCCTGCTCTACGGCCCTCCCGGCACCGGTAAGACGTTGCTTGCCAAGGCGGTTGCCGGTGAGGCTCGCGTTCCCTTCTTCTCGATCTCCGGCTCGGAGTTCATGGAGCTCTATGTGGGCGTCGGCGCTTCGCGTGTACGCGATCTCTTCGACCGTGCCAAGAAGGCGTCGCCTGCGATCATTTTCGTCGATGAGATCGACGCTGTCGGACGTCACCGCGGTTCCGGCATCGGCGGCGGCAACGATGAGCGCGAACAGACGCTCAACCAGCTCCTCGTCGAGATGGATGGCTTCGACGACCACGCCAACGTCATCCTGATCGCCGCGACCAACCGGCCCGACATCCTTGACCCGGCGCTGCTGCGCCCCGGCCGTTTCGATCGTCAGATCTCGGTGGAGGCCCCCGATCTCAAGGGTCGCGAGGCGATTCTGCGGGTCCACGCCGCCGGCAAGCCGATGACCGGCAACGTCGATCTGCACCAGGTCGCCAAGCGCACGCCCGGTTTCACTGGCGCCGATCTTGCCAACGTCCTCAACGAGGCCGCCCTGCTGACGGCTCGCTCGAACGCGGATCTCATCGACGACCGCGCGATCGACGAGGCGATCGACCGCGTCATTGCGGGTCCCCAGAAGCGGACCCGTGTGATGAACGACCACGACAAGGCCGTCACCGCCTACCACGAGGGTGGTCACGCGATCTGCGCCGCCTCCCTGCGGTACACGGATCCCGTCACGAAGGTGACGATCCTGCCGCGCGGCCGCGCGCTCGGCTACACGATGGTTATGCCGTCCGAGGACCGCTACTCCAAGACCCGCAACCAGCTGCTCGACGACCTCGTCTACGCGATGGGCGGGCGCGTGGCGGAGGAGATCATCTTCCGTGATCCCTCCACGGGTGCGTCCAATGACATTGAGAAGGCCACGCAGACAGCGCGCGCGATGGTCACCGACTATGGGATGTCCTCGCGGGTCGGCAACGTCAAGCTCGGTCAGTCCGAGACGGATCCCTTCGTCGGACGCGACATGGGCAGTGGAACCCAGAAGGGCTATTCCGATGAGATCGCCGCGACGATCGATGCGGAGGTTCGCACTCTCCTTGACGAGGCCACGCGCGAGGCCTGGCAGATCCTCACCCGCAACCGGGCCGTCCTCGATGAGCTGGCGTCGCGCCTGCTGGAGGCCGAGACCCTTGACGAGCGTCAACTGGCTGAGATCTTCGCCGGTCTCGAGAAGCAGGATGAGCGACCCGTGTGGAACTACGGGGCGGACGCGGCCATTCCGGGCGCGGTCCTCGGTCATCCGGTTCTCGGCGACGACGAGACTCCGACGGCGCCGCCCGCCGACCCCCACGTCGCACCGCAGGCGGGAGTGGAGCCCACAGGTCCGGCCGGTGGAGTCCCGACGATCGCCGATCGCCCTCGTCCGTTGTCCCAGAACCGGTGGGAGTCCTGATGTACGACGAAGCCAGAGTCGAACGTGCCATGCGTGAATTGTTGATCGCAGTGGGGGAGGACCCCGACCGCGAGGGGTTGCGCGACACCCCCGCACGAATGGGGCGGTCCTGGAAGGAATTGCTGTCCGGGTTGAATGAGGACCCACGCAGGCACCTGCACACGGTCTTCGAGACCGGGACCAATGAGCTCGTCCTGGTCCGCGACATCGAGTTCTCCTCGGTGTGTGAGCATCACTTGCTGCCCTTCCACGGCCGGGCTCACGTCGGCTACATCCCCGCCGACGGACGTGTGACGGGCCTGTCGAAGCTCGCACGCGTCGTCGAGGGCTACTCGCACCGTCCCCAGGTCCAGGAACGCCTGACGATGCAGATCGCCGACGCTGTCGACGAGGTCCTCCATCCCCAGGGCGTCGTCGTCGTCCTCGAGGCCGAGCACCTGTGCATGACGATGCGCGGCGTCCACAAGCCGGGCTCCTCGACGGTCACCTCTGCCCTGCGCGGTGTGATGACCGCTCCGGCCACGCGTGCGGAGATGATGTCGTTGATCCTGGGCGGGCACCGGTGATCCAAGGGCCTTCGCTGCCCCCTGGATTCTCTCTGCCCACGGGCCGCACCCTGGTGATGGGGATCCTCAACGTCACCCCCGATTCCTTCTCGGACGGCGGGAGGTGGGATGCTCGAGGAGCCGCCCTGGCCCATGCCGAGGACATGCTCGAGGCCGGGGCCGACCTCGTCGACGTCGGTGGGGAATCGACTCGTCCCGGTTCCGACCGGATCGACGCCGAGGAGGAATGGTCGCGCATCGGCGCCATCATTACGGCTCTGGCTGGGCGCGGCGTCGTCGTGTCGGTCGACACACTCCACGCGGAGACCGCTCGTCGTGCGGCAGACGAGGGCGTGGCCCTCATCAATGATGTCTCCGGGGGTCGCTTCGATCCGCGGATGAATGAGGTCGTGGCCAGCAGCCGATGTGCCTTCGTCATCCAGCATTGGCGGGGACTGCCGGGAAGCCCCGCCGAGAATCTCGTCTACGAGGACGTCGTCGCGGACGTGCTGGCCGAGATTGCTGCGCAGGTTGCGCAGGCGGTGGCTGCGGGCGTCGATGCCAGGCGCATCGTCAGCGATCCCGGGCTCGGGTTCTCTCTGACGGCGGACCAGTCCTGGACAATCGTGCACTCGATGGGGTGCCTCAGCACCCTCGGGTACCCTGTTCTCGTGGGCGCGTCGCGCAAACGCTTCCTCGGGCGAAAACGCGGAGGCGATCGTGACCTCGCAACTCTCGACGTCACGCGCGTGGCTGCCGAGGCCGGGATGTGGGCCGTGCGGGTCCACGACGTGGCACCCAATGCCCGGCTGGTCAGGGGCGCGACGACGAACTCGCAGGGAGGGGAGTGGGCGTGAGCGGGCGGCTCGACATCATCACACTGCGCGGGCTCAGCGCTCGTGGGCATCATGGGGTCTTTTCCTTCGAACGTGAGGGAACCCAGCCCTTCAGCGTCGACCTCGCGTTGTATGTCGACACCCGTTGCGCTGCTGCTGCCGACGACATCAATCAGACCGTGTCCTACGCCGACATCGCGGAGGAGACCGTTGCGGTCCTCGTTGGCCCGTCCGTCTATCTCCTGGAGACTCTCGCCCAGCGCATCGCTGAGGCCGCTCTGTCTCATCCGCGCGTCGAGGGCGTCGAGGTGACGATCCACAAGCCGATGGCTCCCCTGAACCAGCAGTTCTCCGACGTGACGGTGACGATCCAGCGCGGGCGGACCGAGGTCGCCGACGACGACCTCAGTGCGGAGGACGTGCTCGCGGCGAGGGACCTGGACGGCGGGTCCGAGGTGGAGGCTGGGCCTGAGCCCCTTCCCGAGCCTGAGGCGAGTGCCGGACACGCGTCGTCACACGTTGTCCTCGCTCTGGGTGGCAACATCGGTGATGCCCCGACGACAGTGACCCGAGCGGTTGCGGGTCTGGTTGAGCTCGACGAGCTCGAGGTTGACGAGGTCTCGCCCCTGGTGCGCACAACTCCCGTCCTGGCCGCTGGCCAGGAGGCCCAGGCCGATTACTGGAATGCGATCGTCCTGGCCCGGACGACGCTGTCGCCAGAGGACCTGCTGGCTGCGACCTCGGCCATCGAGACGCGATTGGGGCGCGTCCGTCATGAGCGCTGGGGCGCTCGCACGATTGACATCGACCTGGTCCAGTTCGAGGGCGTGACGAGCACCGATCCGGCGCTGACGCTGCCCCACCCGCGAGCCCACGAGCGGGCGTTCGTGCTGGTTCCTTGGGTATTGGCTGATCCCGAGGCAGTGCTGGAGGGCGTCGGACGGGTCGACACCCTGGCGGCCCACGCGCCCGATCGTGGTGGGATCCTCGACGCCGTCTCCGGATGGTTGGAGGACCCCACATCCGTCATCGCCGAGTCGGATGAGGTGCTCGGCCGAACTCCAACTTCCGAGGCGGCCACGGCCGCGGACGCGCCGACGAACGACGCCGAGTCGGACGAGGTTCCTCCGGCGTCCACGCAGAGGGAACGCGTCGCGCACAGCCGCCTCGACCTCGTGCCCGACGTGTCACGGCGCGATCTCTCGCCGACGGACACCGGTGAGGACTACCTGTGGCGTTCCCTGTGGGAGCGGTGGCGCGCCCCTCTGCCCGAGGGCGCGGCCGCCGAGGATCCGGTGGCGAGCACCGAGGCGGACCTGCATCCTGTGGAGGCGCCGGTCGACCTCGTGCCCGAGAAGACGGCTGGGGCCGAATCCGCATCGGGAGACGGATCGAGTGGCCGTGGCTCGGGGCCTGCTCATGTCGCGCAACCGGGGTCCGAGCGTCGCGGACACACTTCCTGGTGGGTTCCCGTCCACGGGGGCGCGGCTCGCCATGAGGCGCCAGCTCCGCAGACACCCGAGCTGCCGGCCTGGTCCTTCAGCGGCTCCGACGATGTCCGAATCATCGATGATCCGCAGGATCTGGCACCTGTTGTCGATCGCCCAGGCGACGCATCAACTGGGCGAGAAAACCGCGCGACGGCGTCCGGACCCGGGTCGGCTGCCGCATCCACATCTGCGTCGATCGAAGAATCGGGAACTGGCCCGGATCGCGTGCCAGGATCGACCTCGCCCGAATCGGTGACGCGCCGCTCCGTCCTCGATCCCCACCTCCCGCCCCACACTCCGACCGGGCCGATCGAGCGCGATGAGACGACCCAGACCTCGATCATCCGGGGCCTCACGGTGCGCCCGACCGTCACCGGGCATCGTCCGGTGACACGCCGGGGGACCCGGGGTCAGCCGTGAAACCGTTGTCGCCGCTCCACTTGACGCTCCTTGCCGTGCTCCTGGCGGCGACGGGTGGACTCGCCAGCGTCGTCGCTGTGGGAGTCGGGCTCGGGCCCGTGCTCATCACGCCCCTGCTCGCCCTCGTCTATGCGCTCCTCGCCGGACTGCTTCTGTGGGCGGGTCTGGCTGTGCGCCGGCTCAAGGCACACAAGCGGACGTGGATGACGCCGATCCTCGCGATGCGCACAGCCATCGCTGCGAGGGCGTGTGCGCTGGTCGGGGCCGCATCGGTCGGAACCCTGGCCGGGATCGCCGCGGTCGGGCTGACTCGTCTGCAGGCGCCGGCGATGTCCTCGTCCGCGCTGGGGGCCGGGGTATCAGCGCTGGCAGCCCTCGCGCTGACGATCGTCGCGGTCCTTGTCGAACGATGGTGCATCGTCGATTCCGACGACGACGAGGCGACTCGCGGACGTGGGGAAGGGACGACGGCGGGCGGCACCGCCGGAACTCCTGCCTGAGACTTCGGCGCGGCAGCGAGCTTGGTGTGACCGGGGGCGCGTCCGGAGTCCGGGCCGGGACCGTGTCGGGGTGTCGTGACCCACCTCTGCGGGCGAGGAATAACGGCGTGGGAGGGGTGGTTTCGAGCCTTGGCGACGGTAGCGTCTCATCCATGGCAGCACGCGGTACAAGAAGTACAGGATCGACCCAGGGACGGCGGGGACGTCCTCGTGCGGGAAGCGGGGACGACAGGCCCAACCTGTGGCCGCGGCGCATCCTGACCACCGGCGCGCTGGTCCTAGTCGTCGTGCTCCTGATCGGCGGGATCTGGCAGATCGTCCGCGTCATCGCCGGATCCTCGAGCCCATCGGGGGCGCAGCCCGGGGCGGCGTCTCCGTCGTCGTCGAGCACCTCCTCGGCCGCCACGATCGTGGACTGCAACGCTTCGAACCTGACGATCCAGACGACGGTCGATGGGAAATCTGGGGCGGTGGGGTCGGGCGCGAAGTTCTCGGTCGTCGTCAGCCATGCCGCAGGCCAACCGGATTGTTCGACGGCAGCCGGTCAGATCGCGATCAAGGTGTCCAGCGGGGACGAGTCGATCTACGAGTCATCCGCGTGCACGGAGGCGAGCCCGTCGGCGACGCCGCTGCTGTTCTCCGGCGATGAGTCCTGGACGGGGAGTCTGTCGTGGGACGGGGGAATGTACCAGGGCTGCACTCCGATCGAGTCCAATGGCAAGACGAAGGTCGCTCACTCGGGGACCTATCGGGTCCAGACGTTCCTGGGTGAGGACCCCATCGGGCAGGAGATCTCCTTCGACGTGAAGTGAGCCGAGACGCGTCCTCCCATAGCACGTCGAGTTTCCACTGCGATGCACGTCCTCTCCGGACCCCTGCATCCACATTCTGAAGATTCGAACTCGGCAGACGCTGATGGTGAGCCCGAGCTTTCTGGCTATCGTGTGCCAGGCCGCACCGATGAGACCCGCACGTGAAGTCGCGCGCAGAAGCGAGCTCTTACCAGCCGATCATGCCCGAGGACGCCATGGCGTGCTGACGCTCGAGGTTCTCCTGGATGAGCTTCGCGCGGTAGGGGCCGATCCCCTCGATCACCTGAAGGTCCTCGACCGAGGCCTCTCGCAGCTCGGACAGAGTGTTCCACTGTTCGGCGATCAATTTGATGACGCTCCATGGCAAGCGAGGCACCAGCGAGAGCGCGCGGATACCGCGGGGTTGCACGACGCGGTCCAGGTCGGCGACGTCGAAGACTCCCAGTCCCAACACATTGGCAATCGCCGAGAGATCGACGAGCTTGTCTCCACCCAGCTCCGACAGGTGGGCCTCCGCGGCGGCAATCGCAGCGGGATCGCGGATGTAGTCGCGCAGGACCAGGGCCCGCTCCGAGGCCGATCCGCGCACGAGGTCGTCCACCTGCAGGGCGAGGAGGCGGCCATTGGACCCGAGCTCTTCCAGGTAATCATTGATCTCTGAGGTGATCCGTCGGATCATCTCCATGCGCTGCATGACGGTCGCGACGTCGCGAATCGTGGCTGAATCGCGCATCTCCAACACGGTCAGGGTCTGGAGGACCTCGTCGAGGCGCTGGCAGTACCGGTCCAGGGTGTCGACCGCGAGGTTCGCGCGGGACAAGAGCACTTCCGGCTCCTCCAACGAGTGGTGGAGCTGGCCGACATAGATCGAGATCAGGCGCATCGAGGCCGATACGGACAGGACCGGCAACCCGGTCTGGCGCGCGGTGCGCTGGGCGGTGCGGTGACGCATGCCGGACTCGTCGGTCGGCACGGACGGATCGGGCAACAGCTGCACGTTGGCCCTGCGGATCCGCCAGTTGTCGGTGTCGAGAATGACCGCGCCGTCCATCTTGCACAGCTCTCGCAGGCGCGAGGCGGAGAAGGGGACGTCAAGCTCGAAACCGCCCGAACTCATCGCGATGATTTCGGGAGTGAACCCCAGCACGATGAGGCCTCCGGTGTGTGACCGCTGAATCCGTTCCAGTCCTTCGCGCAGGTCGGTGCCCGGCGCGATCATCTGGAGTGCTGTCCTCAGCGTCGTCGCATCTGAAACCATCGTCGTGAATCGCCTTCCCCGGGGCACCGTCCGTCGACGGTGTCCGTCCGAGTCTACGGCAGAGCCGCCCGCACGGCTGTCGCCAGATCTGAGACGGTGAGGACATCAATACCCTCGACGGCGTGAAGATCTTCGGCACCCTGGGCGGGGACCAACGCCTTCGTGAAGCCGAGTCGAGCGGCCTCCTGGAGGCGGCGTTGAACTCCGACGCAGGCCCGGACCTCCCCGGTCAGGCCGACCTCGCCGATGGCGACGAGTCCTTGGCGGCAGGCGACGCCGCGCGCGGCGGAGACGACCGCGACGGCGGTGGCGAGGTCGACGGCAGGCTCGGTCGTCCGCGCACCGCCGACCGTCGAGACATAGACGTCCAGCGTCGAGGTGTCGGCGCCGAGTCGGGCCTGGAGGACCGCCAGGACCATCGCGACCCGGGAGTGATCGACTCCCGAGGTCGTGCGCCGTGGTGACCCACCAGAGGCCGCGGCGACGAGGGCCTGGACCTCGGTGGGCATCGGTCGACGTCCCTCCAGGGTGACGGTCACGCAGGACCCGGGAACGTCGCGGGTCGTCCTCGACAGGAACAATCCCGAGGGATCGGCAAGTCCGCGGATCCCCGTGTCGGTCAGCTCGAAGCAACCGACCTCGTCGGTGGGGCCGTAGCGGTTCTTGACCGCTCGCAACAGGCGCAGGCGGGAGTGCCGGTCGCCCTCGAACTGACAGACGACGTCGACGAGGTGCTCGAGGATGCGGGGACCTGCGATCCCGCCGTCCTTCGTGACGTGGCCGACCAGGAGGACCGGGAGATTGTGCTCCTTGGCGGCGCGGATCAGCCCGGCGGTCACGGCGCGAACCTGGGCGACGCCGCCCGCCCCGCCCTCGACCTGGGAGGACTGGACGGTCTGGACGGAGTCGACGATCAACAGAGAGGGCGCGTTCGCCTCGACATGGCCGAGGATCGTCGCGAGGTCGTTGTCGTCGGCGAGCAACAAGGCCTCGTCGACCGCGCCGATCCGCTCCGCGCGGGACTTGATCTGGGAAGAGGATTCCTCGGCGGTGACATAGAGGACCGGGCCGAGACCACCGGTCGTCCGGGCACTGAAGGCCGCGCGCGCCGCGACGTCGAGAAGCAGCGTCGACTTGCCGACACCCGGTTCGCCGGCCAGGAGGACGACGGCGCCCGGGACGATTCCTCCGCCGAGGACGCGGTCGAGTTCGCCGACACCCGTGGGTCGAGAGCGGGCGGCACCCGAGTCGACATCGGCGATCGGGACGGCGGGTCTGCGTGGCGTGGAGGCGGCGGACGCGACTGAGCCACCCACAGCGCCGATCTCCTCAAGGGTGCCCCATGCCTGGCATTCGCGGCATTGACCGACCCACTTGGGGGATGCCCATCCACACTCAGTGCAGCGGAACGCCGTCTTCTCCCTCGCCATGCCCGCAACCGTACTCGGCGGCGTGCGCATCTGCGGACGAGGCCGGTGCGCCTCCTCGACCCGCGAAACACGCCCTCTTCTGCCCTCGAGATGCGTCCGGGCACCTCGCACGCCACCGGGCTGATGTGTGCGAGGCTTTCGGGGTGCCCCGGACGCCCGGGTGCACACGAGGCGCGAGGACGGAGACAACAGCCGGTCATGGACATCAAGTCGGACATCGAGATCGCGCAGGACACACCGATGGCGAGGATTTCGGAGGTGGCCGCCGACCTTGGGATTCCAGAGGACGCGGTCGAGCAATACGGCCGCTTCAAAGCCAAGATTGATCCGTCCGTCCTCACCGATCCGCGATTCGCAGGGCGCCCCGACGGCAAGCTCGTCCTCGTCACTGCGATGACCCCGACGCCGGCGGGCGAGGGCAAGACGACAGTGTCCGTCGGCCTGGCCGACGGGCTGCGGGGGATCGGTGCGAATTCCGTCGTCGCCCTGCGTGAGCCGAGCCTGGGTCCGGTCTTCGGGCTCAAGGGTGGGGCGACCGGCGGCGGACGGGCCCAGGTCATGCCGATGGAGGACATCAACCTGCATTTCACCGGCGACTTCCACGCGATCGGCGCCGCGAACAACCTGCTGGCCGCAATGCTCGACAATCACATCCGGGCCGGCAACGTACTCGGCCTCGATCCGCGACGGATCACGTGGCGGCGCGTCCTCGACATGAACGACCGCCAACTTCGCTCGATCGTCGACGGGTTGGGTGGGCCGACCAACGGCGTGCCCCGCGAGGACGGTTTCGACATCACGGTCGCCAGCGAGGTCATGGCAGTCCTCTGCCTGGCCGAGAACATCACCGACCTCAAGGAGCGCCTCTCCCGCATCGTCGTCGGCTACACGGCGGACCGTCGGCCCGTGACCTGCGCAGATCTCAAGGCCGCGGGGGCAATGACCGCGCTGCTGAAAGACGCTCTCAGGCCGAACCTGGTCCAGACCCTCGAGCACACCCCGGCCCTCATCCACGGTGGCCCCTTCGCGAACATCGCCCACGGATGCAACTCCGTCCTCGCGACGCAGATGGCGCTCAAGTTCGGCGACTATGCAGTGACTGAGGCGGGCTTCGGCGCCGACCTCGGGGCGGAGAAATTCTTCGACATCGTCTGTCGGACGACGGGTCTCGCGCCCAATGTCGTCGTCCTTGTTGCGACCGTGCGGGCCCTCAAGTACCACGGCGGTGTCGCGAAGTCCAACCTCGGCATGGAGAACCTGGACGCCCTCGAGGTCGGTCTGCCCAACCTGGTCCGTCACCTCTCGACGATCACCGAGGTGTACGGGCTGCCCGTCGTCGTCGCGATCAACGCTTTCCCGACCGACACGCCCGCCGAACTGGAGGCGGTGGAGCGCCGCTGTCGCGGCCTGGGCGTCGACGTTGCGTTGTGTCGGGCGTGGGCCGAGGGCGGCGAGGGCGCGCGGGCGCTGGCCGAGGACGTTGTGCGCTTGTGCGAGAAGCCTTCCGAGCTGCGTTTTTCCTACGACCTCGAGGCTCCGATCGAGGAGAAGCTGGACGCGATCTGTCGCAGGGTCTACGGCGCGGACGGGGTCCGGCTCACCGCGGCGGCGCGCAAGCAGACGACGCGCCTGGAGGACCTCGGCTTCGGCGGACTGCCCATCTGCATGGCGAAGACGCAGAGCAGCCTGTCCGACGACCCGACCCTGTTGGGCGCGCCGGAGGGATTCACGGTGACGGTGCGCGATCTCACAGTCGACGCGGGCGCGGGATTCATCGTCGCCCGGACCGGATCGATCATGACGATGCCCGGTCTGCCGAAGTCTCCGGCGGCTGAGCGCATCGACGTCGATGCCTCGGGGCGGATCACCGGGTTGTTCTGAGGTGTTGCAGACGTGGGCGTGCGTGGTCTCGACGAGGGTAGGACGGCGCCGTGACGTACGCGGAGCGCCTTGTCCTCGTTCCCGTCCGGTCGGCGGAGCGTGCGCGAGCCTCCGCCCCGGGGATGGCACCATGGAGGCATGAACTCAATCATCACGGTGACTGGCGTCGACCACGTCGGGATCATCGCGGGAGTGTCAACGGCCTTGGCGGAGCTGGACGTCAATATTGTCAACGTCTCCCAGACTCTGATGGGCGGCTATTTCACGATGATCATGGAGTGCGTCCTCACCGACGCATCCCCGGATCTGGCCGAGGCGCAGGCTCGACTCAAAGAGGTCGGCGAGGGGCTGGGCGTCGTGGTGCGCCTGCAGTCCGAGGCGATCTTCGACGCGATGCACAGGCTGTGAGGTCCGGGGCCACGATGATGAGAATCGCCATGACGGGGTCCACCGCCTCCACCGCCGCGATGAGGGAGACGCACCGATGAGCGCGACGAACCAGAGCATCCTCGACACGATCCGAATGATCGAGGAGGACCGCCTCGACATTCGTACGGTGACGATGGGCATCTCTCTGCTCGACTGCATCGATTCCGACGGTGAGGCGGCTCGGCGCGCAATCTACGACCGGATCACGACGCGGGCGGAGCATCTGGTGGCCACCGCCGAGCGGATCGAGGCGGAGCTCGGCATCCCGATCATCAACAAACGCGTCGCGGTCACCCCGATCGCCCTCGTCGCCGGTGCCGCGCACGAGGGGACCGATGGCCTCGTCGAGTTCGCCCGCACATTGGACGCTGCGGCCCATACGGTCGGCGTCGACTTCATCGGCGGATTCTCCGCGCTGGTGGAGAAGGGCGCGACCGAGGCCGACCGCACGTTGATCGAGTCAATCCCCGAGGCCCTGGCCGCGACCGACCTCGTCTGTTCGTCGATCAACATCGGGAGTTCCCGCGCCGGGATCAACATGTCGGCGGTGCGCGACATGGGTCGAATCGTCAAGCGATCGGCCGAACTGACCGCCGACACGGGTGGGCTGGGCGCCGCAAAGCTCGTGGTGTTCGCCAACGCGGTGGGCGACAACCCCTTCATGGCCGGCGCCTTCCACGGCGTCGAGCAAACCGACTGCGTGATCTCGGTCGGGGTGTCCGGACCTGGCGTCATCAAACGCGCCGTCGAAAAGGTCAAGGGACAGACCTTCGACGAGGTCGCCGAGGCGATCAAGAAGGCCGCGTTCCAGGTCACCCGCATGGGTCAGCTGGTCGGTACGACCGCTGCGGAGCGCCTGGGCGTCGATTTCGGGATCGTCGACCTGTCGCTGGCTCCGACCGCCGAGGTCGGGGACTCGGTCGCCCGGATCCTCGAGGAGATCGGGGTCGAGCGCGTGGGCACGCATGGGACGACGGCGGCCCTCGCGTTGCTCAACGACGCTGTCAAGAAGGGCGGGCTGATGGCCTGCTCGCATGTCGGTGGCCTGTCGGGGTCGTTCATCCCGGTCAGCGAGGACATCGGCATGATCGAAGCCGCCCGCATGGGGGCCATCAGCCTGGACAAGCTCGAGGCGATGACCTCGATCTGCTCGGTCGGATTGGACATGGTCGCGATCCCGGGTGCAACGCCCGCCGCGACGATCTCCGGGATCATCGCCGACGAGGCCGCCATCGGCGTGATGAACCACAAGACGACGGGTGTGCGGATCATCCCCGCACCGGGCATGGACGTCGGTGACGAACTGGACTTCGGCGGTCTGCTGGGGCGGGCCCCGGTCATGCCGGTCAATGGGTTCTCGTCGGAGGCGCTGATCGCCTGAGGAGGACACATCCCGGCGCCCCTGCATGGCCTGAGGAACTGACGTCGGCGAGGCACGCCCTGTGAGTGTTGGGGCCGAGGCTTCTCATCGATGTCCGGGCTAATGAAATGGCGGCCGTTCAGCTGGCAGGAATTCCTCCAGTAACCCGGACGACAACGGAGTCTGATTCCGACCAGTGTCTCGTCCTCGACGGTCAACGTGCCTCGCGGCTCAGAGGCGGCGCGGCTCACCCTTGAAACAAGGCGTGCTTCGCGGTGGCAAGACGGGGTGGAGCGTCAGGGGCCTCACGGGCGGTTGGCGAAGCGCTCCAACAGCTGGGCGTCTCCGGAGACGATGATGATGTCCTCCGGGTTGATCCGTGTCTGTGTATCGGCATATTCGAAGGGCTGGCCGGGTCTGAGAATTCCCAGCAGGTTGACGCCGTAGCGACCCCGCAGATCCAACTCGCTGACCGTGAAGCCCCGAACTTCCTGCGGGGGGCGCAGCTTCATGATCGCGAAGCCCTGCTTGTCCATCTCGATGTAATCGAGCATGTGGCCGCCGACCAGATGTGCGGTGCGTTGGCCGGCGTCGAACTCGGGATAGACGACGTGATGGGCGCCGATGCGTTTGAGGATCCGGCCGTGCTCGCGCGAGGTCGCCTTCGCCCAGATCGAGGGGATCTCCATGTCGACGAGGTTCGCGGTGATGAGGACCGAGGCCTCCAAGGAGGACCCGATGCCGACGACGGCCGAGGCGAATTCGCGGGCGCCGAGCTGTTCGAGAGCTTCGGCATTGGACGCATCGGCCTCGACGAGTGCGATGCGCCCGGCGAATTGCTGGACGCGGCGGGGATCCTTCTCGACGCCGAGGATCTCATGGCCGAGGCGCTCCAGTGTCGCGGCCACCGCGGACCCGAATCGGCCCAGACCGATGACCAACGTTCCGGAAACCGCGGGCTTCTCATCTGCCATGCGCTCATTGTCCCACGTGGGCAGGGCTGCACGGGCACGCCCTGCCCACGCCCTTGTCTCCTGCCGAGGGTCCAGCGGACTCGCCATGCGGGTTCACCGACAAGTGCGGGTTGACGCGGGTGTCGCGGTCATGAGGGCTCACGGCCGGCGGTGTCGGCCTCCAGGAATCATCCGATGATCGGGCGCTCCTGCGGCATGCGGATCACTCGCTGTCGCTCGCGCAGGGCCAGCGCCGCAGCGACGGTCATCGTGCCTGTCCGCCCGGCGAACATCAGCAGAGCGAGGACGTACTTTGCCGCGTCGGGCAGGTCCGGCGTGATGCCCGTGGACAGCCCGACGGTGGCGAAGGCAGAGATTGTCTCGAAGAGGATCGTGTCCAGCGTGTAGTTCGTCAACGACAGCAGAAGGACGACGGCCACGGCCACCATCGCCGATCCGATCAGTGTGACCGCGACAGCCAGTCGGACGACATTGCTCGGGATACGTCGGCTGAAGGCCTCGATGTCGCGATCGCCTCGTGCCTCGGCGACGACCGCGAGCATGAGAACTGCGAATGTGGAGACCTTGATGCCGCCCGCGGTCGACGCCGATCCACCACCGATCAGCATGAGGATGTCCTGGACGAAATGTGTCTGGGAGCGCATCTCGCCAACGGTGAGGGCAGAGAGGCCGGAGGACCTGGAGTTCACGCCGGCCACCAGGATGTTGAGCAGGCGGGATGGCAGGTCGAGGTCATCGAGCGTCTTCGGATTCGTCCATTCGGTCAGGGCCAGCAGGACGGAGCCGACCACCGCCAGGATCAGGTACGTCGACAGGGTGAGCTTCGTGTGAAGCGTCCACCGCCTAGGGGTCCGCCACCGGGAGGCAACGTCGGTGACGACGGGGAAGCCGATCGCTCCGACGAAGGACCCTAGCAGAATGGGGACGAGCATCCACCAGTCGCTGACATGGGGCGCCAATCCACCCGGCAGGATGACGAATCCGGCGTTGTTGAAGACGGAGATCGCCATGAAGAAGGCGTTCCAGGCGGCCTCCAGCGGTCGCAGCCCCATCGTCAGGAACCGGGGAAGGAAGACGAGGAAGAGGACGGTCTCGGCGATCACTGAGGTTCCGACGACGGCTCGCAGAAGCGTGGCGACCTGTCCCATGCTCGAGGACTTCGTCTCCTGCGCGGCAAGCATCCGTTGGGTCAGCCCGAGGTGCCGGGAGACGGCGAACCCGAGGATCGACGCGAGGGTCATGACCCCGAGGCCGCCGATGACGATCGCCAGTGCGATGACGACCTGTCCGAAGGGTGACCAGAATGTCGCGGTGTCC
>JAATFD010000033.1 GCA_015655375.1 Actinomycetales bacterium
ACCGCAGGACGGGGACGACGCATCACAGCCCGGTCTGCCCGATTGCAAACATTACGACGTTGTGTCAGATTCGTGGTGGTCACCCGACCGAGCGACCGGCACCGAGGAGAGACCCATGTTCCTGGCTCTGCGCGAGATCCGGCACCAACCCACCAAGTTCACGCTCATCGTCACGATCATCACGCTGGTCAGCTACCTGACCTTCTTTCTGGCAGCACTCGCCGGAGGTCTGGCTCACTCCTACCGCTCCGCGGTGGATGACTGGAAAGCCGCGAGCATCGTGTTGACTGAGGCCTCGAATAGCAATGTCTCCGCCTCCAGGCTCTCCGAGGAGCAGGTGGCGGCCGTGCCCTCATCGCCCGACACCTCCATTCTCCTGACCACACCCGTGGTCATGGAGGAGGCGGGAGGCGCCAAGGTCGACGCCTCCGGCTTCGGTCTTCCCGAGGGCTCGTTCTTGGCTCCCACACTGGTCGAGGGCACGGAGCCGACGGATCCCACCCACCAGGTGGTGGTCGACGACTCCCTCAAGGAGCAGGGATGGGCACTCGGACAGACCTTCACCCTCACCGGATCCGACCACCAGTGGGAGGTGGTGGGCTTCGCGCACGACCAATCCTTCCAGGCGCTCCCCGTGGTGTTCTTCCAGGACCAGGCCCTCATCGACAACGCCCCCTCCAGCGTCGCCCCCACCCCCAATGCCGTGGTCTCAAGGGAGGACCTCTCCGGGAACCAGGCGATCACCGAGGCCGGCCTGGAGGTGCTGGACGCCGCGTCTTTCATCAACACCCTGCCCGGGTACACCGCCCAGGTGCTGACCTTCTCCCTGATGATCGGAGCATTGATCGTCATTGCTTCCTTCGTGCTCGGGATCTTCATCTACGTGCTCACCCTGCAGAAGCGACCCGTCCTGGGCATACTCAAGGCCCGGGGCGTGCCCACGAGCTATCTCATCGTCTCCGGTGCGGTCCAGACCGCCCTGCTGTCCGCGGTCGGCGTCGCCATCGGCTTGGCCCTGACACTGGGTACTGCCCTAGCGCTGCCCCGTGCCGTGCCCTTCCGCGTCGACATGCTCATGGACGCCGCCATCACGGCGGCCTTCATCCTCTTTGCCGTTTTGGGGGGACTGATCTCCGTGCGAGTCGTCTCCCACATCGATCCCGTGGAGGCGATCTCATGACCGCAGTGCTCACACTCTCCCAGGTGTCGCGCGACTTCTCCCAGGGCGACGAGGTCGTCCACGCTCTGTTCCCCACCGACCTGGAGGTCCGCGCCGGAGAGTTCGTCGGAGTGGTCGGCCCCTCCGGCTCGGGCAAGTCGACACTCCTGACGATCATGGGCGGGCTGCGCACCCCCAGCACGGGCACCGTGACCATCAGCGGTGAGGCCTTCTCGGAGTTGCCGGAGAGGCAGCGCTCGCGGGTGCGCCTGCAACGCATGGGCTTCATTCTCCAAGCCGCCAGCCTGGTGCCCTTCCTCACCGTCCGGGACCAATTCGGCCTCCGCGATCGCGCCGCACGCACCTCCGAGCGTCCCGAGGCGCGCGACGAACTGCTCGAGGGACTGGGAATCAGCAGACTGGCCACGAAGTACCCCAGTGAGCTCTCCGGTGGCGAACGCCAGCGCGCCGCGATCGCGGTGGCCCTCTACCACGAGCCCCAGGTGGTCCTGGCCGACGAGCCGACCGCCGCATTGGACACGCGCCGGGCCCTGGACGTCGCCCGGATCCTCGCCGAAAAGACCCACGAGCGGGACAAGGCCACCGTCATGGTCACCCACGACGAGCGACTGATCGACACCTGTGACAGGGTCCTCGCCATGGAGGACGGGATGCTCAGCGAGCGCTGACCGACCCTGACCCCGACCTGACGCCGAAGGACACCCAACCGACCAGTCGATAAACGGTTCTAGTGAGGATCGAGGCCCCAATGACAGCGGAGACCGACAAGATCCGCGCTCGCTGACGGGATACACGGGTACACCACGGTTTCTGACCGGCGACGCGAGTTGACGCCTCCGACGGAGGACTCGCGGAGCACCATCGCTCGCGGGAGCGAGACGGTACGACCGTTTCTCACCGGCCCCGAGGTCGGCAGCTACCTCACCGGAGAGAACGTTAACGGACTGGCAGAACGATACGGCACCCACCGCTCGACCGCGTCCACGCACCTGCGTCGACACGAGGTCGCGAGACGAAATCAGAGCCCTGACGTCGACGATCGCGCCGAGGCGGTTTGAGCCTGCCTCGTTGAGGTGGGCGAGACTGGAATGCTGCTCTGATCTGTGAAACTAACGATGCGAGCGTCAGAATCCAAGCATGCAGTCACGTGACGCACTCGGAATGCTCGCAGAGGTGTCGGAATCCCAGTGGGGCATGATCACCTCTGAGCTTGCCCACCACGGCGAACTCCAGAGCAACGCACTGACCTGGGCCCGCCATGCCGGAAACGACAACGAGGTGCAAACCCGAACGGAGGGTGGTTCCTCTGTCGCGGGTTCACACCTCGCACATTTGGGGTCCCTTCGTGAGGCCCTCCTGAACTTCCCCCAGCGGGCGAAAGCGCTGGCAATCCGCTGGAATCGCGGGGTGGACCGGGATGCGCGTCGGTCGCCCGCTCCCCGTGTTGCCGACATCCGAGGGCCAGTCGCGCGGACTAATCGAGACAGCTCAAACATTCCTCACCATCCCGGAGGTCGGCAGTCTGGTCGGTGACTACCTCACCGGAGCGAGCGTCAACGAGCCGGCTGAACGGTGCGGGGTTCACCGAGCGGCCGTGTTCTCGCATCTGCGTCGATGCGACACCCTACGGCACAATCGCAGGCTCGACGTCGACGACAGCGCTGAGGCCGTGCGGCCGTTCCGAGCAGGCGTCTCGATGAGCGCGATCTCTCGAAGGCTGGGGGGGCGGACGCAATGCAGTTCGAGCTGCACTCGTCGAGACGAACCCGACGAGAATGTAGTCTCAATCTTGGAAACTAACGATCTGTGCGTTAGGATACAAGCATGAAATCACGTAAAGCGCTCAGAGTCCTGGCGGAGGTGTCCGAGTCTCAGTGGGGCATGATCACCTCGGCGCAGGCACGCGCGCGCGGCGTCAGCCACATGAACCTCACGCGGCTGACCGAGTCTGGGGACCTGGTTCGCCTCTCGCACGGCGTCTACAAGGATGGTGGCGCACCAAGTGGGGAGTATGAGGAACTACGTGCGGCATGGCTTGCAATCGCCCCGGCGAGGCTCGCCTACGAACGTCTCGCTGAACGTCCAGGAAGCGCCGTCGTCTCCGGCGAGTCGGCGAGCAGGCTGCACGGAATAGGCGATCTGCGGGGGATGAAGAGCGAATTTACGACCGCCACCCGCAAGCAAACCCAACGACCAGACGTCCGATACCGTACCCGCGTGCTGCCTGAGCAGGACATCACCGTGCATGATGGCCTGCCCGTCACCACACGTGAGCGCACCATCGCTGATCTTCTGGAGGATCATCAGGATCTGAGCATCGTCGGCAACGCTCTGCGCGACGCGGCCAGGCAATCCCGGCTCGACATGGATCGTCTCACCGAGCTCCTGGGCCCGCTCGCCGAGCGCAACGGCCATCGCAAGGGCGACGGCGCCGCACTGCTCGGTGAGCTGCTACGGATTGCCGGCATGGACCTCGACAGCATCGCGAACGAAGTCGCTGCTATCCCCAATCTTGGTATTCTCGTCGCTGCCCATTATCTCGATGGTCTGCCGAAAATCGACCCCACGTCAATGAACACGGCCCGGCTCTCTGAGCAGCTGAAGGCAGTCGACTGGACTGCGCTCGCGCAAGCAATGCACCCGACGAAGAGGAAGGAAGTGGACTCTTGACCCGCGAGGAACGCTACGCCAGCCCAGCTGCTGTCGAGGCCACCATCGCCGCAGCTGCCCGCAAGGCGTCCGCTGCGGAGCCCTCGGTCACGGTCCAGGAGCGCATCCGCTTGGAATACTTCCATCGCTTCCTGAGCCGGGTGTTCTCTGAAACGGACGATTCCGACTGGATACTCAAAGGCGGCACCGGCATGCTCGCCCGCGTCGCCTCGGCCCGCGCGACGACCGATGTTGACTTGTTCCGCCACAGCCACTCCCTGGACGCCGCTCTCGAGGACCTGCGTCGCCTCGCGGCCATTGACCTGGGCGACTTCTTCCGCTTCGGTTACACCGGCTACTCGGATGCGATCGACGGAAACCAGCAGACGTACACCGAGGGCTATCGAGTGAACTTTGACGTCTACATCGGCGTCAAGAAGAAGGCCAGCTTCCACGTCGATCTCGTCGTGAACGTCGTGATGACCGACGACGTGGAGGTCGCGGCGCCAGATAACGCCCTCGACCTGCCGAAGCTCCCAAGCAATCCGTACCGGCTCTACTCGGTCGTCGACCAAATCGCAGACAAGGTATGCGCGACGCTTGCGCTCTACTCCGGAAGTCCTTCCAGTCGAGAGAAGGACCTCGTTGATCTCGTCGTGTTAGCTGTCACGCAGGATGTCGATGCGGTGAAACTGCGCCGCGCTCTGGAAGTTGAGTGCAGGGTCCGGTCTCTGACCTTGCCCACTGCTTTCGAGGTCCCAGCGACCTGGGGTGTCCGATACACGAAGCTCGCCTCGAGAGTTCCCGCCTGCGAGGACTTCCGCCCCGTCGACTCTGCGATGACCCTCATGCAACGCTTCATCGACCCTGTGCTCAATGGCAGCGAAGGCTCCAAGAGATGGGATCATGCACACCTAGACTGGATGTGATGGTGACAGCGGAGATAATCGCGCGCGCGACATCCGCCGGGACTCGCCTGGGATGAATCGAACCTCGTCTCGAGGCCTCGTGTTCTATCGCCTGCTCCAACGCGCAGTTACCGCTCAGCCAATGACCTACCGGCAACTCGTGCGAGTTCCCACACCCAAGCTCATCCATCCCACCGGAGTGCAAGGACCCCGCCGCCAGCCCGGATCCCTCAACACCACACCACTGACCCACCCCTGGCGCAGACCCTAGGCGCCCACCGATGGTGACCTAAATGGATAGCCCTTTTTCCTTATGCTGCTTGTGCAGCTGGCTGGTAGGTTATCTCGTATTCGAGTGGGGTGAGTTTTCCGAGGGCTCTTTGGCACCGTCGGCGGTTGTAGGTGGCGTTGACCCAACGGACCAGCGCGAGGCGCAGCTCCTGGCGGGTGGCCCATTTCTTACGGTCGAGACGTTGGTCTGGACGAGGTTAAAGAAGGACTCCATGGCAGCGTTATCCGCGCAAGTCCCGACCGCTCCCATCGACTGGATAAGCCCATGAGCAGCCAGAACACGACGAAACTTACTCGCACGGAATTGACTGCCACGGTCACTATGAACGACCAAGCCTGATGCTGGCTGGCGGCGTGTGATGGCGTCTTCGAGTGCTGAGACAGCCAATCTGGCTTTCATCCGGGAATCAATGGAGTATCCGACGATCCGGTTGAAGAACACGTCCTTGACCGCACACAGGTAGATCTTTCCCTCACTCGCTTGAGTTCTAGCCATCGTTGCAATGCTCAGTGATATCGGTGAGTCACAGCCGGTTCGGGCCATCGGCAGTGAAATCACGCCGGACCTGATCGGTCGCGGTCGGTGGCCCCCACGATCCCTTTCGCTTCCCCCTTGCCGGTGATGACCCAGCGGATCCCATTTTGGCTACACACTCGCCAGGTCCGTCGCTCACAGGCACGGTAGCCGTCATGCTCGAGCTCGTCGGCGATGAGCCGGTACCCGAACTCCGGGTCGTCGCCATGCACATCGATCGCGGCGTTAGCCAAGTGAGCGTCATCCCAGTCCCTCTGGCAGACACCCGCCGACAGCCACTTGTAGTAGCCCTGCTTGGAAAAGCCCAGCACCCGGCACGTCAACGCGACCGGCACCCGCAACCGGGCACCAGTCTCAGCCAGCTCGTGGACGAGCGAGTACATCATCTTGGGAGACGCAGGTTCGCTTGAGACAAGTAGGCCGCAGCCCGACGCAGTACCTCGTTTTCCATCTCCAACTCACGGATTCGTTTCAGGGCCTGCGCAAACGCTTTCATCGTCTCGGCGTCCCCCGACGTCGGCAGGCCCACAACAGCAGAACGGGCCTTACGGATCCAGGCTTGAAAGGCAGACTTCGAGATCCCCAAATCCGCGCAAACCGGCTTCCGAGCGATCCCTGACTCCACCAAGCCAACCGCGTCGGCCTTGAACTCATCACTAAACCTTCTCGGCATGATCAAGATCCTCCCGCACGGCCTCTCAGCCATGCAATCTTGAAGTCAACCAAACCCACAGCAGACCCATGCGTGCTCCTTCGGCGCACACCCACCGGCCCAACAGTTGATCACCGACACCGACCTCGCGAGCGACCACCGCGACGGCCCGGGCCGTGTCGATCACCAAGTGCGCGGCCTCACGCCGATACTCCGGCGTGTATGTCTTCCTCTTGTTCGTGCCCATCAAGGACATCCTCCCGACGGGCCCGCAAACACGCAGAACCCGCCTGGTCAGTGTCCGGAATCCAGGGGCAACCTCACGCGTAGCTTCGCGATGGGGTCTGACGCACTGTGCCTGAGGCCAGCTTCTAGTGAAGCATCGTTTCAGAGGAGCGGGAAGACCCCGACGAGTGCGACTGTCCACAACGCATGGATGAGCACTGGGGTGTACCAGCGTTCCGTCACGCTGAAAACGACACTGCTGGTCGCGCCGAGTAGTACCGCCGCGATCGTGAGTGCGACGTTGCCGGTCGCAAGTGTCACGACCCCGTACGCGACGGTTGACAGAAGCGGGAACCAGCGGCGCGAAAGGAGACGGGACAGGCCGAGCCGGAAGAACAGCTCCTCGGTCACTCCCGTGGCAAGGGCGATGAGGAAGAGCACAGGGCTGTCGGTGACACGAGATGCCGTCCCGGTCACATCGCTCTCCAAAACGGGAATCTCTCGCAGGACGAGCGCTCCGATCAGACTCATGCCGGCAAAAACGGTACCGACGGCGAGGGCGAGAAGCAGAGGGTGTGTCCTTGGTGTCGAACGGTCCTCGGGAGGCTTTTGGCGCGGCGGTCGCGGCGAGACCCGTGCCAGGGCGAACCAACCGGTGGTCCAGGTGACGGCGAGCAAGATCGACCACAACGACAATCCCGAACGGTCCGAGGTGCCCTGCAGGGTTTGGTGCAGTACGAAACCGCCTACGACCATCGTGGCAAGTGCGCTTATGCTGGCGGCGTAGGGGACGCGGTGCTGCGCCGGTTTGTGGGGCACTATTCCAGAGTAGACGGAGGGCTCATGCGAGTACTGGTGATCGGAGCAACAGGATATGTGGGCAGCCGCCTCATCCCGGAGCTGCTGGATGCGGAGCACGAAGTTCGAGCGGGCGCCCGTGACACCTCGAAGTTAGAGGATTCCTGGTGGCATGATCGCGTTGCAGCTGTGGAGATCGATGTCCTGGATGCGGAGTCGACACGAGCCGCGATCGGTGTGGATACAGACGCGGTCATCTACCTTGTGCACGGTATGGCTGGGGACGACTTCTCCGATGCTGATCATGCCGCCGCTGAGAACGTTGCTCAAGCTGTAGGGGACGCGCAGGTCGCGCGAGTGGTCTATGTTTCCGGGATCATCCCGGGAGTGCCAGAAGAAGAGCTTTCTGCGCATCTGCGTTCTCGACTCGGTGTCGAACAGGTCCTCTCCGCATCGCCTGCGGTAGTCGTTACGCTCCGCGCGGCAATGGTGTTCGGAGGTGGATCGACTAGCTTCGAACTCATGCGGCAACTCGCCGATCGTCTTCCCGTGACCGTCGTCCCCGACTGGATGCAGCATCAGGTGGAGCCGATCGCCGTCATCGATCTTGCCCGAGCGATCGTGGGTGCGCTATCCGCAGACACCGAGACGGGACACTTCGATGTGGGCGGGGGCGAACCGATCCTGTATTCGGATCTCATCCACCAATACACAGAACTCGCCAACACGCAGCGCCTGCAGATACCCCTGGGGTTCCTGCCCGAAAAGCTCGTCGCGCAGATCGCATCCTGGATCGCGGACATCCCCGCGCCGACAGTGAAAGCGCTCATGGAATCGCTGCAACACGACATGGTCGCAGCTGACACACGTTGGCGCACTGCGTTCCTCACTGAGGGGTACAAGACTGTAGCGACGAAGGAAGCGATCACCCGGGCTCTGACGGTGAGTGAGGATGTCCCAGACGAGCAACGCGACGCGCTGCAGCGATGGAGTTCCGACCCAGAGTGGGCATCGCAGGGCTAACGCTGCGCCGCACCAGACCGATACATGCACGCTGGAAGCAGAGCCGACCGAGCATCTCGGTCGTGAGCGCGGCGGAACCCCAATCGCTGCGAACATGCGCAACGGGACCCGCGTCAAGACGGTGCTGACCGAGATCGGCCCGGTAGAGATCGAGGTCCCCAGGGACCGTGACGGCTCGTTCGAGCCGGTGATCGTGCCGAAACGGAAGCGCCGTTTGGACGGCATCGACCAGATCGTCCTCTCGCTCTCCGCGCGGGGCCTGACGACCGGGGAGATCGCCGCGCACTTCGACGAGGTCTACGGGGCGAAAGTCTCCAAGGACACCATCTCGAAGATCACCGAGAAGGTAGCCGGCGAGCTGGCCGAGTGGTCCGCCCGGCCGCTGGACGTGCTCTACCCGGTGATCTTCGTGGACGCGATCGTCGTGAAGGTCCGTGATGGGCAGGTGAGGAACACCCCGTTCTATGTCGTCATGGGCGTCACCACGGCCGGAGAGCGGGAGATCCTGGGGATCTGGGCCGGCGACGGGGGTGAAGGCGCGAGGTTCTGGCTGCAGGTGTTCACCGAGCTGAAGAATCGGGGCATCGAAGACGTCCTGATCGCCGTCTGCGATGGTCTGAAAGGTCTCCCCGAAGCGATCAACACCACGTGGGATCAGGCCGTCGTGCAGCAGTGCATCGTGCATCTGATCCGCAACTCGTTCCGATACGCCGGAAGGCAGCACCGTGACGCGATCGTGAAAGCGCTCAAGCCGGTCTATACGGCACCGTCCGAGGCAGCCGCTCGGGAGCGGTTCGAGGAGTTCGACGCGAAGTCGGGCACCCAGTACCCAGCGATCACGAAGCTCTGGCGCAACGCCTGGTCGGAGTTCGTTCCGTTCCTGGACTGGGGAGCCTGTCGCAGAATGCCGATGGGTCTGCGGAGGCGGATGGTTTGATGACGACGCCAGGCGACCGGCCCTTGGTTGCGGTGTTTCAGGCGGTTGCGGTGTGGATCTTGTGGATGTTGTAGGCCGTGGCGGCGAGGTTCAG
>JAATFD010000027.1 GCA_015655375.1 Actinomycetales bacterium
CGTGCCTGGTGTCGAACTCGACGAGTACAAGCGCGAACTCATCCGCCGATTCGGCAACCCCCACGTGCGCGACACTCTCAGTCGGTTGGCCACAGACACCTCTGACCGCATCCCGAAGTTCCTGCTGCCGGTCGCCCGCGTCCGCCGCGAACACGGGCGGCACTCCCCAATCGTTGCCGAAATCGTCGCAGGGTGGACTCGATATGCCGAGATTGCCCTCCTCGAGGGTGGGTTCAGACTCGAGGACAGGCAGGGGCCGGCCGTCCTGGCGGCGGTTGAGCGCCAGGAGAGTGACGAGACAGGGTTCCTGCAGAACCCCGAATGGTTCGGTGAGCTTGCTACAGACCCTGCTTTCTGCACAGATTTCGCTCGTGCGCATAGTGCGCTCCAGGCGATGTATCCCCCGAAATCTAGGCTCTGATTCCCTCCGGGATGGTCCGATAGATGATGCCCTCCACGATGCGTCGGTTCTCCCCAAAGGGAGACACGCCCTAGCCATGCAAGCTGCATTCGACCTGTCGAAGGTCCGCGAATCCACAACCCCAAACGCTCGCAGCCTCTCCGCGGCCTGATCCGCACGCACCAGCGGCCGCGGAGACGTGCGGGACGCGCCGTGAGTCAGTCCGTTCCATCGAGACGACCTTCGTAGTCGAGACGTCGCCCGCGCCGAGTGTGGGAATCACTTCCAGAAAGTTGCATTCGCAGATGCAACTTCTCAGAGGGGGTATTCCACGTCCAGCCCTTGTCCGTGCCTCATCCGAATGATCGGCAACCACCGGAGGCCGCCGTACGCGGCGGGAAAAAGCCGAACGGAAGCCTCACTCCACCACGAGGGTGAAGGACGCGCTCTGATCATCCGGCCCGCTCACCGTCGCGTGGGTCGTACCCGGCGTGAGCGGCGTGAATCCCGGATTGAACGTCGCACCGTTCTTCGTCCCACCCTCGGTGAAGGTCGCGACAGCCCCGTCGTCGGTCGAGCCGGTCCAGCCCGAACCGTCCTCGTCGACCGTGACGACGACCGCGCGCCCAACCGTCGTCGAAACCTCGGTCCCGTTCAGCTCGTCGGGCGTCTTCATGACGGGCGCAATCATCTCAGCTCCGCTCTGACCTGCGGATCCCCGCGAAGCCGGGATAACAGACGGGGACGCAGACAGTGACTCCACTTCACCGGGACCACCCACCGATGCCTGCGAGCAAGCACCCAGCACCAGCGCTCCACCAAGGACGAGGGCGCTCCCGAGGACCGCACCGAGCACCCTGCGCGCAGCGATCCATCGCCCGTTCATGCGTGACACGCTACAGGGCCAACCCGACCTCGTCCTCGAAACGGGCCAGCACCTCGACCAGGCGGGGATCCAGATGCACGACCGTTGCCTCGCGGATCGGATCCGGAACCCCGAAGGCCGCCCGGGCGATGCCCTCGGCGATCGCGCCGAGCGTGTCCGGGTTACTGGACCGATAGCTGCCAGCTGAACGGCCATCAGTCCGCTAACCCGGTCTCCAATGGGGCTGAAGTCCTCTCGGACCCAGCGCTTCCACCCCATGCTCACGAGACTGGACCAAACTAGCGTCACCCTCATGCAACAAGCAGTGACAGCATCATCGGGACAAGCAGCCTCACGCCACCGCTTCGCGCAGCAGTCTCTCCCTCAGCGGCCTCGTCGCCTCGGACCCCTGCAGGATCAGCACGACGCCAACCACGACGAACCCCAGCACCCCAGCCACCGCGCCGACCAGATTCGCACTGACTGCGATCGGCAACATGAACAACATCCCGGCCAACACACCCCCGCCGATCATGATGACGGCGGGCACCGCAACCTCCAGTCTCCGGGAGAAGTCGAGGAACCGCGTAGGCGCACCTTCGAACACCAGCACACGAGTTTCGGCCTGAGTGTCGATGACACGGATCGACTGGTTGACGGCCGTGGAGATGGCCGCCAGCACGAAGGTGATCCCCAGGGTCAACAGCATTCCGGTCGCCACGTCGACCATCATCACGGCATCGTCCCCGCTCGTCGACCCTTCGTTCTGGGACATCATCGAGAACATCGGAAACAGGACTCCGACGATGAATCCGACCAGCGCCACCGATCCGAACGAGCGCCACACAGCCTTCGGATCGTCGACGATTCGCCGCCCGGCCAGCAGCATCTGAGGCCTCCGGGCCGCTCTCGCCATGGCGCGCCCGAGCACGCCGACCGACCATGCGCCCACCAGATTCGTCAACGCGAAGACCACAGCGAGGAATCCGAGGACCGCGGCCATGGCGACCGCGACGCTCATTCCCATGATCATCTTTGCCGTCCCGACCCACGCGACCAGGATGACGACGACCAGGACGGCCCCGACCGGCGACACCCGCTGCATGTCGCTGCGCCGAGCCACGCCCAGCGGGGTGATCGCCACGCGCCGCATCGCCAGCCAGGCGGAGGCCGCCGCCAGCACCACCATCACGACGGCCGCACCGACGAGGAGCCACGGACCGATCCACATCTCGCCGGGGCGCATCGGGGTCGACTGGAATCGGATCGCCTGCCACGCGGGCAGCGTCACCGCGTAGATCACCGACCCGAGGACGACGCCGGCGCTCGCGTGCAGCGAGGTCTCCGCGACCGACGCCGTCTTCGCCTGTGCCGGGGGCAGACCGAGCAGACGGAGCACGGCGAGGTCACGCGCGCGCCGGCTGAGTCCCAGTCGCGCGGCCGCCGCCCCCATCGTCAACGCGGGGATGACCAGCAGGACGGCTGCGAACCCCGCAAGGAACAGGTAAAAACCCTCTCCCATCAGGTCATTGGTCGGATTCTGCTGGCGCTCGACGAACGTGAGGACACCGCCGATCACCGCGAGCAACACGGCATGGGGAAGGGCGAACGCGAGCACCGTCAGGACAGTCGTCGCTCGGTCCCGCGAGCGCAGCAGAACGTCCGTCGCCATTCGGATCGCGCTCACCGCGCGGCTCCCGAGGCTTCCGCCTGTGGGGCTCCCGTCACTTTGCCGACGACGGGCGCCCTGGCCTCGCCAGCCGAGGCCTCGTCCTCGACGATGTTCCCGTCGCGCATATGGATCGTCGTGGGGAACCACCCGGCCACTCCTGGATCATGCGTGACGAGGACGAGGGTCGCCCCGCTGGCCCGGCATGCCGAGGTAAGGATGTCCATGACCTCGTGGCCAGTCGTCTGGTCGAGCGCGCCGGTCGGCTCATCGGCGAAAACAACCTGCGGGCTCGCCACCAGCGCGCGAGCAATCGCCACGCGTTGGACCTGCCCGCCGGAGAGCTGCCCCGGCCGATACGCCCCGAGCCCGTCCAGTCCCATCCACCCAAGCACCTGACGGGCCCGATCCACCGCCGCCCGCCGAGCGGTTCTCGCCAGCATGAGCGGAAGGGCGACGTTCTCCTCATTGGACAGCTCGGGGAGGAGCTGTCCGTCCTGGAAGACGAAACCGAAGTGTTCTAGCCGCAGCCGGGACAATTGGCGCTCGGGCATTCCGACGATCTGGGTCCCCTCGATGACGATCGATCCAGAGGTCGGGCGCAGGACGCCCGCGACGCACTGCAGCAGCGTCGTCTTCCCGGACCCGGACGGTCCCATCACCGCCACCTGGCTCCCCCGCGGCAGGACGAGATCGATGCCCGTGAGCGCCGGGACCGTGGTCTGGCCACGCTGATACTGCTTGGTCAACCCCATCGCACAGATGCCGCTGCCGTCGGGCAAGGGGCCGCTCTGACCACCGCCCGGAGGCAGACTTCCGGTCGCGCCCGCGATGCTGGCCGAGGTCGACCCCACTGCGGAGTACACAGGAAGACCCGGAGAGACCGGCGGAAGAGCGGGCTGTGTGGGCACGTCGTGCTGCTGCGGGACTGTCATGATTCCATGCTCGCGCCGCCGCCCCTTGACACGCCATCGGGTAAAGCCCTAGTCGAACCCCGGTCATAGTGTGGGGTTTCACCCGGATCCTCACCCCCTGAACTGCGAGAATGTGAGGTGGAGATTTCTCCTTGCGCCTGCCCCTCACGTCGGGGCATTCGATGAAAGGCACCGTGCATGACTGACGCACCTCGCGACCCCGCCCTCGTCACCACTGCGACCATTGAGACGCAGCTGGCGCACCGCACCTTCCGCGCGTTCACCGACCAACCGATCGGCGAGGACGTCGCGGCCACGCTTCTCGAGGTCGCGCGCCACACCGCGACCTCGAGCTTCTACCAACAGACGACGATCATCCGCGTCAAGGACCCCACGATCCGCCAGGAGGTTTTCGAGTCCTCCCGCCAGCCCTACGTCGGCGGCAACCGCGGTGAGCTGTGGATCTTCGTTGTGGACCTCCACCGCAACGCCCAGATCCGGCGCGAGTCCGGAGTGGACACCGAGCCGATGGAACGCACGGCCCTGTTCTTGGAGGGCACGGAGGACACGCTGCTCGCCGCACAGAATGTCGTCGTCGCGGCTGAGAGCTTGGGACTCGGGACCGTCTACCTGGGGTCCATCGCCGGCGATCCGCGCCGGGTGATCCGGGCGCTCGAGCTGCCGGCGCTGACCTACCCACTGCTCGGCCTGATCATCGGACACCCCGATCAGGAGCCTCAGCTCAAGCCGCGACTACCGCGCGAGATCACCACCTCGATCGACACGTATCCCGAGGTCGCGGACTATTCCGCGGTGCTGTCCGATTACGACGAGGTCGTCCACACCTATTACGACCTGCGGGATGCGAACCACCGGGTCGATTCCTTCACCCGTCAGATCCGCACGAAGCCAGGCACCGGGCGCGCCGAGCAGGCTCCCATCCTCGAAGTCCTCCACGAGCAGGGTCTGCTGCTGAGCTGAGCAAGTGACTGACACGCGACAGCGCGGCTGGACGCCCCTGCGGCCAAATCGCCATTTCAGCCCGTCGCCAACCCGACGGACCCGGCTACGCTCTGATTGGATCGACACACCGCCACGCCACAGCGGACGCGATACCCTGCCAGTCATGATGGGATGCCCCTGCGGATCGGGAATGGACTTCGCACAGTGCTGTGAGCCCCTGCTCGATGGCGCGCCAGCACCGACCGCCGAGGCCCTGATGCGCTCGCGTTTCACCGCCTTCGCCCGCGGCGAGGAAGATCACCTCTTTCGCACGTGGCACCCCCGGACCCGGCCTCGTGGGCCGTATGCCGACCCGGACATCACGTGGACGGGCCTGACGATCGTCTCCACCCAAGGCGGCGGACCCACCGACGACACCGGCGAGGTCGAGTTCGTCGCCCGATGGATTCGCGAGGGCGGGGTGAGCGGCTCAGTCCATGAACACTCGAGGTTTTCCCGGCGCGCGGGCCGGTGGTTCTACCTGGATGGAGATCTCGTCGAGAACGACAGCTGACGATCGCTGGGACTTCCCGGCGCCCGACTGCAGCCCCGTCATGCTCCCCATGCGGCACTCGATGCCGAAAACGGCAAGAATTGTGCCCAAAACGCCCTCGAGAGCCATGTCGGGAGCCTTGGCCGGATCACGAATCGAAACCCCGGACACAGCGGTGCCCCTCGGACCACGCGGATCCGGGGGGCACCACCTGTCGCGGGTCAGACCCTCAGGAGAGGGAGCCGGACCTCAGAACTGACCGTCGATGTCGGTGACAACGACGACCTTCTCGTTGACGAACTCCTTGAGGCCAAGGTCAATGAGCTCGTGGCCGAAGCCGGAGTGCTTGACGCCGCCGAAGGGGATGTCAGCCTTAACACCGGTCGGCTGGTTGATGAAGACCATGCCGGTGTCGAGCTGACGGGCGACCTTCTGTGCACGGTTGATGTCCTGGGAGAACACCGAACCACCCAGGCCGAACGGCGAGGAGTTGGCGATGTGGATCGCGTCGGCCTCGTCCTTGGCGCGGTAGACCTGAGAGACTGGGCCGAAGAACTCGGTCGACGCGGTCTTCGAGTCCAGCGGGATGTCGGTCAGCAGGGTCGGACGGATGAAGGCACCCTGGGAGGGAACCGGCGCGCCGATCTCCTCGACGGCGACGCCCTCGCCCTTGGCGGCCTCGATCAGCTTGACGATGTCGTCGGCAGCACCCTGCGAGGACAGCGGAGCCAGCGTGGTCGCGGGATCCATCGGATCTCCAGCAACGAGCTTGGCAACGCCCTCCTTGTAGAGCTCCAGGAAGCGGTCGTAGACCGAGTCCTCGACGATGATGCGCTTGGAGGAGACGCAGACCTGGCCACCGTTCCAGTGGCGACCCATGACGGCCCAGTTCGCAGCCTTCTCAAGCTCCGCATCCTCGAGGACGATGAAGGCATCGGCGCCTCCGAGCTCAAGGGTTGCCTTCTTGAGATTCTGGGCGGCGGTCGACGCGATCGTGGCGCCGGCGGCCTCGGATCCAGTCAGGGCGACGCCGCGCACGCGCGGGTCCGCGAGGATCTGGGCGGAGGCCTCATGGGAGGCATAGAGGTTCTGGAAGAGGCCCTCGGGAGCGCCAGCCTCGAGCAGGAGCTGCTCGAATGCGGCCGCGGACTGCGGAACGTTCGACGCGTGCTTGAGGACGACGACGTTGCCGGCGGTCGTCAGCGGGGCGAGCGTGCGGACGATCTGGTAGTAGGGGAAGTTCCACGGCTCGACCGTGAAGATGATGCCCAGCGGGTCGTTGACAAGCGCGACGTCCTGATCGCCGAAGCCCTCCGCCTGCAGGTAGCGCGGCTTGAGCAGCTCGGCGCCGTAGCGGGCGTAGTACTCGAAGATCTTCGCGGTCAGCTCGACCTCGGCCTCGGACTCGCCGATGAGCTTGCCCATCTCGAGGGTGAGGATCTCAGCGTAACGGCGGTGGTCCGCGCGGATCAGCTCGGCAGCCTTGGTGAGGACGGCGGCGCGATGCTCGGGTGTGGTCTTCTTCCACTCCTGGAACGTGGCGTCGGCCTTGGCGATGGCGGCGTCGATCTCCTCAGCGGTGGCGGTCGGGAAGGTCTTGACGACCTCGCCGGTGTACGGGTTGGTGGTGGCGTAAGCCATGAGTGAGTGCCCTCCTTGCACGGTTCCGGGCCGACGCAGTAGCGAGGCAGTCCTGGGCGTGTTCGGCACGTCGTTGGGACCGTTCGTCCGTGGAACTCGGAATCAATTTTTGTTGACGAGGCAACTATACGGCTGGGCCCATGGTCCCACAAGGCGAGGCGGCTGTCTGCTCCATCACAAGACGGTGCGCCGCGCATTCACCGCGAGTCTCGTGACCTTCCGCAGGTCCGGGAGCATCCGGAGGGGAGACCCACGCCCACAAATGAGCAGGGGCCGCACTCCTCGACGACGTGCGGCCCCACCTGCATCTGGTCCTTCCGGGACTCACTACTCCAGATCGAGTCCGTGGCGGCCCAGGATCGCCTCGAAGGGCTCCAGGTTCTCGGCCTCGTAGGAGGCGCGGAACTCCTCGAAGTCCTCACGGTCCGCCGCGCGCAGCGGGAAGAGCTCGACGGGAAGCTGACGGTCATCGGTCACCTTGACGTCGACGAGGACGGGCTCCGTCGTGTCCTTGACTGCGTCCATGACCTCGTGCATTTCGGCGCGGGTGCGCACGGTGAAGCCCTTGACACCGAAGCCCTCGGCGACCTTCGCGAAGTCGACGTCAGACAGGTCGACGCCGGAGTGGGGCTGACCGGAGTCATCCTGCTCGGCCTCGATGAAACCCAGAGACTTGTTCGTCATCACGATATTGATGACGGGCAGGTGCTGCTCGACCTGGGTGACGAGGTCGGGGACCACCATGGCCATGCCGCCGTCGCCGGAGATCGTCCAGATCTGGCGGTCGGGGTAAGCCAGTCCAGCCGCGATCCCGGCGGGCAGGCCATAGCCCATCGTCGCGTACAGCGGCGAGGTCGTCATCTTCTTGGCCGGGTCCAGGTGCAGGAAGCGCGCGGACTGGATATTGACATTGCCCACGTCGATGCCGAAGACCGCGTTCTCCTTGGCGACACGGTTGATCTCCGCGTAGACGGGCTCCAGACGCAGCGGGACGCGATCATCCTCAGACTTCGAAGCGATCCATTCGACCCACTGCTTCTTGGTCTCCTTGGCGGCCTCGAGCCAGCTGGTGTGATCGATGCCGATCTCGGCGGGAGCCTTCTGTCCAGCGCCGCGTTTCTTCGCTGCGTCGATGAGCTGACGCAGGAACGCCTTCGCGTCGGCGCGAATGCCGAGGGCGACCTCGTGACGTGCGGCGATCGCGGAGGTCTCGAGGTTGACGTCGACGAACGTGGCGCGCGGGTCGAACATGGACCCGCCGAACTCATAGTTCGAGCCGACGAACAGCAGGAGATCCGCGGCCTTGGCGACGTCGGTCGCGACCTTCGTCGAGACGCGGCCCGTGGAAATCATGTAGGCGGGATTGTCGTCGTCGAGAATCGTCTTGCCGAGGTAGGTGGACACAAGCGGAAGCTGGAGCAGGTCGGAGAGCTCCTGGAGCTCGGCGCCGGCCGCCTTCGCGCCCGTTCCGAAATAGAGGATCGGGCGGCGGGCGGACAGAACGAGGTCGAGGGCGCGCTCGACGTCCTCGTCACGAGCGTCGAGGTTCCACTTCGCATCGGTGTAGGCGCCGGCGGAGGAGACGTAGGAGTCCTCGATCGGGGTCCAACCGAGGTCTTTGGGGAGGATGACGACGGCGACGCCACGCTTGGAATAGGCGGTGCGGATCGCGGTGTCGACGACCTGCGGGAGCTGCTCGGCCGTCATGACCGTCCGGGCGTAGATGGAGACATCGGCGAAGATCGGGTTCTCGTCGAGTTCCTGGAAGTAGTCGGTGTTCATGATCGAGGTCGGGACCTGGCCGATGATCGCGAGTACGGGCACGTTGTCGGCGCGGGCGTCGTAGAGGCCGTTGAGCAGGTGGACCGCTCCGGGGCCGGCCGAACCGAAGACGACGCCAAGCTTGCCGGTCAGTTTCGCCTCGGCGACAGCGGCGAGCGCCCCGACCTCTTCGTGACGGACGCCGACATAGTGGATACGGTCGTGGAAGTCGTGGATCGCGTTCATCGTCGAGTCGAAGGATCCGCCCGGCAGACCATAAATGTTCTGGACCCCCCAGTCCTCGAGCACTCTCAGCATCACATTGGAAGCATTGGCCTGTGTCATGGTGTCCTCCTCGCACGGCGCCAACGGCGCGCTCCCGGGACGAGCCACTCCCGCCCCATCGCGCATGACGTTAGTCCCAGAATGTTGAAGACTCAATGAAATGTGGCAATCGGGACACTCGGATGCCCCTCCCGACCGATGCGCGCCGACTCCTCGTCGTTCCCCGCGAAGCACGCCCTCACCTACTTGCTGTCGACCTCACTCGCGTAGAGGCCCTGCAACGAATCGCTCACAGTCGTCAACGTGGACTTCGGATCCGCATCCGTCGTGAGGATCTGCTGAATCGCCTTGGACAGCGCGAGGTCGCCGCCTGGCAGGAGCGCCCGGACGTAGTCCTGGTTGCGGGTCCTCGCCAGCTGCTCGACAGCGACCTTGAACTCGGGCTGTTTCGCATAGACGTCGTCCATGTTCGCGTCCGTGCGCACCGGCAGGTAGCCGGTGGCCGCCGAGAAGGTCGCCGTGTTCGTGGCATTCGTCATAAAGGAGATGAACTCGGCCGCAGCCAGTTGCTTGTCCGGGCTGGACTTCGAGGCGATCGCCAGACCCGCTCCGCCCGTCGGCACAATCCCGTCGGAAGCAGACGGGCCCGCCGGCAGGTTCCCGACTCCCACATCGAATGTCGCGTTGTCGAGGATCGACTTGAGCGATCCGGTCGAGGCGATGGTCTGCGCGGTCGTCCCAGCGATGAAGTCCTGAGCGGGGTCGCCCGAAGCGACGTTCGCCCACCCGTCTGTGACGCTGGACTGGGCAAAGGTCAGGGCCTGCACCGTCGCGTCCGAGGTCAGCGGGGCGAAGTCCCAGTTGTTTGACCACTGGCCGCCATAGCCCCACACGAGGTTGGCCATCGTCCAGGCGGGGTACTCGTCCTCGGGCGGATAGGTGAAGCCTGTGACCTGCGCGTTCGAGGCCGCGATCTTCTCCGAGTCGGCCTTGACCTCGTCCCAGGTGGTCGGAGCCGCGTCCGACAGGCCGGCCGCCGTATAGGCGTCCTTGTTGTAGTAGAAGATCGGCGTCGAGCGGGCGTAGGGCACCGCGTAGTGCGCGTCCTCGTAGAGGTAGTCGTCGAAGAGGGTCTTCTGATAGGTCGAGGTGTCCTGCTTGGCGGCCTCCAGGACGCTGTCCACCGAGGTGATCGAGCCGGCCAGGTAGGCGGGGAACCAGGTCGCGTCGGAGAGCACGACGACGTCTCCCACGTCCCCGGAGGTCTGCGCGGTCTGGAACTTCTGCGAGACCTCCTCGTAGTTCGCGCCCGCCGTCACGATGTTCACCGTGATCCCGGTCTGGGCCGTGAAATCGTTGACGATCGCAGTCTCGGTGTCAAGGGAGCCGCCCGGGTGGTTCGTCCAGAAGGAGATCTCCTTGGCGGGCTCCACCCCCGAGAAGTCGGTCCCACTGGAAGCGGAGGCCGCAGAACCGGAGCCGGACCCGGAGGAGCCGGAGGACACCGAGGGCCCGCAGGCGCTGAGCGCCACGGCACCGACGGCAAGCGTCGCGAGGACAGATGCAGAGATCCTTCGGATGGTCACAGAATGTTCCTTTCATTGATGTGACACGTGGATGGGAAATCTGGGAAAACTGCTGGCATCACTTCACGGCGCCCTGGGTCAACCCGGCGACGATAAGGCGCTGCAGGGCCGCGAAGATCAGGAGGACCGGCGCGATGACGAGGACGGCTCCGGCCATGAGGATCCCGTAGGACCCGGTCTGTCCCTCGACGGAATTCAGCAGATTGAGGCCGACCGGAAGCGTCATGCTCTCCGGGGTGTCCGTGATGATCAGCGGCCACAGGAACGAGTTCCATTCGGACACGACCGTCACCAGGCCCACCGTCGCGATCGAGGGCGCCATGACCGGCACGACGATGCGCCACAGACGCCGCCAGTGCCCGGCGCCGTCGAGTTCGGCGGCCTCGAGGATCTCCGGAGGCACCGTCAGGAACTGCTGGCGCAGGAGGAACGTTCCGAAGGCCGTGCCCAGGCCCGGCAGGATGATGCCCCACAGGGTGTTGCGCCCGCCCATCCCCGCGATCGTGATGTAGTTCGGGAGCATCGACGCCTCGGGCGGCACCATGAGAGCCACGAGGATCAGGACCAGCACGACGCGGCGGAACGGCACGCGGGTGAGGAAGACCAGTGCATAAGCCCCCGTGATCGCCAGGATGACCTTGACGGCGGAGGACACGACCGTGACGATCACCGAATTCAGAAATACCCGGGCCAACGGGACGCGTGCCGCGACCTCCGAGTAGTTCTGGGTCGTCGGATCCCTCGGGAGCAATGTGGGAGCCGACGTGATGATCTCGGAGACCGGCTTGAACGAGGAGATCACCATCCACACCAGGGGCAGCGCAATGATGAGGATCGCGACGATCATCGGCACGTATCCGGCCAGCAGGGTCTCCGTCAGGTGCGAGTGGGAGAAGGCTCGCGTCCACTCCGGACGAGGACGTGGTCGACCTTCGCCCCGGGCCTCCTTCTTCCGCAGGTCTCGGTCGCGATCCGGCGAGGACGGGCCACCGGAGGATGACGGAAGCCCAACCCCGACGGCGGCGGCAACGGTGCTCATTCGTAGTGCACCTTCCTCTCGACGTACCGCATCTGCACGGACGTGATCGCCAGGAGGACCACGAAGAGCACGACGGAGATCGCCGCCGCGTAGCCCGCTCGCTGATAAGCCCCGAAGGACTGCAGGTAGATCTCGAAGACCATCGAGTTCGTCCCGTTGCCCGTCGGCGTCATGATCCGCAGAAGGTCGAACGCCTGCATCGAGTTGAGGACCGTCGTCACCGTCAGGAAGAAGACCGTCGGACCGAGCAGGGGCAACGTGACCGAGAAGAAGCGACGGATGGGCCCAGCACCGTCCAGCGCGGCGGCCTCGAGCAGGTCGTTCGGCACCGACTGCAGGCCCGCGAGGTAGACGACGGCGCAGAAGCCGAGGTTCTTCCAGACGTAGACGATCATCACCATGATCAGTGACAGGCTCGGGTCGAGGAACCACTGCGGAGAAGCCATGCCGAAAGCCCGCAGCACGAGGCTGAGCAACCCGATGCTCGGATCGAAGATGAAGTTCCAGACAAGGCCGACGCCGACGCCGGGCAGGACATAGGGCGCGAAGACGGCCGTCCGCGTCAATCCCTTGCCGGGAAGGTTCTTGTTGAGGACCAGTGCCATCGCCAGTCCGAGCACCATCGAGGCCAGGACCGTGACAACGGTGAAGACGATCGTCACCCGCCAGACGTCGAGGCCCGCGGCGGAGGTGAAGAACTCCTGGTAGTTCGCCAGCCCGACCGAGGTCGCCCTGGTCGATCCCAGCCGCCAGTTCAGGGTCGAGTAATACATGTTCGCGACGAGCGGCACGTAGGTGAAGGCGGCGATCAGAGCCAGGTTCGGTCCGACGAGGGCGACGAACCAGCCCAGTTCGCGAGATCGCGCGATGCGGCTGCCGTGCGACCGAAGGCGCGCTCCGCCGGAGGACGTCAGCCGGGATTCACGGGACTGGATCACACCATCCGCCGAACTCGAGGGTGGAGCGAGGACACCCGTCCCGACGGACGAATCCGCAGATCGAACCTCGTCGGGGCTTTCTTGAACCGTGGGTCTTCTCGTTGGTGTCGACGTCATGCACACCCGATTCACTGGTTGTAGGGGTCCGGTGTCGATGCCGGTCACCCGGCGTGTGCCACGGTAGAGACTCCCGTTGAACCGATCGTGAACCGCTGGGGTGAGGCGGGTGATCATCGAGCAGACGAAAGGCACAGACCTCGGAGTGGCCGGTGCAAATCGGCCCGCTCCTGCATCGTCGCCCCACCGGCGCGACAATGGAGCCATGAGCGACACCTTCGACGACCCCGACGGCACGCAGCCCGATACCACCATCCCCAACAACGCTCCGGAGGCCTCCGGCACGGACACTCTCGGCCCCGTGACTCTCGCGGTCAACGTCACCGGCGACCAGGTCGGAGGCGGGTTGGGCCGAGCCCACACCGTGGCAATCGCGGTCATCGCGAACGGGCGGATCGTCTCCTGGGAGGAGCACGAGGTCGCCTGGGACGTCTCCCACGACCAGGGCCCCGAGGGCCAGCACCACGCCAGGATCGTCCGCTTCATGCGCGACAACGAGATCCAGGCCGTCGTCACCGGTCACATGGGTCCGCCGATGGTCAACACCCTGCACAAGCTTGGCGTCCTGCCGTTGGTCAACGCCTCCGGCGATGTCCGCGACGCGGCGTTGGCTGGGGCCGCGATCCTGGCCGAGCAGCACCTCGCTCAGAGCGAGGACGACACCGCGGCTCCGGCAGATGGGTCGAGTGGAACCTCTGCCTCCGAAGACTGACGCGATGCGTCCAGTGCGAGCGCCTGGGGTCGGGCCCGGTCGTTCGAAATGGGACTTCGCCTTGCGTAGTAGCGGGCCAGCGGCATCATCACCACAAGGCAGAGCCCGGGGAGCAGGAACGCCGTGTGCATCCCGATTCCGGTCTGGCCGAGCGGACCGATGACGGCGCCCCCGATCACGGCACCGACGTAATTGAAGGTGTTCATCTGGGAGATGACCCCCTCCGAATGTGCACCCGCTGCGCGGCCGGCAGCAGAGAAGGTCATCGGTACCAGAAGGCCGACCGCCACACCCGCCAACGCGAAGCCGACAATTGCTCCCACCGTCGTCGGTAGAAGGGCGACCAAGACAAATCCTCCCACCGACACCGCGGTGGCTCCACGCACCAACCCGACCGAACCTCGCCCCGCTTGCAGACGATCTCCAGCGGTCCGGGTCACGAGCACCACCGCCTGATAGGCGGCGTACGCCAACGGTGCCATGACGGCACCCGACATCAACGTGTGCTGCAGATAGTCAGTCGACCACGTCGACACCGCCGAATCGGCGACAAAGACGACGAGTATCGACATCCCGAAGATGCGGATGATTCTCCCGATCGCCTCCGGCTGCTCTCCGCGAGCGCCCTCCGACGGGGTATCGCTTGTCTCCTCTGCCGCCGTCGCGGACGGGCCCCTTCCCGATCGATCGATCGACAAGCCGGGGAACAACATCCTGGCGCCCACAATGGCGGACCCCGCAGTCACTAGCGCAGCCACCAGCACGGCGGCGGTCTGCCCTCCGACCGACGCCATCGCGGACACGCACAGCGCAGCCACGATGGCCGCTGCCGTGTACGCCGCGAAAAAACTGGACATCAAAGGTCTGCGCAGACGTTGTTCCGCCAGGATGCCCTGCATCGCCGAGGTTGCATCCACCGCGCCGAGTCCCATCCCGTACAGCATCTCGGCGCCGACGAACGCACTCGTCGGCAACGGAAGCGCCAGTGACGCCAGACCGACCGTCTGCACCGTGAGTCCCGCTGCGAGGGCCAGACGCGATCCTCGTGACGAGGCGATCCTGCCCGAGGCGAGTGACCCGAGAGCCGCAGCGACGCAGACTCCCAGGACCACTCCGGACACGGCCGTCTCACTGAACCCATAACGGTCGCGGAATGCCGGCAGCGTCGTCATCACGGTCGCATAGCCGAAGGCCTGGGCCGCGTAGGCGACGACGACCGCCCTGCGTGCTCGTCCGCCGAACGCACCCATCATCACGCTCCGAGCCGAGATCGCTCATGTTCTTCGACAGGAATCAGAAGGGAGGCCAGCATTCTCGACAGCGTCGATGCGCTCGTCCGCGCGGCGGCCGTGTTTCGCGTAGCAAGCCAGGTCGTGGTCAGCCCGTCAGTCATGACCACAACCAGACGGGCGATGTCCTCCACGGGCTGGGACCATGTTGCCTCGCAGGATTCGGCCAGTGCATCGAGCATCGCTCGGGCCGCCTGGTGGTAGGCCCTGTATTGCCTGACGACCAGGTCGCGGCCCTTCGCGCGATGCGCGGCGGTGACCGAGACCTCGAGCATCGCCTGTTCGCGGCGAGGATCTGCCCGCAGCAGATCGATGTAGGCAACAAGCGCGCTTTCGATCAGGTCACCTGCATCGAGGGCATTCACTGCCTCGGCGCGCATCGACGGTCCCGCGTCCGCAGCACCGCTGGACGCCGGTGCCGTCAGCATCCACGAGGCCTCCGCCTCCAGACGTTCGGTATCGGTCACCGAGGCGACAACGTGATCCATGAGATCGTCGACGGAGTCGAATGCATAGTGGAGAGCGCCCAGCGGCATTTCGGCTCGCGAGGTGATGGCACGACTCGATGCCGCCGCGAGCCCGCGCTCGGCGATCACCTCGATCGTCGCCTCAATGAGAAGCTGGCGCCGGTCCTCCAGCTTCAGGCGTCTCATCGGGACGCCCCGACGCCCGTCATGCTGATTTCCTCAGCGTCTGAACCCGCCCCCAGCGTCTGCGCGGCTTCGCCCATCGCGACGTCGAGGATCTCCAAGGATTCACGGGCAAGGTCACGATCCATGAGCAGTCCGGCCTTCCATTGCAGGACTGACTGATCAAAATTCGCACGCATCGCCCAGACGCCGTTCGTGTACAGAGCAGCCATCAAGGCGGTTGCCCCTTGGGGATGAGCGGTCTGCAACCCCATGATGACGCCTCGCTGACGCACGCCGACGAAGAAATCAGGATGATGGGCACGCACCCTCTCGAGTCCCTCGGCATACAACTCCGTGAGCATCTCAACATTCGCGGCCGTGGACTCCCTCGCGGTGATCTCCACCGCCTTGGTTGCCACGACGCATCCAAGTTCGGACCCTCCGAAGGAGGACAGGTGGGCGAAGCCATCCTCGTGGAGCCACTGGCCCGCGCGCTCATTCATGATCACCGCAGACATCGGGTAGTAGCCACCTGAAAGTCCCTTGCCGGTGACGATCATGTCGGGACTCGCACCGTATCCGATCGCGCACCACATGTCGCCGCTGCGCATGAGACCCGTCTGTACCTCGTCGGCGATATAGAGAGCACCGTGACGGTGCGCCAGTTCGGTGACACCGGCGAGGTAGTCGTCATGCGGAAGGGGGAACCCGAGGGTCGCGGGGATCGACTCGATGAGGACACACGCGGTGTCCTCCAACTCAAGCACCTCACCAAGCGCATCGAGATCATCGAAGGCAACATGTGTGTACTCGCGCGGATCGGGGGCCATGTTGAAGAAGGCCGCCATCTCAGGAGAACCCGCCTCCATGGCGATGCCGGTCGCTCCGTGGAACGCGCCGTTGACCGTGATCACGCGAGTTCGTCCCGTGGCCCGACGTGCGAATTTCACCGCCGCATCGATCGACTCCCCGCCGCCGTTGTTGAAGGCGACGTAGCGCATGTAGTCGGGCGAGACGCCGAGGAGCTCCTCGCACAGCGCATTCTTCACCGGAGAGGGGAAGTAATGGTTCCCGGCGTCGTAGTGAGCCGATCCCTCCACCAATGCGGCACGCACCTCCTCATTGGTGTGTCCCAAATTGAAGACGCCGCCGTTGAGGTGCATGTTGATCAGTCGGCGGCCATCGGCATCGGTGAAGGTGTAGCCGTGGCGATCGCCGAGGACGATGTCGATGCCGTAGTGACGGAAGACCTCAACCTTGTTGGGGTTCCATACCCGTGCAGCCTCGTCATAGATCGCGGTCTTGGACTCATTCATGGCAATTCTGGCTTTCTGTTGAAGAGAGTGCGGAGGCCATGCTGCGGGGTCACTGCACAGCCAGCGGTATCCGAGAGAATCGCGTGACGTAACGGCGTGCGAGCAGCGCTGTTCCCCGTGCGTAGAACTGAAGGATCTCGGGTGTGAGCTCGACCGACTCGCCCTCGCCCTCGTCAATGTCGCCGACGTGATATGCCATCGCCTGAAGGAGCCCGATGCGACGCATCATGACGAACGTGGGGATCTCGCGCACGTCCTCGTCCCCGAGCGGGCGTCGCGAACGATAGCCGTGCACGACGTGTCGAAGGATCTCGGAGAGGTCGGGGCGGTGCTCCATGAAGCCGACGATTCCGGCGAGGTCGTACATGAACCACCCTGGGCCACAATCATCGAAATCGAGGACGGTGATGCCCTCGCCGTCCTTCAGAAGATTGGCCATCCGCAGATCGGAGTGGACCATTCCGTAGCGATCGGACCCCTGCCCATAGGCCTCGAGGCGGGTCTTCATCAGGCGAGCACAGGAGTCCACCAAGGCGGTGTCGCGTCGCGGGAGGAGCCCATCATCCCAGTAATGACGGCCGTAGAAATTGTTCCAACCCGAGGAGAACGTCGCGTCCCAGTTCCACTCGATGCGAGCACCGGGATGTGGAGGCCGCCAGGACTGTGCCTGCAGGTGAAGCGTTGCAGCGATACGTCCCAGGGCCTCGTACATGGTGACGTCGGACGTGCTGAGAGACTGCCTGTGCCACGGAAGGCGACCGAGGCGGTCGTACAGGCTCGCAGCTGCCCGGAAACCGCCGAGCGAGAGGGCGTCCGGGATCCGCCGAGCCGCCGAAGCGATCGCTCCGACCTGCTCGGTGTCATCCTGGGAGTCCCGCGGGGAGTGGCCTTCCTCGAAACTGAAACAGACGACATTGCGCTGCTCCCCCATCGCTGCGGTGCTGATCGTCTCGACCCACTGACCTGACCGCGAACGCAGGGGCGTCGCAAGGTGCAGATCAGTGGATGCCCGAAGGGCGCGGATCCACGCAAGTTCGCATTCGATGGAGTCCTTTGAGGCGTACTCGAGCCGGTGCACTCTCATGATGATGGTGTCCAGCCCGTGAGCGCTGACCTTGTAGGTCGCGTTCTCGGTGATGTTGAGCAAGTCGAGGACCGCGTCGGCGGGGTATCCCCACAGAGGAAGGGCGCGCCGGGCCACATCGACAAAATGACGCCGCTTGACCTCCATCGAGACACTGTCGAGGGGCGACGGATCAGGGACCATCCGGAGGTCCGGACGGACACTGGAATAGGAGTCGACGTCGAGGGCGCCGATCGCGTCGGTCATGGTTCACCTTTTGTCGTCATCGGCCCGATGGGGGCACTCGGGTCTGTTTGTTCCCAGGAGTTGGACGATCATCCAACTTCGATGACGATATGGCATGACCATGCTCATATGCAATTTTTATTGCGACTTTGCCTTCTACTGTCTTAGACCATGGACAAGCCCAGAAAGAATTGGCTATGGGCAAAAGTTCTGCGGCCTCATCACCCCTTGACGGCACCCGCCAGCGCGAAGGACCCGCCCGAGGCCTTCTGCATGACGAGGTAGAGGACCAGCACGGGGGCGGAGTACAGGATCGAGAATGCGGCGAGCTTGCCATAGGCGATGGACCCGTAGGTCCCGAAGAAGTTGTAGATCGCCACGGCCGCCGGCTGCTTGACCGAGTCGAAGGTCAGCACGAAGGGCACGAAGAAGTTCCCCCACGCCTGCGTGAACACGAAGATGAACACGACGATCAGCCCAGGCTTCATCAATGGCAGGACGATCCGGCGCAGCGTCGTCATCGAGCCCGCGCCGTCGACCCAGGCGGCTTCCTCCAGGGAGATGGGCACCGAGTCCATGAAGTTCTTGAGCATCCAGATCGCCATTGGCAACGACGTCGCCGACATGAAGAAGATCAGGCCCGGCGTCGAGTCCAGCAGGCTCAACCGGACGAACAGCGAGTAGACCGGCACCATCATCGCGGTGATCGGCAGGCAGGTCCCGAACAGGATCGAGTAGAGGAACGCCCGCTTGAACCGGATCTGGTAGCGCGACAGTGGATAGGCCGCAAGCGCGCCCGCCACGACGGTCAGCACCGCCGACCCCACGGAGAGCACCGCGGAGTTCCACAGCGGACGGAAGGTCTGATCGACAGTCATCACCGAGGAGAAATTCGACAACGTCGGGCTGCCGGGCAGCGACAGGGACACCGACGCCTTCGGGTTGATCGAGGACAGGAGAATCCACACGAGCGGGATGACGAAGGCGATCCCCAACACTGCCAGAGCGATCGACGCGAGGAGCCGCGAGGGCCCCTTCCCCGGACGCGCCAAGGAGGGGATCGTGTGACCCGACGAGGACGAGGTCGGTGCCGAGGGCACCACGGATGCGATGTTCGCACTCATCAGTCGACCTCCGGCTTGAGGACCTTGATGTAAACGAGGGCGAAGATTGCCCCGAGCAGGATCGTCACCGTCGCGATCGCCGTGCCGTAACCCACCTGAGAGAACTTGAAGGCCTGCTGGTAGGCCAGGACGGGAAGCGTCGAGGAGCTGGTCCCCGGGCCTCCCCCGGTCATCACCCAGATCAGCGTGAAGACCGCGAGAGTCTGCAGGGTCGTCAGCAACAGGTTCGTCGAGATCGATCCCTTGATCATCGGCAGGGTCACGTGGATCAGGCGTTGGCGAGGCCCGGCTCCATCGATCATCGCGGCCTCGGTGATGTCGGGCGGGACATCGCCGAGCGCGGCCCCGTAGACCATCATCGAGAAGGCCGTCCCCCGCCAGATGTTGGCCATGATGACCGAGAACATCGGGAAGGTCAGCAGCCAGGTCGGGCCGCTCAGTCCGACCGCTGCGAGCATCGTGTTGAGCGTGCCGTCCGTGGAGAAGAACGCGTAGAGGGCGAAGGCCGCGACGATCTCGGGCAGGACCCAGGAGATGACGACGATCCCGCCGACGACGTTCGCGATCCCTTTCGGGCTGATCTGCATGAGCAGCGCCAGCCCCATGCCGAGGACGTTCTGGCCGATGACGGCCGAGCAGAGGACGAAGACCACGGTCAGCCACACAGACTGCCAGAACTCCCCGCTGGCAGCCAGCGACTGGTAGTTCTCGAGGCCGACGAACTGTGGGTTCGCAGCCTTGTACCCGGTCATCGCCGCGTTGGTCAACGACCCGTAGAGCGAGTAGAGGATGGGACCGATCAGGAAGATCAGCATGAGGATGACCGCGGGGACGAGCGGGCCCAACTCGACCGCGCGCCTCAGGAGGCGGCGGACCAACGGCACCCGGTGCGTCACCGGTGCCACATCCGCCGTCTCCCAAGGTGCGGCCTGCCGTGTGGGAGCCGTCATCACTTCCCGGCTTCCGTCGCGTCCTGGCCGACGATCTTGCTCAGCCCCTCGTCATAGGTCGAGGCTGCTTGCTCCGGTGTCGCCTGGCCGCTGACCACCGATTCGGTGGCCACCTGGATGTTCGAGGAGATCTGGGAGTAGTCGGGCGTGGCCGGGCGGAAGTGCGTGTACTCCACCAGGCTCGAGAAGAACTCGAAGGACGAGTTGTAGGCGAGGTATTCGGGATCCGTCGCGACATCCCCACGCACGGCGATCTGCGAGTTCGTCGTGTCGTAGGTCAGAGAATTCTCCTTGTTGAGAGCCAGCTGAATGAACTTCATCGCAGTGTCGGGATCCTTCGCCTGGGATCCGATCGACAACAGCCATCCACCGGACATCGAGGTGAAGCCCGGTGCCTGACCGTTCTGGGTCGGCATCTTGGCGAAGCCCATCGTGGACTCCCAGTCGGCCCAGGCGTTGTCGCCGGTGATCCAGCCGCCGGGTTGCCAGGACCCATCGATTGCGATGGCAACCTTGCTCTGCGGGATCAGCTCGGTCGCCATCCGCGATCCGACGTTCGCGTCGAGCGCGACATCGAGCGAAGGCGCAAGTCCCTC
>JAATFD010000014.1 GCA_015655375.1 Actinomycetales bacterium
CGACACCCATATGAAGACCGTCATGTATGACCTGGGCCGCGCGATTCCGAATGTTCCCATCGCCGACTTCGACACCGAGTCTTGGCGGAGACTTCCCACCGAATAGGATCCCGATTCCCCGACCTCATGACCCTCGATGGCGTCGCGGAGCTCGCGTCAGCCGTGGATCAGCTCTCTACCACGATCAGGGGCTCTCTGCCACCCACACCGATGGGTTCCACCAGTGGCCGGTAAGTGGAGCCTCTGAGCGGCGCGCCTCACCACAGTCGAACACCTGTTCGATACACTGGCAATGTTCCGGTTCTCCCCCCAACATTTGCGGGCTTGACCCTCGCAGAGAAACACCTCCCTTCATTTTCAAGGTCGCGTTCATCCTCCATCGAGCACATTCTTCGGGCGCACCCGTCGGGGTCGGAGCAGACACACCCGTATGTCCTCGTATGACCACATGGAGGTGGCCCAGTGAACGACCAAACACACCCAATTCCAACGATCGACGCGTCGAGATTCTCCGAAACGACATGGAGGGAGCTCCCTGTCCGACCCGACCCGGATCAGCCGGGCAAATCGGTGCGGGAGGTCATCCTCACCGACAACGCCTTTGACGACTTGGCCTTTCGAGTCCGAGCCATCTTGTCGAACGAGATATTCATTTCAGCGTCCGCGGTCTTCGATCCCCCGACGGCAGCGCTCCGCCCGGCGGACTTCGACGCCCTATCCTCAATCTGCGAGCGCGTGGCGCGCACCTTCAACTCCGCCCTCGTCGATCCGTGGTACAGAATGCCAGTCGCGGAATTCACCCCACGCTCGTGGTGGGATGCTCCACTGCGTTTTGAGAGCGACGCCCCCGAGTTCTGGGTACGCTCGCTGTCCCTCACGGTCGAATCCGATCTCGAGCCATCGGTCGAAATCGATGTGACCTCGTCGGCGAGCAACTCCGTGCCCACCGTCTTCATCCAGCACGCGGACGACGCGATGTTCCCAGCCGAAGCGCGCGCACTCGTCCCCGCCCTCGTCCACGTCAACAAAGTGATCGACGACATCATCCGTCACCCGTGAGTGCAGTTCGCAGACCGAGACGACCAGGACAAGAAGAAGAACTGACCAGCAATGCTGGAGAAAGAGCATCCCATGGACACCACCTATGATTCCGAAACCCCCACAGCTACCGCCGCCGACTTCACCGAGGCTGATTGGAACGCCCTCACACCGCAACCCGATCCCGATCATCCAGGCACACACGTGCGCGAAGTCATCTTGACCGAGACGACGCACGGCGGGCTCACGCTCAGGATCCATCTCGTCCAGAGCACCAAGTTCGGCGCTCCCGTGATCGCCACAGTTCTTCCTCCCACCGGGACGATGTACGCGACCGACCCGTGGCTGCTGGCCAGGGTCTTCGAACACGTGGCCACGCTGCTCCGCCAGATCGATGCTGTTCCACCGCCAACGATGCCCGTCTCCGACTTTGACGCGGACGCGTGGTGGAAAGTACCGGTTCACCACGATGCTGACGAGCCCGCGGCGTGGTCCCGATCGGTCGACTTGGTCGTCGACCATGATCTCGAACCGACAGTGACGATCCGCTTGACCTCGACGTCGCGGAACTCTGTCCCGACGATGCACATCATGTCTTCCGACACGGACCTGTTCCCGGCAGAGACACGAGCGCTCGTCCCGGCCCTCGCCCACGTCAACGAGGTGATCGACGAGGTCGTCCACCGCCCGCGTGAGACCGAGGACGAACAGGACCTCACATGAATCCCGGCAAGTCGGCCATTCCACGGATCGTCCCGGCGCGCGCATGGCAGCCTTTGATTTCGACGTGGGCAGCCGGTGGAGCACCTCGCTCAGCACGGGTGAACGAGGATCCGGCACATTCACGCGCAGCGTCAATCTGGTCGCGGACACGTCCGACCGTGAAGCCGCCGGCTACTCCCACCATGCGCGCCATGACGGCGACGAAAGCCGTTGAGCACGTCACCACAGTGACTGGGACAGCGCTGCCACGGGCGGTGAGGCCGAGATTCTTGTTCATATCGTCAACCACCCGCACACCTCGGTTTGCGACCCAGTATGCCAGCGTGACTGTGCACCGGCTGGCCGCTCAGGGTCTGCCCACGAAGTCTCCCGATCCAGATGATCGTCGAGGTACCACGCTCACGCCGACACCCCAAGCGCTCCTCGACAGGCAAAGAATCAATGCCAGGTGGACCGCTGCTCTCGAGGCGTTCCTCGAATCGCTCCCACCGGATGAGCGCGCCTCGCTCCTCACCGCCCGGATTCGCCTCCAGAAACTCACCACATGAATTTGGGTGAGGTCGTCAACTGCCTGCCACCGCTGTGTGACACGCATTCTCACGAAACGAGCGAGGTGCCGTCTCCTTGTGAAGGGAGCGGCACCTCGCTCGTGAGAATCAGCGGATCGATGATCGAATCAACCCAAGACTCGCTCCGGCCAACCGTCTCAGTCCAGGTAGTCCCGCAGCACCTGCGACCGACTCGGGTGACGGAGCTTGGACATCGTCTTGGATTCGATCTGACGGATGCGCTCGCGCGTCACTCCATAGACCTTGCCGATCTCGTCGAGGGTCTTCGGCTGCCCGTCCCCCAGTCCGAAACGCATCGAGACGACTCCGGCCTCACGCTCGGAAAGTGTGTCGAGCACCCGGTGCAGCTGCTCCTGTAGCAGCGTGAAGGACACGGCGTCCGCAGGCACAATCGCCTCGGAGTCCTCGATGAGGTCACCGAATTCGGAGTCGCCGTCCTCGCCGAGCGGCGTGTGCAAGGAAATCGGCTCGCGCCCGTATTTCTGGACCTCGACAACCTTCTCGGGGGTCATGTCGAGTTCCTTGGCGAGTTCCTCGGGAGTCGGTTCACGCCCCAGGTCCTGCAGCATCTGACGCTGGACTCGAGCGAGCTTGTTGATGACCTCGACCATGTGGACCGGAATGCGGATCGTGCGCGCCTGATCGGCCATAGCGCGGGTAATGGCCTGGCGAATCCACCACGTCGCGTAGGTCGAGAACTTGTAGCCCTTCGTATAGTCGAACTTCTCGACCGCACGGATCAGACCGAGGTTGCCCTCCTGGATGAGATCCAGGAACTGCATGCCGCGACCCGTGTAGCGCTTGGCCAAAGAGACAACCAGACGGAGGTTCGCCTCCAGCAGGTGGTTCTTCGCGTTCTGACCGTCCTGGGCGATGAAGTGCAGCTCACGCCGCTCCTTCGAGGTCATCGTGTCGGACTCGTTCTTGAGTTTGTACTCCGCATACAGGCCCGCTTCGATACGTCGAGCAAGATCAACTTCCTGCTCGGCGTTCAGCAGCGGCACCTTGCCAATCTGCTTGAGGTAGTCCTTGACCGGATCGGCAGTCGCGCCCGCGACAGTGACCTGCTGGACCGGCTCGTCCGTCTCGTCAGAATCCGAAACGACGAATCCACCCTTGACATGGATGCCCTGGGACGTGCGAGCACGCAGAGCCTCCGACTTCTCGGAATCCGTCAGTCCGACCGGCGCCTTGCCGGAATCATCGCTCGAGGACGACTCCGCGTCCTCACCAGTGGTCGAGCCCTCCGACTCATCATCGTCCGAGGAGTCGGTGTCCGTATCGAGGTCTTCCTCGGACACCGACTCGAGATCCGGTTCGACCTCGATTTCTTCGAGATCCTCCTCGACCTCGTCCTCGTCAGTGCTCTTCGAGGTCGTGGCTGCGGAGGATTTCTTCGACGCAGACGCCTTCTTCCGAGAAGTCTTCTTCTTGACAGTGGTCTTCTTAGTCGTGGTCTTTCCTGAGGCAGGAGCCGCTTCATCCGCGGCAGGTGCCGAGGCGGACTTGACCGTCTTGGCCTTCGTCGCAGCCTTCGACTTGGCGGTGGACTTCGCCGAGGCAGTGCGCGTGGCAGGCTCAGCAGTGGCTGTGCGGGCTTCGGAGATCTTTGGCGTCACCTCGACACCGTCACCGGATAAGGTCGTGGTGATCGACGTGGCTTTCGCGGGGCGAGATGCAGTCACACTGATCCCTTTCTCAGGAGCATTGAGGGGTGACGCCGACGGGCTGGTTACAATTATAATCCGCCAACAGCATTTTGCTTGTCAGCTCTAAGCGAGCGGAGTAGTGGTGACGACCGGGCATCGAGCGTCCAGAAGGATCCTTGACGCGTTCGGTCCCACGGTCGTTCGCCCCGATCCGCCCGGTCTCAGGCCGAGAACGATGACCTGAGCGGATGCCGATTCGGCGGCCTCGAGCACCGCATCGGCGATGTTCTGGTCCGCGTGAGTGTGACGAACCTCGAAGGCGATGTCCGCCGAACCCAGATGCACCCACAGGCGATCTTCAACGTCCTCGGCGGTGTGTAGGTCGGTTTTTCCCGTCCGCCGCGCCAAGACGACGACGAGGCTCGTGTCCAGTATCCTTGCTATCCGGACTGCCTGCTCGAGCGCCACCTCAGACTCGTGATTGCCGTGATAGCTGAGCACGACGGACATGTCTTCCCCCATTCAGTGGCCGTGGGCCCATGATAGGAACCCTCGTCGGCTTGTGCTTCTCGCTCCATCATGCTCGCCGTCCCACTGCCTCGGCAGGCACCTCGGATAGCCTGACACCATGACATTGCCCCCTGAGTGGGCCCACACTGACCTGGCGTCACTCGTCCCCCGCATCAATGCTGCGACCGAGCGCCAGCTGAGTCGCCTCATTGCTTCCCTGGCTCCGGCTGCTTCTGGCTGCGAGTTCGTCGACGCTGCATCCTGTGCGGTCTCCGGGGGAAAGCGCCTGCGCGGCTTCCTCGCCCTCGTCGGCGCTGACCTCGCGGGTGACGATCGCTCCGAGAGATTCGGGGGCGGAACCACCCACCGGCCCTCGCAAGAAGCCCTCGACACGCTGGCCGCCGCGCTCGAGCTCTTCCAGGCCTCGGCCCTCGTCCATGACGACCTCATTGATCATGCCGAATCTCGCCGTGGACAGCCCACTTCACACGTCCGGTTCGCCGATGTCCACCGCGTCCACGAGTGGACCGGGTCGCCCGACGAGTTCGGGTCGGCTGGAGCTCTCCTGGTCGGAGACCTCCTCCTGTCGGCCGCCGACCATGCTCTCGCCCAGGCCTGCGACGACATCGATCCCCTCACCGTGGCATCGGTTCTCGATCGGTTCACGCTCATGCACGCCGAAGTCGCCCTCGGCCAGTATCTCGACGTGCGGGCCGAACACCTGCAGCTCGACCCCGACGACGCGGCCTCCATGTCCGTCGACGATTCCCTCGAGGTCGTGCGTCGCAAGTCCGCACGCTACAGCGTCGTCCACCCGTTGGTGCTCGGCATGTTGGCCGCCGGCGCCTCGGCCGATCGCGTGGACCTCGTCGGTCGGATCACCGAACCGTGGGGCATCGCCTTCCAGCTGCGAGACGACGACCTTGGAGTGTTCGGCGACCCTGTGACGACCGGCAAGCCCGCGGGCGACGATCTCCGTGAGGGCAAGCGCACGGTCCTGTTGGCGCTGACATGGACAGCCAGCACCAACAACGAACGAGCGGACCTAGCGGCCGGGCTCGGACGGACTGATCTCGACGAGGACGCGATCGCTCATCTGGCCGGCATCGTCAAGCGACGCGGACGGGCCGCGCACGAACAGCTGATCGACACTTTCGTCGCGCGCGGTACCGCAGAGCTGGAGGTATCCAACCTCGACGAGGAGTCAAGAACTCGTCTGATCGGCCTCGCCGAGCTCCTCACTCGACGCAGGTCCTGAACAGAATCGGTCGACACGCGAGCCTCGGGCCCACTCACCAAGCGAGTGTCGCGGCCACGGCGTTGACTCGGTGGTGGCGTCCCGCCACCAGCGCCTCCATCGGAGTCTCGCCCAATACTTCCTCGGGGCGGTATAGCCACTCGACGATCTCCTCCGGGCTGAATCCACTGTCGGCAAGCAGTGTGAGCGTTCCCGGCAGGTTCCACAGGGGTTCCCACCCGTTTTCCCCCTTCGTGATGATTTCCTCGGGAATCGCCGGCGATCCGTCGGGTGCCGCCACGAGGAAGAGCTGATGATCACGCACGAGCTGCTTGATCCGGCGGGGCTCGATGCCCAGCAGTCTGGCGGCCTCGTCGGGGCTGAGGAGGGAAGTCGGTGCACTCATAGACCAAGCCTACGGCCCTGACGCCCTCTTTCCGGACCGAGTTGCTCGCCACCACGCCGCAGCCCAGCACCGGTCGCGGGTCAGGGCTCCCGTACAATCCCAGACGTGAGTGCCACGGAATCCGACGAGACCAGCATCGGTGAACCCGTCGTGCCTCCTCAGCGCCTACACACCGGACGGGCTCCGCGGACGGAGGTTCTCTCCCCCGCCACACCCAGGGACCAAGAAACCGCTGGCCCTATCGAGGACCCGCTGATCGGTCTCCTCGTCGATGGACGCTATCGCATCGGCTCGAAGCTCGCCCGTGGCGGCATGGCAACCGTCTACGTCGCTCAGGACGAGCGACTCGATCGCCCCGTCGCCCTCAAGGTCATGCACCCCCACCTGGCCGAATCCGCTGATTTTGTCGCCCGATTCCGGCGCGAGGCCCGCGCGGCCGCCCGCATCGTCCATCCCGGTGTCGTCTCCGTCTTCGATCAAGGCGTCGTTCACGGGCAGGGATTCCTGGTCATGGAACTTGTTGCCGGGCCCAACTTGCGCACTCTGCTGCAGGCACAGGGAGCCTTCACCCTCAACCAGGCGCTGCGCTACACGCAGGAGGTCCTCGACGCCCTGCGCGCCGCTCACCGCGTCGGGGTCATCCATCGCGACATCAAGCCCGAAAACGTCCTCGTCCCCGCCGAGCCTCCGGTGCGGGTCACCGACTTCGGACTCGCTCGCGCTGCTTCCGAGGTTTCGATGTCGACCGCAGGATCCGTGCTCGGCACCGTCGCCTACATGGCCCCCGAGATCGCAACGACCGGTCACACGGATGCCCGCACCGACATCTTCTCCGTCGGCATCATGCTTGACGAGATGCTCCTCGGCCACATTCCGTGGGAGGGCGAAAATCCCCTTCAAATGGCGTATTCGCACGTCAACGCGGACATTCCCCTGCCGTCGACCGAGCAGGAGTGGATTCCCCGCGAGGTTGACGACCTGGTCGCGGCACTCGCCGCGAGAAACCCCGATGAACGGCCCGCGGATGCCCACGAAGCGATCGACCTCATCGTCCGGGTGCGCGAGTCTCTGCCCGAGGACGTGACCTCGCGTCGCGCGGATGTGGCGCCGCACGAGACCCCGGCCCCGGGAGCGAGCACGGCAGCGCTCGACTTCTCTGGGACGACCTCGTCCCTGCCGGCGCTGGCCGCTTCCTCCCAGACAATCGTCCACACGACACCGGCCCCACTGCCCGATGAACCCGCCCTGAAGAAGCATGGTTCCCGACGGATCTGGACGCTTTTGCTCGTCCTTCTCGTGGTCATCGCCGCGGGCACGGGCGGTGGCTGGTGGTGGTGGATGCAATACGGACCCGGCTCTTATGTCGATCTTCCCCTGACGGCCGGACGCTCGGCCGTGGATGTGGAGTCCGACCTCACGGCACTCGGTCTGGCGTCCACCACTGACTCCGCGTTCTCCGACGATGTCCAGTCCGGAGACGTCATCAGTTCCAATCCCGAGGGCTCCACTCCCGACAGTCTCCGGTCGGTCCACAAGGACACCGAAGTTCGCCTGACTGTCTCGCGGGGCGTCGACATGCGCGACGTCCCGGCACTGACCGAGAAGACCGAGCAAGAGGCCCGCGCTGCGCTCACCGACGCCGGTCTGGCCGTCGGCACGATCACGCAGGACTACTCGGAGACCGTTCCCGAGGGCGACGTCATCTCCCAGGCTCAGACTCAGGGCACCTCGCTCAAACATGACACTGCCGTCGACTTCATCGTGTCGAAGGGACGCGAGCCACTCACTGTGCCCACTGTGACGGGAACCGGCGCCGACGATGCAAGATCGCAGATCGAAGGCCTGGGGTTGATCGCCGACCCCAGCGAGGCCTACTCCGACACTGTGACCGCAGGCGTCGTCATCTCCCAGACCCAGCAGCCAGGATCGACCCTGCACCGGGGCGACACGGTCTCCTACGTCGTGTCCAGGGGCCCCGAGATGGTCGAGGTCCCCTCCGTGACCGGCCAGCAGCTCGAGGACGCCCAAGCCATCCTCGAGAATGCCGGATTCACAGTCAAGGTCGACAAAGTCCTCGGCGGGTACTTCAACACCGTTCGCCAGACCGACCCCGCTGCCGGGACCTCCGTGCCGAAGGGCTCGACGATCACTGTGACGGTGATCTGACCCTCTCCCGCCCGCCGTTATCGCAGGAGCCCCGCGACCTGGAAGGCCATCTCGAGGGACTGCTGGTGGTTGAGCCGGGGATCGACCAGGGTCTCGTAGCGACGCTCGAGGCCCGCCTCATCGATCTGCTCGGATCCGCCCATCACCTCGGTGACGTCGTCGCCGGTCAACTCGATGTGGATTCCGCCCGGGATCGTTCCGACCTCGGCATGGGCCTCGAAGAAGCCGGAAACCTCGTCCATGATCGTGGCGAAGTCCCTCGTCTTGTAACCCGTCGAGGACGTGATCGTATTGCCGTGCATCGGGTCCGTCGTCCACGTCACAGGGCGACCATCGGCCTTCGCGGCCTCCAGCAACCGGGGCAGTGCCTGACGGATCCGTGAGGCGCCCATCCGGGTGATGAAGGTCAGCCGTCCGGGTTCGCCCTCGGGGTTGAGCCGATCGATCAGGGCGATGACGTCTTCGGGTGTCGTGGTCGGCCCGAGCTTGACGCCAATCGGGTTGAGGACACGACTGAGCAGCTCGACGTGAGCACCATCGAGTTGACGGGTTCGCTCGCCGATCCACAGGAGGTGGCCCGAGGTGTCGTAGGGGCGTCCCGTGCGCGAGTCGATCCGTGTCATCGCCGATTCATATTCAAGCAGCAGGGCCTCATGCGCGCTGTAGAGGTCGACCTCGCGCAGGGAATCGAAGTCGGCGCCCGCGGCCTCCATGAACTTCACCGCACGGTGAATTTCCTCCGCCAGGGACTCGTAGCGCGAATACGCCGGGTTCTGCGTGAACCCGCGGTTCCAGTGGTGGACCAAGCGCAGGTCCGCATAGCCGCCCTTCGTGAAGGCTCGGATCAGATTGAGCGAGGACGCGGAGTGCTGGTACATCTCCATGAGCCGATGGGGATCCGGGATCCGTGATTCCTTCGTGAAGGCGAAGGAGTTGACGGCGTCCCCGCGATAGACGGGCAGGGTCACCCCGTCGCGCGTCTCGACGTCCGCCGAGCGTGGTTTTGCATACTGGCCCGCGATCCGTCCGATCTTGACGACCGGCAGGGAGGCGCCATACGTGAGCACGACGGCCATCTGCAGCAACGTTTGGATTTTCAACCGCAGGTGATCGGCCGTCGACTCCGCGAAGGTCTCCGCGCAGTCACCACCCATGAGGACGAATGCCTCGCCGCGTCCCGCAGCTCCCAGGTCCGCGCGCAGGTCGTCGACCTCGCCAGCGAAGACAAGGGGCGGACGACGACGCAGGTCCGCCGTGACCTCGGACAGCGCGTGCGGGTCCGGATAGGTCGGTTGCTGGAGCGCACGATGTGTCCGCCACGTGTCCCAGGGAGCGGTCTCCCCCGTGGGGGATTCCCAGGCCTCGGGCACCCGCGGGTCGGGAAGGCTCCCGGCCGACCCACCGCGTCCCTGTCTCCAGGGCAGGTGCGCGCTCACCGCAGTGCGGGCGTGACGGTCTGGCCGATGCGCCCCATGAGCTCCGTGAACCAGCCCTGGGTGATGTCGAAGGCCTTGCCTCCGGCGATCCGCGGGAACGCGATGGCCTTCAGGCGGTCGCCGTCCTCCTCATCATGGCCGATGACGCCGGACTCGCCCCTGAAGGCGGATTCGACAGCGAGGTCGGTCATCGACTGGATCAGACGGAGGTCGTCGGCATTCGCCTTGGAGGAACGAGAGAAGTATCCGGACTTCTGGACCATGACCTTCTCCGCGCCGATCCGCTCGGAGAACTGACGGGCGAACCACTGCCCAGGGTTGATCGTGTCGAGTTTGACGTGGCCGAAGGGATCGCGCTGGACCTCCTCGCCGCGGGACTCGAGCTCCGCGATGATCTCGGGGACACCGGCCCCCTCGGACAGGAAGATATTGACGTTGCCGACTTCATCCATGACGGTGCGCAGGCGGGCGGCCTCCGCGTCGATGTCCAGGGCCATCTCCGGCACGAAGACGGCGTGGATGCTCCAGCGTTCCTTCGACAGTCCGACCGAGGGCACCCATTCTTGGGCATCGAGCCACTCGGTGTACTTGCGCGACGTGGCAGCGGTCAGCCACCCGCAGTTGCGACCCATGACCTCGTGGATGATCAGCATGCGAGGGTTCGAGCGGTGCTCGCCGATGATGTTCTGGGCGAACTCCGAGGCCTCTTCCGCGGCGGTCCAGGCACCGAGCGACTGGCGGATCGGGATGATGTCGTTGTCGATCGTCTTGGGCAGACCGACGACAGTCAGCTCGTAGTCGTTGTCGTGAAGATAGGCAGCCAGGTCCGCGGCCGTCGTGTTCGTGTCGTCGCCACCGATCGTGTGGAGAACATCCACACCGTCGGTGCGCAGTTGCTCGGCCGCGACTGCGAGCGGGTCCTCCCCCTCCTTGACGAGGCCGCGCGTGACGAGGTCGGCCACATTGGTCAGCTTGACCCGCGAATTGCCGATCGGAGAGCCACCAAAACGATGCAGCACGGCGGCGTGACGACGTCCGTCCTCATCGACGACGACGAAGTTGCCGGTGAGAAGTCCGTGGTAGCCGTTCTGATAGGCGATGATCTCGACGGAGGGGTCGATCTCCGTGTAGCGCTGGATGAGTCCGCCGACGGCGGAGGACAGGCAGGGAGCGAAACCACCGGCAGTGAGCAGGGCGACGCGACGGACCGACATGGGCGAACACCTTTCAGCGTGGAACGTGCGGGATCGACAGCCCCGCGCAGGATCACGCCCAGTCTAGTCGGTGGCCGAGGACGGCCGGCCGGCCGTCCGTCCCCCGTCGGGGTTCTCGTCCGTGTCCTCGACGGCGATGTCTTTCTCGTCGATGTCCACGTCGGGGGTCTCCTCATCGCCCTCGACCGGCGACTTCGGAGGACCCGGCACCTCGACGACGGGGGCGATGCGCCCGCCGGGTCCGGGACGGCCATTGGAGGGGACCGGCCCCTCGAAGGTCCCTTCCTGAGCCATCTTCGCCTTGACGTCGGCCGCATAGAGATCGACGTACTCCTGGCCCGAGAGCATCATCATGTTGTACATGATCTCGTCCGTGACGGCGCGCAGGACGTAGCGGTCCTTCGCGAGCCCACGGTATCGCGTGAAGTCCAGAGGCTCCCCGACGACGATCCCGATGTTCTGACTCAGCAGTGGGAGTCTCTTACCGATCGGCTGAGCATCGTGGGTCCCGATCATGGCGACTGGGATGACGGGCGCACCGGAGATCAGTGCGAGGCGCGCCACACCGGTCTTGCCGCGGTAGAGACGGCCGTCCGGGCTGCGCGTGCCCTCGGGATAGATCCCAAAGAGCTCTCCCTGCGCGAGGCGGTCGAGACCGGCCTTCAGAGCCGCCTCCGAAGCCCGACCACCTGAACGGTCAACGGGGATCGTGCCCACGGCGCGCATGAACTCCTTGGTCGCCCACCCCTTGAGCCCAGTACCCGTGAAGTAATCGGCCTTGCCCATGAAAACGACTTTCCGGTCGATCATCACCGGAAGGAAGACGGAGTCGAACACCGCATTGTGATTGGACGCGAGGATCGCCGGCCCCTCCTCTGGAATGTTCTCCTTGCCTCTGATCCACGGCTTGTAGGTGGCACGCAGCAGCGGACCCCCGGTGACTTTCAGGGCCTGGTAGACACCCACGGATCCTCCTGGACACTTCCCTGGTCGCGACGAACTAGGATCCACTCTATGACGTCCGGGACCCCTACGGCGCCGCATGGCGAGCGCCGAGCGCGTCGCGAGCCGATTCACAGGCCGACCGAAACGTCGATCAGACTTCCCTCTGGCCAGCACACTCATGCTGGTACCGAGGTGGTCCACCGCTTGGTTGAGGCCGTCCCCATGGGGGTCCAAGTCGGCCTCGATTCACTGGGCACGCCCCTGGAAGACATCGAGTGGATCGTCATTGACCTCGAGACTACGGGCATTGGCGCTCGCGCCTCGATCACCGAGATCGGCGCCGTGCGCACCCGGGATGAGCGTACGGTCGACGAATTCCACACACTCGTGGATCCGGAGGAGCCGATCTCTCCGCGGATCACTGCGCTGACCGGGATCACCACGTCGATGGTGACAGGGGCTCCCACCATCGACCGCGCCTACCCAGATTTCGCACGGTGGGCCGGGCTCGAGGACAAGGACGGCCACCTCTGCGAACCCCGCTCGTCTCGTGTGTTCGTCGCTCACAACGCGCCCTTCGACATGGGATTCCTCCGCCGGGCCGCACGCTCATGTGGACACGGCTGGCCGCGACCTCCGGTCCTCGACACCCTGACGCTGGCTCGGGTGGCCCTGCCACGGCCGATGGTTCGCAACCACAAGCTCCAGACGTTGGCCTCCTACTTCCAGGTGGCGCCCCAGGACCAGCACCGGGCGCTGGGCGACGCTCGCACGACGGTCGGGGTCCTCCACGGTCTCCTCAGTCTGATGGCGCCCGTCGGAGTCTCCACTCTCGAAGACGTCACAACCGTCGCTTCCCCGGTACCGACCCGCCGACGCCACCGCTCCGGGATGGCGGATTCGTTGCCCCGCTCCCCTGGCGTCTACCGATTCGTGGACGCCTCGGGCGCACCGCTCTACGTCGGATCCGCGACCAACCTGCGCTCGCGCGTGCGCTCGTACTTCACGGCCTCCGAATCGCGCGCCCGCGTGCGTCGCATGCTGGATCTGGCAGCTGACGTGCTCGCCGAACCAACCTCGACGGTGCTGGAGGCTCGGGTCAACGAACTGCGTTCCATTCGCACCCTGCACCCGCTCTTCAACTCGGCGTCGACCCATCAGGACACGGCACGCTGGGTCGTCCGCCATGGCGATCGGCTCGAGGTCGTGCCGGCGCTGGACGTCGATGACGCTCCCGCCGCGCTTGGGCCCTACCGCGGAACTGGGCATGCGACTCGCGCCCTCGATGCCCTGTGCGCGACATATCCGGTGGACGGGTCCACCATGCTCAGCGCCGCGGGCCGTATCGACGACCTCTCTCGCCCGCGCATCGATGCCGCCCTGCGCGGAGAGCACTGCGAGGTCGTCGACGCACTGGCCGAACGGATGTCGGCCGCCTCCGACCTCGAGAATTTCGAGGCTGCCGCCCGGTGGCGCGGCGAACTCAGCGCCTACGTGGCCGGTCTGCAACGTCGCAGCAGCGTCCTCCCAGTTGCCAGCGCACGACGGATCGTCTGGGCCCGCCACCGCGACGAGGGCGGATGGGTCCTGCATGCCGCTTCCTGGGGGTCGCTGACCCGCACGTTGATCACACCGGCGAGGACGTCGCCGACCCCGTGGGTGGACGCGCTCCTGGAGGAGGACCCGTTGCCCGAGCCCCGGGTCTTCCTCGCATGGACGACCTGGGAGGAAGTCCGTCTGCTGACAGACTCCCTCCTGGGGGAAGGCACCCGCCTGGTCACCTGGGATGGACCGGTCGATCTCTCCGAACCCGTCGACTCACCTTTGTCCCGCACCCAGCTCGTCGACCGGCTTGATCTCGCTCACGTACGCTGAACGCAGACGTGGGATGATCGAGGCCAGAAACTCCGACACCCGTCGCCACGCTCCACACCACCCATGAGGGAAGGACCACCATGCTCACCGCCATCGTCCTCATCAACGCCGATGTCAACCGGATTCCCGAGGTCGCAGAGGCGATCGCCGATCTCGATGGAGTCAGTGAGGTCTACTCGGTGACCGGTGACATCGACCTCGTCGCCCTCGTCCGGGTGCGTGAGTACGATGATCTGGCCGAGGTCGTCTCCAACCGACTTGGCAAGGTCGCAGGCGTGCAGAAGATGCGCACACACATCGCGTTCCGGTCCTATTCCTCAGTCGACCTCGAGGAGGCCTTCCACATCGGCCTGGAATAGCCAGGATCCGGGGCGAACCGCAGATCCAAGGAAGCTCAGCGGTTCGTCTCGGCGACCCAGGAATCCAGCAAGGCGCGCGCCGCACCGGAGTCGATCGAATCGGCGGCGATCCCGAGGCCGGCCCCCAGGCGATCGAGCAGCGTCCCGTCTTCGGGGTGCACGCCCTCGGCTGACCCGAAGGCGACGATCCCGGCAGCCGCATTCAACAGAACGGCATCGCGGACCGGACCGGTCCGTCCGTCCAGCAGCTCGCGGGCGACGACGGCGTTCTCCGCCGCCTGGCCGCCCCTCAGATCCTCGACCGTTGCCCGCGTCATCCCCAGGTCGGACACCGCGTCGATCTCGGAATAGTCGATCGTGCCGTCGGCGACCGACCAGATCTGTGAGGGTTCCGTCGTCGTCAGCTCGTCGAGTCCGCGCACACTGCCCCTGAAGACGAGGGCCGACAGACCCCGCTCGGCGAAGACACCGGCCATGATCGGGGCGTTCTGCTCCTGGGCCACCCCGATGGCGGACGTACGTGGACGCGCCGGGTTCGTCAGCGGCCCCAGAATGTTGAAGACCGTCGGGAAGCCCAGGCTCCGCCGGGCGCCCGCGGCAAAGCGCATCGAGGGATGGAATTTGTTCGCGAAGAGGAAGGCGATGCCGACTTGGTCGAAGACCTCCGCGATCCGCTCGGGTGTGAGATCCAAGTTGATGCCGAGCGCCTCAATGACGTCCGCCGATCCCGAGGCCGAAGTCGACGCGCGGTTCCCGTGCTTGACGACGGGCACACCGGAGGCCGCCAACACGATCGCCGCCATCGTCGAGATGTTGACCGTATGGGCGCCATCGCCACCGGTCCCGACGATGTCGAGGCTGTCAGTGGGCACATCAATGTGCTCAGCGTGGTCCTGCATTCCGTCGGCAAGTCCGCGGATCTCCGTGACCGTGGCGCCCTTGACAGCCAGCGCGGTGAGGAACGAGGACAGACGGACATCACCCAGCTCGCCCTCCATCACCTGGTCCATCACCCAGTACGCCTGCTCATAGGTGAGCTCGTCGCCAGCGAGGACCCGTGCGATGACGTCGGTCCACTCCATCACAGATCGCCAGCCAGAGCCGTCGAGAGCGTTTCCTGCAGTGTGATCGGATCAATCGGCTCCGGCACCGTCGCGGCCGCTCCCGCCCAACTCGCGAGCCAATCGTCCTGCTGACGAGCCGTGATCATGACAATCGGCGGCACCGTGGAATAGGCACCCTCGACCTCGCGGGCAATCGCCATTCCACCCTCCTTCTGGGCATTGCCGTCGAGGACGAGAGCAGCGAATTCGTGGTCCTTCATCGCTTCGAGGACACCGAAGCGCGTCGCACACTCCACCCAGTTGACAGAGGGCGAATCCTTGCTCGGACGCAACCCGATCCCGTCGATGACAGCCTTGCGAGTGTCGATGTCATCACTGAACAGCAGAACGTCAACGGTGTTGTCGTCGGTCACGATCAAGCTCCTCGTCTCGGGGCGCGAGGCGCCCGTCGGTCGTCTGGTTCATTGTATGCGCCGGTGGGCGGGTCCCTGTTCGGGGCCCGCCCACCGATACTGCACGAGCGGAACCGGAGTCCCGACCGCGATGGCGTGCGCTACTTCGTCGCGGAAGCGTCGGCCGAGAGGACACCGATGATGTCGATGACCATGACCGTCCCCTGCGACGCGGTACTCGAGGCCGACGAACCCGAGGAATTGCTCGTCGGCGCGAAGACGAAGAGCAGTCGGCTCCCCACCGTCTGGCCGACGAACTTGTCGAGGCCCGCCGAAGCGACCTGCGGCCCCGCACTCCAGTTGGACTGGATCGAGGACTCGTCGCCGTAGTAACCCGCAACCGCCCGGTAGACGACCGAGTCGCCCTCTCCGATCGTCGCTCCGGCACCTGTCGCAATGACGGTCTCCGAGTCTTCGGTCGGCTGCGTCGTGCCGGTGAGACCCAAGGTCGGCTCGCTGCCGGTGTCGCCGGTGATCGTCACGCCATCGGGCAATGCATTGCCGGTGGCCTGGGCGCCCGAGAGCGCCGATGTATCGGAGGAATCCATCGTGTCGAGGATGTCGACGACGAAGACCAACGTCGATCCACCGGGGATCGTCGTCCCCGAACCGGAATCGCCGTAGCCCCACTCCGGAGGAATGACGACCTCGATCCGGTCACCGACGTGCTGACCGGCCAAGCCATACTTCCAGCCGGTGATCACCGAGTCGAGACTGAAGCCGGCCGGTGTGCCCGTCGAGAACGATGAGTCAAAGGATGTGCCGTCCCACAGCGACCCCGAATAGTTCGCCAGGACGGAGTCCGACTCGCCGACCTCGGCACCGCTACCCTGAGACAGCGTCTTGACGGACACCTGGGTCGGAGCGTCTCCGGTCCCGGCGGAAATCGTGGGAGTCTCGCCGAAGTTCCCCGTCACGTCGGGGAAGTTGGCGGTGCCGGAACGGTCGACGTCGGGAATCGTCGTTGCAGAGGCGGAAGCGGACGCCGAGGCAGTGGCGGAAGCCGAGGATCCGGAACTGCCGGAGTCAGCAGACTTTCCGCAGGCGCCCAGGGCGAGTGCAGTTGCGAGGGCGAGACCAGCGGCCAGTCCCTTGGTGATACGAGATGTCATCGGCTCAGTGGAACGATTCCCCGCAGGCGCAGGTGTTCTGCGCGTTCGGATTGTCGATCGTGAATCCCTGACGCTCGATGGAGTCGGCAAAGTCGATCGTTGCCCCATCGAGGTAGGGAACGCTCATGCGGTCAACGACGACCTCGACGCCGCCGAAGTCGCGCACGGCGTCCCCGTCGAGCAAACGGTCGTCGAAGTAAAGCTGGTAGATCAGCCCGGAGCAGCCTCCGGGCTGGACGGCGATCCGCAAACGCAGGTCATCGCGCCCCTCCTGTTCGAGCAGGCTCTTGACCTTGGTGGCGGCGACGTCGGTGAGCAGAACCTCGTGAGTGGGCAGCTCAATGGTGGTGTCGGACATGGTGCTCCTTCATCCGTTCGTCCTCGGTACTGGAGTCCAGCCTACGTCCGACGGGCCGTCATCGCCATGGCGGCTCCTCCCCCATCACCAGCCATCGACACCTTCAGGACCGCGTCCAGGTCCGTGCGACGCGGTGGCCTCCATCAACCAGGCCAGCCTCGTTCGCTCCGATGAGAATCACCCCGTGAAGTCCCCACTCGGCGGCCTCATGGGCGGAGAGAGAGGATTCGATCCCCACAGCCACGACCGGCAACGCGTCCTCCGTGGCCGCACGGGTCAGCGCATCGAGCGGAGAGTCTGCCAGCAATGGGGAATGCAACATCGGCTCCGCGACGATGACGAGATCCGCTTGCGCCAATCGCTCCCTCACCCGTGCGACGTCGACCTCCAGATCGCCGGTGGACACGATCCGCCCACCGATGGCGGCGATCATTGCTGCCGCTCCCCCGGCCGCACCCGATCCTGACTGGCGTGTCGGATCCATGACGAAGACTGACTCGGACGACGCCGGTCTGCTCCCCGCCTGGGGCAGGCAGGGGCGAGCCGGACCGAGTGCCGCCATGACCCGCGCCAGCGCAGCGGTCAGATCCCGGTCCTGTGAGAGGCGGGGCTCCAGATCGACACCCATGGCCAGAACCGAGGACAGACCGAGCAATGGGCGCGAGGTCGACGCGGCCGCGATCAGGTCACGGCCCGCCACGCCACGGCGCGCCCGTTCGAGGGCCGCACGGAGATCATTTTCGAGTGCCGGCCCCGGGGCGATCTCGACGCCGGAGATGACGGAGAGGAACCCCAGTCCCGCGTCGACATCAATGTTGTGCCCGCCCTCGACGACCGGGATCAGGCCCGCCCGGAGCGCAGCCAGCGTCTCCTCGCCCGCACGTCGGGTCGTCTCCTCCTCAATGCCGACAATGATCGGCGCCAGACCTCGCTCCGGCGCGGAAGCCATTGTTTCAGCGGCAGCCCGCCCCGGCCCGAAGGGCACCAGATCGATGTCCCATGCGGGCCGGACCTCGGCAAATCCCCGAGCGAGCGTCGACAGTGCGGCCGTTGGTCCGGTGCCTGGACCCCACCGACCGGCGACGAGGACCCTCATTCCCGCGTTCCCTCAGCTCTGGGACGGGGCGGACAGGCGGGTCAGGAGCAACGCCTCGGCCAGGACAGCGGCCTTGAGATCGGGAAGGAACTGCGACTCGTCCTCGGAGTGAGCGTTCGTCCGATCGTCCTCGACCCCGGTGACGAGAACCTGGGCGTCGGGAAGCTGACTCTGGAAGTCCGAGATGAACGGGATCGAACCGCCGACGCCGATGTTGACGGAGTCGATGCCCCAGGCCTCACCGAGGGCCCACGCGAGATCGGTCGTCACGGGTGACTCCATGTCTGCGTCGTATCCAGGACCAGCCTCGCCGCGAGCGACCTCCACGCGGGCTCCGAAGGGAACACGGGACTCGAGGTGTGCGACGAGGGCCTCCATCGCCTCCGCCGGGTCCTGACCCGGCGCGGTGCGCATCGACAACCGGAACCGGCAGTGCGGCGCGATCGTGTTGGAGGACTGGTCGACGGCACGGGCGTCGAATCCGACGACATTGATCGCCGGTTTCGTCCAGACCCGAGCGGCCAGATCACCGGTGCCGGCCAGCTGGTAGCCGTCGACGATACCCGCAGACGCCCGGAATTCGTCCTCCGGCCAGTCGACGTCGGCCGTGTCCTGCCCGCCCAGGCCCGCAACCGCGACATCCCCGGCCTCGTCGTGCAGCGTGGCGATCAGGCGGGAGGCCAAGGTCACCGCATCGAGCACCGGACCGCCGAAGGAGCCGGAATGCACGGCGTGGTCGAGCACCGTGACGTCGACGGTGACGATCCCATTGCCGCGCAGGGTCGTCGTGATGGCCGGTTTCCCGGGCCGCCAATTGTACGAGTCGGTGACAATGATGACGTCGGAGGCCAGGCGGTCGGCGTAGGTCGACAAGAAGTCCTGGAAGGACGGCGAACCGACCTCCTCCTCACCCTCGATGAAGACGACGACATTGAGCGCGAGGTCGGAGCCGAGCACGCCGAGCGCCCCGAGGTGGACGATGATCCCGGCGCCGTCGTCGGAGGTCCCACGACCGAAGATCCGGTCTCCGCGAACTTCCGCAACGAAGGGATCGAGGCTCCAGCGGGCGAGGTCACCAGTGGGCTGGACATCGTGGTGGGCATACAGAAGAACGGTGGGCGCCCCCTCAACCGCTGGTGAGTGCGCGACGACGGCCGGGCGCCCGAGGGTCCCGTCCGGGTTGTGTGCCCGCAGGCATTCGGCGTCGAGGCCGAGCCCCTCCAGACGGGAGCGCACGTGCTCGGCCGAGGCGACGACATCGTCCTCGTGGGCGGGATCGGAAGAGACGGAGGGGATCGCGACGAGGGCGGTCAGTTCCTCAACGAGGCTCGGGAACGCCCGCTCGACGCGATCACGCAGGTCCTGGCAGCTGGGGTTCAAGGGCGCCGCCGCAGCGGATCCAGAAGTGATCGCAGAGTCCATGGACCCAGCCTAGTGTCCCCATCGACTCCGCCTCGGGCAGGAGCGGCTCTGCCGATCCACTACCCTGGAGGGGTGTTCAGCCGCAAGAAGCAGGAAGCCACCGAGGACGGTCCGGCCGTCCGGACCAGTGACCAGGACCGATCCGCGAGGAAGGGGCGGCCCACGCCGTCACGCCGCGAAGCAGAGGCGCGCCGCAGGCAGCCTCTGGTTCCCGCCGATCGTAAGGAGGCCAAGCGCAAGGCCAAGGCCGCGCGCGATGCCGCCTACCAGCGCGAACAGGAGGCCCTCGTCACCGGGGACGAGCGCTACCTGCCGCTGCGCGACAAGGGACGGATCCGCCGTTTCGCCCGCGATTGGATCGACGCCCGATGGTCTTTGTCAGAGTTCGTCATGCCGGCCTTCCTGGTCCTCATCGCGGCGATGATGCTCTTCTCCTTCATGCGCGACACAGCGGCGGCCGGATTGCCTGTCGTGCTCGTCGCCTTCTACGCGGTGCTCATCGTGTCGCTCATCGAGGGTTTCATCGTGTGGTGGCAGCTCAAGCGCCGCATCCGACAGCGTTTCCCCAACGACCCGATGCCCAAGGGCATATGGTTCTACGTCTATTCCCGAATGATCATGCTGCGCAGGTGGCGGACCCCTCGTCCACAGGTCGAGCGCGGAGACTTCCCAGAGACCGAGCCCCCGCACTGAGGCCCGTCAGGACCGCCGGAGGAATCGACGCAGGACGCCGGTCTCCTCGGGGTGCTCATGCCTGGCCGACTTGCGCAACTGCGTTCCCCGGCATCAGATCGCCGAGCGGAAGGTTTTCGCGTCGTCCCGTTCGGGAGCACTGGGCCAGGCCTGCACCTGGCACTCGGAGATCTCGCTCGGATCGGGCGTGACTCAGTACTGCTCCAGCGCACGGTTGAGCTGCCCGGGCCAGGTCGGGCCCTCGAAGACGAACGCCGTGAACGCCTCGATCAGGTCGGCTCCCGCATCGAGCATCGCTCGAGCGTCAGCGGCGGAGAACACGCCTCCCGTGGCGATCAGCGTCTGCCCGTCATCGAGGTGGCCTCCCACCAACCGCACGACCTCCAGGGCGCGCGGGAAGAGCGGCTTGCCCGACATGCCTCCCTCACCGAGGTCGTGATCAATCGTCGTGTTCGTCGCGACGATGCCTTCGAGGCCGATCTCCCGACTGAGGTCCGCCACCGCGATGATGTCCTCATCGGACAGGTCGGGGGCGATCTTGACGAAGAGCGGGACCCGATGCTCGATGGCGGCCTCGCAGCCGCGCCGCGCGGCCTCGAGGATGGGACGCAGATAGCCGACGGCCTGCAGGTCGCGAAGCCCTGGAGTGTTCGGCGACGAGACGTTGACGACAACGAAATCCGCCCAGGGAGCGAGGGCCTGGGCGCAGGTGAAGTAGTCTTCGTCCGCCCGGTCCTCGGGGGTCGTCTTGTTCTTTCCGATGTTCGCGCCAACGATCGCCGAGCGCCCGGCGGGGATCGAGCGCAGACGGCGCAGCTGTGCGGCCGCGGCCTCCGCACCTAGGTTGTTGAACCCCATGCGGTTGCGGATCCCATGGTCTTCCATCAATCGCCAGGCACGAGGCTTGTCATTGCCCGGCTGGGGGCGCGGAGTGACGGTTCCGATCTCGACGAAGGCGAAACCCAGGGCCGACATCCCCAGGACGGCGCGAGCGTTCTTATCCATCCCTGCAGCCAGACCGATCCGACCCGGGACCTCACGGGGACCGATGTGGGGCCGTGGCTGACGCGCTGACCATGAGGGTGCGGGCGCGCCACGATCGGGGTCAAGATGGCCGACGGTCGCACGCAGCAGACCACGAACCGGGGGGATGCGGCCAGCGATCGAGACCGCTTCAAGACCCAGGACGTGCGCCTGTTCGGCGTCGACGTGCCGGATGAACGTGCGGAACAGCCATGGGTACACCGACATGCCTTCAGATTACTCATCGCCACTCCGCTCGTCAGATGACGTCCGTGCCCCGAGAGCGCTCCGACACCGCGGTCGCGCCCGCCGCACAGCTCAGTCCCACCACAGCCACCAGGCCAGGCGCCCGCCGCAGCCCTCGGGAAGCACGCGGATCAGCTCGTCCGGTTCGGCCGTCTCCGCCTCCAATGTGAGAGCCGACCGGATTGCCCGCCAGACACCCGCTCGGTCAGTTCCGACCGAGGTCCGCGAGGCGGGTTGCCATCCACGAGGAGGATCGAAAACGATCATCGCGTCGATGCTCACCCGCTCGTCCCACCTCGGTGGTGTCACGAGGTATCCATGGGGCCTGACCAATCCTGGGTGGGAGACGGCCGCCCGCAGGACCGCCCCGCACGAGGGCCCGAGGTTCTGGCGGTCCTCGAGGTTCGGCCTCGGCAGCGTCGCCAGCAGCCGGGCGCACGCTCCGTCGTCGAGGGCGGAGAACCGCGAGAAGCCCAAGACCGGCCGACCAGCATCCATAAAGGGAACAAGAAGGTCCACAGTCCCGTCGTCCCGGGTCCATCCCGCGGGTCCGTAGAGCTGTCGATGCCGCCGGATCGCGAGGCCCTCGTCATATGTCTCGGACGTCTGCGTACTGGTCATCGTCGATCGCTGTCCTTTCACCGTTGCCTAAGGGTCGCCCGGTGGCGCCCGCTTCGAAGCCAACCCGCTCGACGAGGCCACGACCAACGGCCTCTTGGCGTTCTGTGGACGACGGATCCGAGGACGCGAATCTGTGTATGGCGCTCGGCGCGCGATAATGCCACGGTGCTCATTGCCCTGACCGATCCCGATGACCCTCGCCTGGCCGATTACACCTCGATGACCGACGTCAAGCTGCGTTCCGCGCTCGAACCCGAGCGGGGCCTGTACATGGCGGAGTCCCACAACGTCATCATGCGGGCCGTCGAGGCCGGCCACCGCCCCCGGTCCTTCCTCATGGCGCCACGCTGGCTCGAGCAGATGCGTCCTCTCATCGAGGCGTCGACTGGCGATCCCGAGGGCGGTGAGGTCCCGGTGTTCACCGCTCCCGAAGACCTCCTGCGCACGATCACCGGGTTCCATCTGCATCGGGGAGCCCTGGCCGCGATGCAGCGTCCAGAACTCGCATCGGTGCCAGACCTCCTGGCTTCAGCCCGGGACGGGCGCGGAGCCCGGAGGATCGCGGTGCTGGAGGACCTTGTCGATCACACGAACGTCGGAGCCGCGTTCCGCTCAGCGGCCGCCTTGGGGGTCGATGCCGTCCTCGTGAGCCCACGCTGCGCAGACCCGCTGTATCGGCGTTCCGTGCGCGTCTCGATGGGCACAGTCTTCCAGGTGCCGTGGACGAGAATCCCCCAGTGGCCGACTGTGGACATCCTCCACGAGGCCGGGTTCACCGTGGCGGCCCTCGCACTGTCGGAGGACTCGATGAGCCTCGATGACTTCGTCGTTTCACCACTGTGCACAGCATCCGAGGCCAAGGTCGCGCTGGCACTCGGAACCGAGGGGGACGGCTTGACCCGCAGGGCCGTTGAGTCGGCAGACGTCGTCGTGCGGATCCCCATGTCGGGCGGGGTCGATTCCCTCAACGTCGCAGCGGCCTCGGCCGTCGCCTTCTGGGCGACGCGCGGCGTGGGCACAGGAGTGGAATCCGGCCGTTGAGAAACCCGTCAGTGCTCCGGCGTCGTCCCTTGCCCAGGGTCTGACTCAAGGTCGGCGACGATGCGGGCAATCTGATCGGCACAGTCCTCCCATCCGGTGACGGCCAGTGTCGTGAATCCGGCGGCTTTGACGGGATGGTCATTGCCCGCCGGATCCAGGCGATCCCCGATGAAGAGCATGTCTGATTCCGGGATCCCGGTGACTTCGACCAATTGCCGCATTCCGTAGGCCTTGTCGATCCCGTGGCGCGTGATGTCCACAGAGGTCGAGCCCCCGGAGCGGACCTCCAGATTCGGCAGGTCGCCTGCGACTGCCTCGCGCAGGGCCGCTTTCTTCTCCCCCGTCGGATCCCAGACGCGCTTGGCCTGCAGGGGTGCAGACTGCCCGAGAGCGGAATAGGTGATCTGGGAGCCTCGGTCCTCGATGATGTCGCCCCACGTGTCGTCCTTCCACAGTCCGAGCTCGTGGGCGTGACGGGACAGGGAGTCGATCGCGGCCGCGCGCTGGTCAGGTTCCAGGTCGTGGGCATAGACCTCGTTCCACTGTCCCTCCGATCGTCGGTAGTAGCGGGTGCCGCAGGTCGGCATCAGATGGAGGCGGGAGAGCCCGGCCTCCCCGACGTGGAGGTGATCGAGCACCTGGGAGCGGAACTGGCCCATCTGGCCACCCGAGATGATGCAGACGTCGACGTGGTCGAGGAGGGATCCGAGCCTCCCGTCCATCAGCGGGGGAAGGGGCGACTTCGAGGGTGCCAGGGTGTCATCGAGGTCGAAGGCGACCATTCGAAGGGTCATCGAGTGCCTTTCGTGTGAGTGAGACGGACCGAGGACGACACGCGTCGGACCTCCGTCAGCGTAGACGCCGACGTCCGGCCCCTGCAGCGTGTCCTCGTCGTGACACGGGCGCCGTCGGAGGTGGACAGACCGGACGCGACCCACGCACAATTGCCGGGTGGCCCGCCGCCGCGGTGCCGCCCCAGACGGTCGCCACGTGCGGCCCCGATCGGAGGAACAATGCCGACTCCCCACATCAGCGCCGAGCCCGGAGACTTCGCCGCCGCCGTCCTCATGCCCGGTGACCCGAAGAGGGCCCAGCGCATCGCCGAACAGCTCTTCGAGGAGCCCCGCCTCGTCACCGATGTGCGCGGGATGCTGGGTTTCACCGGCGAGGTCGGCGGTCGGCCGCTGTCCGTGATGGGATCCGGCATGGGCCAACCCTCCGCGACGATCTATTCCACCGAGCTCTACCGGTTCTACGGCGTCCAGCGCATCATCCGGGTCGGCACCTGCGGGGGCATGTCTGGGTCCGTCCACGTCGGTGACACGGTCGTTGCGCTCGGGGCCCACACGGATTCCTCGATGAACCAGCAGCGAATTCCTGGCATCAATTTCTCGGCAGTCGCGAGCTTCTCCCTGGCCAGCGCCGCGGTCGCCGCGGCCCACGGCAGTGACTCGGTCCACGTCGGCACGATCATCTCCCGAGACCATTTCTACTCGGTTCCCGAGGGACAGCCGCGGAAGCTGGCCGACTACGGGGTGCTCGGCGTCGACATGGAGACCGCTGCACTGTACGGGGTGGCCGCCGAGTTCGGGCGAGAGGCCCTGACGGTCCTCACCGTCTCGGACCACCTCTTCGACCACTCCGTCGAGATGAGTTCGCAGGAGCGTGAGACGACGTTCCAGACCTCGCTGACGTTGGCGGTCGCCGCAGCCTTGTCCTGAGCCAGCACCGCGCTCATGGTGAACCCGTGGTCCGGACCGCAGCCGTGTTCCGGACCTCTCACATGCCGAGCACGGAGTGGAACAACCACGCCGTCGCCACGGTCATCGGCAGGGACGCCAGAGTCGTGATCAGCACCGTTCCCTGGGCGATCTCCTCACCGGCATGCGCCCTCGACGCGGCGATGAACGCATTCTGGGCGGTCGGCAACCCGCCCATGACGGTGACGGCCATCAGGTCGGTGCCGCGCAAACCCAGCAGGTAGCCGACGACGCAGGCCAACCCGGGTTCCACGAGCAGCTTGAGAACGGATGCGAGGACCGTCAGGTGTCCCATCTGCGAGTGGACCCGCAGATGTTGACCGACCAAGGACGCACCGAAGGCCACGAGCACGACGGGCGCAGCCGCATCGCCGGCCATCGAGGTCGCGACGGCAAACAGCTCGGGGACCGGCACGGAGAACCACGCACAGACGAATCCCAGGAACGCGGCAATGACCATCGGATTCGTGATCACCCCGCGTACGACCGTCCAGGGTGTGGGGCGACGATCGGAGCCGACCAGGTCCGCCAGGACGAAGAACATCGGCGTGAAGAAGCCGAGCTGGAACACCATGATCGGCACGCCGTGGGTGGCCGACCCCAGGACATAGACCGCGATCGGGATCCCGATGTAGGCCGCGTTGTTGAGTGAGGACGCCATCGAGCCGAGAACGACGTCCGCTGTTCTCGCGCGCATCAGCGGTCCAGCGATCATCGCGAAGACCACGGCGGTACCGATCCCGGAGGCTGCTGCGACGATCAAGGGGATGCCGAGAACCTCGTCGATGGCAGTCGTGGAGATCACGGAGAAGAGCAGTGCGGGTGCGGCGATCCAGTAGACGAGGTCAGTGAGGACCTGGACGGAACCCTCTCCCAGTGCTCTGGTGCGTCGCGCCAGCCACCCGACGGCCATGATCAGTCCAATGGCACAGATGCTCTGGACGATGTCTCCCACGGCTCCACGGTATCCCGAGCGATCGTCTCCACGCCCCGACCGCTCACACTTCGTTCCCACGTGTCCGATGGGCGTGATCGGGCCATCCGGTCCAAGATGGGATCAACCCTGACACCACCGGAGGAGCCAGCATGACCACCGTTCCCTCACTCACTCTCGCCGACGGCCGGACGATCCCACAGATCGGTTTCGGCGTCTTCTTGGTCCCAGGAGACGAAGCACAAGGAGCAGTCGAGACCGCCCTCGAGACAGGCTACCGACACATCGACACCGCGATGATCTACCGCAACGAGGCCGAGGTCGGCCGCGCGATCGCCCATTCGGGTCTTTCCCGCGATGAGTTGTTCGTCACGACGAAGCTGTGGAACACCGACCAGGGACGCGACAAGGTCCGTCCCGCCCTCGAGGCATCCCTGGAACGCCTCGGACTCGACCACGTCGACCTCTATCTCATCCATTGGCCCACGCCCGCCCGCGACCTCTACGTCCAGACCTGGGAGGCCTTCGAGGACGCCGTCGATGAGGGCTTGACCCGCTCGATCGGTGTCTCGAACTTCCTACCGGAGCACCTCGATCGTCTGGCCGCCCTCGGTGGACGCCAGCCCGTCGTCAATCAGGTCGAGGTCCATCCTTCCCTGCAGCAGCGCGAGATCCTCAACGCCGACGAGAACCTTGGCATCATCACCGAGGCCTGGAGCCCGCTGGGAAGAGGCGCCGACCTCGAGATCGCCACAATCTCCGGCATCGCCGAGCGCGTGGGCGCAACCCCGGCCCAAGTCGTCCTCGCTTGGCATCTCCAACAGGGACGGGTCGTCATCCCGAAGTCGGTGACGCGCTCGCGCATCATCGAGAACCTCGGTGCGACCGATGTCCACCTGGAGGAGGCTGACCTCGCGGCCCTCGACGCGCTGGATGCCGGGACGCGGATCGGACCCGACCCCGCGGAGCTCAACGACTGACCTTTCGGGATGGGCAGTCCGTCCGAGCCAGCGCATCTGCACGAAGGGGATGTCGCCATGTCCTCGTCGCCCCTCATCGAGTCGATCGAACACCGCGTGAGAGCGCACACCGTCACCGGTGAAGCTTCCTGATGACCAGGGGCGACGCGCTGCGTGTCTCACGCTCGCTCGAGCGGGCCTTCCGCCAGGCGACGACCGCCCAGATATGAGGGAACCGGTGCTGGGGACGACCGCTCGGCGCCACGCCGAGCAGCCTCGTCAAGCAAAGCAGTGGCGCGTGATCACGGCCTCGCTGAAAGCAGGTGTGGATCCGAGACACGTTGCTCGCTGATCTCGAGACGCGTTCGGGCACGCTTGTCGACAAGAACGGAGCAGTGTGTGAGTTTGTTGGGCTGTTCTTGAGAGTGCGTGCCTTCATGAGATTGTCACACGCCCATTGGACCGGGCATTGTCCGCTGCCCGGCACCATGACACCTACATGTGCCCCCTGACCCCCGGATGACCATCGAATCCGTTGAGCAGTCGCGGAGTTGAGGCCACCTGCAGTTCTCTCGGCCGACCGGGTGGAACGTCCCGAGGACTGCACATCAGACCAACACCGCTCTCGAAATACGGTTGGGGACCCCGCTCGGTTCCCCGTCTTCAGTTCAGCCCAAGCGTCGAGCGCGCGACCCGATAGATCTCCAGCGGAATCACCCGGCCCGCAGTACCGGGCAGCGAGATCAGCCTGCCGAGCAGCCCCTTGCGCACGATCGCGTACGCCTCCGGGTTGATCTGCTCGAAGTCGCGCCACAGCCGGTCCTTGGCCGCCAGGTTCTCCGGCGTCCCTGACACGAGCATCATCACCGAGGTGACGATGCAGTTGATCGTCAGGTAGTGGACCAGGTAACGGTACAGTCCCTCCGGCACGTCCGCGCGGGCCGGCGTCGCTTCGATCATCCCGCGGTTGACACGAATCAGCTGATCGATCCGCGAGATCATCACTTTCTCATTGACGGACTGGTCGTCGCGGCCGATGAAATACCGGTAGAGATCGATGTCGAGATAGCGGATCGTGCGCACCTCGAGCAGCGGGATGTAGGAAAACAAATAGTCCACGTAGAAGGTGTGCTCGGGCAGGACGACACCGCTGGCTCGCACGGTCTCCGTGCGCAGGACCAGAGCGTGCATCATCAGGTACTGGTCCTGATGACACCGCTGGATCTCGTCCCACCCGAAGATTCTCCCGCGCGGACACACGTTGTGGAAACGGACGACGTGCTTGTGACGCTTGCCCTGCTTCTCGTACACGTAGTTGACGATCAGGAGGTCGGCATCGTGGCCCTGCTCATGGTCAAGGCGCAAGCGAGTCAGCAGCGCCATCAGCGACGCCCGATCCAACCAGTCATCGGAGTCGAGGACCTTGACGTAGAGACCCCGTGCGGCGGCGACCCCCGCATTGACCGCTCCCCCATGTCCGGCATTCGCCTGGTGAATCACCCGGAAGACACCGGGCTCGGCGCTCACCCGCGCGTCGGCGAGGGCACCCGTGGAATCCGTCGATCCGTCGTCGACGATGATGACCTCCAGCAGAGTGTCGAACCCGGTCAAGCACTCGAGGCAGCGCTCGAGGTAGTCCTCGGAATTGTAGGCGGGAACGATGACAGTCAGGAGCCTGAGCGGATCTGTTCCGCCGGCGGGAGTGGCGCTGGACACGCCCTCCATGGTGCACCATCGATCCGACTTCATGTGACAGTCACCCCATGAGGGGCCTCACGTCCGGACGCCCACAGACAGCGCAACCCCCTGTCTGTCCACTCACACTCGGCCTCGCACCGGCGGCCCCGGACATCGTGGGGCCTAGCATTCTTCGGTGCCTGCGACCCCTTCCACGACTTCTGTGCCCGTTCATCCCCACCCTGTTTCAACTCCGAATCCCACGTCCTCCCCCGACGCGTCCCTGTCACACAACGCCGCGTTCATGCACCTATGGACCGGCGAGACCGCGAGCCAGATCGGATTCCAAGTCGCATCCCTGTCCACCAGTGCCATCGCGATCACACTGCTCGACGCCACCGACCAACAGATCGGTCTCCTCGGTGCCCTCCAGACGGTGGCCTTCCTCCTCATCGGGTTGCCCGCCGGTGCCTGGGTCGATCGGTGGCGCAAACGCCGCACGATGATCGCCGCTGACCTCGTGCGCGTCGTCGCATTGGTGTCGATCCCCGTCGCGTGGTGGTTCGGGACGCTGACGATCTGGCACCTGATGGCCGTTGCCGCCGTCCTCGGATTCGCGACCGTCTTCTTCGACGTCTCCTACCAGTCCTTCGTGCCCTCGATCGTCGGGACCGACCAGATCGGCGAGGCCAACGGTCGCATGGAGGCGTCCTTCCAGGTGGCGCGCGTCGGTGGTCCGGGACTGGCCGGCTGGCTCCTCGGCGTGCTGGCTGCCCCCGCCGCCTACCTGCTGACGGCCGCAACCTACGCGCTTTCCGCGATCGCGATCGGGCGAATCCCGGGACATGAGGCTCGTCCTGAGCCTCCGGACGATCCTCGCCTGTGGCACCAGGTCAATGAGGGCCTCGACTACGTGCGTGGCGAACGTCTGCTAGGCCCGCTCTTCATCTGTATCTCCGTGGCCGCTCTGGCAGGACAAGGGGTCCAGGTCCTGCTTCCCGTCCTTGCACTACGCGAGCTTGGCATGTCCGCCACGACGCTGGGGACCCTGCTGTCGGTCGGCGCGATCGGTGGCGTGCTTGGAGCGCTGGCCCGTCCGTGGATCGTCGATCGTCTCGGTGAGGGACATTCGATCGTCATCTGCAACGTCGTCGCCATGGTCGCCAGCCTCGGGCTGCCCCTGTCCGTGCTGGTCCCCTCCCACGCATCCGCGGTGCTCATCGCGACGAACCTGGTCAGCTCCTTCTTCGTGACGATCTACAACATCACTCAGATGAGCCTCCGCCAAAGGATCTGTCCGCCCGCTCTCCTCGGTCGTCTCAACGCAACATTCCGCTTCGCGGTATGGGGCGTCATGCCGATCGGCGCTCTGCTCGCAGGCTTCGCGGCCTCCCACCTCGGAGTCGTCGTCGCCATGTACCTCTTCGTGGCGGGCACGATCCTGGCGGGCATGGCGATGGGAGCGACTCCCGTCGCACGCCTCAACCGGGTGTCGCTCCCGGCCCGTCAACCGCGCTTGGCCGACGCCGCCTGACACCTCGCACGCAGACACGACGCGACGTCCCGGTGAACGGCTGCCGGTCGAACTCGTCACGCCGGCGTGGGAGACTTCGGTCATGAGGATCGCCATCATCGGTACCGGCGGAATCGGTGCCTATTACGCCAGCGCACTCATCGAGGACGGCCAGGACGTCCATCTCGTGGGGACTCCCCGTCACGTCGAGGCCATTGCCTCCCGAGGACTTCGGATCACCACCGACGAGGGCGACCGCGTCGTCCACCCGGCCTCGGTGACGACCGATCCGGACACGATCGGCGTCGTCGACATCGTCATCGTGGCGGTCAAGCTCTATCAACTCGATGGGGCGACGGCAGAAATCGCTTCCCTCATGGGTCCCAACACCTTGGTCATCACCTTGCAGAACGGGGTGAGCGCACCAGACCGCCTCGCCGCTCGCGTCGGGGCCGACCACGTCGTCCCCGGCCTCGCCGTCATCGTCGCGTTCGTCGAGGGCCCCGGCCATGTTCGCCAGATCGGAAGCCCCCCAGGGGTCACGGTCGGAGCTCGCTCACGGGGAGCGGCAGAGACCGAGATGACTCCCGCCACCGGCATCGATCCCCGCATCGCCGAGCTCGTCGCCGCGTTCGTTCGCGGCGGGGTCGTCGCCCGAGCCTCCGCTGAGATCGACCACGATCTGTGGAAGAAGTTCGCTCTCATCACGACCTTCGGCGGCGTCGACGTCCTGGCCCATGCGACGATCGGTGAGGTCCGTTCCTCCGCCCCGACCCGCGTCCTCCAACGTCAGTCCCTCGGCGAGGTCCAAACGCTGGCACGCGCCCGTGGAATCATGCTGAGCAACGCGGACCTCAACGGGATTCTCGCCCAGCTCGATTCACTCGCCCCGGACGCCACGACCTCCATGCAACGTGACCTCGAGGCCGGTCATCCCAGCGAACTCGAGGATCTCAACGGCGCGGTCGTTCGTCTGGCTGCGGAATCCGGGCTCGACGTGCCCTTTCACTCCATTGCCACCGCGGTCATGAGACTGCACGCGGAGCGTGGGCATGTCTGAACCGGACACCGATCTGCGCGCCGCCTTCATCGACATTGACGGCACCCTCCTCGACGCAAGCCAGCATGTCCCGACGTCGGCCGAGGAGGCCTGCCACGCGGCGGTGTCGGCCGGTCACCTTCTGTTCCTGTGCACCGGACGATCTCTGCCGGAGATCTACCCCTGGCTGTGGGACCTCGGGTTCTCCGGAATCGTTGCGTCCGGTGGAGGCTATGCCCGTCTGGGCGAGGACGTGCTCCTCGACCAACGCATCACCGGGGACGTCCTGCGCGAGACGAGCGACCAGTTCGACGCCTGGGGGGCGGAATTCGTCTGGCAGGGTCCCGACGCCCTATACCCGAGTGCCGGCTTCTTCGACAACTTCGCCCAGCGTCATGCCCGGATGGGCGATTGGTCCGCCTACACGGCCCGCATCCTGCCCTTCGTGCGTCGCAGTCTGCCGACGTCGACCTCGAAATGCACGTTCGTCCTGCCCCCGGACTCACCGATCGGGATCGAGGGAGTCTCCGAACGATTCCGCGGCGTCTTCCACGTCATTCCCGGATCTTTCTCGCCCGGAACCGGCATCGCAGGAGAGATGGTCCCCGAGGGCGTCTCGAAGGCCGTCGGGCTCCACACGATCGTCGAGGCCCTCACACGCCGGGGCACCCCCGTCGTGTCCGTCGCCATCGGGGATTCCGCCAACGACAGGGAAATGATCGACGAGGCCGATCTCGGAATCGCCATGGGCAACGGACGTGACGCGGTCAAGCGCATCGCCGACTGGGTCAGCGCCCCCCTCGACCGCGATGGCCTGGCCCTGGCCTTCGCCCACGCCGGACTGATCTGAACTCGCGCGGATCGCACCTTCCCGGTCTCTTCGGCGCTGCGTCGCTCGCGACGAGGACGAGAAGGACCGCTGTTCCCACTCCGGTCCATTCGAGAACGCCGATGTCGTCAGCCTGTCACTGCGATGCGATCACCGGTGTTGCTCGGGATCGTCGTGGTGGGCGATCAGCCGCCGCGTCGTCAGGTCGGCTCCGGTCAGGACACCTCCACGTGCCAGCAGACGTCCTCGCTCCCAGTTGGACAGCCCGAGTTCCGGCTGGTCCAGCGCGTACTGTCCATCCACCCAGCGAGTGAAACCGTCGCCCACGAAGGGCGCGTCCACCCGATCGGCAAAGTTCCGATGAGCGGCCTCGTCCTCGGAGATCAGCGAGGCGACGAAATGCGGGCTGTGGGTATTGAACAGAGCGATCGCCTCGTCGACGTCGGAAACGACAACGATTGACAGCTCGGGAGTTCCCTCCCACTCCCACTCCTTGCCCAAGTCTTCGATATCGAGGAGCGACGCGCGAGGCTCGCTGATCTCGCCTTCCGCGCGCACGACGGAGATCTGGCGCGTGAATTCACCCTGATCGACGGCGTGCTCGGACCCCTCGACCACGTGGACCCGCGCCGCCGATGGCCGCTCGGGAACAGCCTCGGATCCCAAACGTCCCTGTGCTGCGGCGTCAGCGGCTTGCAGGGCCAGCGGAATCAATTCCTTCGCTCGGTCCTCGACGACCGCCACGACATTCACCGTGTTGCAGACCTTGCGGTCCAACGAGTGACGGACGACAGCAGAGAAACGCGAGGCGTCGGCGCTCGCATCGGCAACCAGCCAAGCACCGCCGGTACCGTGTGCGGACACGGGAACCCCCGCCTGCCGGGCGACCGCGGACAACTCCGTGATGGCACTGCCGGACCCTCGAGTGACAGCGAGAGCCAGCCGGGAATCACTGAAGAGTGCCCACCCGGCGGATCGGTCGCGCACCGGAACAATGCCGAGCGCCCCCGCAGGCAGTCCGGCCTGCTCAAGGGCGGGTGCCAGTGCGAGATCGCGGATCGCCTGCGCTGTCCCGAGCGCATCCCCGCCGATTCTCAGAACGGCGGTGTTGCCCGTCGCCAATACACCGGCGGCATCGGCCAGGACATTGGGGCGCCCCTCGAAGACAAATCCGATGACGCCGAGTGGAGCCGTCACCATGGAGACGTCCCATGTGTCATGCGCGACGTGGGAGACCTCGTGGGAGAAGGCATCCTCTCCCGCGCGAGCCAGCCTACGAGCCCAGCCGCGCAATCCCGAGGTCATGTCGTCGCGCATCCGATCGGTGACCACCAGCCGCGTCGTGGAGCGCCCGAGTTCCCGCGCACGTGCGACATCGGCGTCGTTGGAGCGGTGGATCGACTCCCATGAGTTGCCGATGCCGTCCGCGAACAGATCGAAGAAACGGACGATCGACGAGGGCGGCAAGGACGGCAGAACCGAGAAAGCCGCCACTGCAGCGTCGACCTGCTCATGCACGGCGCGGCGAACATCAGCCGACACATGAAGAACTGCGCCGGTCTCCTGGACGACGTGGAGAGCATCGCCGGGTTGGAACGCCGCAGCGAGCTCGTCACTGACCCGGGTGAAGTGGTCCCCACCATAGGGGATCACCATGCCTGGGCTCAGTTCGGTCAGCTGACCGGTGGCCTCAAGGGCGTGCTCTGACATCGTGGTCATCGAAGATCCTCTCGTGTACCTGCACGGGGTATGTGTGCCATGGTAGGCGGACCCGCTCGCCCCGGCCCGGAATGACTCTGCTCGAGCAGTGCACCACCGGTTGGATCCCTACGATGTGGACGTCGGACAATCCGCTCTGAGCACACTCATTCCAGGAGCATTCATGGGCAGCCTTCCCCGTTCACCCCGACACGCTCACGCCGCGTTGTTGATCCTGGGTGCCATGACGGGTTTCATCGTCAGCGCGACGACCGGCGTCCAGCGTCTCGTTGAGCTCTTCAATTCAAGTGCCGAGAAATGCCCGGACCAACTCCTCGTGTTGGCCGGTTACTCACAGGGGCGGCCGTCATCGGAGAAGCGCTCGTTGCATCCAGCCTGCGCGCGGTCGTGTCCGAGGACCCGGCCGTCTCGGAGCAGGCTTCGGTCGCCGTCTCCGCGATCGTCCTGGACGGAGATCCTCGTTTCCTCGCCTCCGAGCCTTTCGACGAGGGCGATTTGACCCCTCGCGCAACGGAAACGCACCCCGTGAGCCGAGCGCACTCGATGCCTGCACCTCCCGACTGTGTGACTTCTGCGTGTCCTTGGACGTCGTCTGCCAGGCCGGAACCGGATCGACATCGGGCCATGGCCTGTACGCCACCAACGGAATGCTTGACCAGGGGACATGGTTCATTCTCGAGTCGCTCGAGGCATGTCGTGACGCCGGGATCGGGTTTGCCGACGCTGACGAGCTCGCCGGCGAAGTCGGCCCACAGCCCGTCGATCACAGAGGCCCCGAACGGCCCATGACCATCCGTGGCCACATTCCAAGGCCCTCTCGCCGTCCTCGTGGACCTGGGCTCTTCAGGTGACGCGTGCTTCTGGCCGTCGAACTTGCGTCCCGCGCTCGGGCGAACGCCGTGGCGCCGACATGGACGGACACTCCGCTGTGGTCGAGGCTTCCCGAGGATGAGCGGCGCGCCCGCAAAGCCGACTTTGCACGCACGATTCCGCTGGGACGCACGGCGGAGATCGACGAGCTGGCCCAGGCCTATCTGTTCCTCATGGAGAACTCCTTCGTCACCGGCCAGCAGATCGCGGTCGACGGCGGGATCATGCTCGGAGGCTGAGACCGCAAGGCCTCTGCCAGATCCGAGCCGGGCGGCCTTCGACGCACAGTGCCTGGCCGTTCCTGGCGAATGACGGTCTGAGCTTCCCTGCTTGGCCGGTGCTGCGTGCGCTCTGCTGTGCTCGTCTCGATCTTCAAGTTGATCGTCACGCTGGTCACGGGAGACAAGATCCGCTGAGAGCCTCCCGGCAGTGCGACAAGAGCCGAGCGAGTCGATCAATGTCCTGCTCGCCGAGGCCGACCGTCATCGCACCTGTCACACCGACCACCTCATCCATGGCGCCCTCGAGCAGGGCATCGGCCCGAGAAGTGAGGGTGTTCGCCCGCTCGCGTCGAGGGCCAGGTTCCCTGGAGCGCTCGACCAGTTCCCGAGACTCCAACCCCTGGATCAGCACATTCATCGACTGCCGCGAAACGAAGGCCCGCCGAGCGAGCTCCGACCCGGTGATCCCGGGTTCGTCATGCAGATTCAGCAGACAGACGTACTGCGCGACGCTCAGCCCGAAGGGTCGCAGGGCCTCGTCCATTCGTTGATGCAGCACCGCTTGGGTCTGTTTGAGAAGGAGTCCGACGTCCTCCGCCGTGGCGAGGTCCGATGAGTCATTCATGTCAGTAGTTTGACATATCACCAGTTTAATGTCAGAGTATTGACACTCAATCGGGAATCTCCCCGAGAAATCAGAAAGGATCGACTCATGACCACAACCTCTCCGACCACGACCGGACCCGACTTCATCTCCCTCCAGGTTCGCGACCTCGCGGCATCAGCAGCCTTCTACGAGGACGCTCTCGGCCTGTGCCGGCTCCCGGCCACCAACCCCGAAGCCGTCCTCTTCTCCGATGGAAACGTCACATTCGCTGTGCGCACTCCGCTCCCCGGTGTCGACCTCGACGCCCACGATCGGCTCGGCGCCGGGATCGCACTGTGGTTCACCACCCAGGATGCCGGCGCAGTCCACGACCGCCTCCTCGCCGCCGGAACCGAGATCGTCCAAGCTCCATTCACCGGGCCCTTTGGCATTCAGTTCACCCTGCGCGATCCCGACGGCTATCTGATCACCGTGCACTCGCAGGTCTGAGGGGCACCAGTCCGGAGCCACTGCAGCCTGCCTGTTATTCTCAACAAATGAGCGAAGCACCCCTGGACCTCGAGCAATTCACCGCGTGCGTTTCCCACTCCGCCGACAGCTCCGAGGTCTTCGACGACCGGACGCTTCGGTGGTTGAGCGCAACGTCGGACGGGTTCCACGAAACGGGAGCATCACAGGTCCAGGAGCTACGCAATGCCCGCATGCTGGCGCATAACAACGTCCTGATGACCGAGTTCGCTCCCACTGATTCAAGTCCCGACCCTGAAACCGCAGACAAGCCTGTTGCCACGTACGCGGTCTTCGACGGCGCCGTGAACCTCGGGGCCTCCCATATGCTGCCGGCCGCCCAGATCACATGTGTCACAGTGCGCCCCACACACAAGCGCCGCGGCCTCCTGCGGGCCATGATGATGCTGAATCTTTCACAATTGGCCAAGCGCGGCGTCACGATGGCCCTCCTGACGGCCTCAAACGCCTCCCTGTATGGGCGCTACGGATTCCAGACGGTCATCAGGGAATCCGAGCTGACCGTCGTCCCTCAAGCGACGTTCGCGTTGAAGGTGCCTCTTCCCGGACGCGTCGAGACCGTGACGATCGGGTGGCTGGTCCCGCACATGCAGGAGATATTCGATCGCTACCACGCCGCGACCCGCGGATCCGTCACCCGCTACGAGGGCTACTACGAGGATCTGTATTTCGAGAAGACCGCAGACACGCCCGACGCCAAGCTCTCCGGTGCCGTGCACTTCGGTGAAGACGGAGTGATCGACGGATACGCGACGTATCGGGCCGAGGTTCCCGCCTCACTGAAGGTCATCGAGGTGATCGCTGCGACTCCGCAGGCCGAACTCGCTCTCTGGCGGCACTTGAGCGCCATCGAGCTAGTCAAGGAGATCAAGTACCCGCATCACCCCGAGGACTCTCCCCTGCCGTTGGCTCTGCTCGACCAGCGGCTCGCTCGCACAGAATTGCTGTCCGACGCGCTGTGGGCCAGAGTCTTCGACCCGGTTGCCGTCCTCAACGCGCGCCCGTACACACTGGCCGCACGCAATTCCGGTCTGCGCACCACGCTGATCGTCGAGGACGATCTCGGGTTCGCCTCGGGTAGGTACGAGGTCGCGATGTCCCCCGATGGCGCCCACGTCGGGCGAGTCGAGGACGAGGCGTCAGCCGTGCCGACCGGTGTGGTAGCGCGCGTTTCCGTCCAGGCGCTCTCGGCACTGGCGTTCGGCTCGGAGACGGCCTCGTCGCTGAGCGGCGCGGGACTGATCGATGGGGCGGACGCCGATGCCCTGGAGGTCCTCGACTCGATCTTCGCACCGGTCGGGCGCGCCGGGTTCATGTCGTTCTTCTGAGTCGTCTCGCAGGGTCGCCGCACGTGGGTTCTCGCAGATCAGAGGGTTTCTTCACATCGGGAGAGCGTGGGCCCATCTCCGGGCTGACACCGTGTCAGAATGGTGAAACGTTTTTTTGAGCTACTCAAAATACCGATACCATTGACCTGTTCGACTCGGGCATCGATGTGCCCGGGATTCGCTGTACTCGGACTCGCGAGGCATCACCGCGTCGTCCGCTCACCGGAAGGAAGACTTCATGACCTCCGATCCCCTGTCCTGCCCCGTCATCCATCACGGCGGAGCCGAGTCCTCACCGACCGCGGGCACGTCCAACGATGATTGGTGGCCCCATCGCCTCAATCTGAAGGTCCTCGCGAAGAACCCCCCGGCACGCAGCCCCTACCCCGTTGACTTCGACTACCGGAGCGCCTTCGAATCGCTCGACCTCGAGGCCGTCAAAACCGACATCAGTGGAGTCCTCCACGACTCCAAGGACTGGTGGCCCGCGGACTTCGGCAACTATGGCCCCCTGATCATCCGCATGGCGTGGCATGCCGCGGGCACCTACCGCAGCCATGACGGACGAGGCGGCGCAGGCACCGGCCAACAGCGGTTCGCCCCTCTGGACTCTTGGCCAGACAACGTCAGCCTCGACAAGGCTCGCCGGCTGCTGTGGCCCGTCAAGAAGAAGTACGGGAAGTCCCTGTCCTGGGGAGACCTGATGATCCTCGCCGGTAATGTCGCCCTGTCGGACATGGGCCTGCCGGTCTTCGGATTCGGTGGTGGAAGGCCCGACGTCTGGGAACCTGAAGACGACATCTACTGGGGGTCGGAGACAACTTGGCTGGGCGCCGACAAGCGCTACTCCGGTAAGCGTGATCTGGAGAAGCCCCTCGCCTCGACGACGATGGGCCTGATCTATGTCAATCCCGAGGGTCCCGAGGGCGCCCCCGATCCAGCAGCCGCCGCCATCGACATCCGCGAGACCTTCGGACGCATGGGCATGAACGACGAGGAGACCGTCGCGCTGATTGCCGGGGGTCATACGTTCGGCAAGACCCACGGCGCGGCTCCCGACGGGGAATACGTCGCCGCGGATCCCGAGGACGCCCCCCTGGAGAACATGGGTCTCGGCTGGACGAACTCGTATGGCACCGGCAAGGGTGACGACACGATCACCTCCGGTATCGAGGTGACCTGGACCTACCACCCGACCCGCTGGGACAACGAATTCCTCCATATCCTCTTCGCCTACGAGTGGGAGGTGACGATCGGGCCCGGAGGCCACTACCACTGGCGCCCGAAGGACGGGGCCGGCGAAGACATGGTCCCCCTCGCCCATTCCGAGGGACGCCGCGAGCCCCGCATGCTCACCACTGATATTGCTCTGAGGGTCGATCCGACCTACCAGGAGATCGCCCTGCGTTTCAGGGACGACCAGTCCACGCTGACCGACGCGTTCTCGCGCGCCTGGTTCAAACTGACCCACCGCGACATGGGGCCCAAGGCACGCTACCTGGGCCCCGACGTGCCCGAGGAAGACTTGATCTGGCAGGATCCGCTTCCCGCCAACACCGTGAGTCTCTCCGACGATGACATCGCCTCGGTGAAGAGCGCGATCGCCGCGTCCGATTTGTCGGTCGCCGACCTCGTCTCGACCGCCTGGGCCTCGGCCTCGACGTACCGATCCTCTGACAAACGCGGCGGAGCCAATGGCGCCCGGATCGCCCTGGAACCGCAGCGCTCCTGGGCCGTGAACAACCCGACCCGTCTGGAACGCGTTCTCGAGGTGCTGCGCGCGATCGGGGCGAATTCAGGAACCCGGATCTCCCTGGCCGACGTCATCGTCCTAGCCGGCAATGTCGGCGTTGAGAAGGCGGCCGAGGCAGCGGGCACCTCCGTCTCCGTTCCCTTCACACCGGGACGGGTCGATGCCACGCAGGACCAGACCGACGTGGGGTCTTTCGCGTACCTCGAACCGCGCGCGGATGGATTCCGCAACTACGTCGCCCCCACCGAGACGATCGACGCAGAACAGTTGCTGATCGACAAGGCGAACCTGCTCGGTCTGACCGCTCCCGAGATGACCGTCCTCGTGGGCGGCCTGCGCGCCCTGGGCGCCAACTGGGACGGCTCTAGTTATGGGGTCTTCACCGACCGATCCGGCGCGTTGACGAACGACTTCTTCGTCAACTTGTTGGATCTGGACACGACTTGGACGCCGCTCGATCCTGGATCACACGCCTTTGCGGGTCTGGGGCCGCGGGGCCAGCGGTGGATCGGGACACGCGCGGACCTCGTCTTCGGGTCGAACTCCGAGTTGCGTGCCTTGGCGGAGGTCTATGCCTCCGACGACGCGACCCAGAAGTTCGTCGACGATTTCGTGTCCGCATGGGTCAAGCTTGCGAATGCGGACCGCTTCGATCTCTAGCACGCTTCGTGGCGTCCATGAGCCACACAAACTAAACGAATGCCCTCGCGCCACCGCGCTCACCAGCACACATGGCGCGGGGGCTCCATCGTCCGCAGAGCGCATGCTCGAGCGTCACATTCGAAGAATCCCCCTAAGCCCCCTGAGTGAGACAAAACCGGGAACTCCAGCGCACCGGCGTTAGCCTCGTTGTCGAGACGCTGTCGCCCACGCCGCGAGTGCGGCGAGGAGAAGGAGAGCCCCACGAAGACGCACGAAACCACTCCACCGCCCAGTCCCACACGAGTGGAATCACGGCAGATCGACCGCGAGAACGTCCTCGTTGTCGAGAAGAAGACCATCCGAACCGCCATCACCGGAACGGTCGTCGGCAACTTCATGGAATGGTTCGACTTCGGGATCTACGGGTATCTTGCGGTCACCATGGCCACAGTCTTCACTTCTGGGCTTCCCCACGCTGCCGGTCTGTTGGTCACCCTCTTCGGCTTCGCTGTCAGTTTCCTGGTTCGGCCGTTGGGAGGCCTGGTCCTGGGACCGCTTGGTGATCGGATCGGACGCCAGCACGTCCTCTTCTTGACGATGGCCCTGATGGCGGCGTCAACCACCCTCATCGGTGTGCTCCCGACATCGTCCCGTATCGGGCTGTGGGCGATCGTCCCGCTCTATCTGCTCAAGATGGTGCAGGGGTTCTCTGCCGGTGGCGAGTACGCGGGAGCCACGACCTATGTCGCAGAATCCTCGCCGGATCGCTCCCGCGGGTATTACTCCTCCTGGCTCGATGTCGGCTCCTACATCGGTTTCGCATGCGGAGCGGGAACCGTTGCCATCACGACGATGATCGTCGAAGCGATCTCCGGCCCCGATGCAATGTCCCAGTTCGGATGGCGCATTCCCTTCCTGCTAGCACTGCCTCTGGGGACCATTGCGATCCATTTCCGTCTGAGGATCCCCGAGACCCCCGTCTTCGAGGCCTCCACGGATGCCACGTCCAGCACCGAGGCACCCGACGATCCCTTCGCCCGGCACGGAGTCCTCGGCATCCTCCGGTATTACTGGCGCGAAGTCCTTGTCTGCATGGCGCTCGTGGCGGCAACCCAGACCGTCGCCTACGCATTGACGAGCTACATGCCCACCTATTTGGAAGAAGAGGTCGGTGTCGACAACCTGATGGCCGCCATCGCAACGATCCCCATCCTCATCGTCATGTCCCTCTGCCTCCCGCTGGTTGGTGCTCTCAGCGACCGCATCGGTCGCAAACCGATCTATGCCATTGCGGTTGTCTCGACTCTGGTGCTGATGATCCCGGCATTCACCATCATGCAGATCGGCACCGAGATCGCCGTCTTCTGCGCGCTCGGCCTCGTGGCAATCCCTGCAGTGTTCTATCTGGCGGTCTCTGCCGCGGCACTGCCGGCGTTGTTCCCCACCGCATCACGTTTCGGAGCGATGGCACTGGCTTTCAACATCGCCGTTTCCCTGTTCGGTGGGACAACGCCCTTCATCAGCCAGTGGCTCGTCCAGCTGACGGACAACACCTACATGCCCGCGTTCTACATCATGATCTTCTCCGCACTCGCCGGAGTCGCCGTCTTCGCGATGCCAGAGTCGGCGGGAAAACCTCTTCACGGTTCACCGCCGGTGGTCAGCTCGGACGAACGCTGAGCACACGACCGTCTTCATTCGGCACACTCACCGGACGCCCGATCGGGCGACGGGAAGAACCGACCCGCGCGGATTACTCCCCCGTTTCCTCGCTTTCGGCGCATCCGGGAACGATCTGTCCGCGAACATGATGTGTTCGGCCGCCCATCGTCCGGGTGGCGTGCGCAGCAGAGCAAAGCCGGCCGTCATCACGGTGCGGCGACGCACCCGAGCCAACGCGGCACGCATGGCAACACGCCCTGCGAACTTCTGTCTGAGGAACGCCCCATCGTAGCCCGTCAATACCGCCGGATCATCCAGGGTCAGTGCCTCGTCGAGACACTCGACCGCGTAGTCCGACAGCCGCAGACATGGATCGAGTCCCCCTGCGGTCAGCGGCGATACCGCCCCAGCCGCGTCGCCAATCAACAGACCTCGCCCGGACGAGATCCGACGCAGCAGTCCGCCGACAGGGATCGCGCCTCCCCGCCGTTCGACGCGGCGAGCCTGGCGCTCCTCCTCGTTCAGGCCGGGGGCAAGGGCACGGAAGTCGGCGAGAGCATGACGAGGCCCACGCGGGAAGCGCCGCGGATACCCAGCGGTCCCGACGTGGACATGCGTCCCGTCGTTGACCACCCACGCGAGGTATCCGGGCGCGAGCACGGGGTCGAGGACGCAGTGAAAAATCGGCGAATCAGGAGCATGAGTCGCCCGGAGCACATCCTCGGCGCCAACCAGCAGGTCCGTGTTGGAGTCCAGGCCGAGGTCGCGCGCCACGGCAGAACGAGCGCCATCGGCTCCAACGATGAACCGGGCGGACACGACGACCCGTCGACCCTCGTGACGCAGGACGAACTCGTCCTCACATGGTCCGACGTAGGAGGTGCCGAGTCTGACCTCGACGCCCGCTCCACGGGCATCAGCCAACGCGGCCGCATAGATCCCGGCCACGTCACCGACCCGGTATTCGTCGCGGTCGCTGGCAAGTTCGATCGGGACGCCCGGACCCGGCGGGTAGAGATTGACCCGACGGATCGCCGGTCCCAGCAGACGCTCGGGCAGGTCGAAGTCATCTAGAGTACGCCGCACGAAGATTCCGGTCGTCCGGATCGACGTCGTCACGTCCGACCGACGGTCGCACAGCAGGACCGAATGACCGCGCTCGGCCAGGCCCCCAGCCAGGTGCAGACCCGCCAACCCTGCTCCCACGACCAGGACGTCGTATTCCACGTGGTCTTCAGGAACAACCGTCATTTCGGTCCTCCACCCATTCGAGAATATCGCCCGGCTGGCACTCCAGGACCCGACAGATCGCGTCCAACGTGCTGAAGCGGATGGCCTTCGCACGGCCGTTCTTGAGGACTGCAACGTTGGCTGGAGTGATCCCGACGCGCTCCGCGAAGTCGCCGACGCTCATCTTGTGCTTGGCAAGTTCCATGTCGATCCTGACGACGACGGCCATTCAGATCACGGCCTCCATGTCGGTGCGCAGATCCGTGGCTCCCACCAGGAGCGCCCGCATGACGACCATCAGCAGGGTGCACACCGCGGCCAGCATCGCGGACAATCCGGTGACCAGCGCCCAGACGGGGTCCCCGATGCCGACGCATGCGAGGACGAAGACGACCGTGATCGAGCACCAGGCCACCGCCGTCGCCGCGACGATCGCGTTGACCCAGCCCATTGCGGAGTGGCTGAAGATCTCACCGCTCTGGATCAAGCCGAGCAGCCTCCACGCGCAGACGATGACGACTTGGACGCAGACACTGACAAGGACGAGGACCGCGATGGCACTGACCTCCGCTCCCTCGACGACGCGAGCGATTCCGTCCTGGCGCAGCAGCTGGCCTGACAGAGCCTCCACTTCGACGAAAACGAAGATCGCGACGAGCAGGACGAGGAGGACCCGGAGGGTCCGGACAAGGAACGAAGACAAGTGCATACATCGATGATAGGTCGAAATCAATCGAAATTCGATAGATCAACGCGTACTCGTGGCCTGACCGTCCAATAGGAGCTGCTCGACAGAACGAAGCGCGAAGCCAGCACTGATCGAGCATCCGTGACCCAGGGCCCAACCGGTTCGCGGTGGCACGGCAAGGAGTTCCTCCTCGGCATGGTCCCGATAGAACTGGTGCGCCAACTCTCCCAGTTGAGTCCATGCATATCCGGGCGCCGGGAAATCCGACTCAGTCCCCCGCGCCCGTGGGCCAAACCACAACAGAACCAGCTCATTCCACCCGATCAGATCGGCGACGAGCTTCGCCGGACTCATCGTCGTATCCTTCGTGTGGCCGGGCAACGTCGCCTCGTGCACCCATAGCCGATCGATCCCGGCGTCCTCAGTTCGCTTGTCACGCGGGCGAGGGAAGCGTGCATCACGGGGTCATCCCAGAGGCGGTCAGGACTGCACGGCTCCGACCTCCGTCACGAGTGCGTCGTCGCGCTGCTTGGGCGCGATCGTCTTCTCCCCGTTGACAGAGCCCGACGCAATCCCGAACCTGTCATCGTGACGGCGCCACCATGAGGCCAGCACCGACCCCGAGATGTTGTGCCACACGCTGAAGAAGGTCGAGGGGATCGCGACGATCGGATTGGTGGCGAATGCCTGCAGCGCCAACGTCGCGCCGAGGCCGGAGTCTTGCATGCCCACCTCGAAGGTGATCGCCTTCTGCTGGGCGTAGCGGAAGCCCTTCGGGTAGATGCGGTACATGAGCTTGGAGAACAGGAAGCCCAGCGAGTACCCGCCGAGGTTATGGAGCATGACGACCGGAAGGACCATCGCGGTCTCCACCGTGAACAACTTGGCGTGATTGACCGAGACCACGACGCCGACGATCAGGAGGATCGCGACCTGGGAGACCGCTGGCATGACCATCGTCACCTTCGAGACCTTCTCACCGAAGATCGTGTGAACCGTGATGCCCAGCGCGACGGGAATCAGCACGACCTGCAGTGCGGTGAGGAAGAGCTTCTCGGTGGGGATCACGATGTACTGGCTGGCCAGCAGGTTCATGAGGAACGGGATCATGAACGGAGCACACAGCGTCGACACGAGGCCGATGGAGACGTCCAACGCGACGTCCCCACGGGCCAGGAAGGACATGACGTTCGAGGACGTCCCCGACGGGCAACACCCCACGAGGATCACGCCCACCGCGATGACCCCGTCGAGGCGGAAGACCCAGCACAGGAACACGGCCAGCATCGGCATGATCAGGTAGTGGGCAACGGTGCCAACGATGACCATCAGTGGCATCTTGGCGATCCGTTTGAAGTCATCGACGCCGAGTGTCATGCCCATGCCGAACAGAATGATGCTGAGGAAGTAGTTCGTGTAGCTTTTCGCCCACAGACTGGTGTCCGGCAGGACGTAGTTGAGGGCGGCCCAGGCGACGACCACCAAGGTGAACCATTTGGTGAGCCACGTTCCGAACTGCTGGATCCTGTACATGTTGTGAGTCTCTCTCGGGTTCGACTGCTGTCGGGAAGCCCGTCCGTGCCGCTGGGGCCGCACGTCGGGCAGAAAAAGCCCCGCACGAATGCGGGGCTCAGAAGTCGACCGAAGAGGACTCTCGCTACCCCGCGCTCTCAAGGCGGGGTGAACGGGTCTGAATGGTCCGAATCAATCCGCCGATGAGGGCAGGTTGATAATTCGTACCGAACGGCGAGGGGCACCAAGGGTGGGTCTCAGTGCGGAAGTCTTGTCCATCGTGTCCACGACTCCCACACCCCCTAACCGTTGTGACGGCAGGTTGGCTCTCAACCTGCGATAATTGACACGGTAGAGGGATCCGAAGCGCCGTCGTTGAGCTGTCCACGTGATGAACGGGCGGCGGTTGTCGGTTCGCCGGTGCTCCCTCCGCGTCTGCTCAGCGACAGCCGGTGAGTGCGTCCGATCGACCGACGTATCCCGCATCCGGTGGCGCTGTCACCGCATGCTCACCAGACTGCCTCAAACCGACGCCGCCCTCATGCAACAAGTGGTGGCGCGTGCTCGGGTCACTCCTGTTCCGCAGATGACCGTGAAGCCAACCGGCCCAGATCCACTCCGCGCAGCCGCGCGAACTCGGCACTCGGACCGGTCACCAACGCATCGGCACGTCGCAGTGCCGCCACATCCGGTGCTCCGATCAGCGTCAGCAACGTACGTACTTGGTCCTGCCAGGATCGCAGTTCAGCAATCAGTGCGTCCTCACCCCGCTCGATCAGGACGTGCAAGAAGTGACCGGACACCCCGACGGCTTCGGCCCCCAGCGCCAATGCCTTGACGACGTCCAGCGGCGTGCGGACCCCACCCGAGGCGATGACGTCGACCGGGGCGACCGGATCACGATGCCATCCGTCCAACAGGCACTCCACGGCCGTCTGACCCCATCCCGCCAGGTAGTCGTACTCGCTGCGCAACCGACGCCGGTTCTCGATGGCGATGAAGTTCGTTCCGCCGCGCCCGGAGACGTCCACGGTCGTCACGCCGCGCTCGACCAGTTGCAGCACCGAGTCTCGACCAAGGCCGAAACCGACCTCCTTGACGATGACGGGCACACCCACGCCCGCCACGATCTCCTCAATGCGATCGAGCCACCCCGTGAAGTCGCGATCGCCCTCGGGCATGACGAGTTCCTGCGCCGGGTTGACGTGGATCTGCAACGCATCGGCCTGGAGGATCCCGACGGCGCGCTTGGCCTGTTCCAGGGTGGCGTCTGGGCTGACGTTGGCGAAGACGAAAGCATCCGGCGCGCTGTCGCGGATCACGCGGAACGTCGGGATGAGGGCCTCGTCCTTGAGCGCCGGGCTCAAGGATCCGCTCGCGATCGCGACTCCCACTTCACCGGCTGCGGCAGAGAGTCCCGCATTGATCTTCCCGGTCTTCTCCGATCCACCGGTCATCGCGTTGATGTAGAAGGGCATCTCCCACGCGCTTCCGGTCACCGTCGTCGAGATGTCGACGTCACTCAGAGCCAACCCACTGAATGAGCGGTGAAGGAAAACGACGTCGTCATAGCCGCCGCGCCGAGTCTCGTCACGGAGTTCTTCGGCGAGCCGGACGTGCTCGTCTTTGCGGGCGCTGGTCATGAGCGGATTCCCCTCGTCACTCGATGGTGGTGTCGGGCCGGTGCACGCGGAGATCAAGGGCGCGAATCCCCTCTCGCTCCCACCCGGCACTCAGCTCGTCGATGTCGGCCTCGCGATCGATGAGGACGATGCCGCAGTCCCCGCCACCGGCTCCCGAAGTCTTGGCAGCTCCGCCCGAGGCCTCCGCGATCTCGATGAGCGCGCTGAGCTTGGGGGTCTCGATCGTGATCCCCGAATGCTCCCCCAAGGTACGCAGGAGGTCACGATTGCGCCGGATCGCACGATCGATGCCATCGGCGTCATCGTGCTCGAGAGCCTCGATCAACGAACTGACGCACTCCCCGCTCTGGGTGAGGAAACGGTTGTAATGGACGCTGGACTGCCCCTTGCGGGCCTGAACCCCTCCGACCAGCCGCGCGGTCGAGGCCGGGGAGCCTGTCCACCCGACCACTAGACGCAATCGCTCCGGGGGCGTGATCAGACGTACCGACAACCCGGGCCACTCGCAGGAGAGCAGATCATCGATCGGGCGCTCCCGGCGTTGGGCGCGAGTCCACTCCCGGTCGAAGGCCGTGTAGGCAATCCACCCTCCGAACATGCTCGCGGCCACGTCGCCGCCCGAACCGGAGCGCTGGACCTCGATGGTCGCGATCAATGCGATCTTCAGCTGCTCCATCGAGGTCAGGTCGAGTCCGTAGTACCCGATCAGGGCCCGCACGGTTGCCACCGTCACCGCGGCGGACGAACCGAGACCGAATTTGCGGCCGACCTTGTCATCGAGCTCGCTGGTGATGTCGAGGTCGAACATCCGCAGTGGCGCGCCCAGCGCGACCGCGGCCTCCTCGACGACGCGGATCGCGGCCAGGACGAAGTCATAGGGCGTCTGGTCCGGCTCGATGACGAGATCGTCGCCCCGACGATGCCACTCCAGCGAAAGATTCGCGTATTGGTCGGAGGTGATGTGCCCCGTGTCGAGCGCCGGGGAGACGCTCACCGTCACGTAGCGATCGACAGCGATCAGGACAGCGGGGTGGCCCGGCTCGACAACGGCGTACTCGCCGGCGATGTAGAGCTTGCCGGGAGCACGCACGGAGACAGGATCGGGCGCGCGTTCGCCCGACGTCGTGGAAGTGGTGGTGTTCATCGGGACCATCATCGCGTCATGGGAGCGATTGCTCCTGCGACACTCCGCACCTCCAGACCGGGGCCGGACCGAGCCACGATCGTCCGCAGACCCGGAATGACGCCAGTCAGACGCCCTCGCAGGCTCGCCTCGACCTCGTCGGCCGCAGTGGCGGAGGTGAGCACTTTCACGTTCGGGCCAGCGTCCATCGTCGCCCATGCGGGAGCACCGGCCTCGCGAATTTCCCGGACAGCGTCAACGGCCGTGATGCTGTTGGCGGTCAGGTAGTTCACTGGGGGCATGGCGGACCGCATCGCGGCATGCATGCCCCATGCATTGGATTCGGAAACCGCACCCAGACGTGCGATGTTGCCCGCCGCGATCGCGGACAGAGCTTCACGCAGGTCATCCGCACTGCGTTCCACCCACGCGTTGTAGTCGGGCGATGTCGCAACGGTGCGCCGCATCGCCTCCCGGCTGGAGACAGCCTTGGGTCCGGCATCGATGACGAGGACGATGATCGCAAGGTCGAGGTCGCCTGGGACCGGTTCGGCGAAGGAGGACTCGTCGTCGTGGCCGGCGTGCCATACGGCAAGCCCGCCGAAAATGGACCGCGAGGCCGATCCGGAACCTCGACGGGCGAGCCGGGAAAGCTCACGCGGGGAGAGATCCAGCCCGGCAGCAGCCGACGCCGCCCCGGCCAGAGCCGCAAAACCAGAAGCCGAGCTGGCCAGCCCGGCAGCCGTTGGGACTGTGTTGAAGGTCTCGACCCTCGCGAATCCGACCGGGCTTCCTGCCTGCGCGGCGCGTCCACGCACGAGATCGAGGAAGTCATGGATGCGGTTCAGAGGACTCCCGGACAGCGCCGCACCATCCAGCATGACCGTGTCCTTCGACGCCCCGGTCCCGCCGGGGGCTGTGAAGGCCACGGTGGTCGTCGTGTAGAGGTCGTCCAACGTCAGCGACAAGCTCGACGTCCGTGGCAGGATCAGGTTCTCTTCTGCCTTGCCCCAGTATTTGATGAGTGCGATGTTGACGTGGGCGACCGCAGTCGCAGCGACCACATCACTGCCCGGAAGCGGTTCGCTCACGCAGCGACCTCATACGCATGCGGGGCATAGACCCAGGTGTTCGGGGCGCCGGCAAGCCCGAATGCCCGAGTGATCCGATCCGCATCGGCACTGGTGGCGGCCAGAGCGATGACACAGCCCCCGCGGCCCCCTCCTGTAAGCTTCGCGCCGATGGCCCCGGCCGATCGGGCGGCCTCGACCAATGCATCGAGGCGGTCGTTGCTGACGCCGAGCTCGGCGAGGTGGGCGTGAGCCTCGTTCATCTTGGCTCCGAGTGCCTCGACGTCACCGATACGGACGTCCTCGGCCGAGCTCTCGGCAATTCTCCCGAGGGCGGCAAGCCGCCGACCGATGGTCCGCGGCGAGCGCTCATACTCGGCACGCACGTGACCCACAGTCTCCCGCGTGGAGCCGTGGATGCCGGAATCCGCCACGATGATCCATGCGGCCAGATTGATCTCCACGGCGTGTGTCTCCCCCGCTTGGAACCACACGGGCACACTCGAGGCCGTCGCCGTCGCATCCAGCCCCGACGGGCGGCCGTGAGCGACGCGCTCGGCGTTCTGGGTGAGCTCGAAAAGTTCCTGGTCGCTTGCGCTGACGTCATGTGCATCAAGGATCGCGCGGATCACGGCTCCCGCTGCCGCAGCCGAGGAACCCAGACCACGCTCCGGCGGGAAGTCCGCCTCGATCGTGATCCGGAACCGTCCGTCGGGGTCGCCGACAAAGTCCAGGGCCGCTCGGACCGCCCGGACCGTGCTGGCGAAGCGTTCCGGTGTCTCCTCCAGGCGTCCCGACCAGTCGAGGCATCTCAGGGTGCTCGGCCCGCCCGTGGGCTCGACCCGCGCCCTCATTCGGAGATTGAGCAAGGGCATCGCGATCGCCGGATAGCCGTAGACGACGGAATGCTCGCCGAACAGAATGATCTTCGCCACCGTTTCCCCCACGCCGCGATGGGGCACCACCACGGGTGATGACAGTGCGGCAGCGGGACGGGCGGTGCGACCGTGGGCGCGAACCTGCACGATGAGATTTCCCTTTCCCGGCATTTCTGCCGAAACGGTACCCGAACCGGTGCTCACAGCAGGTTCGCCACGATCCAGGGCGAGGCGTACAGCGTCATGAATTGGACGCCATAGCTCACTCCAAGCCGGTTCAGCGTACCGCAGGCGATCCCCACGAGCAGAACGCCGAAGATGTTCATCACACCCGCGTCGAGGTAGGCGAGCAGCACAATGAACCCGATGAACAGGCCGAGCACTGCCTCATGCGGGATCTTGCTCATCACGAAGTACGTGATCTGGTAGGAATAACGCACCGCGATGATGTAGGTCAACACCAGTGCGATCGAGGCCCCCAGCACGATCGCCGCGATGAACTGTCCGGTCGTCAGCAACTGGTGAAGGTTGTGATCGAGACTGAACACCGGTGGCGCGTTGAACAGCGCGCTGGCCGGGCCGATGGCCACGGGTGAGAGCGGAATGCCGATGGCGACCAATGGAATGATCGTGCCCGACAGGTAGCTCGCGTGCGCGATCCCATTCATTGAGGTCACCGCCCGATTGGCGTGACGCACCGGGTCTTTCGAGCTGCCGGCCATCGCCTCGCCGAGGAGGAACGTCAGTCCAACCGGTGACAGGAAGAACAGCGGCGTGGTGATCAGCGACGCGAGGCTTGTGCGCCGCAGCTCGTCACGCGTGAGGATCCGGGTGGGACGCAGTGACTGCCCGGACGTGTCGTGACGGGATACCTCGACGAGGGTGGGATGGTGACGTTCCATGGCGGCGCGCTGTTTCGTGTTGAGCAGGCCGAGCAACGACACCAGCAACGGACCGATCGTGATGCCGAGGAAGAACGACACGGAAACCGTCCCGTCCTCGGGGATGACGCCCTGCTGGCGATAGAGCGCCAGCATTCCTTGGAACAGCAGTGACATCGGCAGGATCGCCACCAGTGAGAGGACCCGGTTCTTGCCGAGCAGAGCGAGCACGACCGCTCCGATGGCCAACAACAGGGAGCTGTAGCTGCGCAGGGTCTGGGCGTAGGGGACGATCAGGCTCGCAATCGCCAGGCTGATGGGAATCGCGATGACGGTTCCCACCGCGCTGCCGGCCGCCATCTTCTTGATCGTCTCCGCGGCCCGGCCCTCCCGTTTGAGCAACAGGGAGTGTTCCATCATTGGCGTGGACATCACCCCGCCCGGCAATCCGACCAAGGCCGTGGGGACTGCGTTGGTGAGGTTCAGGGTGACGATTGCCGCGATGAAGAACGTCAGGATGACGATCGGCTGAAGACCCGCGAGGACGAGGGCGAGCGTGACCGGGACGAGCACCGAGGTCTCGTCGGTTCCGGGAACGAAACCGAGGAAGGTGTACAGGATGATCGCGCCGATGGCAGCGATGAGCATCTGGACGAGCACAGTGGGATCCATCAGTCGTGGCCGACCTCGTCGGACTTGATCAGACGCACGTCGCGTTTCGGGGTGAAGGCGAACACGCTGATGACGAAGCCCAGGACGGACCCGCCGAGCCCCCAGAAGAAAGCACTCGAGGACAGCAAATGCGCGGCCAGAAGACCGAGTGCTGTCGTCCCCGCGCAGATCAACAGGGATCCAATCAAGTCACGTGTCGAGATCAAATCATTCCAGACCTCGATGTACTGAGCGTCGCTGGAACGAGCATCGGGTGAGTCCACGGGACATGATCGTAGAGGGAGGTGTCCCCACAGTGGAAGACGAAGCACCGTCACGGGCTCACGACCGTCGTTCGATCTGCGCCGAGATCGAGGCAAACCGACTCGTGCGTGGTTCGGTGCTCCCGCATCCGCGGTCCCACATGAGCACACCGATGGCCAGCAGCGCCATGCGCGCCAGCTGGTCAAGTCGAGCCGACGTCACACGACCGGTGTCACCGGAGTCCAGGATCACCAGCCTGTGGTCCCGGGTGACCAAGAAGGTGCCCAGATGGGAACCCGCAGGGAAGAGCCCGTCGTGGAAGATCACCTTGAGGCAGATGTCGCCCGCCTTGTTCAGCAGCTCGTCGAGCGGCCGACCTCTCGGCTCATCGTCAGAACGGACTCACTGGACAGCTCCGGGGAGGGTTGGCAATGCTCAGCTCGAGGTCGTCGGCGAAGTCCGGGAAGAACTCCTGGAGGTTCTCGGCCTCGTTGCGGAGGTCCAGAACCTCAGTCGGCATCGCGGAGAAGTCCTCGACGATCTCCACCAGACGGTAGCGAGCCCCCTCGCGGCCGAAGCCGAGGCCGTCACTGGTCGCGTGCGAGGAGCGGCAGACTGCAGCTGCGTCAGTGCATCGGCAAGAGACGGGTCAACGATGTCGGGACGGGTGCTCAGAGTCCGGCCGGGCTTGATCCATACTGTCCGGGGCTCAGCCAGCGCAGCGCACGGCCGAACGCGCGGGCCCATCGTGGCGATTGTCGGGTAAACGCGCGCCGCGACCAGATCATCAACAAGCGAGAATCCGAGAACGCCGTCCTCCGCGTGATCAGCGACCTCGTCGATCCCGTACTTGGCGAAGACCTTGACGACCTTGCGAATACGGTTGCGGTGCTTCACGATAACGCTGGCTGATTCCACGTCCGGCGTGATTGAACATTTCCCTTGACGAATCAGTCCAGATCGACTCCGGCCCAGCTGGGACAACAAGCTTCCCCTCCGGAGTACTCCTTCAAGATGCAGGTGAAGGGGAGCCCCGACGTGGCGGCCGGATTGTCAACGGGGTGCTCCCCTATCACTGCTCATAGCAGCGCGGTGTGCCAGGACTCTGCTGCTGCAGCCTCTGCGTCATCAGCATCCACGGCGGCGATCCTGGCGTTCGTGTCGCCGATCTGGCCGTGGATCGTGGCGGCGCGCTCCATGATCTTGCATCTTGTCGGTCTCCTTGGTCTGAGCCGCCTTGACCAATTCCTAGAGTTGCTTGGTCTGGGCCTCAAGCTTGTCAAGGGCATCAGAAATCGCCATTGTCGCCCCTTCGATTCGATCGAGTGGAGATGAACATTGGTACTCGTTCCTTGCTTTTTCATTCGATTGATTCGCGGTCAACAGAATCTGGCAAATCCACCCAATAATTCCGTCTCTTGAGAGAATGTCTCTCGCGAGTTCAGAACCCGGTCCTCTCGACGTCCGCTTCGCCCAGACCCTTCCTGGCAAGAATCTCCGTATTGGGCAGCAGGAACCATGCGTCGGAGCTCTGACCCCATTCGCGCCACCCTTCGGCGAAGGACTCAACCTCGAGCCGCGAGATTCCGCACGCGTCCGCCTGTCGGATGAAGGCATCCCCAAGAATGCGCTCGGCCTGGCTGTTCCCCCACCACCGACAGCTCTCGTCGGTCGCGTAGACCCAGTTCGAGGTGCTGAGTCGAACGTCCGTGAATCCCGCGAGCCTCACCCATCGGCGCAGATGGCGCCCAGCATCGGGCTCGGCCCCATTGTTGTGGGCAATCAGACGGTAGGTCTGGCGCCATCCTTCCATCCCCTCACTGTCGGGATACCAGGCCATTGCCGCGTAGTCGGCGTCGCGAACCGCCACGATCCCGCCGGGCTTGCACACTCTGGACATTTCACGCAGAGCACCGACAGGATCGGAGAGGTGCTGAAGGACCTGATGGGCGTGCACGACATCGAACGTGTTGTCCGCAAAATGGAGGTCCATGACGTCACCATGCTCAAACACAGTCCGAATGTCCCCGCGCTCCCCCGCGAATGCGCGCGCCACCTCGAAAGGCGCATCCGCATTCTCGATCCCGATCACCTCCCCTGGAGCGACGGCTTCGGCGAGGTCGAGCGTGATCGTTCCTGGTCCGAATCCGACGTCGAGCAGATTCATTCCCGGCCGGAGTTCGGCAAGCAGGTAGGCGGCGGAGTCGCGAGCGGTTCGTCTGGCGTGCGAGGCGAGGACCGATGGATCGTGACCGTGGGTGTAAATCGCCTCTTCATTGACAGCGTTGGTGGTGTCAGCCATGCCGCCACGGTATCCGTGATCGGAGCACGCGCGTCGCCTGGATCAGGCAGAGGACAAAGCAGTCTCGTGCCCGTAGCCTTTGTCCGGATCATATGGATCGTGTCTTCGCCGAGAGGGATCAAACGAACATGGCGCCAGCGATCGCCGTCCTTCTCCCAATCTGCGAGCAGAACACTACGGATCCTCGCGTGCTCTACGAGTTCTCAGGCACACACGACACCGCTGGAGAGGAAGAGACCGCCCTCTGCTACGACTCCCTCGCAGCCTTCGCCCGTCGCCCGGGCGCCATTCACGCACGGGCACGTCGTCATCTGGGACGACGACGCTGCCAGCCTCCGAAACCGTGGCGCACCCTGGCTCGAGTGGAACGTCCCGAGAGTGGCGACCATCGGCTTCCTGCGTCGCCACGACGTCACCCCTTCCCGCTACAGGAGAGGAAGTTGACCGCCCATCCGTGTCTGCTTGCACCCCGCTCCCCGCCGCTGACCCTCGGTGGTGGCGTCAGAGATTTCATGTCGTATTGACAACCTGCGCACTCTCAATAGTCCCGGAGTTTGCACCAGCTGAGGTTGGCGCGGCGAGACCTTCTCTAGCCAAGCCGAGGGCTGGGAAGCGCCCTGTGAACGTGTCCGCCGAGCTCGCCGATCTGGTGGTGATGATCGGCCCCGGCACGCATCAGCTGGGCGAGGCTTTGCCGATTCTCCAGTAGCCGCAGAAAGTCACATTCGATTTGGGGATGCCACGCTCACCGACCAAGTACCGGCGAGCACCCGTGGCGAGCGCCGATTCGCCGACCGTGAAGGCATACAAGCTGTCGGAAAGCGGCAACTCGCGGAGCGCAGGAAGTGCGACGGTGCCGGGTGTCGCCTCCGGATCACGGATCGCCCAGTGCACGTTCATTTCCTCCGGCGCCTCGACGTCCTGTTTGTCCCGCTCATCGAAGAGCTCGATGATCGCGTCGCCAACAGCATCGCGGGGCATGTCGCGCAGAACACCCAACGCCGCTGGCAGACCGCTCTCATCCGCGACGATGAGCGTGCGCTTTGCTGGAACGGGCGCCCAGCCGCATCCCTGATCGATGAAAGCGACCGGGCCACCCGGTTCGACCGAGGCCGCCCACGTGCCGGCGACACCAGTGGTGCCGTGAACGACGAAGTCGACATCCAGCTCGCCCGACTCGTCGTCGAATTGGCGGATCGTGTAGTTGCGAATCATGGGCCGCGTTCCCTTGGGAAGGGTCAAGAACTTCAGCAATCCGCCGAAGCCGAACCGGGACGGAAGATTGTCGAAGCGGTCGCCGTCGTGCACGGGAATGGCCAAGCGAAACCACTGATCAAAGCCCTTGTAGGCGAACCGATCCAGGTCGCCACCGGAGAAGGTCACCCGGATCATGTGGGGAGTGACGCGTTGAGTGCGCTTGACGCTCGTGAGTACGAGGCCGGAATCGGCGTGAGTGACCGAAATGTTGCTCATGAGGCTTCGTCTCCAGGTGAGTGCCGATCTCCACAGGTAAGGTTAGCCTAAGCGAGGGTAGGCAGTGTGTCCAGGAAAGTCAACGAATGATGTGTGTATTGCCGAGCCGACCACCCTGAACATGTGACGGCCACAAGCGGGCAACGATCAACCAAGCGACGATGTTGCCCTGGCAACGATGGTCCCCACCTGCCACTCACCCAGGACGCGGGAGCGAGTGCCGCATTGAGGATCGTCGCCGACCGGCAGGAAGTGATCGATCTCCCTACACAGGAGTTCTGGCTCGAGATACATCCCGGGGCAGCCGACCGTTGCTACCGGGTTTCAACCTGCCATCTGGCCACAGCCTCGTCCTCATCGATCGTCGTCACGACGATGACCGGCATCCCGCGCGGGATCGGTCGCACGAGCTCCTCGCGGATCACGGAATTGAACTGTTTGACGGCCTCGCGCACCGTTTGCTCCGAGGGCATTTCCGCGATCGACTCCATCAGCTTCTCCCGTTCGCGGCGCAGCTGCAGACGCGTGGGCACCAATGCGGACAAGTCGGAGTCCTCCTCCATCAACTTCCACTTGATCCACCAGTCGGGGTCGGTCGATACCTCCGTGTCGATGGGCTTGCCTGCGCCCGGGAGGTTATCGAACTCACCACGAGCGATTGCCTCGCGGATCTTCTGCTCGGCAAGATCCCGGAACGGGTCGGTGAACATGGGGCCAGCGTAAGTCGTCGACTTGCTAGGAGTCATCGTCCGTCTAGCGCGAGCCTGCGTCAGGATCGAGGAAAGCGGTTGGCCACCCGCATCACTGCCCGGGCCGCGTCCTCCATCGCAATCCTCTCCTGCTCGACGCGGCGCACGACGACGTCACCGGCAGTCGCCACCAGCTCACAGCCATCCCCCTCGGACTCGCTCAGGTGCGGCAGCCGCAGAGAGGACGGCTTCAGCTCGTCGCCGTTCACGTCGCGGCTGACGCCCAACTCCCGATAGCGCTCATAGGCCGCGCCGTCGGCCGGACTGGGCACGTCGGGGCTCACGCGTGTGCCTCCAGCGTCCCGTCGCCCTTAGGCAATCCGACCTTCAGCTTGGCCCAGGACCGGCCATGGGTGTCCTTGAGGATGTCGTACTCGACGTCGACCAGCGGTTCGATCGCGCTGTACTTATCGTTGGGCGCCCCGATGATCAGCTGGAAACCCAGCCCTTGCCATGCACCAATCGCGCGCCGCGTGAAGTGGGCGTCCGCCTTGATCAGCGCCTTGTCCAGGAACACCGGCGCGTACCGCGGACGCTCGGCCCCTGCATCGCCGAACTGGTAACGGACGGCATCACCGACGGTGAAAGCAACGACCTCCTGGAACTCGCCACCGGACTTCTCCCCGATGTGGTCGGAGAGGGCCACGTGCTCTTTCGTGTCCGCGTCGATCCGCTCGGCGCTGACCCGGACGTAGTTGCGCACGTCCACGAGGTCGGCGAAGTGCAGGGCCGAGCGTCGGATCCGCGGCCCTCGTCCTCGCGGTACCCGGCCCCGCGCGGCTGATCGACGATCTCTCCGATCTCGACATGGGCATCGGCCACGGCAACCGCCGGGCGCTCGGAAGTGAACACGAGTGAGAGTGCCGCCACGACGAAAGGCGCATAGCGACCGGGAAGAAGATCCAGGGGCGGGTTTCTGAAGGCCGCTACCGAACGCAGCTACGAGGCTTCTGTGGAGGTGGTCGTCACCGGACCAGCCTAGTGCGGCCAGAGAACGTCCCCGTCAGCGCTCCGGATCGTCACCGCTGGTTCACCCTCGAGATCGATCGTGACATCGAGGTACTCCCGCCCGTCCAACGAGGTCGCACGGTACACGTACCGGGTGTTCTCGAGGTGAACAGCCTGCGTCGTCGCAGTGACGAGCCACGGATGGCGTCGGCGCAGCCCGAGCAGATACTGGTGGTCCCGGAAGATGCTCTCCCCCGTGGGTGGCAGCTCGGCCGGAGTGTCCGGGAACGCGGGCCGGATCGTGTCGTCCCCGCCCAGGCGCTCCTCCTTGACGCCCGTGAAGCCTTGTTCGTCCCCCGAGTAGATCGAGGGGGTCCCTCCAACCGTCATGAGGATCGCCAACGCGGCGACGGCGCCGGTGGGACCAAGTGTGCTGGCGATGCGGGTCACGTCGTGATTGCCGATGAAGGTGTTCGGGATGAAATGCGCGAGGAATTCGTTGTGTCGGCGCAGTGTCCAGTCCAGTTCGAACAGGTTCCGCTCAGACAGGCTCGACCAGATCGCCTTCCACAGTTCGTACTGGGTCACCGAGTCGACGCCGGAATCCGCCACGAACGCGGGGTAGTCACCGTGGATGACCTCGCCGAGGAACCAGGCGTCAGGGTGCTGGGCGCGAACTGCAGGAAGCACGCGTGCCCAGAAGGACGGGGCGACCGAGTAGGCGGCATCGAGCCTCCAGCCATCGATCCCGCGCTCCAGCCAGTGGGTCATGACCCCCGCCACATAGTCGGCAGTCTGTGGCGTCGAATGGTTGAAACGGACCAACGATCCATGGCCTTCGAACACCCGCGGAGCAGGGCCTGCCGGGGAGTCCCAGTCGACGTCGAACAGGGCAGCGGCCTCGGAGTCCGGCCCCTCCAAGAGCGCCCGGCGCACGAGCGGGTGCTGATCCCCCACGTGGCTGAACACACCGTCAAGGAGCACGCGCAGACCACGCTGTTTGCACGCGACGACCAGGTCGTCAAAGTCCCGTTCATCGCCCAGGCGCGGATCGATGCGAAATTGATCGAGGCTGTCGTAGCCGTGGGTCTGCGAGTCGAAGACCGGGCCGAGCAGAAGCCCCGACGTCCCGAGTTCAACGGCATGGTCCAACCAGTTCAGCAGGCGCCGCATGCGGTGTCCGGGGGCTGGATCACGTTCACGGATCGGGGCGCCACAGAAGCCGAGAGGATAGACGTGCCACCAGATCGCGTGCTCGGCCCATCCCATCGGACGCCTCCTACTGAATTTCATTCACTAACTTCGGACATGTTAGCCCAGCCCCGCTAGAGTGAGCAACATGGCCCGCACCGATCGCCAGCCGCGTCAGCGCCTGGATCCTGACGCACGCCGACAGGCGATCTTCGATGCAGCTGTCACAGCGTTCGCCGAACAGCCCTATCCCGACGTCACCGTCTCCTCGATCGCCTCTCGCGCCGGAGCATCCGACGCCCTGCTCTATCGCTATTTCGCCGGCAAGGAGGATCTCTACACCCAGGTTATCCGCGTGGCGATCGACGACCTGGTCGCCCGACAATCCGCCACGCTCGACGCCCTGGCCACCAGTGTGTCCGTCCGCGACCGACTGCGCCAGACGAGCGCTGTCTACCTCGATCACATTGTCATCCACCCCGAGGCTTGGGCCATGCCGCTGCGTTCACCCGGGACCGAGCCCTCCGCGGCCGCGACCCTGCGCACCCAGGCACGCGCCGATTACGTCGAACGTCTGCGGGATCTGCTCTCCCCCAGCACCCGGGCTCGACACGACTATGCCCTCTGGGGATATTTCGGGTTTCTCGACACCGCGTGCCTGCGCTGGGTCGAACGCGGCTGTCCCGAGGACGAGCGCTGGCTGCTGATTGACGCGGCACTCGGTGCCCTCGAGGGAGCTCTCGGCGATTGGGAAGCGTGAATCGCTGAGTCAGTCAGTGAACCCTGTCGTGTTCCGGCGCTGCAGCGCCCCCGTGCGAATCTGTTCGCGCACCGACTCCGCGTCGTCGGGCAACTCGACGACGCGTTGAGGCAGAGCCAGCAATGCGGCAATCCGTTCGGACTGCGCGGGAGCCTCGACGCCCAGAGCCTCGACGACGGTCCGGCGAAATTTCTCGGCCTTGGCCGTCTCTAACACCAGTGTCACGACGCCGGGCTCCGACACCCGCGAAGCGACCGTGACCGCGTCGGCCGTGTGCGGGTCGATGACCATGCCGGACTCCGCATGCACGGTCCGGATGGAGGCCAATCGGTCCTGGTGAGTGCTCGTCCCAGAGACGAAGCCGAATTCGTCCCTCAGGCGCGGAAGCTGGTCGCTGAGATCGAGGCGACCGGAACGCACCAGAGCGGCCCAACGGTCGGGAAACTCAGTCGGCCCCACGAACTCCCAGATGAAGCGCTCGAGGTTCGACGCTTTCGAGATGTCCATTGACGGACTCGAGGTCGCCAGAGTCTGCTCGCGGGTGCGCGGCTCGTAGATGCCGGTGGTGAAGAACTCGTCGAGGACGTTGTTCTCGTTGGCTGCCAGGATCAGGCGGCGGATTGGCAGACCCATGCGTCGGGCGAGGTGTCCGGCGTAGATGTTGCCGAAGTTCCCCGACGGGACCGCGACGGACACTGCCGAACCGGAGCGTTCCCGGTCCTCGACATCGTCAGTGGCGCGCAGCCAGGCCCAGAAGTAGTAGACGATCTGGGCACAGATCCGCCCGAAGTTGATCGAGTTGACAGCGCCGATGCTGTAGTCCGCCTTGAACTGCGCATCGCCAGTGATCGCTTTGACCAGATCCTGGCAGTCGTCGAAAACTCCGTCGATCGCCAGGTTGTGGATGTTGGGGTCCGTCAGCGAATACATCTGCGCCCGTTGGACATCGCTCATACGCCCGTGTGGGGAGAGCATGAAGACGTTGATCGTGTCCGCGCCCCCGAAGGCCTGCTCTGCAGCAGAACCCGTGTCGCCCGAGGTCGCACCCAGGATGTTGAGCACTCTCCCGGTCCGGGTGAGCACATAGGGAATCGCCTGGCCGAGGAACTGCATCGCCAGATCCTTGAACGCCATCGTCGGGCCCTCCGAGAGACCGACCAGACTCATCTGCTCGTCGATCGGAGTCACGGGCACGACCTCAGGGGCCGAGAAGCGCAACGGAGAATAGGCGTTCCGCGTCATCTCCTCGAGGTCGTCCGTCGGGATGTCGGTGGCGTACAGGCCGATGATCCGCGCGGCCAGCTCCGGATAGGTCAGCCCTCGCCATGATTCCCGCTCGTCTGGGGAAACAGTCGGGATCTCAGCAGGGACGACGAGGCCGCCATCGGGCGCCAATCCGTCGAGCAGGATGTCGGAAAAGGACGTGGGAGCCATCGTTCCCCGCGTCGAGAGGTATCGCATGCCGTCGCTCACTCGTCCATGATCACATATCGGGCGTCGGCCGTTCCTGCGCGTTCGCCCAGCACACGGAAAAGGGGCCGCCCGAGGTCTCCCTCGAGCGGCCCTCGTTCACTCGCTCGGGCGTCAGTCCTGCGGGTAGAGGCCCGCGGGCTCGGTGCCCAGGTTGATCATGATGTTCTTCACCTGCTGGTAGGCGTTGAGGATCGACTTGTAGGTCTCACGTCCGATGCCGGACTCCTTGTAGCCGCCGAAGGGCGCACCCGCAGGAATCTGGTTGTAGGTGTTGACCCACACGCGGCCCGTGTGAATTCCATTGGCCACGCGCAGAGCGCGTCCGAGATCCTGGGTGAAAACACCACCTCCGAGGCCATACACGGAGTCGTTCGCCTTCTCGATGAGGTCCGCTTCGTCGTGGAACTTGATGACGACGCCGACGGGTCCGAAGATCTCCTCCTGGGCGACACGCATCTTGTTGTCGACGTCGACCAGCAGCGTCGGCTCGAGGAACGCGCCCTTGCCGAGGTCGCCCTCGGTGGCCCGGTGCCCGCCGACCGCAATCTTCGCGCCTTCGCTCTCGCCGATTTCGACGTAGCTGAGGATCTTCTTGAGCTGGCCCTCGTTGATCTGGGCACCCATCTGGGTGGTCGGATCGAGCGGGTCTCCGACCTTGACCTTCGTGAATGCCTTCGTGACCAGTTCCATGAACTCGTCGTAGAAGGTGTCCTGGACGAAGATGCGCGAACCCGCACAGCAAACCTGCCCCTGGTTGAACAGGATGCCAAGCTGGACGCCCTCGATCGCCAGATCCCGGTCGCAGTCGTCGAAGAATGCGTTGGCTGACTTGCCGCCGAGTTCCAGAGTGGCGGGGATGATCTTCTTGGCCGCGGCGAGCGCGATGTCGCGTCCGACCTCGGTCGATCCGGTGAACGCCAACTTGTCGACATCGGCGTTCTTCAGGTACTCGCCCGACTTGCTGCCCGATCCGGTGATGACGTTGAGGACGCCGGCCGGAAGCTTGTCCCCGACTAGACGCGCAAACTCGAGGATGGACAGCGAGGTCGTGCTCGACGGCTTGAAGACGATGCAGTCGCCAGCAGCGATGGCCGGGGCGAGCTTCCACGCTCCCATGAGGAACGGGAAGTTCCAGGGCACGATCTGTCCGACGACGCCGAGCGGCTCGTGCAGCACGACGCTCAACATGCTTCCGTCCACCATCGTCGCCGTTCCCTCATCGGCACGCAGGACGCCGGCAAAGTAGCGGAAGTGATCGATGGAGGCCGGGATGTCGACCGTCGAGGTCTCGCGAATCGGCTTGCCATTGTCGAGGGTCTCGACCGTGGCCAGGAGTTCCTGGTTCTCCTCGAGAATGTCGGCGATGTCGAGCAGGATCTGGGAACGCTCCTGAGCCGTGGTCTTGCTCCAGGTCGGGAAGGCCGCACGACCCGCCGCCACGGCTGCCTCGACGTCCTCCTGGGTCGCCTGGGCGATGTCAGCGAGCTTGTCACCTGTGGCGGGATTGTAGGTTGTCAATGTGCCGCCGTCGGAGGCGTCTCGCCATTGTCCTCCGATGTACAGCTGGTAGGTCGACTGAAGATCAATCGGGATGCTCATGAGTCCTCCACCACTGGGCACTTCGGTGGTCCACGACTATGCGAACCCTTGTTGTGACAACGCTGCCCAGTGACGGTCGTTGTCACGTGATCCATATGGAAGAACCGGAGGCGTCTCGGAAGATCCCGTGTCCCCCATGGACAGAACACCCTCCGACAAGCTGCCGATCCGACGTTTCACCGTCACAGTGAATCTAGCACTCGCCTGGGTCGAACGTCCCTGACTTCGTGTGGAAATCTAGGACCTACGACCACCCCTGACAAACCGGCAGCAATCTGCTGGTTCACCACGAAAAAAGCGCAGCGGACGAACCTGGACCGAAACAGGTCCTCGGGACCAGAAAACGCCATCGCCTAGAGCGGACAGGTCGCGCCAGCGGCCAACACGTCCAAGGAGGCACCATGTCCACCACCGTCGAGCGCCCCTCCGGAGGGATCCGTGAGCTGACGATCCGCGCGGTGGTCGTGGGTGGAATCATCACCCTGGTCTTCACCGCCGCTAACGTCTACTTGGGTCTGAAAGTCGGCCTGACCTTCGCGACCTCGATCCCGGCGGCGGTCATCTCGATGGCCGTCCTGCGCAAGTTCCGCACCCACACCGTCATCGAGAACAACATCGTCCAGACGATCGCCTCGGCGGCCGGGACGCTGTCCGCGATCATCTTCGTCCTGCCCGGCCTGGTCATGATCGGCTGGTGGAGCGGCTTCCCCTATTGGGAGACGGCAGCGATCTGCGCGATCGGCGGAACCCTTGGGGTCATGTACTCGATCCCCCTGCGCCGCGCACTGGTCACGGGCTCCGACCTGCCCTATCCCGAGGGAGTCGCGGCCGCCGAAGTGCTCAAGGTGGGCGACACCTCCCGGGGCGCGGAAGCCCAGCGCAGTGGTCTACGGGCGATCCTCACCGGGGCCACCGGCGCTGCTGGGTTCTCCTTGCTCGGCGCCCTCAAGATGGCGAGCACGGAGGTCTCCACCGTGATCCGGATGGGAACCGGCGGAACGATGATCGGCACCAGCCTCTCACTGGCCCTGGTCGGTGTCGGGCACCTGGTCGGCCTGAGCGTCGGCTTCGCGATGATCGTCGGCGTTGCCATCTCCTTCGGCGTACTGCTGCCAGTCTTCTCCCGAGGCGCGGCGGCCCCGCTGGCCGACTTCGTGTCCAGCGTCTTCTCCACCGACGTGCGCTTCGTCGGCGCCGGCGCGATCGCCGTGGCCGCGATCTGGACCCTATTGAAGATCATCGGCCCCATCTTCGGGGGCATCAAGCAGGCCGCCGTCTCCGCCCGTCGTCGTCGCAGCGGTGCCGAGGTCGACGTCACCGAGCGGGACATCCCGATCACCGTCGTCGGTATCGTCGTCCTCGCCTCGCTGATCCCGATCGGAATGCTGCTGTATGGATTCATCCGCGGCACGATCCTGGACGGCAGCGCGGGCGGGATCATCACCGCCAGCCTGATCTTCATCCTGGTCATCGGGCTGATCGTTGCCTCCGTCTGCGGCGACATGGCGGGACTGATCGGAGCCTCGAACAGCCCGATCTCCGGCGTTGGCATCCTCGTGGCCATCGCCGCAGCGGTCCTGCTGCGCGCGACCTACGGCCAGACCGACGCGAACCACGGTGCGGCGCTGATTGCGTACACGCTGTTCACCGCGGCAGTCGTCTTCTCCGTGGGGACCATCTCGAACGACAATCTGCAGGACCTCAAGACCGGCCAGTTGGTCGGCGCCACCCCGTGGAAGCAGCAGGCTGCCCTGATCATCGGCGTGATCTTCGTGGACGAGATATTGGGCCAAGCGACCTCGTCTTGGCATCTGCCGCCCCTGGCCGTCGGCATGGGGATGTACCTGTCGATCACTCTGACCGTCATGATCCCCATCGGCGCGGTGATCGGATGGTTCTATGACCGCTGGGCCGAGCATCGCAGTGGCGACGTCGGACACGTCAAACGCGCCGGGATCCTATTGGCCACCGGATTGATCGTCGGAGAGAGCCTGTTCGGCGTGCTTCTGGCCGGAATCGTTGCCGCCACAGGAAAGAGCGATCCACTGGCCGTCGTGGGTTCGGGCTTCGATAGTTGGGCCAATATCATCGGCGTGGTCGTGTGCGCGGGCATCGTGGCGGGCAGCTACTGGTCCGCCGGCCGTCGTAGTGCACAGGAGGCTCTCATATTGACGGGGAAATCGAAGACTCCTACACACTGATTCCGAAATCCCAGCACAGAGTCGCTTTCCCGGCTCCGGCGCGAGCCGCTAGCCCGGGCCGAAGCACCTCGACTGTGAATTGGATGGGAGACTCTGGTTCAGCGGTGACGAGGCCTCCGTCAGCTATGACCACGACCCCGTCGACAATCTGATCGATGACTCCCAGGTTGTAACTGAAGGTCGAAGAGGCAGCAACGAAGTGCCGAGAGTCAGGCACCGGCCCAGAGGTCGTGATCCCCACAACAACAATGGGCCCCGGCGATCGGTGGCCCCGCCTCAGAAGTCGAGGTCAGACCCCCGAACGACGTGAGTGTCGCCTTCCGCTGACGAACAGAATGATTCCGACAAGGATCGAAGCAGCGGCAACGGCAAGCAATGGTCCGGTTGGGCTCGCACCAGTATCGGCAAGGGATCCGCCCGACGGCGTGCCGCCACCATTGGCTGGAACGGTTGCACGACTCCGCGACGCTGTCGGCGTTGCGGGGCTGCTCTGCGTGGGCGACGTATCGGACGGAGTGGGAGTGACGTCGGTCGAAGTTGTGGGCGTTGGGCTCACCGAAGTCGTCGGAGTCGGGCTCGCCGATGTGGTGGGCGTCGGGCTCGCGGGTGTTGTCGTGTCGCATTTCACGTCGGAGAACGTGTTTGTGTCGAGACTGACTGAACCGTTGCGTGCGAGCGCTCGGCCCTCGACAGTGGTACCGGTGTTGGCGGTGATCGAGGTCAACGCCATGATGGTTCCGACGAAGCTGGTGTCCGTGCCCAGCGTGGCGGAACTAGTGACCTGCCAGAACACGTTGCAGCTCTGTGCA